>NZ_JAHLDL010000028.1 GCF_018861315.1 Clostridium bowmanii | reverse complement strand
TGTAAGTGGTAAACTAAAACCATGAGATTTAGGAAAATAAGAACCCTGAATAATTTCCAAATAACCACAAAAACAAACACCTTTTCTGTACAATAGTATTTAAGAGGTGATGAGAATTGAAAAGATTGAAGGGATGGGAATTGTTTGGTGAAATTAAAGAAATGAAGGAGAGAGGATTTAATAAATCTCAGACATCAAGAAATTTATCGATTGATTTTGAAACGGTATCAAATTATTGGAATATGACACCTGATGAATATGCTAAATTACTGGAAAAGAGAAAAAACAGAGTTAAAAAGCTAGACCAATATGAGGAAGAAATTATATCGTGGTTAAGGGATTATCCAGATATGAGCACTTCACAAATATTTGACTGGTTGGAAGAAAAGTATGGAAGCATGAATTGTACTGATAGGAGTGCTAGGAACTTTTTAAGTTGCATAAGGACTGAGCATGATATCCCCAAAAGAAAGCATATGCGGCAGCATGAAGCAGTTGAAGATCTTCCAATGGGATATCAAGCACAGGTGGATTTTGGACAGATATGGCTTAAGACAGATAAGGGTAATAGAATTAAACTTTACTGTTTCACGATGGTTCTTTCGCACTCAAGATATAAGTTTGCATTGTGGATGGATAGGCCCTTTACAACCGTTGATTTTATAAGAGCTCACGATATTGCATTTAAACACTTAGGAGGTATGCCTATTGAAATTGTGTATGACCAAGACAGACTTCTAGCTGTGGATGAAAACTATGGAGATATCATTTTTACTGAAGAATTTCAAAAATACATAGACATAATGAAATTCAAAGTATACTTATGCAGAGGATTTGATCCAGCTAGCAAAGGCCGAATTGAGGCTGTGGTTAAATTTGTTAAATATAACTTTGCTGAACATAGAACTTTTTCTGACATCGCTACATTTAACGAAGAATGCCAAGCATGGCTTGAAAGGACAGGAAATGGAAAGATACATGGAACAACAAAAAAGATACCAAAAGAAGTGTTTGCTCTAGAAAAGGAACATCTTCTTCCGATACCTAATGTAATTAATGAATTAACATCTAATACAAGTTTAACCTATGTTGTAAGGAAAGACAATACTATTTTATACAAACAAAACAGATATGGTGTGCCTAAAGGGACGTACTCACCAGGTAAAAGGGTTAACCTTGAAGTAGACAGTGATTTAGTAATAATTACTGATATAGAAACGAAAATATTGATTACAAAACATAAATTAAGCAAAGAAAAAGGCAAGTTAATAAAGATAACTCATCCAGAAAGACAGAGGGATACAAAGCTTGAAGATATGTATAATGAAGTTTTAGTTCTGCTTGGCGGTGGTAACAATTCAATACAGTTTTTAAACAGTATAAAAGAGCTAAAACCCAGATATATGAAGGATCAACTAAGTGTTATTAAAAAATCCGTTGCAGCTACTTCCGCAGCAATAATAAGTGACTCTTTGGATTATTGTATTAAACGAAATTTATTCAGTGCTACCCTTTTTAATGACACAATATTATTTATGAAGGATAAACAAAAGACTTGTGAAAATATTAAACAGCCTCAAATTAATCCTATCCCTAAAAAGTATAGAAATATTAAGACACAGGTCAGAGACACCAATGAATACAAACAGGCAATGGAGGGATAAAAAATGAGCAAAATAGAAGATTTAAAGCAGCATGGACAAACACTTAAGCTTTACAATCTGTGCCAGTGTGTAGAGGCATTAATAAAGGATGCGGAGCTTAAGGATAGCTCTTATCAAGAATTTTTGGAAACAGTGCTTGAAGGAGAAATAAAGACTAAAGAAAAAAGGGCACAGGAGATACGTTTAAAGAATGCCTGTTTCCCAGCTCTAAAGACTTTGGATAATTTTGATTTTGACTTTCAAAAATCAATTTCCAAGAAAAAAATCAACAGACTACTTGATATGGATTGGATAGACGACATCTTTAATTTAATTTTTTTGGGGCCGCCAGGCGTTGGCAAAACACATATTTCAGTTGCTCTTGGATACAAAGCTATTGAGATGGGCTATAGGGTTACGTACACAACGATGGATCATCTAATGTACGCGCTAAAGACCGCTGATATATCAAGGAAAAGTAAGAGCAAAGTAAATAAAATTCATTCCTCAGAACTCGTTATTATCGACGAAGTCGGGTACCTCCCCATAACACGTGATGAAGCCAATCTGTTTTTTAAACTTGTATCAGAGCTCTACGAGCAGACATCCATAATTATCACATCAAATAAAGGATTTGAAGACTGGAATGAATTACTAGGTGACCCTGCTTTAACCACTGCAATATTGGATAGACTGACTTATAAATGTGAACTTTTTAACATTACTGGCAAAAGTTATAGATTAGAACATAGACAATCATTATCTTAACTGTAAATTATTAACTGGGATTTATTCAGGGAAATTAATTTCCTAAATTTCACGGAAAGTACTTGCCATTTACAACAATTCAATTATAACTTCGATATATAGAATATTCGCTAATGAAATTAAGTATAATGAGGCACATCATTTCTTATGTAAAGTTGAAAGAAATCGTAAAAGAAAAGAAGCTTACAAAGATTATTGTGAATCAAGAAAAAATTTAACTTTGTGGAGAAAGCGTAATGGATATGAAAATCTGTCATTATCACATCTTGCAAGTTTAATGCTTACTGAACAATTGAATACACATAGCTTTTATAATTATACAGAAAGTAATGGCAAACAGTATCCTGTATGGGCAAAAAATCCCATTCACCACCCATTGCCTCACGTTGACGAAGGAGTAAGGATGGTAGATTGTACTACAAATTTAACAAACTATGATAATAACCATATTTCAAATCTGTTAATGAATGTTGATAGTCGTAGTACCAATGCTTTCATTCAACAAATAAGGAGAAGTCTATCTATATTGGAGAGACCTTTATCAACTGCAAGAGGTACAGAAAAGAGCTATATATACGCTAATATTAATCCGAAGTATGCACAGTTTGCTGTTACAATATTAAGAACATACTATAACTTCTGTCAAGAAATTAAGACACTTAATGGAGAATATGAGACACCTGCTCAAAGACTTGGAATTGCAAATAAGATTTATACTGTTTATGATATTTTATACTTTAAATAAAATTAAGCAAAAATAAAAAAGGTTCAAAATAGAACCTTTTTATCATGTATCAACACCCTATTAAATTATTTAATTGCAGATGGATTTTTTACTTTTATGCTTGTTACTTCACCACAATCTTTACAAAACTCAACGATAAGTTCGGAACCACCTAATCCAGTTCTTGAATCTAAGGACTGTAAACTTGCTATTCCAGATATTTTACCCTTTTTTCTTTCTATTGAACCACATTTACTACATGCGTTATTATTCTCCAAAATGATTACCCCCTAAATTAGATTTTAATATTTATAGGTTGTTCAACGAATTGTAACAACTCACTTAATAAGTTTAACAAATTCTTACTTTATTTACAACTCTTTAATATAATATTACATTTTTAGTTGAATTATTAAAACAATTAATATGCTATTTTGTATGTTATTTTGCATGTTATTTATAGGTTTTGCAACTCAAAATCAAACCCGTTGAAGTATATTTCGGTAGCTTTTTTATTAAAAAGTTAATTATCTTTGTCTTTATCATGGTTATTATCTGGCATTGTTGGTGTATCCTTACCTGCTGCTTTCATTAAGCCAGCAAAAATAATATAAATCATTATTAATATAATTGCGATAATTATAAATTTAAGCATAAAGACTAAATCCCCCCTATTAATAACAATAAACTGACATATAAGTTATAAATAGAGTATATGTCACAATACGAAAAAAAACAATGAAAGTAAATAATTATTTTCTATAAATATAAAATAATTTGTCAAAACTTATGTTAAAATAAAAGATGACCGAGAATAACTAAAGTAGGAAAATTCATTAGAAGGACAAATATAGATGAGTTTCTACAACCAGCAATATATAGTTGTATAATAGTATTTATATATTGTATTGCAAGCTGAGTAGATGTTATAATATAGAAATAATATTATTAATTCAGCCAATAGTAAATATATGGCATTTGAATAAAATTTTAATTCAATAAATATAATAGGTATAATTTCAAATATTTCAAGTATCATTTTGAAAAAAATGATAAAAGAGTATTAAATATTAGTAAAAACTAAGACATTTTGATTTGGAGGGGATTTTGTTATGAAAGGTATCATTTTAGCTGGAGGTTCAGGGACTAGACTTTATCCCGTAACAAAAGTTTTATCAAAACAGATAGTTCCGATATATGATAAACCTATGATTTATTATCCGATGTCTGTGTTAATGTTAGCTGGTATAAGAGAGATATTAATTATATCCACACCAAGAGATTTGCCAAGTTTTAAAGAATTATTTGGAGATGGTAGTGAGCTTGGTTTAAATATTCGGTATGCTGTTCAAAAATTGCCCAATGGATTAGCTGAGGCTTTTATAATTGGAGAAGAGTTCATTGGAAAAGATAGTGTTGCAATGGTACTTGGCGATAATATCTTTTGGGGACAAAGTTTCACAAAGGTTCTTAAAAAAGCATCAAAATTAAAAAACGGTGCAGAAATTTTTGGATATTATGTTCAAAATCCAAATGATTATGGTGTAGTTGAGTTCGACATTAATGGCAATGTTATTTCGCTTGAAGAAAAACCTGAAATTCCAAAGTCGAAATATGCTGTTCCTGGACTTTATTTTTATGATAATACTGTTGTAGAAAAAGCTAAAAAATTAAAACCTTCCGAGCGTGGAGAACTTGAAATTACCGACTTAAATAGAATTTACATGGAAGAAGGAAAGCTTAAGGTAAATCTACTTGGAAGAGGACTTGCTTGGCTTGATACAGGGACTCATGCTTCAATGCTTAAGGCTTCAAATTTTGTAGAAGCGGTTCAGAGTACTCAAGGTACATATATAGCCTGCCTTGAAGAAATTTCCTATAGAAAAGGTTGGATAACAATGGAAAAGCTTGAGGTTTTAGCACAACCACTTTTAAAAACTGGATATGGAAATTATTTAATGAGTATTGCTATAGAATATGAAAAAGTGAACAAAGAGGCAACTGCTAAAAAGCGGGTATAAAGTTTGGAGGAATACAATGAAAACTTATTTAGTAACAGGTGGAGCAGGATTTATAGGATAAAACTACATTCTTTATACTCTAAAGAAATATTTAGATGTTAGAATAATAAATTTAGACAAGTTAACTTATGCAGGAAATTTAGAAAACCTTAGAGAAATTGAAAATAATCTAAATTATACTTTTGTTCAGGGAGACATATGTGATAAAGAATTAGTGGACAAGTTATTTTTAGATTATGAAATTGATAAAGTTATTAATTTTGCAGCAGAATCTCATGTGGATAGAAGTATAAAAAATCCTGAGATTTTTGATCAAACTAATGTAATCGGAACGTTAAATTTATTAAGTTGTGCAAAAAATGCATAGGAAAGTGGAATTTGGAAAGAAAAGGTTAAGTTTCTTCAAGTTTCTACAGATGAGGTTTATGGTTTCTTAGGTGTAACAGGCTATTTTACCCTGAAACTACATTTGAGGTTGGAATAAAAAGCACTATTAATTGGTAATTGGAAAATAAAGACTGGATTGAAAATATAACAACAGGAGAATACCAAAATTATTATGAAAAAATGTATGAGGAGAATAAGTTAAAGCATGAGTAAGCTTAAATTTGTTGAAACCACCATAAGGGATTTATATATAATTGAGCCTTCTGTTTTTGGAGATAATAGAGGTTATCTTATGGAAACTTATAATCAAGAAGAATTCAAAAATGCAAGATTAAACATGATTTTTGTTCAAGATAATCAATCTAAATCAAAAAAAGGGGTGCTTAGAGGTCTTCATTTTCAAACAAAATTTCCTCAAGGAAAGCTAGTCAGAGTGCTTAGCGGTGAGGTTTTTGATGTGGCTGTTGATTTAAGAAAAGGTTCAGTAACATTTGGGAAGTGCTTTGGAGTTGTTCTAAGTGGAGAAAATAAGAAACAGTTTTATGTGCCAGAGGGTTTTGCACACGGATTCTTGGTGATTTCTGAGGAAGCTGAGTTTATATATAAATGTACTAATTTATATCATCCTGAATTTGAAGGTGGAATTGCTTGGGACGACGATGAGATTGGAATAGAATGGCCATTAGAAGGTATAAAGGGAGTTTCTCTATCTGACAAGGATAAAAATCTGGCATTTTTCAAAAATAATAGAGTTGAGTTTTGAATAACATAGGAGGAATATAGGTGGATAGTGAAATAAAGTTTAGTATGAAGAAATATACAAACATTATCAATAAAGGCAAGTGGATTATAATACTAATTACATTATTATCAACTATATCAGGGGTTAAACTAAGTATTAATTCGGGGATGGTTACTTATTTCACAGATGAAACTGTTATTATAGGTACAGAAGGTGATGCTACAAATAATCAAAATTTAATAAAAACGTATATAGAAATTGCAAAATCCAACTCAGTGGCTGAAAAGGCTAGTGCAAAATTAAATGGAGCGGTGTCTTCTATAGAAATTGATAAATCCATTACGGTTAATATGCAGCTCAATACTGCAATATTAAAAATAAAAACTATATCTACGGATAAAAAAAAGACTTTTGATATTATAAATGCAGTTTCGGGCGCCTTTTTAGAAGAATCTCAAAGACTTTATCCAAACGGAAAAGTTCAAATTATGGATCAAGCCAAAGAACCTACAATCATTGTTTCTACATACAATATACGTAATACAGCTATTTCGTTTATAGCGGGACTAATGGCTTCAATTATTATTTTGATTATAATGAATTATATGGATATAACAGTAAAAAGTGAAGATGATATTGTAGAAGAATTGGGACTTACAATAATAGGTAACATACAAAAATATAAAACAAAATAGCATATTGATATTTTAGTTGATTGGAGTGTTTTGAATGACCAAACCCCAAATAATAAGTATAAGTAAACCTAAATCACTAATTACAGAAGCATATAGAAATTTAAAAAATAATATTCAGCTTTCTTCTCTTGAGAAAGAACTGAAAATTATTATGATAGCAAGTGCAGGGTCTAATGAAGGCAGAACTTTAACGGCCTCAAATCTTGCTGTTGTTATGGCTGAGAGTGGAAAGAAGACAATTCTTATTGATTGTGATCAAAGGAAATCAAACATTCATAATTTGTTCGGGTTTTCAAACGAAAAAGGCTTATCAAATATCTTACTCGGACAAATGATCTTTGATGAAATAGAATGGGTTACCAATCAAAATGAACTATATGTAATTCCATCAGGACCAAAAACTATAAATTATGCAGAGCTTTTAAGCTTAGATAAACTAAGTAGCTTTTTACACAAATTAAAAGAAAAATTTGATTATATTATAATTGATACACCACCTTTAACAATGGTACGCGATGCTCAAATAATATCAAAATATGTTGATGGATGTGTATATGTAGTTGGTGTAGGTGAAGTTGATAAAAAAAATGCTATTCAAGGAAAAGAAATTTTGGACAAAGTAAGTGCGAATATTCTTGGGGTTGTATTTAATAAAACAGATTTGAATTCAAAAAGATTCTTTTTGAATTATTACGGAAGAAAAAATAAATAGTTTGAGGTGCAAAACATGGTAAATATTTTTATTATAGGGTCAAAAGGTATACCTGCAAAATATGGTGGGTTCGAAACTTTTGTGGATAAGCTTACTTTTCATAAAAAAAATAATAATATTAAATATCATGTTGCATGTTTAAGTGACAATGAAAATGAATTCGAACATAATGGAGCAAGATGTTTTAATATAAAAGGAATAAATATTGGAAGTGCTAAGGCTGTACTATACGACGTACATGCATTGAGAAAGTGTGAACGATATATAAAGCAAAATAACTTGTCTAATTGCGTAATTTGTATATTAGCTTGTAGGATAGGACCATGTTTATGGTTATGCAAGAAAAGATTGGAGAAATCAGGTATAAAGGTTTATGTAAATCCGGACGGGCTTGAATGGAAGAGAACTAAATGGAATGGATTTATAAAAGTGTATTGGAAACTTTCTGAAAGATTAATGGTAAAGCACGCGGATTTATTAGTATGTGATTCTGTAGGTATTGAGGATTATATTAAAACTGAATATAAAAAGTATAAGCCTAAGACTGTTTTTATTGCTTACGGAGCAGATGTAGAAAAATCTAAATTAGAAGGTAATGATCAAAAGCTAGTGAAATGGTTAAATGATTACAATATTGATAAAAAACAATATTATTTAATAGTAGGGAGATTTGTACCAGAAAATAATTATGAAGTTATTATAAGAGAATTTATGAAATCTTCGACTAAAAGGGATTTAGTTATAATAACTAATGTAGAGAAAAACAAATTTTACGATAAATTATTAATAACCACACAATTTACCGGGGACAAGAGAGTCAAGTTTGTTGGAACTGTTTACGATGACCAATTGTTAAAAAAGATTAGAGAAGAAGCCTATGGCTATTTACACGGACATGAAGTGGGAGGAACTAATCCATCACTACTGGAAGCATTAGCTTCAACTTCACTTAATCTTTTACTAGACGTAAACTTTAATAAAGAAGTAGGTAAAGATGGAGCCTTTTATTTTAATAAAAATTTAGGGGATTTGAGCAAACTAATTGATGAAGTAGATAATCATAAAGATGAATTTATAGATGAAATATCATTAAAGGCTAAGGAAAGAATTAGACAAGAATATTCTTGGGACAAGATAGTTAAAGCATATGAAGAGTTATTTTCATTTGTGAGAGGGGATCTATGAAGATTTTAGCTGTAAATAAATTTTATTATATAAAAGGCGGAAGTGAAACCTATTACTTTGGTTTAAAAGAGGTGCTTGAGAAAAATGGGCATACTGTAATCCCATTATCTATGAAGGATGTAAAGAATTTCAAAAATTCATATGAAAAGTATTTTATAAACAATATAGAATATATGAATACAAATTTTATAACAAAAATAAAAAATGCATACAAAATTATCTTCAATTTTAATGCAAAAAAAAATATTAGCATGATTATAAAAGATACAAATCCGGACATCGCACATTTGCATATATTTCAGCATCAATTAAGTCCATCTATTTTATATCCGCTTAAAAAGAGAAATATACCAATAGCATATACTGTTCACGATTTGAAATCAGTTTGTTTAAATTATAAAATGTTCAATAGCAAGGGAATTTGCGAAGAATGTAAAGGGAAAAGATATTATAAATGTTTTGTAAATAATTGTGTTAAGGACTCTAAGCTATTTAGTTTGGTTAATGTTATAGAAGGCTATGTTCATGAGTTATTAAAGAGTTATGATATGATTGATATGTTTATTACACCAAGTAATTTTTATAGAGAAAAGCTAATTGAATTTGGGATACCCAAAGAGAAAGTAGTACATATACCTAATTTTATAAATGCTTCAGACTTTGAACCTAAATATGAATTTCAGGATTATTTTATTTATGTAGGTAGACTATCAGAAGAAAAAGGCATATCTACATTAATAAGAGCCATGCGAAATATAAACAAATCAAAATTAATTATTGTTGGAACTGGTCCTTTGGAAAAGGAACTTAAAGATTATGTACAAAGAAATTCAGTGAAGAATGTTGAATTTACAGGTTTTAAAAGTGGGTTAGAGCTTAAAGAGCTAATACGTAATAGTAAATTCATGGTCATACCATCAGAATGGTATGAAAATGGACCAATGTCAATGCTAGAATGTATGGCTTACGGGAAAGCTATAATTGGCGCTGATATTGCCGGCATACCAGAGTTATTAGTATATGAAAATGGAGTGAAGTTTCAAAGTGGGAATGAAGTAGAACTAAGTAAAAAAATAATGGAATTGTTAGATGATGACTCAAAATGCATATTAATGGGCAAGAATGGTAGAAAAGCAGTTGAAGAGAATTATAATAGTAATACTCATTTAATTGCAATAGAAAAAATATATAATAAGTTGTTATTATAGTTATGAAAAAAATATTAATTTTATCAAATAATCAGTTTGGATATCTTATTGATACTTCAAAGTATTGCGAATATTTAGGTGACATATATAAAATCGGAGTAGTATGTGTAGATAATGGACTACCTAAAGTAGTAAAAGATAACATACAAGTTGAATACATAAAGAATGATAATAAATATATGAAAAGAATAAAATTTATAAAATCTACAAAAACGTTGGCAGATAAGTTTAATCCAGATGTAATATTTATTGATTATTTCATAGGGTGCAGTATTGTTAAATTATTTGTAGGCAATAAATTTGTTTATAATGTTGACATAAGGACTGGTTCAATAAGTACAAATTATATAAAAAGAAAGATAATGAATTTTTTATTAAAGGCAGAATGTAGTATATTTAAAAACATTTCTATTATTTCAAAAGGATTACAACAGCAAATAGGCATTAAAACAAAGACTGTTCATTGGTTACCTTTAGGCGGGGATTTAGATTTAAAAAGTGAAAAGATTCCAGTAGAAAAGCCAAAAGGTAAAAATCTTAAAGCTGTCTATGTTGGCACACTTTTTAGAAGAAATATATGGCAAACAGTAATAGGAATAAAATACTTTATGGATAAATATAGTAATGAAGATTATGACATTACTTATGACATCATTGGAGATAGTCATATTTCAGAGGATGAAGAATTAATAAAGAAATATATATATGATTTTGGATTATCAGATATTATTAGATTTCATGGAAGATTGGATCACAATAGTGCTATGGAGATTGTCAGTAAGGCAGATATAGGAATATCTTATGTCCCAATTACTGAGTACTTTAACTTCCAACCCCCAACAAAAACCTTCGAATATTTACTAGCAGGATTACCATGCCTTGCTACAAACACATTTGAAAATGCACAAATCGTAAAAGAAGTGAATGGAGTAATTATAAAAGATACTCCTGAAGAATTTTGTCATGGATTATATAAAATAATAAATAATTATGAAAATTATAATTCTTGCGAAATAGTAAAATCAGTAGAGGATTATAATTGGAAGAACATAGTATTAAATAATTTGCAGCCATATATAAACTCCATTGTTAAGTAGAGTTAGACAGAGAATAAGCGAAAAAGTTTTAAACTTTTTCGCTTGTTCTCTGTATTTATATTTTCATATATATGTATCTAAAACTGATTGGTATAATATTAACGTTTCGCAGTCAGCATATTAGTGAATATTGTTGAAGTTATTGATGTATTATCTTTTTTTGCACCTTGATCTAAAAAGGTGGCTTTATTGTTTCTTACAATAGTGCTATTTGCATCTTGTACATATATTTGATAGCCATCTTTATTTGTGGTTCCTAGATTAGTGTTATTTTGAATAATATTATTGTTGCATGCAGATCCTTGTACTTGTATTACAAAGTAGTGCATAGCTTTGGTTCTGTTATCACTAACAGTATTTTTATCGATTGTGCAGTTCAAGCTATTCTGAAGTCTTAATGCAGGTTCTTGTTGCCCTAGTTTGGAGTTAATATTGGTTAATGTGTTGTTAATAATTATGCAGTTGCTACTAGATAACCCATCACCACGGGAAGTAAGAGTAATACCACTTCCAATTATATCAGATATTATATTTTTAGATATCAATGAATTTGATAGTTCTGCTATAATACCACCTGAGATACAATTATTTATTTTATTATCTGTAATAGTAACTTTATTAGAAACGGCGTTAGTTATGTCTTCAAGATCTCTAGACATTCCAATACATATACCCTGATCAGTGTTATAGATTGTATTACCTTTAATAAGAGTTTTTGTTGCATTCATAACTAATATGCCACTTGCATACTTTTTATCATGTAAAGTATTGTTTGTTATAGTGATATCATGAGCTAGCCCTTTAGCGTTTGTATTAAAGATTGCAATTGGCTCTGAATATTGATATTTATCTCCATATATTAAATTGTTATCTATTGTAAGATTATTGCTAGCATCATGGGCTGTAAGTATCCCACAATCTGTATCATATATTGTATTGTTTTTTATTGTTATATAGTCACAATTAAATTGAAGTAGAATTGCCAAGTACTTATTATGATATAAATAACAGTCGGTAATAGTTATATGATCACTTTTGGTGAATGCTACAAGAGGAGAACCACTCATGTCATCTCCAGCAACAACATCCCAGTTTCCATTTAATTTTAAATTCTTCAAAACAATTTGTGTTTTATTCTCAGCAGTTAAGATACTTTCCCATACTTTAATATCGGGAGAAGATATTAATTCTGCAGAATTAGTAGATGAAAAGTAGGTCATATTGCTTTCGAGAGTTATATCTTTTGCATAATATCTACCACTACCAAAATCTACTGAAGTAGAACCGCTTGTTTTAGCTGCTTGTATAGCTTTATTGATTGCTACACTGCTGTCAAATTTAGAATATCCAACTTCATCAATTGAATGTGCACCGAAATCTTTAATATTTATTGAGTTGTTATAAGAAATAGTGCTAGTAACAGGGGCTGTACTATTATTCGACTTTGTAATACGACTTGTACTATTAGTGGATTTTGTAACACGGCTTATACGATTATTGTAATTTGTAGCAGCATTAACATTTGTACTAGTAAATAGCATTATCGATATCATCACCAAACTTAATTTTACTGAACTTCTTTTTAACATATCAATACACTCCTTTTATTTCGGTGGCTAGGCTACCATTCTTACGAAAGGCCCTTTAGCTTTGCGTCCTTACTTTTCAGTAAGTTTGCTATTGTCGGTAAAAAAAGGTTTTATGGTACTTGTATATAATATTTTCCAAAAAAACAAAAACTCTTATTTCGGTGGCTAGGCTGCCATTCGTGCGAAAGGCCCTATAGCTTTGCGTCCTTATTTTTCAATAAGTTTGCTATTATCGGTAATAGTTTTACTCAACTATATTCAATTTACACTAATATATATACAATATTTAGTAATTTGAATATACCATATATATATTAGCTAGTCAAGAGTTAAATTTGGGAATATATTATATTTATAAATTTGTGTATAATCGTGTCCAAAAGACTAAAAATATAGAAGGATTTACGGGTTATTTTGTAGATTATATTGTATCTCAAGCTGAGTAGATGTTATAATATAGAAATAATTTATTGTTGCAGAAATAGTAATTAAATGGTGCTAGGTTACTACATTAATTTCAATTGGAGAAAGAATATAAAAACTTATGTATAGATAGGAAGGTATTATATGAATTTTAAAGAAAATAAAAAAAAATATTTGATTATTATTTATGGATTGATTTTTTCAATTAGCTTTATTTTAAACATTGATTTTTTGAATATATTTAACTTATTAGTGATTTTAGTCACTGCAATGATAATTCTAATGACTAACGATAAAATCTTATTACTTACAACCATATTTGTTTCTGTCTTTAATGCATTTTTAATATTCAATTTAAACCTTCCCCAGATGATTCAATATATTCCAGATGCATTAACACTTTTAATATTTATAAAGATAATTTATTCATTTGTAAAATATAAAATTAGAATAAATAATAGTATATTAAATATTATATTACTAATTTTGCTTTGCCATTTGATTTCATTTGCTATAAATAATTATTCACTATTACAGTTTTCTTGGGGGATTCGAAACATATATAGATATTTTATTATATTTGTAGGTTTTCAGTATTTAGATATTAAAGTAGATTATTCAAGTATAACAAAATATTTGAAGTATTTTGTTGTACTTGAATTTATAGTGACTCTATTTGAATATTACACAATCACCGATATGGATAATGTTTCAGGATTCTTTGGAGTTAGCGGTACTGGGTTAATGTTAATATTTTTAATGATTTGTTGTTGCTTTTTTCTTTCTAATTATATTCATAAAAAAATGAAAATATATTCATTAATCTTTTATTTGATTATTATATTTATTCAACTTATATTAGGTTCAGTTAAAGCTGCTTTTTTTTATATTCCTATTATGATATATATAATGCTAATATTATCATTATTTAATTATAATGAATTTAAAATAAAAAGGAAAAAAATTATAACCTTAGGCATATTGATCCCAATTATGGTAGCTATATTAATGGGATTTTATTTGAAAGTATATAATGACTTTGCAAGTGTGGACGAGTTATTTTCTATAGAATATGTTAATAAATCATTATTTGGTTCCTATGATTCAACTAGACAAACAGTAAACAGGATCAGTGGGATATCAGATATTAATGATATTATTCTAACGGATAATTTTAAAAAAATATTTGGAGTTGGACTTGGAAATGCATCACCAAGTCAAAATATAAGTTTACAAGGTGAATATTATAAAAAATATTATATGTTAAATTATTATTGGTTTTTTATACCATACTATGAATTGGAAAATGGATTTTTAGGGCTAGCTCTCTTTGTATTAATATTAGCAAATATGTTTTTTAAAAGTATTAAAATATACAAGCAAAATATAACTTATGAAGATAGGATTTTTGTTTTTGCATACATGGGTAGTATAATTTGTATTTTAATAACTCTAATTTATAATAGTGGGTTTAATACAATTCAAATAGGGTCTTTCTTTTGGGCATTGTCTGGAATATTAATAAAGCTAGAAAACAAGTATAAAACCAATAAAGTAAATATTAAAATTGCTTAATTTTAGGAATAAAAGGAGTATATTATGAAAAAAAAAGTACTGTTTGTAATGCCTAACCTAGCCGGTGGTGGAGCCGAAAAAGTTTTAGTAAATATTTTAAATAATATAGATTATGAAAAGTTTGATATAAGCCTTTTCGTTTTTCAAAAAAATGGAGTGTACATTAAAGAGGTTAATAAAAGGGTTAAGTTGAATTTTCTAACTGAAAAGTTTCATTCAAATAATGCAAATACAATTATAGGTAAATTACTTAAATATGCCCCTAAATTGATTTACAAACTATACATAAAAGGAACTTATGATGTTGAAGTGGCATTTATGGAAGGTGGAGCAACAAATTTAATTGCGAATTCCACAAATGTAAGAAGTAAAAAAATTGCTTGGGTACATGCTGATTTACATAAGTTTCATTGGACTGAGGATTTGTATAGGACTAATGAAGAAGGTAAATGCTATGATAAGTTTGATAATTTAGTATTTGTATCAAAGGATGCCAAAGATGCTTTCAGTGAACTATTTAAAAATAATGAAGTTAATAAACATATAATTTTTAATCCTATAGTTACAGAAGAAATTTTAAAAAAATCTGAGGAGTTTAAAGTTGAATATAACGAATTTACTGTAGTATCTGTGGGAAGACTAAGTGTAGAAAAGGGTTATGATAGCCTTATTAAGGCACATTCTACACTAGTAAAACAATATCCACATAAGCTTGTGATATTAGGTGAGGGAAATGAACGTTCTAATTTAGAAAAGCTTATAGATAAGTTAGGAGTAAGTAAAAGTGTTGAATTAAGGGGTTTTATGAATAATCCTTATCCGTATGTAAAGCAAGCAGATTTATTTGTATGTTCATCCAGATCGGAAGGATATCCTCTTGTTGTGGCGGAAGCTTTGGTTCTGGGTAAAGCTGTTATAGCGACGGATGTAACGGGACCGAGAGAAATATTGCAAAATGGAGAATATGGACTTTTATGTGAGAGCTCTAAAGAAGGATTGGAAGTAGCCTTGCACTATATATTTGAAAATAGAAATAAATTAGACTATTATGAAGAAAAAAGTAAAACGGCAAAAAATAATTTTAATTATAAAGCAATAATTAGTACAATAGAGGAACTAATTAGTTTGTAAAAATTTATTACAAGGTAAAAAAATGATTGAAAAAGAATGATTGGGAAAGAATAAATTTAATTATAACAAAATAATTAAAGTAGGTGCTCATTATGTCTAAGGAAATAAAAATAAGTGTGATTATCCCTGTTTATAATACACAGGAATATGTGAGAAAATGCATTGAAAGTGTTCTATTGCAGTCATTAGAGGATATAGAAATCATTATAGTAGATGATGGGTCTACGGATAATAGTTTAAGTATAATAAAAGAATATGCGGGCAATGATAAAGTTATTTTAATAAGCAAAGAGAATGAAGGACAGGGGGCTGCTAGAAATGATGCATTAGATGTTTGTAGTGGTAAATATATTGCTTTCCTAGATAGTGATGATTATATTGAGAAGAATATGTTTGAGGATATGTATTTAAAAGCTAATAAATATGATTTGGATATTTTAATATGCAAATATAGATGGGTAGATACTAAGGGTATTGAAATCATTGGGGATGATATTGAATTTGTTGAGTCAGAAATAATTGATTCAGATAAGTGTATAAAAGAGTTTTTTACAAGTAATACAATTGGAGGATTTTCATGGAATAAAATATTTCATAGTAGACTATTTAAGGAAGAGAATATTAGATATCCTACAAATATGAAATATGAAGATATCCCTACTGTATTTGATTTAATAATTAATTCAAATAGAATTGGTTTTACTAATAATAAATATTATTATTATGTACAAAGACCAGGATCAACTACTAATGATTTAAGTGTGAAAAATATGAAGGATCATTTATTAGCAGTAGAAATGATTGGTGATATACTTAAAAAGAGAAATTTAGTAATGAGGCATGAGGGGGAATATCAATATTATTTCTTGAATAATATACTTGACTATTATGGCTTTAATTATTCTAATAAGGACAATATACAAGGTATAAAATTTGAAGTAATAAAAAATGAATTTAAATCTTTAATAAAGACTCATTATACTAAATTTGTATTTAATAAATATTTTTCTAGTAGGCAAATAATTAAAATACTAATTATGAGATTTAATGTTAAACAACGTAAAAAACTAAAATAATCAAATTGTTTTTAGGGGGGGGAATATGTTTAAAGGAGAAAAACACGTAAGTCCTGTTTGGTCAATAAGCACTTATAAAGGTAAGAATTTAATGGAGATACTTAAATCAGATAAATTTAAGGAACCTGTATTAACTAAAAATGACATTAGGGGTATTAAAGCAGAGTTTATTGCAGATCCATTTATTGTAAAGGAAAATGATGAATATTATATGTTTTTTGAATTACTAGATAAATTAGAACAAAAGGGTTGTATTGGCTTAGCAACAAGTAAGAATGGCCTTGAATGGAAATATGATAAAGTAGTTTTAAAAGAAAAATATCATTTATCCTATCCATATGTTTTTAAACATGAAGAAGAATATTATATGATTCCAGAGTGTGGTGAGTCTGGATATATAAAATTATATTATTCTAAAAGCTTTCCTTATCAATGGGAATGCGTTACAGATTTAATTGAGGGGAACTATGGGGATGCCTCAATAATCACTTATGATAATAAGTTTTGGATATTTGCAGAAAAAATGGATTCAAAGGGTAATAGAAATTGTAACTTGCATTTATATTACTCTGAAAACTTAAAATATGGATGGATAGAGCATCCTAAGAGCCCATTAATTGTTGGTGATTCTAGTAAAGCTAGACCAGCAGGACGAATAATCCTGTTTAATAATGATATTATAAGATTCTCACAAAATGATCTTGACTACTATGGTAAAAATGTAAATATGCATAAGGTTACTAAACTTACAATTGAAGATTATGATGAAGAGGTAATTAAATTGGATTTAAGTGGGACAGGAATTGAAAAACAATGGAATAAAGATGGAATGCATCAAGTAGATTGCTGTGAATTAGATGATGACGAATGGCTTGTAGCTGTAGATGGTCATTATTTTAATGAAATTAGTAAATTAGAACATAAAATTAATAGAGCAATAATTAAAATAAAAAGAAAGTTTTTTGTTAAGAGGTGATTATTATAAAAGTTTCAATAATAGTTCCGGTTTATAATACTGAAAAATATTTGGATAAATGCCTACATTCACTTGTAAACCAGACTTTGGATCTAATTGAAATTATTATAGTAAATGATGGGTCTACAGATAAAAGTCAAGTGATTATAGATGATTATCTAAATAAATATCCCCAAAAGGTTAAAATGTACATAAAAACTAATAGCGGATTAAGTGAAGCTAGAAATTTTGGTATTGAAAAAGCTATTGGTGAATATATTGGCTTTGTTGATTCTGATGATTATGTAAACCTTGATATGTTCAAGAGTTTATATGAAACAGCAATTTTAAAAAATGCAGATATCGTAGAATGTGATTATAAAAATTTTTATTATAAACAAGAGGAAATTGTATTTTTTGAGCCGGATAACAAAACTAATAAAAAGTATCAAGATATCTTAATAAATGAGAATAAAGGTATTATAGATGAAATAACAGATATGGCATGGAATAAAATATATAGACAAAAATTATTTATTGAGTTTACTATTAGATATCCAAAAGGATTATGGCACGAGGATTATGCTACAACACCAATTTTAATTTCTAAATCAGACAAATATGTTCAAATTGATAATGTGGGATATTATTATCTTCAAAGAGAAAATTCAATAACTCATTATGTTAGTAGTAAATCCTTAGATGTAATAAATGGTTTTAACTATATGATAAATGAAATGAAAAGACTAGAAAGTTATAACAATTTTGAAGAGGAGCTTTATCAGAAATATAAAGGCTTGTTGGTAAAAATAATGTTTATAATTATTAATCTGAGAAAAAAAGATCATAGAATTGTAAAATTTAAAAATGTAGTGGATAGATTGTATTTGATCAGTTATGAATTTCATAAAAATTTTAATGACGAAAGCAGTTTTTATATAAGAGAATTAAGTAAAGCAATTATTAGTAAAAACTATGTGAGATTTGCGATTATAATTTATTTGAATCAAATTAAGGATTCATTTTTATCTATATTTAAAAAAGGTTGAATATCAAATAAATTAGAAAAGTAGGAATAGAATAATGAAACTAAACTTAAAAAAAATTATTTCTAATAAAATATATGATTATATGGAGTATATAAATGGATATGTGGAAACAAAGCATTTATATGATAACAGTAAAAATATACAACGAGTTTTTATTTTTGGAACTCCTAACCATGGTAATTTAGGAGATCATGCCATTGCTTATGCTGAAAGGAAAATAGTTGAAGACTATTTTTTGAATTATAGAATTATTGAAATTGTAACTGATGATATTAATAAAAATATGAAGTCCCTAAGAAAAGGTACAAACAAAAATGATATATTACTATTTTGTGGAGGTGGTAATTTAGGGGACGAGTATTTTTGGGAGGAGGAAGCAAGGAGAAAAATTATTTCGAAATTTCCTAATAATAATATTATCATTTTCCCACAAACAATCTATTTTAAGAAAGATAAGTTTGGTGAAAAACAGCTTAAAATCTCTAAGAAAATCTATAATAAACATAAAAGTTTAACTATAGTTGCAAGAGAAAAAGTATCCTTTGATTTAATGAAACAGGGTTTTCAAAATAATAATGTAATATTAACACCTGATATTGTTATGTATTTAAATAAAACAGACTTAACTATCCAAAGAAAAGGCGCATTGATGTGTACTCGAAGTGATATGGAGAGCACTTTAACCAATGAGGAAAAGAATTCCATTAGAAGTATCGTACAAAAATATTATAATAATATAAGAACTACAGATACTGTTGTAAATCATTCTATTCTAAGTGAACAAAGGGAAGAAGAATTAAATTTAAAATTTAGTGAATTTAGAAAAGCAGAGCTAGTCATTACTGATAGATTGCATGGGATGGTTTTTGCTGCAATAACATCTACACCATGTATAGTTATTGGTAACTATAATCATAAAGTTAAGGGGACCTACCAGTGGTTAAAACATTTAAGCTATATCAAATTTGTAGAAAATATAGATGAAATAGAAGAGGATATTAGGGAACTTAGAAACAGTGAGACTACTCCATATGACAGCTCATTTGCTATGGAATACTATCAAAAGATTATTAGTAAAATGAAAAAAGAATAACATGATTTTTTTTGGTTACGGGGGGGGGATGTTATTGTGGAGAGAAGCGTAATAAGTGTGGATAAGGTTAAAATTCATGGTGATAGGGTAGAATACTTTTTAGATATACAAGGTGATGTTAAGCGGTATTTTAATCTTAAAGTTAACATGTTTGTAGAATATGGAGAAAACATAGAGGATGTACCGGAAGGAATAGCAATAATTCCGCTTTTAACTAACTTGCTTCCGATTGCTTGGTTTAGTGATTCAGAAATAATTGTAAACGAGATAGACAAATCTTTTTACGAATGCATTGAAGAAATTAAACACGGTTATGTTGATCGGCATAAGTTGAACAATCTAAAAGGAAAATTTAGTGCACATAAGATAATTGATTATAACTATGAGTATGAACAAAAGAGTGCTACATTTTTTAGTGGAGGGGTAGATTCTTTTGCAACATTAATTACTAGACTGAATGAGAAACCTATGCTCGTAACTCTTTGGGGAACAGATATTACGTTAGATGATGAAGAAGGATGGGAGAGGGTTAAAGAGCTAGTAGTGGATTCTGGGGAAAAACTAGGGCTTAAGAATTTATTAATTAAATCAAATTTCCGTATATTTATTAATGAATCAGAATTAGATAGAGCCTTCTATAAGTACATGAATGAAGGCTGGTGGCGCGGAGCCCAACATGGTATAGGACTTATAGGACATATTGCACCATTTGCATACATTTATAAAATAAAACAGGTATATATGCCTGCATCACTTAGTACGGTATATTCGGAGATATCATGTGCTTCTCATCCTAATATAGATAATAAAGTAAGAATGGGCAGTTGCAGCGTTGTTCATGAGGGATTTGATAATAACCGGCAGGATAAAATTAAAATTATTGGAGATCACCTTAAAAATCACGAATATCAGTTTACAATAAGAGTGTGCTGGGAATCTAAAGGTGGAAAGAACTGTAGTGTATGTGAAAAATGTAGTAGAACGATTATGGGACTAATTGCAGAAGGAATAGATCCCAATAAATATGGGTTTAATGTAACAGATAATACAATTTTAAATATTAAAGAAAATTGGCAGTATGTGTGGAATATCACAGAGGCAACAGGATCATCATGGACGGCATTACAGAATAAATATAAAGAAGATGAAGAACTTTGGAAAAATAATAATATTTTTAATTGGATATTGAAAATTAATTTTACAAAAATAACTCCAAAAAATAGATCTATCATACATAAAATTAAAAGAAAAATTTATTTTAAGGTTGTTAAAGGTAGGAGAAAATGAAAACACAAATAAAAGCAGGCGTAGTTTTATCATATGTTCAAACTATTATAAGTATAGTTCTTTCATTTGTAATAACTCCCGTTACTATCAGGTTGCTAGGACAAAGTGAATTTGGAATTTATTCACTAGCAGGTTCTATGATACCATATCTAACACTTTTGGATCTTGGATTTTCAAATGCAATTGTAAGATATATTACTAAATACAGAGTGGAAAATGATAAAGAAAAGGAATATACATTAAATGGTACTTTTCTTGTTATATATTCGGTTATTGCTATTATTGTATTAATAATAGGAATTCCAATTGCATTAAGTAGTAGGTATATTTTTACTAATGGGTTAACTGGTATTGAAATTAATAAGGTTGAAATAATGATGCTTATATCCGTTTTTTATGTAGCATTATCATTTCCATTTATGGTATTTGAGGCCATTATTGTAGCATATGAAAGATTCTTATTTGTAAGGATTGTTTCTATGATAATGACATTAATTACACCGGTAATCACTTTGCTGATACTATTCAATGGAATGACTTCGGTGGCGCTTACTTTAGCTACGGCAATTGTAGGACTATTAGCTAATATTGCTGCCATGATATATTGTTTAAAAGTTTTAAAAATAAAAGTTATAATTAAGAAATTTCAGTTTCCAATTCTAAAAGAATTGTTTTCATATTCATTTTACATATTTTTAGCATCAATTGTTGACGTTATATATTGGAGTACAGATACTATTATTTTGGGAATAGTAAGTAATAGTAAGGAAGTGGCAATATATTCAGTTGCAATGAAATTTAATCAATATTTTAGTAGTTTTACAGTGGTTATAAGTAGTTTTTTATTGCCTAAAGTATTCAAGATGGTAGCCGAGAATAAAAGTAATAAAGAAATTACAGATTTATTTATTAAAGTAGCTCGTATTCAATTGCAAATAGTAGGATTAATAATTATCGGATTTATATTAATTGGAAAACAATTTGTTATTAAATGGGCAGGGACAGATTATGATAAAGCATATGTTATAGCATTAATGATTATGTGCGTTAGAATAATCCCTATATGCCAAGTGCTGGGGATTTCAATATTACAGGCAAAAAATAAACATAAGTTGCGATCCATTTTATACATTATAGTTGCACTATTTAATTTAGTGATTAGCATACCTTTAGCAAAAATGTATGGTGGTGTAGGTTGTGCAATTGGTACGGTAGCAGGAACATTAATTAACATAATAGTAATAAATATATATTATTCTAGAGTAGGTCTTGAGATGAAGAGATATTGGATTAACTTTATTGAACTTCTTATTCCAATAACTATAACGGGAGTAATAAGTTTGGTTATATTAAAATTCATTGTTGTAAAGTCAATTGTATCAATGATTATATTTATTGTAGTGTTTTTACCTGCCTATGCAATTATAATATGGAATTTTGGTTCTAACCATTACGAAAAACAGTTAGTAAGAGAACCACTCAAAAAAATATTTTCTAGAAAAACACTTTAGAACATATTTTGTCGGTTTTCAGGGCAAAAGATAACATGGGGTGTTACTTGTAATTACTTGTAGAAACATAGGCGTGTAATAGAAAATATATTGTAGAAAAAAGGTAATCATGGTATTATATTATAAATAAAATAAGTTTGATTTACATTAACTCCCACCTAATAGCATATGAAGGAGGAATACTATGCATAATTCTAATAAGTTGGCATTCTTTGATTTGTTTCATCTTATTACTGATGCATTAGCACTAATTTTAGCATATTATATTGCTTATATTGTCAGCTCGGATTTAACAGTACTAAATGGAGTAGGTGATTACTCTTGGATAATCATTATATATATACCAATCTGGATATTTGTCATGGCTGCAAATGGTATGTACAACGTAACTACTTTTACATATTATGATAGAATATTTAAGAATAGTCTAGGGGCGTCTTTATTTTCTAGTAGTATAATAGTGGCATTAATGTATGCTATTAAGGAAAATATGTATAATAAAATTTTGTTTTTTAACTTCTTTCTAATAGCCATTATTGTTATGTTAATAGAAAAATACTTAGTTTTGTATGTGTTTAAAATCAAAACCGGTGAAAGCACTAAGCAGGTTTTGGTCATAGGGGCAAACTCTATGTATGAACAATTCAAATATTATATTAATAAAACTAATATTAAAGTTAATGTGGCTAGATTTATAGGTATTGATGAAAGCAAAAGCTTAAATCAATGTGCTGTCTTAGTTCATAAGGAAACTTTTAAAGATATTTTGTTGAATGAAGTTATAGATGAAATTTATTTCACACTGCCAATAAAATATTTTAAAGAAATTCAAGAATATGTTTTAATTGCAGAAGAAATGGGGATAACATCTAGGGTTATTCTAGATTTAGTAGAAATAAAATTTTCAAGGGTAAATGTGGCTAGCTTAGGTACATTGCCTATGATAACCTTCCATTCAGTTTCCTTAAATAAATTTCAATTATTTATCAAAAGAGTGATTGATATAATTGGAGCTATTGTGGGCTTGGCTATTTCAAGTGTATTTTGGATTGGAGAAGCTATAGCTATTAAAATTGATTCTCCTGGACCAATAATATTTGCTCAAAATAGAGTTGGAATGAACGGTAGAATTTTTAAACTATATAAATTTAGATCAATGTATATTGATGCAGAAGAAAAGAGAAAAGATATGGATGCTCAAAATGAAAATAAAGATGGGTTTATGTTTAAAATGAAGGATGATCCTAGGGTAACCCCTGTAGGCAAATTTATTAGAAAGACAAGTATTGATGAGCTTCCTCAATTCATTAATGTTTTAAAAGGGGACATGAGTCTAGTTGGTACAAGACCCCCTACAGTAGAAGAAGTAAAACGTTACAAAAATTATCATAGGAGAAGAATAAGTATTAAACCTGGTATAACAGGCATGTGGCAAGTAAGTGGAAGAAGCGCAATAAAGGATTTTGATGAAGTTGTGCATTTAGATACTAAATACATTGATGAATGGTCAGTGGGGTTAGACATTAAGATAATGATTAAAACCATACTTGTCGTTTTTGCAAAAAGAGGAGCTTCTTAAGAAAGATAGGTGAGAAAAAACTATGAAGATATTAATCACAGGAGGTAATGGGCAACTAGGTAGAGAGCTTGCTAATCAATATAAAGAGAAAAAAGGAATTGATTTAATACTTACTTATTCATCAGATTTAGATATAACAAGTACAAAAGATGTATTTAGTTTTGTAAATCTAAATAAACCAGATGTAATTATCAACTGCGCAGCACTTACCGTTGTTGATAAATGTGAAACAGAAATAGAGATGGCATATAAGATAAATACAATAGGACCTAAAAATTTAGCTACAGCTGCAAATGAAATTGGTGCAGAAATTGTTCAAGTATCAACAGACTATGTGTTTGGAGGTAATTTGAATAAATCACTAACAGAATTTGATGAAGTAAACCCACAAACTATTTATGGTAAGACAAAGCTTCAGGGAGAAATCTTAGTTAAGAATCTTAATTCTAAGCATTATATAGTTAGGACTGCATGGCTTTATGGAGATGGAAAAAATTTTGTAAAGACTATGATAGATTTAAGCAAAACTAATAAGACGTTAAAAGTAGTTAATGACCAAAGGGGAACACCTACAAGTACAGTTGATTTAGCTAGAGTTATAATAAAGCTGGTAGAAGATAAGAATTATGGACTATATCATTGTACCTGTAAAGGAGAAAGCACTTGGTATGAATTTACTAAAGAAATATTTAGACTTAAAGGTATTGCTACAGAAGTTTTGCCTTGCAGTACCGATGAATTGCAAAGGCCAGCAAAAAGACCTGAATATTCAGTACTTAGAAATTATATGCTGGAATTAACCACTGGAGATATAACCAGAACTTGGCAAGAAGCAATTAAGGAATATTTATTATAATTATATATGTCAGGATAAGTAGTAAACTTTGTATGTAAAAAGTAATTAAGAAGGTGGAAATATGAAAAAAATGAAATTATGGATAAAAATCGTTTTAAGTATATTTGTTAGTGTTTTATTAGTTACTGGAGTAGCCTTTAGTTATACATTTTATCAACTTGGCAAAATCAATACTACAAAAATATCGAAAACTGATGTGGATTTAGGTATTAAGCCTAAAGCCCCGCTAAAAGAAATACCTGGAAAACAAATACCTGCAAAAGAGATTCCTGCAAAAGAAAAAGTTCCTTTAGAAGAAGACAATAATGATATATTAAATATTGCTTTTTTTGGTTTAGATAGAAGGGATGTAAGTGAAGTAGGTCGTTCAGATTCTATAATGATACTTTCTATAGATTCAAAACATAAGAAAATAAAAATGTCTTCTATTATGAGAGATACCTATGTAAAAATAAATGGTCATGGTCAAACAAAAATCAATCATGCTTATGCTTACGGTGGTGCTCAGCTTGCCATAAGAACGCTTAATGAGAATTTTAATTTAGAAATTAGGGATTATGTAACCGTTGATTTTTTTAATTTTGAGAAAATTATAGATGCTATGGGCGGGGTAAATATAGATATAAAACAAGATGAAGTTGGTTTCATAAATGACAAGATAATTGAAGTTAGTAATTTGGAGAAAAAATCAATAGTCCTAATTAACAAATTAGGACCACAGACATTAAATGGCCTTCAGTCAGTTGCATATTCACGGGTACGGTATACTGATGGTGGAGATTTTGTGAGAACTGAAAGACAAAGGACTATACTATCAGCTATGCTCATAAAGATTCAATCATTAGGTGTAGCTAAATTTCCATCTGTTGTTTCTGAACTTTTAGCTTATACTGAAACAAGCATGAAAAGTACGGACATATTAAAGATTGGTACAAAAGTGTTTACTTCAAAGATAAAAATATTAGAGCAGGAGAGATTTCCTGTAGATGGCTACTGCAAAGGTAAAATAATTGATGGAGTATGGTATTTGGTTACCGATATGAAAGATACTAAGGAGCAACTTTATAAATTTATTTATGAGGACATAAGGCCGGTAGCTAAAGCACCACTGTTTTAAAAATCAAAAGATAATACTAATTGATTGCTTTATAGAACTGTTGAATTATATTTAAATATAATTCAACAGTTTTTTTTTGAGAATTCATCTTAAAGATATTTATAGAATACAACAAAAATATCTTTTTTGACTTTTATAACTTAGAAAAGATAATAGATACAAAGACTATTACAATGCATAATTTGATATCATCTTGTATAATAATACATATATGTGATATATTATTACAACAATTTTAACATAGTATAAATAAAATGGAAGATACTTATACTAATAAGAGAAATATAGTATATTAAATTTTAAAATTAATTACATAATTAGAATATAATGATAATTAATCTAATAATATATTTTTTGGAAACAATAAAGCATATTCTTATATGGTCACTTTGAATTTGAGGATATGTATAATAAAGGAAAGGCTTTTGAGCAAAATGATGATTCTATTAATGGAATTGAATTCTATCAAAGGGCTTTAATGCTGTACAAAGGTGATTATCTTTCTGAGGACTTTTATAATGAATGGGTAACTCCTATTAGAAATTATTATCATCGTATTTATGGCAATGCTTACTATATCAATGGCAAATCACAGGAGCAAAGACAGTAAAATAATTAAAAAGGCAATGGGGTCACTTCTTGATATGTTAATACAGGGACTACGTACGGGTGATGTTGTGTCAAATTTGAGTGAGAGAAGACCATAATGTTTTAACCAGATTATGATCTTTTTTTGTGCGATTTT
Source organism: Clostridium bowmanii (assembly GCF_018861315.1). Taxonomy (GTDB): domain Bacteria; phylum Bacillota; class Clostridia; order Clostridiales; family Clostridiaceae; genus Clostridium_AD; species Clostridium_AD bowmanii. The sequence goes on along the minus strand of NZ_JAHLDL010000028.1, from coordinate 38,302 downwards.
TTATTATTTTGTCTATGTTGCGACTTATATAAGAGTCACTTGTGATTTGCTGAAGACTTAAATGAGAGTAAAGAAGGACTAGGTTGAGATTAACATATGTTACCATTTAATTGTACACAATATAAGGTATCGAAGTAAGGAGAATTGATTATGGAAATGAAGGATAAAAAGAAGGACTTAGAAAATACCATAAATGGTGTATCAGATTTCATGTTAAATATTACGGTAAATGGTAGTGGTGGTGTTCATGGGGAAATTCTGCACTGTGAATCCAAGGAGACAAAGTATTTTAGAAGTTTAATGGAGATAATTCTACTAATTAACGGAAAATTAGATGGAGTGAAATTTCAACAGTCCACTAACCAGATTCGCTCATGGGGCTTACATAAAGTTCCATCATCTCAAAAGGAGGATAGTGTGTTATGAATGAAGCGAAAAGAACATCAACAGAAACATCAACACCCTTCTTGGTAAGGATAAAATACCGGCAAAATACAAGCTGGCAGGGCACAATCCAATGGCTTGACGGAAAAAAAACAAGACATTTTCGTAGTTGTCTTGAACTTATGATGCTAATTGAAGGAGCACTACTAATAAGTGATGCAGGCAATGGTAAAAGAATTGAGTTTCATACTTGGGATGACAAAGGGGGAAACGAGTAGATTGTGAAGATCCATCCATGAGAACTACGAAAGTATTACTTTGGTGGTTCTTTAATATTTAATGATATTCTTTTAAAATTTGCAAATTAAATATAATGAACGCATTATGGTTTATCCAAATTTTTTTTGTTTGTGACTGGGATGTGACTGAGATAAGTTTGAATTATGATTATACTAAGACTTAAATGAGAGTGAACAAAGAGTAAAATATGACTGGAATATGATAGTATTAATTACAATAATTAACAAATAATTATCGATTTAAATAGGATGTAATATTATTTAAGTATGTGCACATTAAAATAAAACAATATTAACATTTAATAAATGATAGTAATAGGGGGATTATAATACTGTAAAAAGGGGGATGCATATGGAGGAATTAGGCACAAACTTAAAGCCGATAGAGGAAGAACTTAATAGTAAATATGAGAAGAACATAAGCTATTATATAGTCAAAAGAATCCTTGATGTTATAGGTGCTTTGTGTGGAATTTTACTACTACTTCCTGTGATGATTGTGGTGGCAATTATGATTAAGTTAGATTCAAAGGGAACTATTTTTTTTACACAGGAGAGAGTTGGTAAGGATGGCATAGGATTCATGATGTATAAATTTAGATCTATGTGTACAGATGCAGAGTATCTTCTGGATAAGCTCCAAGATAAAAATGAAATGACAGGTCCTATGTTTAAAATAAAAGAAGATCCAAGAGTAACTAAAGTAGGAAGATTCATAAGAAATACAAGCATAGATGAGTTACCTCAGCTTTTTAATATATTAAAGGGAGAAATGTCACTAGTGGGACCAAGACCAAGTTTACCAAAAGAAGTAGAAAAATTTAGCACATTTCAAAACCAAAGATTGCTTGCAAAACCAGGCTTAACTTGTTATTGGCAGGTAAGTGGAAGAAGTAATGTTAGCTTTAATGAATGGATGGAGATGGATGTTAAGTATCTAGAAGAGAGAAATACATGGATAGATATAAGCCTTATCTTTAAGACCGTAGGAGTTCTGTTTGGGGATGACGGGGCAAGGTGATTGCAGTTTTGGTGTAAGAAAAATGATTATGATAAAGGGAGGTAATGTATGCTTTGTGCATTGATAATGGCAGGTGGAAAAGGTACTAGATTTTGGCCCTTATCTACGGTGGAAAAGCCAAAACAGTTTTTGAAGCTTATTGGTGAAGATACAATGATTCAAATGAGTGTGAAAAGATTACAAAAACTTATTCCTATAGAGAGAATATTTATAGTAACAGGTAAGAAATATATGGATTTGGTAAGAGAGCAATTACCTAACTTACCTAATAGAAACATTATCATAGAGCCAGTAGGTAAAAACACCGCACCTTGCATAGCTCTTTCAGCTTTTCATATTAACAAAATATATAAAGATGCTACCATAGCTGTGCTACCATCTGATCATCTAATAAAGGATGAAAAGAATTTCTTGGAAGTGTTAAATTCAGCTAATGAATTTGTTGATAAGAATAAAGAGGCAATAGTTACAATAGGCATGAAGCCAGATAGACCGGAAACGGGCTATGGATATATAAAATATAGCCATATACATTCTGTGATTAATGGTTGTGAGATTAAAAGTGTGAAAAAATTTGTGGAAAAACCAGATATACATAAGGCGAAAGAGTATTTAGCAGATGGAAACTATCTTTGGAATGGTGGAATGTTTATTTGGAAAGCTACTAATATTTTACGACTTACAAGGAAGTATTTGATAAATACGTTTGAAGTGTTAAGTGAAATAGCAGCAACTCGAGAAGAAGATTACCATAGAGTATTAGAGGAAAAATATAATAATGTTGACAGTATATCTGTAGATTTTGGGATTATAGAGAAAGCAAAGGATATATACGTTATTCCAGGAGATTTTGGGTGGGATGATGTAGGGAGTTGGGAGTCTGTAGAGAGATACAGTGAAAAAGACGAGTTTAATAATGTTTGTGTGGGTAATGTGAAGAAATTCAATTGTAACAATACCATTATTATTAGTAATGGTAAACCTATTGTAATCTCGGGACTTCAAGATATATTTGTGGTTCAAAATGATGACATGATATTTGTTGGTAAGAAGTGTGGAATGGAGAAGATAAGGGAGCTTCAGATGAAAATTTAATAAGGATGGGCATATATGAAGGAATGAGAAAAGTACCTGAATGCCTTAATAAATAAAGGAAAAAATAATTTTTCAATAAATGGGGGGAGACAATATGAAGATTTGTTTAGTTGGCTCAAGTGGTGGGCATTTGACACAGTTATGGTTACTTAAAGAGTATTGGATAAAGCATGATAGGTTTTGGGTGACATTTGATAAAGAGGATTCGACATCATTACTTAAAAATGAGAAAAAATACTTTTGCTTTTTTCCAACTAACAGAAATATATTTAACCTTATACGTAACACTTATTTGGCTATAAAGGTACTAAGGAAGGAAAAACCAGATTTGATAATTTCCACTGGAGCTGCAGTAGCTGTTCCTTTTTTCTATATAGGAAAATTATTGGGGGCAAAGCTTATATATATAGAAGTATACGATAGAATTGATATTCCAACAATTACAGGTAAATTAGTCTATCCTATAACGGACAAGTTTATCCTACAATGGGAAGAACAAAAAAAATCTTACTCTAGTGGAATAAATATAGGAGGAATTATATGATATTTGTTACTGTAGGAACCCATGAAGATTCATTTGATAGATTAATTAAAGAAATAGATAGACTTAAAGGTGAAAAAATAATTTTAGAAGATGTAAAAATTCAACTAGGATATACTAAATATTTACCTCTATATTGTAGCTATGAGAGGGGTATTGGTTTTGAGAGGATGAGTGAATTAGCACAGGAAGCTAGGATAATAATAACTCATGGAGGACCTGGGAGCATGTTATTGGCCTTGCAGTATAATAAAATACCAATAGTAGTGCCTAGACAAAAGCAATTTAAGGAACATGTAGACGATCATCAAGTATATTTTAGTAAAAGAATGAAGGCTGAAAACAGAATATTAACAGTTATTGATATTGGATGCTTAGAAGATATTATAGTAAATTACAGTGAACTGGTAATGAATATTAAGATAGATGAAGTTAGTTGTACCAGTAACTTTGTAAGAAAATTTACAATAATTGCAGATGAGTTATTGATTTAAATTTGGGGGGCTAGATTTGAACACCGTAATCTTAAATAGTAGCATTTTATATTTAACAAGATCAATGGGATATGGGGGCGTAGAAAAGGTTGTATTACAATTATCAGATTATTTTAAAAATGAATTTAAGAAGGTTGTAGTTTGCTCTTTAGGTGGAAATTACGAAAGAGAATTGAATGAATTAGGTGTTAAACATTATAAAATAGGAGACTTTGAGAATAAATCATTAGTTAATATAATTAGAATTATATTTCAGCTATATAAAATAATAAACGTTGAAAAAATTACTTTAGTTCATAGTCAACATAGAATGGGTACCTTTTATGCTAAGATATTATCGATTTTAACAGGTGTTAAAGTAATTCATACTGCACATGTATTACAAGAGAATAGGAAATGGTTAGCAAAATATATACTTAGAAATATAAATATAGTTGCTGTTAGCAATGGAGTTGAAAATAATCTGCTAAACTATTTTAATGTAAAGGCTAAGGCAATAATAGTTATATATAACGGAGTTACTAATGAAAGCTTTGAATATAGGGAAATTCGAGAGTTAAAGAAATGCAAAGCCGAAGGATATTTTTTAGTAGGGACTATTTGTAGATTAGCTGAGGAAAAGGGAATTAAATATTTTATTGAAGCAGCATTAGAATTGTTAAAAACAGATGCTAAAGTTAAGTACGTTATCGTCGGTGATGGTGATTTGAAGGAGAATATTATTAATATTATTGAAGAAAACAATTTAAAAGGCATGTTTATAATTCTTGGGTTTAGAAAAGATGTATTAAATATAATTAATCAATTAGATCTAGTTATATTGCCCTCTCTGAGGGAAGGATTGCCATTACTTCCGATGGAGGTGTTTTCTCAAAAAAAAACAATTATAGCCACTAATATAGAGGGGACTAATGAGGTTGTAACAAATAATGTTGATGGATTATTAGTTGAACCTAGAAATTCCAAGCAACTAGCTGATGCAATTTATCATTTGTATTCCAATTCTTTAGAACTTAATAATTTAGGAGAAAATGCATATAACACCTATTGTGAAAAATTCAAATTAGAAAATGTTATGGGAAAGTATAAAAATTATTATGAGAAGATTCTTAATAATAAGTTTTAATCTTTTCTGCAGATATGGTTAGAAAAGGAGAGAATATGAAAATCTTATTCATTAGTGATGGTATGTCTTTGACTAATACAGGTATTGCCAATGTGAGTAAAAGAAACTATAACTTAATCAAAAGTGCTATAGGAGACTTGAATGTTGACTTGGTTGTCATTGGGAATAAATATCCAGAAAAATTCAAAGGCGCTATAAAAACTTATAATTCACCTTCTAACAAAATATATTCTATGATTAATTGTATGAACTTATATTATCCTGTATTGAATGGGTTCATAGTTTCGGATATTAAAAACTTAATTAGAAGGAACTGTTATGACATCATATATATAGATAATTCAATGTATGGGAAATTAGCAAAAAAAATAAAAAAAGAATTTATTAGTATAAAAGTGATAATTTTTTATCATGATATAAAATATCGATTAGCAAAGCAAGATTTGAAAAATTCAGGATTCCTATATTATCCTAAGTATATAGCAACAATATATAATGAAAGATTAAGTTCAATATATGCCGATAAAATTATAACAATAAATGAAAGAGATGCTGCTCAATTAAATGAAATTTACAACAAACAGAGCGACTTAAATTTACCTGTTACTATGGAGGATAGATTCAATGAGAAAATAGCTAATAAGCATACTCATAAAGAGTTACCAGTAGCTTTATTTGTAGGGGTAGGAGATTACTTTCCAAACGTTAATGCGATGAATTGGTTTATTAGTAAGGTGCTACCGCAATTGGACTTAAACCTTATAGTAATAGGTAAAAATATGGAGAAGCATAAAGATAAGTTTGAGGGTATTTCTAGTAAAGTTAAAGTGGAAGGCACAGTTGGGGATATTGATAGTTATTATTATAATTGTGATTTTGTTATTGCTCCATTATTTGAAGGCGCTGGTATGAAGGTAAAAGTTGCAGAGGCCTTTATGTTTGGTAAAACAGTTTTTGGAACCAAAGAGGCATTTGAAGGCTATGATATAGAAAAATATAGTGGTTCAGGTTTTTTATGTAACAGTGCCATAGATTACATCAAAGGAATAAAAGATTATATTGAAAATAATAAGGCTCATAATTATAATGATGAAGCTAGAAAGTTATACCTTGAAAATTTTATGGATAAGTTATATATTCAAAAGTTAGTGGAGCTACTATAGTAGTATAGGCTTAATAAAAATAATAGGGACACTTACTATTGTAAACTTATGGAAAGGTAAGGTGCAAATGAATAATTTAGAACCATTAATTTATATAATACTTTTAAATTATAATGGATATAAAGACACAATAGAATGTGTAAGAAGCATAGAAAAAATAAATTATGAAAATTATAAATTAGTTATAGTTGATAATAACTCCAAGGATGGATCTGAAGAAATATTTAAAAAGAAACTACAAAAGTATAAAATAATTCAGACAAATTGTAACAAAGGGTTTGCAGGGGGAAATAATATTGGAATTAAGTATGCGGTATATGAAGGCGCACAATATGTATTGCTTTTAAATAATGATACTTTGGTGGAAGCTGAATTTTTAACTAATTTAATGGATGAAACACTTAAGGAAGAGGATAAGCCAGGTATATCAATTGGTAAAATTTATTACAACTCCGGAATTAAGAAGATATGGTATGCTGGTGGTGGGATTAATTACCTTAAAGGTGAATCTTTTCAAATCGGGTGTGGAGAAACTGATGATGGTAAATATGATAGGAAAAAGAATGTGGATTTTGCCACAGGGTGCATGATGTTAATTAATAAAGAAGTAATAGAAAAAGTAGGATATTTATCAGAGGACTATTTCTTATATTATGAAGATACTGATTATTGTATGAAAGTAAGTAAGGCAGGCTATAAAATACTGTATTGCCCTAAATCCGTAATTTATCATAAGGTAAGTGCTTCAACGGTCGCCTTATCAGAAATTTATCAATTCTACATGTGTAGAAATAGATATTTATTCATAAAAAGAAATTTTAAAGATAAGTACAGGGTTATAGCCACCATTTATACCAATATATATATGGTTCATTGTATATTTAATGGAAGATATAATTTTAAAAATGTAATTAAAGCTATAAAAAGTTATCATTTTTTTAAGGGGAAAAACGAACAGAGGAGCATATGTAATTGAACATATTATATATATCTCATGAAATGGAATTAGGTGGTGCGACAATTGCATTATTAGAATTAATTGATGAAATGATATTAAATGGTGATAACGTCTTTGTAACAGTTATATCTAAAGAAGGAGCTTTTTATGAAGAACTAACTAAAAGAGAGGTTAAATTAATTATCGTTACCTATTATTTCTGGCTAAATAAGAGAATTAGAATAAGAAGTAAAGTAAAATTTTTATATGAAAATATTATCAACGTCATTAATGCGAGAAAAATTTCTAAGATAATTATAAAAAACAAAATAGATATAATTCACTCAAATACAAGTGTGGTTAATTTTGGGTTATTGCTAAGTAAATATACTGGAATACCCCATATACTGCATGTAAGAGAGTTTGCTGAAAGTGGATTGAATTTTAAATATCTTTTATCAAGGAATAAATGTTTAAGTTTTGCTAATAAGTATTCAGAAAAAATAATAGTTATATCTAAAGCACTATATGATGAAAATATTAGAAACTTTAGTAAAGATAAACTTACCCTTATATATGATGGGATTTCTATTAGAAACTTAAAAAAGAATGCAGAAGACGTAAAAACATTAAAGCCTTTTAAGATTATGATAGTTGGGGATGTAGCTCTTCACAAAAGAACAAAAGATGCTGTGCTAGCGGTGAATAATTTGGTAAATATGGGTTATGAGGAAGTTAAGCTGCTTATTGTCGGAAAGCCTACTGCAGGCTATGTTGAAGAGATAGGAGAATTTATTCGAGAAAATAATATTGAAAGAAATGTAATATTAATGGGGTTTAGAAGGGACATAGATTCTTTAAGAACAGATATTTGCCTTGAAGTAGTATGCTCGGGTAGCGAGGGTTTTGGTAGAGTTACTATAGAGGCTATGCTTAACAAAAACCCTGTAATAGGGGCTAATAATACGGCTACTGGAGAGCTTATAATGGACAATTTTAACGGACTATTATATAAAACAGGTGATTATATTGAGTTATCAGAAAAAATTAAATATTTTATTGATAATTCCAATGAAATTAAAATAATGGGAAATAATGGTTATAAATATGCTATTGAAAGATTTACATCAAAAGAGAATTCACATCAAATATATAAACTATATAATGCTATTTTTAAATTATAAAAATATATTTCGGGTTGGAAGAGTGGGTGAATATAATGCATCAAGATATATCAGTTAGAAAAAGATTTAAACTGAATTTTTTTGAGAATTTATTTATAGTCTATAGTTTTTTTCAAATGTTTTTACTTACTTGGCTATGGAATAGAAGTTTTTATAAATATATTTTTATCATTTATTTTATATATTTTATAATTGTTGTAGTAGATTCTAAGAAAAAATATAATTCAAAGAGTGGAATCTTCGGGATTATGTTTGTTTTATTAAATCTTGGAATTATTTGCTTAAATATAAGTGAGAATGGAATATCTACTTACATGGTAAGGAATGTATTTACTGTATTTTCAAATATATTTATCATTATTTTTTTTGAATTTATTATTAAGAATAAGAGAGAAGCACTAGAGCTGTTAGTAATAAAAAAAGTATCGGTAATTCTTAATTTATATTTTTTTATAAATGTTCCAATTATTATAAAACAAGTAAGTAGCATAGGTTTCATGATGAGATTTACAGATGGTAATCCACTATATTTTGATCAAATAACTGGATTAATAGGTGTAAATGGGACACATAGAATGACATTCTACTGGGTAGCATTAACACTAATAAATATTTATACTTATCAAAAAAATAAAAAAGAGTTGATACTCTGGATGATGATAAGTGAAATAATTTTTATGGTGATAATATCTTCATATTGTGATAATACAGCATTTTATTATTTTTTTCCTATAATACTTTTGCAGTTTTTTATAAAAGAACTATCCCAAATAAACATTAAAAATTTCGTAAAATTTATTGCTATAATACTAGTGGCCACAGCCTGTGGAATATATATATACAATGATAATCAGCAGGTTAACGACTTTTTTAATTCGAGGATTAAACAAAAATATGAGCAACTTACAGGGAAAAGTGGTCAGAAGGAAGATGAGGAAAGAATTGTATTGTTTAAATATGCACTAGAATATGGGGATGGGTATAAACTAGGTGCTGGAATAGGTAGTGTAACCTATGGAGATAGTATGTTGCCGCAACATTTTGGTATGAGTGAAATATCTATTTTAACTTACCAAGGGGGATTAATCTATTTAGGATCCATTATTCTCTTATATGCTTATTGCTCTATTAAACTTCTTAACCTTTCGAGTAAATTTAAAGTAGTTAATTTTCTGGTTTTTTTAATAATGGCTGTTAATTATTCAATTATGGCACTGTATACTCAGATATTTAGCACCTTCGAAATGATCTTTATGGTAACACTAATTTTAAGCATTTTTAATTTTAAGTATGGTAAAAAGCTTGAAAACAGACCTGGGAAAATTTAGCTTAAACTTAATAGATATAGTAGACTATTGAAATATAAACAAATTTAAAGGTTGAAAGGATTTATAAAATGAGAACTGAAAACTCTATTAAAAATACTGCGTATGGTTTAATTGGGCAGTTGTTTAGCACTGTACTGGGTTTTGTAAGTCGTACCTTGTTTATTTATATTTTAGGTGCCAATTACTTAGGTGTAAATGGACTATTTGGGAACATACTTTCTATGCTATCATTAGCGGAACTAGGGGTAGGAAGTGCCATAACATATAGTATGTATAAGCCTTTGGCAGAAAAAAATAAAAGAAAAATAAAGGCTATAATGGGCCTTTATGCAACTGCGTATCGCATTATTGGCTGCGTTGTTGCAATACTTGGGCTTATATTGCTTCCCTTTTTAAATTATTTAATTAAGGATAAACCTAATATACCTAATTTAAAAATAATATATCTATTATTTTTAACAAATTCGGTTATTACCTATTTTTTTGCCTATAAGAGTGCACTCATAATGGCTGATCAAAAAAATTATATTAATACTATAAACCAAGTTAGATACACTTTTGTTCAAAACATTATTCAAATGATTGTACTCCTAGTTACAAAGAATTATTTGTTATATCTAGGTGTCCAGGTAATATTTAGTTTTTTACTTAATTTTTCCATTTCAAGAAAGGCTGATAAAATGTATCCTTATTTAAAACACCACAAAAGAGAATATATAGATAAGGAAACTAAAAGAGACATATTTAAAAATACTGGTGCTATGATGTCGCACAAGGTAGGAGGAGTAATAGTTAGTAGTACAGATAATATATTGATATCTGGATTTGTTGGAGTATATTGGGTAGGGTTATATTCTAACTATGTTATGATTATTGGTATGTTAAATGGTATATTGGGGCAAGTATTTACAGCCTTAACCGCCAGTATTGGGAATCTAAATGCTATAGAAAGTAATGAAAAATCTCATGAGGTATTTAATATATTGTTTTTTATGAATTTTTGGTTATATGGGTTTTGTAGTATAGCATTGCTTGTGTTGTTTAATCCCTTTATTAAAATGTGGATAGGGTACAAGTATATAATGGATGATTATGTTGTAATTATGATTGTACTGAATTTTTTTGTAATGGGGATGAGACAAACACTTTTAATGTATAACACCACTTTGGGATTGTTTTGGAATTATAGATTTAAACCCTGGTTTGAGGCATTAATAAACTTGGTGATCTCTATTATACTACTTAAAAAATTTGGTATTGCAGGGGTATTTTTAGGTACATTAATAAGTACAATGACAACATCCTTTTGGGTAGAACCATATGTACTATATAAAAGAGGGTTTCAAAAGCCGCTTAGAACATTTTTTATAAAATATATGTGCTATACATTGGTTACATTAGGTGCAGCACTAATAACGTTACTAGCTTGCTCTATGTTTACTACATATACAATTTTAAGTGTAGCTGGAAGAGGAGTGTTTTGTTTGATTATTCCTAATGTAATATTTGCAGGTATATACTTTAAAACTAAGGAATTTAAGCACTTACAGGGAATAGTTGAGGGTATAATGCATAAGTAATTTGATATAAATGTGGAAGAACGAAAATAAGCGATAAATAACTGTCTATGTAAACAGTTATTTATCGCTTATTTAATAAGACTACTGTGACCATACACTAGGTATGATTTTTATTGAATTTTCTTTGCCCCTATGAATATATTTTGTTGGATGGAAAAAGAAATTCAACATACTTATTTTATATGCTATATATCCAACAAGGATAGGAAACCCAATACCAAAAACTAACCCTAAAGTTGCATGCAACACAAGATTATCTAATTTTAAAATTTTAGATAAAATAATACGAATACCTGCCATTGGAATTACATGGAGCAAATAAATATGAAAAGAATATTTGCCAATTATATTCAATATATGTACAATGAAATTATTAATTGTACATAAAAGGCTTGTAACAAAAATTACAAACAGTGACCCTGTTAATGCTAGCGTTATTTCTAAAATATTGATTATAAAGCTATTATGGATATAACTGAATTTAGTATAAACTAATATATTTAAAAAAACATATATTAGAGAAAAGAATGTTAAAGCCCTATGGTTACTTACAATGGTTTTATTCTTTAAATATAATATTTTTCCCATATAAAAATAGAAGGCATTAACACAAAAGCTATCTATTAAATAAATATTTGTTACTACATAGGGTGATGCTAGTTTTAATATAATTAATATTGCTAATATAAGATATTGATTTTTAAACCATAGTTCTAACAGTGGAATTATTAATAATACAATTAGTAATGCATACAAAAACCAAAATTGGAATAGTGGGCTAATTGGTATTCTTAATATATTTATTACGCTCACAGTACCATTAGTTTTTGAACTTAAAAAAATATTAATGGTGGCTTGCACTATTGTAAATACAAAATAAGGTATTCCTAAATTTAATACATTATTGAAGGCATTTTTTTTATATTTGCTGAAACAATTAATTTGCTTTGTTTTAGCATATAGATACCCACTCAAAATAAAATACAGTGGCATAAGAAAGCTAGCCAAAGTAAAGTCTATATATTTAAAACCTGCAGAGTTATACAGGTTAGCTGAAATAAGGCCCCTAAACATATGAGCAATAACAACTAAGAGTATTGCTACAGCTTTTGTATGAGAAATCCATTCTTCTCTAGTACAATCCAATAGTAGTACCTCCTTTAATTATCAATTCATTAAATTTAAAGCTAAACTATCTACAGTTATAACATATTATGTAAAATGAAACGTTTGTATAACTAAATCAGTTAAATGTTTACAGAATAATTAACTAGGGTCTACAAAATAAAAAAGAGCTAAAGCTCTTTTTTATTAATCCCACATTTTTGCACTTAAACGAATTGAATTAATCCCATCAATCCTTGCAACTATGCTTTTATCGTTATCTGAGTCTACCCCGTATACTGCAGTTACTCCTGAACCAGCTACTAATGAATCATTTTTATATATCTCATAGAACTTATAACCATCAGTAGCATAAACTTGACCTTTTAATAAAGCATCATTAGTTACATTTCCACTAGAGGCATTAGCAACTAACGAAAATCCAAAATATGCTTTTGAATTTTCAAAATCTATAGCTGCAGTGCAGCCGATGGGAACTTCTGTATTTGCATCTTTACCCCATCCCGGTTGAATTAAAAAGGCAGTTTCAAAACTTAAATTTTGTTGTGTTTTGGTTTTTGTAGTTGGTCTATCATATCTTAATACAGAAACTATCCTTGAATCTGATAGGAATAATACACAGTTTTTTAAAGGAATTATTTGGGTTATTTGCGTAGGAGCATCTCCATTAGTTGACGATTTAGTCCAAGTTGCTCCCATATCTTTGCTGAAAAATATCATTTGAGCATCCATACCATCACCGGTAGATACCCATAACATTGGCATACCGTCTGAATTTAATTCGTAGGGATCTATAGCACAATCGTGGGTATGAAATTTTGTAGTGCCATCTCCAATAGAACCATCTTGTTTAACAATATCAAAACATTCTCTTATTGTTACTCCATAATCTTCGCTAATATATGCCTTTGTTGCAGCTCCTATTGTGTTACTATATTGGGTAAACATTACATAGTTTTTATAAGCTTTGGCCCCAAATAAATCATGTGTTGGTGAATTTAACATATCAAACACTTCATTAAAGGTAGCAAAATTATCTGTTGATAAAAATATTTTACCACCCCTATCCCATACTAAAACATTACCATTATCAAGTATCAACATTTTATAAACATCAGTTGCGCCTATAATGGTGCATACATTTGTTGAAAACTCGTCAACACCCCAATTATCAGAACGGTATATTATATTACCAACAACTGAATATGATTTGCCATCTTTAACTGCTAGCAATTTACCTAATGAAGCAATCGTGTTTAGAACTGTTGGAGTAGGTGCTGCATTATTATAATCTCCTATAATTTGTACAGGCTGTCCTTGTGAAGGGTCTTGAATATATACAGATGCAGTTAAATTACTTTTTCCATTCCAACCATTTATATTCATAAATTTAATATTCTTAAACTGCTTAGTATCAATAGAATAAACTCCCGAAGTTGATACGAAATTTAATGAATTACCTGTGTTTAAATTAATTAATGGCAGTGGGTCAGAGGTATAAACACCAGGGGAAATTTCACCGTGCACATATATAAGAGTATCATAAGACTTTGTTACTTTTAAAAATACACTTTCAAACTGTGAACAATCAAAAATCACACTTGTATCAGAAGCTGGTGAATTAAAAATTTTTGTTATAAGAGGGTCAGTAGGTACATTATAATTAATTATGCAAGTTTGTGATAGTACTTCTCCGTTAACCCCATTACTATTTATGCTTATTGTATGATTGCCCATTGACAAGGTGGATATATCAAGTGCATAACTAAAACCGCTAGTTGCACCACCTACATACCCAGGGAAAGCAGCGAATACATCTGGTCTTTCTATTCCTAAAGTTGCATCCCCACTGTATATATTATCAACATAGACTTGTACATTTTTAATTTCAGAAGGAGCAAGCGCCCAACCATTAATAGAAAGTGGTGTTTCTGAAGTTGTTATAGTTGAACCATCTGTGGGATTGTCTATGAATGCTTTTGAGGATAAATTTGTAGTTATTATAATATTTTGTGATAATACATCTCCACTCACACCAATACTATTTACAGTTATAGTGTGATTACCACCTGATAATGAAGAAATGTCAAAAGTATAAGAGAAGCCACTAGTTGCACCACCTACATATCCAGGAAAAGCTGTATTTACATCTGGTCGTGATATTCCTAAAGTTGCATCTCCATCGTGTGTATTATCAATGTATACTTGGACACTTTTAATGCCAGAAGGATCAAGGGCCCAACCATCAATGGATAGAGTGGTTTCTGAAGCTGGTATAGTTAGACCGTCTGCGGGAGTGTCGATGAATGATCTTGAGGGTAAATTCAAAGTTATCATAATATCTTGTGATAATACTTCTCCACTCACACCAATACTGTTTACAGTTATAGTGTGGGTAGCCTTTGATAATTTTGATATATCTAAAGTATAATTAAATCCGCTAGTTGCACCACCTATATAACCAGGGAAAGCAGAATCTACATCTTGTCGTGAGATTCCTAAAGTTGCATCTCCAAAGTATATATTATCAATATATACTTTGACAGTTTTAATGCCAGAAGGATCAAGAGCCCAACCATCTATGGAAAGTGAAGTTTCTGAAGTTTTTATAGTTAAACCATCTGTTGGAGTGTCTATAAATGCTCTTGAGGGTAAAGCTATGGTTATTTGAAGTTCTTGTGATAATACCTCTCCGCTCATTCCAATACTATTTACAGTTATAGTGTGATTACCTTTTGAGAATGATGATATATCTAAGGTATAATTAAAACCGCTAGTTGCACCATCTATATAGCCAGGAAAAGCAGTATTTACATCAGGCCTAGATATTCCTAAAATTGCATCTCCACTATATATATTATCAATATATACTTGTACACTTTTAATGCCAGAAGGATCAAGTGCCCAACCGTCAATGGAGAGCGGAGTCTCTGAAGTTTTTATAGTTACTCCATCGGTTGGAGTGTCTATAAATAATTTTGGTAAAGAGGTTGCAGCCTCAACTATTGCTGAAGCTGCGAAGGTGTTACTAGACAAACAAATAATTAAAAAACTAATTGTAAATAGAAGTCGAAAAATTTTTTTCATTAATAACCTCCTTGTTAATACCTTTATATTACTTATTTTATCACTTAAGCAATAAACTTACAATTAAGGAGATAAATATTTTTATATTATATCAAGATAGAAATCACATGAATTATTAACTTTAATATAATGATTATAAAGCTAAAGAAAATTTGCTTTTACTAAACACAGGGGTTAGTCTTATGTATATATATGTATAAATTTAGGAGATGATAGAATGGATAATAAATTAGATTTACTAGTTGCTACAGATGCAGCCGGAACAGTAACGAGTGTAACTTCAGCAAATAGTGATATTACTATAGTAACACCTACGACAACACCAGTTCTAACTTTAAATTCCGGTGTTGGTGCAAATAAAATTGTAAAACAAGACAGTACTGGCAAGCTTCCATCAATAAATGGAAGTCAATTAATAGGATTAACTGCCGCGCAAGTTTCATTAGGTAATGTGAATAATACCAGTGATGCAAGCAAACCTATTAGCACTGCAACAGCGAATTCGCTTAGTGGCAAGGAGCCTTTGATAACCACAAAAAACACAGCATTTAACAAAAGTTATGAAACCAATACTGCAAATACAAAAACTAATGGAAGCGTTGCTGTTGGTACTTCGAGTAATGTTCCAAGAGCAGATCATATACACCCATCAGATAGTAGAAAGGTTGATAAGATAGCTACCACTACAATTAATAACATTGTGACCTTTTCAAATAATATTGGAGGACAAAGGGACTCAGGAGTATCGGTTAGTGTTGATGGTAAATTACTCTCAAATAGTAATCTATTAATACCAAGTCAAAAGGCTGTTAAAACTTATGTAGATAGTCATGGTGGAGTTTCAATTAATGATGATACTCCATCTACAACTACAGTTTATTCAAGCTCTAAAGTTAATTTGTTACTTGCAGATAAAGCGAAAAAGTCAATTTATGATGTACGAGACTATGGAGCAAAAGGTGATGGTGTTACAGATGATACACTATCAATACAAAATGCAATTAATGCTGCGTTTGTGGATGGTGGGGGTACTGTATATTTTTATTCAAATACCTATATTGCGTCATCTATAGTTCTTAAAGAAAGAGTTAGACTTTTGGGTGATGGAGAATCTTCTGTGATTGAAATGAAAAGCAACACTAATGCTAATTTTATAAAAGTGTTTGATGAATATACGGGTTGGTGTGGATTAGAATCACTAAAGATAGATGGGAATAAAACCAATAACACAAAAGGACATGCAGTTTATTTTGCTAGGTTAATTTATGGTGATGATAGCCATTTATTTCTCAAAAACATTCATATTACGGAAGCACCAGAAGATGGATTTAGAGTATATGGAGGTCAGCATAGAGAGGGGAGATATATAAATGTTACTATAGATTATTGTGGGGGGTTCGGATTTTATCATGATGGTTCAGATAATAATATGGTTTGTATAACAAGCTGGAGAAATGGACTTGCAGGATTTTATGAAAATGGGAGTTCCAACCGATGGGTGAGTTGTAAAACATTTCAATGTAATACAAAAGACCGTTCGTCTCATGATGCAGCAGGATGGCTTATATATAATGGAGAAAGAAACACGTTCACAGATTGTGAGGCACAAGAAAGTTTTGGACATGGTTGGTATTTGGAAATTTGCAGGGATATGACCTTACAAGGCTGCGTAGCAGATTGTAATGGAATTACTTCCCTAAATCAACAAACCACATCAGATCTTACTAAAAATGGGTTTGATATAAATGTTTGTTCAAATGTATTATTAAACGGCTGTATGTGCACAGACTTTAGGCAAGATGATAGTGGTAATTATAAAACACAAAATATTGGAGTACATTTAAATTATTGTACTGATTGTATAATTAATATAATTTGTTCTAAACAACAGATTGATGTGAAAGATGATCATGATGAGAGTGTATATGTAAACTTAAAAGTTGTTAATGGAATCCCAATAGAATACCTAAAAATAGGTGGTACCATAGCACAACAATTAAATGGAATGGAAGATGCAATGATAGAAATTCATAGAGACAGTTTAAAAAATTGGGCATATGGACAAAATGGTTTAGATAAAAGTTTCCGAATTGATAGATATGACCCTGCGACTGAATTATGGCAAGAGTCTCCAATGAATCTTCCTGTAAGTGGTGGCGCTGTTTTGGGAGGATTATTATTAAAAGATAATTCAATAGTTAATGCTGCAAATATAAATAGTCCTGTAAGTATGGGTGGGGTAACAATTATTGCTAAAGCTGCAATTCCAACAACAGGTACTTGGGCAATAGGGTCTTTAGTATATAATAGTAGCCCTAAAGCTAGTGGTTATATTGGATGGGTGTGTATTACGGCAGGTACACCAGGTGTTTGGAAAGGATTTGGATTGATTCAAGCTTAGAAAAGTATATTAGAAAAATAGAAAGAGAGTGAAAGGCTCTCTTTCTATACATTATTTAGATTAGTAATAATTAAGAAATTTAAGGAATAAAATTATACAACATTGGTTTATTTTATATAAGATAGATAAGGAGAATTGGGGTGAATGTATTATAAAAGAAGTTTTTAAAGTATATAAGGGTATGTTGAATCTAGATAGGTTATGGATTAATTGTCTGATTATATTAATTCTTATCATTACTACATTATTTATAATACCAAATCAAGTACAAGCAACATCAGTACTATCAGTTAATAACACTAATGTTATACAAGATAATTTTCTTGGTGTAAATGCAGTTTATCATGGATTTGCATATATGCCAGAGGAAGAGAGTAAAGGTATGAATGACAATTATAGAAAAATAGAATTTAATAGAGTACAAAATATGAATTTACATATAGCGAGAACTTGGTATAGACCTGATTTTGCTTGTGGAGATGATCTAATGAACACTTTCGACTGGAATTCAATTAAGATGAAGGCATTTTATGCTTGGTGCCAAGAAATGAAAGATAGAAATATAGATATTGCAATTAATCCTTGGTGGTCTAGTGGGAATAATGCTGATGTTTGGTGGGGAGGACAAAGTGGCCAGTGGGAAACATACTTGCCTAGATTTTCTGAGTGGGTAAGTGAATCATTGAATCAACTGATAAATGTTAGGGGATTTACAAATATAAAATATGTTATTCTCCTCACTGAAGGGTCTCAGGACTATTTGGATGTAGGAAAACCTTCTGAATTCATATCTCTATGGGATTGGCACAAGAAGATTATTGAAAATGTACATACGAAATTAGTTGAGGATAATAGAAGAAATCTCGTGAAAATAGTTGGGCCTAATAATGGTAATGGAGGTGAAAATTTTCAAGAGGCAGCGATGGATTGTAGTAATGAAATAGATATTTTAAGTGGGCATAATTATAATTTAAAGGATTATAATGCTTGCTATCATGAAGCTAAGAAAATGGTTGACTATGCTAAACTTATAAATAAACCAATGTGGTTTGATGAATATGGGGATACGGATGAAAGTTTAAGAGCATCACCACTATATGGGAATTATATTGGTCAGGCAGTAGCTGGGTTTATGAATGCTGGATGTGCTACATCAATGTTATGGTTATTATTTGATCAAGGGTATCCATATCCGCTTGATAAGATGAGCAATGAAGATTCATTTTATAATGGTATACATGAATGGGGAACTTGTTATTGGCTGCCCAAGAGTATTGAGCCTAGGCCAAGTTTTTATGCTTTTAGTATGATAAGTAAGTTCATGGGAGGAATTGGTACAAAAGTTTATGAAACCACAGGTAGTAGCGATGTGTATATTTCTGCTAGCAAGCAACTAGATGGTAATTGGAGTTTTCTTGTTGTTAATGGTAGTAATTCAGAGAAGAATATAAGTGTGAACTTATCTGTAGATATTAATAAAAGGCTATATCGTTATTTATATGATCCTAAATTAATACAGGCAGATGTAAAAGCAGAAATTATAAGTCATGATAAGGTATTTAATAAAGTACTGAACAACCTCACAGATATAATACCGCCCAAGTCATTAGTGATATATAGTAGCATTAATGATTCACATACAGGGTTATCAGTATTTAATAATATTAATGGTATATTTAAATTTGTTTTAGCTTGCATTATTTTATTATCAATCATTTTAATTGTTGTGACTGTAAGTGACGATAGACCTAAGAGGTAGAGATAATAAAGTGTGCATATTTTAACTCCATTAATTAAAGAGTCTCATTTTTAACATGGGGAAGGCAGTTATCAAAAGGTACTAAAGCAATGTAAAAATATTAGCTTATTACTTTTGAGCATTGCCTTTTAGTGAATTTTTAATATTATAAAATATCTATTTATTATGGAATACAATTATAGACTATGTATAAAAATTCATAATAAAACTATACTTGACAAAAAATGACTATAATAATATAATACATATATGTAAAACAATAACAAGAACAGTAACAAGAACAGTAACATTAATGGAGGAATATCATGAGAGAAGAAGAGGACATAGATTTTAAAGATTATTTAAATATAATTAGGAAGAGAATCTTTCTTCTATTATTTATAATAATTTGTCCAATGATTATAGCTGGATTATTAAGCTTTTATGTAATGAAGCCCGTATATGAAGCTAATTCTACTGTCATTGTTGGAAAGGATAATGCGGATAAAATTACTCAAAGTGAAGTACTTATGTATCAGGATTTAATAAAAACCTACAGTGAAATTGGTAAATCTAGAATAGTAGCTGAAAATGCTATTGAAAATCTAAAATTAGACATAGCTGTTAAAGATTTTATGTTGAACCTGAGTATTACACCAAAAATAGGTACACAAATAATAGAGATATCTTATAAAAGTGGGACTCCCGAAACAGCTGCAGAAGGTGCGGATGCTTTATCACAGGCATTTATTCAAGAATCACAAAAACTTTTACCCTCAGGAAGTGCAAAAATAATGGACAAGGCTCTAGTTCCTGAGTTTGAGATAGCACCTAAAAAAAAGTTTAACATTGCTATAGGATTTATTATAGGCATAATGTTGTCATTTGGATTAGTTTTATTAATTAATTATTTAAATAACACGATTAAAAATGAGGATGATATACAACGATATTTAGATCTACCTACAATAGGATTAATTCCAAAACAAAATAAAATGGAGAATCTTATTGTAGAAAAAGATCCAAAGTCTCTAGCTACAGAAGCTTTTAAGTCCATGAGAACGAATTTATTGTTTTCCATGGAGAACAGACGAGTAAAGACCATAGTAATTTGTAGTTCAGGACCTAAAGAGGGGAAGACTTCAATTTCTACAAATATTGCTTCAGTCATAGCAAAGACTGGAAAAAGTATTTTACTTGTTGATTGTGATCTAAGGAAACCTTGTGTACATAGACAACTCAATATTACTAACAATGAATTAGGTTTAGTGGATGTAGTTCTAGAGGGAAGAAAAGTGGAGGAAGTTTTGATAAAAATTGAGGAAAACTTTGATGTGATTACTGCTGGAAAAGCTAATTACAGCCCATCAGAGCTATTAGCATCTCAAAAAATGAAGGTATTCATTGAAGATATGGAAAAAAAGTATGATTATGTAATGATAGATACTCCTCCAATAATTACTTTTACAGATGCTCTTACCTTAGTTACTGAAAAAGTTGGAGTAATACTAGTAATAAGTGCCGAGGAAACGACTATAGAAAACTGTAAAAAATCAAAGCAACTATTATTAAACATTAATGCGATGATAATTGGGATTGTATTAAATAAGGTAGATAAAAAGTCATTTATAGGCTATGGATATGATTATTATTCCAATGGTAAGGAAAGGAAGAGTACATTAAATAATAAGGGTGGAAGAAAAAAACGAAATAATAAGGAAAAGAGTGATTCTGTAAACATTTAGTAGCTAAATAAATATACTATATATTAAATGGAGTGATAAAAATGAAATATTATATAAAAAAGAAATTAATCACTTGTATCAGTGATTATACTACTCACCATGAAAGATAAAACCAAAAACAAAACAAAATCCTGGATAAAGCTCATTTTAGGTGTATTTGTTATTATTGCATTAGTCGTTGGAGGTACCTTCACTTACACCTTCTATAAACTAAGCAAAATAAACACTACAACAATATTAAAAACAGATGAGGATTTAGGTATTAAGCCAAATGTAATTCTGAAGGAAGAGGTACCTATTAAATCGGAACTTCCTTTAAAAGAAGAAGTTCCGATAAAAGTAGTAGAGAGCAACAAAATAATAAATATTGCCTTCTTCGGTGTAGATAGAAGAACTCCAAATGAACCAAGCCGATCAGACTCTATTATGATACTTTCCGTAGATGAAGTTCACAAGAAAGTAAAAATGTCTTCTATTATGAGAGACACCTATGTAGACATAAAAAATCATGGTGATACAAAGATTAATCATGCTTATGCTTATGGTGGCCCACAACTTGCCATAAGGACTCTTAATGAAAATTTCAATCTGGACATTAGAGACTATGTAACCGTTGATTTTTTTAACTTAGAAAAGATAATAGATGCCATGGGTGGTGTAACTATAGATGTAAAGCAAAATGAAATTAGTTTTATAACAGACTATATGACTGAAGTAGCTAACATTGAAAAAAAATCAATATCACAAGTTACAAAACCTGGACTGCAAAATTTAAATGGCCTTCAAGCTGTGGCATATTCACGCATACGATATACTGCTGGTGGGGATTTTGTTAGAACTGAGAGGCAAAGAACTGTATTAGCGGCAATGCTTACAAAAATTCAATCCTTGGGAATATCAGAATTTGCATCCGTTGTGTCTAAGGTTCTACCTTATACTGAGACGAGCATGAAGAGTATGGATATAATAAAACTTGGTACAAAAGTACTTACATCTAATATAGCCACCTTAGATCAGGAAAGATTTCCATTAGATGGCTACTGCAAAGGGAAAATGATGGATGGTGTGTGGTATTTGGTTGCGGATATGGGGGCTACTACAGAGCAAGTTCATAAATATATATATGAAGATGTGAAGCCCACTCCTAAAGCACCACTATTTTAATACAATTTAAAAGTTTATATAAAACATGCGTAAGAACTTAGTTAAAACTAAGTTCTTTTGTCGTTAAATGTAACTTTATAGATAACATTCTGTAAAAATAGCCGTAAAACTATTATATTTTGATATAATATAATAAAAGCTAATTTTAAAGGGTGTGTTATTATAAAAAAGCATTTGAATGAATTACAAGTATATAGTGGTATTGCAATTTTATTTGTAACACTTATTCATAGTAATGGATTTTATCTAGCAGAAGTATTACATTTAGAAAGTTACATTGGGGGTGGAACTTACTTTTATCTTGCAGATAAGATAGTTCATGTTGCAGTTCCTATGTTTATATTCATTTCTGGATATAAATATGAAATGAAGGATAAAGATAAAAAATATGCTACACTGATATCTAAAAAATTTAGTAAGGTAATTAAGCCATTTCTAATTGTCAGCATGTTTTGGATATTATATCAATGTGGTGATCTTTTAGTAAAAGATATTCTTGTAAACAAATCAGTTAATGTATCTAATTTATTAAATATATTTTTAAATGACACAGCAAGAATATTTTTGGGATTTAATTATGCTTATCAGTTATGGTATATTCCCATGTATGCGCTTATTGTATTAGGATATCCAATTATAACTAAGTATCTAAAAGAGTCTAAGACAAGACTAATTATTTTATATATTGTAGCAATTATAGTTTCTGTAGTTCAAAGTAAGACCAAACTCTTGGCCAGTGATTATTTAAACCCTATAAATTATATATATTATTTTTATTTATATGAACTAGGATCACAGGTATGTAGTAGAGGACTTAGTAAAAAGTATGGCAAAATAGTTTTAGCGACTTATTTAGTTCTATTGTCAGCGGAATTATTTATAAAAGACTCCTTTATAAATAATATGTGTACAACCTTAATACTTATTCCATTGTCTGTAGTTGCATGGTTTTATATAGCAACATTACTAAAAAATAATAAAATCTTATTAACCTTAGGAAAATATGCTTTCCCAATATTTTTATTTCATGAACCGATTTTTGTAAAAGAGACATCTAATCTTTTACTAAGATACAAGTTGTATAGTTCACCAATAATGATACCAATTGTATCAGTTGTGGCTATTGCGTTTAGTATTTGTTTTTATGAAATTGTAATAAAAACAGATTTAGGCAAATATACTTTTGATATGAGAGATTCTAGAAAAAAAGAGAAAAACGGTGCCACCCACGTGGCAAGGGGTATGTTGGACAATCATTAAATTTCTCTGTGACTAAGATGTGACTAATATAAGATTTAAATGAGAGGGAACAAGGACTAGGATAAGATTACCATATGGTATTATGAGGTTGTACATAGTTCCATCCAACTTAGGGGGAGTTTAATTATGATAAAGTTAGTTTGTGAAAAATGTGATCATGTTTGGTACACGTCTAACACAAGTGATAATCAGGAGTGCGATGAATGTGGGGAGAGACTTATCGAAGTTGATTTTATAAATATTAAGGGAATTGAAAATAAATCACCAGTAGAACTTAGTTCAAAGAACGTTTCCAACCAGGTGGCATGTAACATCTTGGACAATGATTAAGTTATATTATATGGCTAATGTTAGCTGAAGAACTACTAAAATATATTAAATTAAATATATTTTAGTAGTTCTTTTGTTGTTGAATTGCAATTCAATTACAAAGGTTAAGTGTAAAAGTAAAAAACTATGGATGGAGTTTGGTATGTGGTACCTAATATCAAAGATACTGTAGAACAGCTTGATAAATTTCTTTATGCTGACATAAAGAACATGATATTAATATGACATATTAACGGAATGATTTCAGACTAATTTGTCACAAAATAAAGTAAAATTATAATATTAAGGAGAATATAGGTTATTAAAATTATACAATATTACCATAATAAGTATATAATAGTAATTGAACACAATAATATATCTATTGGAAGCAATGAAACATATTCTTAAATGGTCACTTTGAATATGATGAGCTAATAGTGAACCCACTCCTTTTTCATAGAAGCATTTATGAAAATGGAGTTTTTTTATGTCATCAAAAAAGCAGTACGAGGGGGAGATTACTTGTTAGCTAATAGTTTAAAATCCATTGAAAATGCTTATGGAAATTGTTTGAAAGTATATACACTGGGTTGTTTTGAAGTGAAATCAGGTAAAAAAGTGATTTCAAATGATTGCAAACGCTCACAACAGTTGTGGAACTTATTTAAATATATTCTTACATATAGAAATAAGAGGATTGCCCAAGAAAATTTTATCGATATTTTATGGGTTGATAAGGAATGTGATAATCCTATAAAAGCTTTACAAAACCTTATTTATAGGCTTAGAATGCTTTTAAATTATGAAGGAGTAAATAAAGAAGGAGATTCAATTATAAATTATTCACAAGGGTGCTATAGTTGGAATAAGGAGTTCAATTACTGGACAGATGTTGACGAGTTTGAGGAGCTATATAAAAAATCCAAAGTTGCAGAGAATAATGAGGATTTTCTCTATGCAATTGAACTCTATCAAACAGCTTTATTGCTATATAAAGGTGACTATCTTTCTGAGGAATCCTATAATGAATGGGTAACCCCTGTAAGAAACTATTATAATCGCATTTATATGGATATAATAGGTAGGTTAACAAATCTTCTAAAACATTATGGAAGAAATGAGGATATTTTAAAAGTATGTGAAGAGGCATTGATGATTCATCCATTTGAAGAAAGGCTCCACGTACTGTATATTGAAGCGCTTATTGCGGTTGGTAATATAAAGCAAGCACAGAGCCAATATGAATATGTAACATCTATGTTATACAAGGAAATGGGTGTGAAACCCTCAACTGAATTACGGAACCTATATCACCAGATTAAATGCACGGATGATAATATTTTATTGGACTTAAATTCTATTCAAGAAATGATGATGGATAGGTCAGATCCCGATGGTGCTTTCTTTTGTGAGCCAGATATATTTACTGCATTTTATAAATTAGAAGGCCGTAGAGCAGCAAGGACTAAACAAGTTGTATTTATGGCAATGCTTACTATATCTAGGGTTAGAAACAGGAACCAGGATAGTGAAATATTAAAAAAGGCAACGGGAGCATTACTTGATATGTTAGTACAGGGTCTCCGCATGGGAGATGTTGTGGCAAAGATAAGTGAAACTCAAATACTTGCCATACTTCCAGGACCAACATTTGAGCAAGCAAATATGGTAATAGCTCGTATTTTAAATAAGCACAAAATTGTTTATACATCAAAGGATATAATTATAAAAACCTCATTGCAGCCAATTAATGAAATTGAAGCATAAAAACATAAATTAGAAGATCATACTATTTTAATAGGTTATGATCTTTTTTTTTGCAATTTTTCCTATTGATTGGATAGGGTTGTGATTAATGTAAGTATAACTTGTGATTAACTGAAGACTTAAATGAGAGTAAGTAAGGACTAAGTTGAGATTAACATATGTTACCATTTACTTGTACACAATATAGGCTGTGAAAGTAAGGAGAATTAATTATGGAGATGAAGGGCAATAAGAAGTCCTTAAAGAATAGCACAAATGGGGTATCGGATTTTCTTTTAACTATCAGTTCAAATGATAGTGGTGGTGTTCATGGGAAGATTCAGCACTGTGAATCTTGTGAGACAAAGGATTTTAGAAGTTTAATTGAAATGATCCTACTAATCAATGGGAAATTAGATGGATTAGAAATTCAGAATCCAACTAACCAGATTCGCTCATGGGCCATACGGAGAGTTCCATTATCTCAAAAGGAGGACAGTGTGTTATGAACAAAGCAGTAAGTACATCAATAGAAACTTCAACATCCTTCTTAGTAAGGATAAAATATCGGCAAAATACAAGCTGGCAAGGAATGATCCAATGGTTAGACGGAAAGCAAACAAGACATTTCCGTAGTTGCCTTGAACTTATTATGCTAATTAAAGAAGCACTAATAAGTGATGCAGGCAATGGTAAAAGAATTGAGTTACATACTTGGGATGGGAAAGAGGAAGAGTAGTCATTTGTGGCAGTTAGTTGGATAATACTAGTTTTAATTAAATAATATGTCTTGGCCATGGGTGTGTGAAGGGGGATACTTCTAATGTTTTGTAAGGCTTGTGGAAAAGAAGTTGGTGATGAAGATTCATTTTGTAAATACTGTGGTAAGCAATTAAAAGAAGTAGAAAAAGATTATACAATTTCATATAAAATCCTTTGGTATGATATGTGTTATTTTGGTAACAGGGAAAAAATAAAAGAAAAAGGTTCTTTTATTTCAACAATTAAAGTAAGTAGTATGAATAAATTAGATGCAAGTTCAAAAGCTATGTATAAAATAAAAGAAATTTATAATGACATATATTCCAATTATCATTGGAGAGAGTGGAATTATATAATTATGTGTATTTATTAGTAAATGAAATTTTATATATGTAAGAGCTAAAATAATGTTTAGAAATTTTCATTTGCTAACAAATGTTTTTATGCGTAAAAAAAAGTATATATTACGTATAATGCATTGAAACAAGCTTTAGAACTTCTTATTTTATTTTTAATTGATATGCGTTAAGAAAAATATATGTTTGAGCGAGAGCGAGTTTATATTTTTTAGCAAATTAATTAAAAATAAAATTAGTAGTTCTTAGCGAAGTGAATGCATTAGTAGTAATATATATTTTTTTTTATTATTTTATTAATTTCTTAGACCTTAAAAAGTCATCTGCAACTGTTTTAGGATCTTCTCCATTATCTGCTTTTAAATTAAGCTTTTGCATTTCTTCATCGTTAACTTTTCCCTCAAGCATTAGTAATACTCCCTTTAATTCAGGAAACTTTTTCAATGAATCTGCGCGAACTATAGGAACTGGATTGTAAGGTGGGAAGAAATTCTTATCATCTTTTAATAGTGCAAGATCGAATTTCTGTAATAATCCATCCGTAGAGTTTGCATCTAAAACTTGCGTTTCATTTTTATCAAGTGCAGTATATCTAAGTCCACCATCTATACCTTTTACATTTTTAAAATTTATGTTATATTTTTTTTGAAGCCCAGGATAACCATCTGATCTATTTGTAAATTCCATAGTAAATCCAGCATTTAGTGTAGGACTTATCTTTTTTAGATCAGAAATAGTTTTTATATTGTTTTTTTCAGCAAGAGCTTTGTTTACTGCTATTATATAAGCATTATTAAAGCCTATAGGTTTCATAAGCTCTATACCATAAGTTTTAGCAAAATCTTCTTTTACTACATTATAAACTTTAGTTGAATCGCTCATAGAAGGTTTTTTTAGTATAGTTATGAGACCTGTACCAGTATATTCTACATAACAATCTAAATTTTTAGATTTCATAGCATTAAATATTACAGCGGTTCCACCTAAATTAAATTTTCTTTCAACTTTATATTTTGTTTTATCTTCTATTAGTGAGGCTACCATATTTGCAAGTATTATTTGCTCATTATAATTTTTAGATCCTATAACTATTGTATTTTTGTTTTTACCAAAACTTGCAACTACTGAGGATAAAATTAGTACAAGAACTAATAACATAGCTCCAATTTTGAATTTTTTGTTCCTAAATATTGAATTGCTTTTAACATTTTTATTATTCTCAGTTGTTCTAATTCCTTCAGGAATTACTATGTTTTCTACTTTACCTAAAATGAAGTCAAGAACAATAGCAAGTAAACAAGCAGGAATAGCACCAGCTAAGATCATATTATTATTAACTGTTGATACACCAGAGAACACTAAATATCCTAGACCACCAGCACCTATAAAAGCGGCTATGGTCATAAGGCCTACGGCTGTTACTGAAGATACTCTAACACCTGACATTATAATAGGCATAGCTAGAGGAAAACGAACTTTTAATAAAACTTGAGTTTGAGTAAGTCCCATACCATCAGAAGCCTCAATAAGTGAAGGGCTTATATTAGTTAGTCCTGTATATGTACTTTTTACAATGGGTAGGAGAGAATACATAACTACCATAATAATTGCGGGTTTACTGCCTATTCCAACTACGGGTATTAAAAACCCAAGTAATGCTAGACTTGGCATAGATTGTACTACATTTGTAAAACCAATAACAGGAGCAGCAAGTTTTCTATATCTAACTATAAGTATTGTAAGGGGTATAGCAATCAATATAGCCATTAAAATTGAAAATACTGTTAGTTGAATATGTTGCATAAGTAATTTTAATATTTCATCTTGTCTTTGTACTACGAATTTTATAAAAGAAGTTATACTATTCATTATCTTCTACCTCCTCTTCCTCATCCTCATCTATAAACTGATTACTTAATATAGATAAAAGACTACTTTTGGTAAGAAGGCCTGATAGCTTTAAGTTTTCATCTATTACAGGAACAAAGCTTACGCTTTCTTTCTTTATGAGTGCTAATACATCAATTATAGAATCCTCTGTATTTACTGTTAAAATATCTTTTATCATTATATCTTTAAGCATTTTACTTTTATCTGGATTTTTCCTAATTTGTTTTAAGGTAACAAGTCCACATAAAAAGTTAGCTTTATCTACTACAAGTAAACTATCTACATGACTAGACTTCATTATTTCGATTGCTTGCAGAATAGTTCTCTCACCAACAGATTTTATAGGTCTTTCTATCATAATATCTTTTGCCTTAATTAGCTCGGGTTGATTCCATATTCTGTTTTTACCTACAAAGTCCCGTACGAAATCATTAATAGGATTCTTTAGTAGTTCTTCTGGAGTATCAAATTGAACTATAGAGCCAGTATCTAAGATGCAAATTTTATCTCCTAGTTTTAATGCCTCATCCATATCATGAGTTACAAAGATTATTGTTTTCTTGAAATTTTGTTGTATATTAAATATCTCATCTTGAAGTTGAGTTTTTGTTATAGGGTCTAGCGCACTAAAGGGTTCATCCATTAATATTACATCAGGATCCATTACAAGAGCCCTTGCAACTCCAACTCTTTGCTGCTGACCTCCACTTAGTTGCTTTGGATATTTATTTATGTATTCATCAGGATCCAGGCCTACTAAATTTAACAACTCATTTACTTTTGCCTTAATTTTATCCTTTGGCATTTTCTCTATATTTGCGATTAGTGCAATATTATCACCTATAGTTAAATGTGGAAGAAGTCCTGCTTGCTGAATAACGTACCCCATATTACGTCTAAGCTTTATGGTGTTTTGAGTGTTGATATTCTTACCGTTAATTAATACTTCACCAGAAGTGGGAGTTAGTAGTTTATTTATCATTTTTAGTGTAGTAGTTTTTCCACAACCACTAGGTCCGATAAAAACCACTAGTTGTCCTTTTTCTATTGTGAGATTTATATCTTTTAATATAGGTTTCCCATTAAAATTTTTGTTAACATTTTTAAACTGAATCAAAATATGGCCTCCTTAATTTTTGAAAGTAACAACTTAATTATATCATCAAGTTGTTGGTTTGTAAAGAATGCATATTTATACCAAGGGGGAGTTAATTTACAGTAATCTGTGGTGAAGTCCCCTAAAAGAGTTAAAATGAGCGTGATATGCCATTTCGCTAGTATATCACACTCTTTTAAGTTTATTGATATAAATTTATTTCATTAAATTTATAGACTTTAAGAAGTCCTCTGCAACTACTTTTGATTGCTCTCCACTATCTACTTTATAATTTAAATCTCGCATAGTATCATCGCTAATTTTATTGTCTAAGAGCTTTAAGATACCCTTTAACTGCGGATATTTCTTCAAGGTTTCCGCTCTTACAACAGGAACTGCATAATAAGGTGGGAAAAAGTTCTTATCATCTTTTAAAAGCTGAAGATCAAACTTTTTAAGTAACCCATCTGTAGCAAATGCATCTAAAACTTGTGTTTCGTCTTTTCCAAGGGCGGTATATCTAAGTCCACCATCTATACCTTTTGAATTTTTAAAATCAAGATTATATAGTTTTTGAACTCCGAGATAACCATCCGGTCTATTCGCAAATTCCATGGTAAATCCTGCGTTTAATTTAGAACTTATTTTTGATAAATCTGAAATAGTCTTTAATTTATTTTTTGCTGCAAAATCTTTTTTTACTGCTATTACATAAGTATTATTAAATCCTAAGGGATTCATTACTTCCATATCATAATTTTTAGCAAAATCAGTTTTCATTACTTTATAAACTTTATCTGGATCTGTAATAGTAGGTTTTTTTAATATATTTACAAGACCTGTTCCAGTATATTCTACATACATATCTACATTTTTTGATTGCATAGCACTAAATACTACATTAGTTCCACCCAAATTTAATTTTCTTTCAACTTTAATGTCTGTTTTCTCTTCTATTAAAGAGGCTACCATATCTCCAAGTATTAATTGTTCATTAAAGTTTTTAGAGCCTACCACAATTGTGTCTTTGGATTTAATAAAGCTGAAAGCTACTGAGGTAACAATAAGTACAAGAGCTAATATTAAGGCTCCTAGTTTGAATTTTTTGCTTCCGAAAATTGTATTATTTTTTCTTCCTTTACTAGGAGTAGTTCTAATTCCTATAGGAACTACAATGTCTTCTACCTTTCCTAAAATGAGGTCTAGAAAAATAGCAAGGAAACAAGCAGGAATAGCTCCGGCTAAAATCATATTATTATTAACAGTTGAAACACCAGAAAACACTAAATATCCCAGGCCACCGGCGCCTATGAAAGCGGCTATAGTCATAAGTCCTACTGCTGTTACTGAAGATATTCTAACACCTGACATTATAATAGGCATAGCTAGTGGAAACCTAACTTTGAGAAGTACTTGACTTTCAGTAAGCCCCATACCCTTAGCTGCTTCAATAAGCGAAGGATCTATGTTAGTTAGTCCTGTATATGTGCTTTTTACAATAGGTAGAAGTGAATACATAACTACCATAATAATTGCTGGTTTGCTTCCTATACCAAGTACAGGAATTAGAAATCCAAGCAAGGCCAAACTGGGTATAGATTGAACTACATTTGTAACCCCAATAACAGGGGCTGCAAGCTTTCGATACCTAACTATAAGTATTCCAAGGGGTATAGCAATTACCACAGCTAGTAGAATAGAAAATATAGTTAATTGAATATGTTGCAAGAATAAATCTATTATTTCAGTTTTTCTAGCTATTACGAAATTTACAAAAGAATTTATATTACTCATTATCGTCTTCCTCCTCCTCATCTATAAACTGATTACTTAATATAGACAAAAGGCTGCTCTTAGTAATAAGGCCTGACAGTTTTAAGTTTTCATCTATTACAGGTACAAAGCTTATCTTTTCTTTTTTTATAATTTCTAATACATTTATTATAGAATCTTCGTTATTTACGGTTATAATTCCTTGTATCATTATGTCTTTAAGCTTTTTAGTTTTATCTGGGTTTTTTCTGATTTGCTTTAAGGTAACAAGTCCTAGTAAAAGATTAGCTTTATCTACTACGAGTAAACTATCTACATGATTCGAGGTCATTATTTCAATTGCTTGAAGTATTGTTCTTTCTTCAACAGATTTTATAGGGCTTTCTATCATAATATCCTTTGCTTTAATTAGTTCAGGCTGATTCCATATTCTGTTTTTACCTACAAAGTCTCGTACGAAGTCATTAATAGGGTTCTTTAGTAGTTCCTCTGGAGTATCAAATTGAACTATAGATCCAGCATCTAGGATACAAATTTTATCCCCTAGTTTTAATGCCTCATCCATATCATGAGTTACAAATATTATGGTTTTCTTGAAGTTTTGTTGTATATTAAATATCTCATCTTGAAGTTGACCTTTTGTTATAGGGTCTAATGCACTAAAAGGTTCATCCATTAATATTACATCAGGATCCATCACAAGAGCCCTTGCAACACCAACTCTTTGTTGCTGACCTCCACTGAGCTGCTTAGGGTACTTATCTATATAATCCTCAGGATCTAGTCCTACTAGATTTAATAATTCAATGACCTTAGATTTTATTTGATCTTTTGGCATTTTTTCTATAGAAGCTATTAAGGCAATATTTTCACCTATAGTTAAATGAGGAAGAAGTCCTGCTTGTTGTATAACGTAACCCATGTTACGTCTAAGCTTTATAGTGTTTTTAGTGTTGATATTATCACCATTAATTAAAATTTCACCTGAAGTGGGGGTTAGTAATTTATTAATCATCTTTAGTGTAGTAGTTTTTCCACAACCGCTGGGTCCTATAAAAACAACTAATTGTCCCTTTTCTATCGTAAGATTTATATCTTTTAGTATAGGTTTTCCATTGAAATTTTTATTTACGTTTTTAAACTCGATCAAAGTGTAGCCTCCTTAATTATTCCTTATTTATCGCAAAGTAACAACTTGATTATAACATTAAGTTGTTACTTTGTAAAGAATGCGATTTTATGTAAAATGTAGTATTTTTATTATTCTTAAATTATTATTCCATTGTTAATTAATAATTATAACTTTATTTTTTGGAAATTTTTAAATAGTTTAGAACTAAAAAAAATGTGATATATAGCAATATATCACATTTTTTTATTTAGTTTTTAACTGGAGCTTTATTTTTTAGTTAAATCTTCTATAGAATCAATTTTCATATAAGAAGGAACAACTAAACCTATTTTAGCTCCTTCTAGGTTTGGTCCTAAATTTTCAACTTTACCTTTGTAGTCGGACATAAACTTCGCATGAGTTTTTGGTAGCCATGCTGCTACGATAGCATCTGCATCTCCACTAGCTACTGCAGCCCACATTGGTCCAGCATCTACTTGTGTAAGTCTAACTTTGTATCCCATATCTTCTAATGCTAATGCAATTACATTAGTAGATGCGATTTCTGTATCCCAAGCAACGTAAGCAAGCTTGATTTCTTTACCATCTGCTTTTTTTGTACCTTCTGTCCACTTACTTACTTTGTCTTTATTGTCAGTAATCCATTGTCTTGCAATTTTCTTTGCGTCTCCGCCAGCGTTAATTTTAAGCATAACAGATTCGGAATCTTTAGGAGTCCAAACAAATTGGTCTAATATTTTATAAGCATCAGGCATAGATTCTTTTAAGCCTTTGTGTACAACTGTGTCTATATGTTCGGCAGCACCAAAAGATCCTTTAGGGTCCTTTAAGTATTTTAAGTCATATTTACTAAACATCCAGTGAGGCGACCAACCGGTAATTACAATTGGTTCTTTATTTTTATACGCATCTGCAAGTGCTTGAGTCATAGCAGCACCTGAACTAGTTTGCACTGTATAATCTAATTTATAGTCTTTAACAACTTGCTCTGAAGCTTGAACTACACCTGAACCAGCATCTATACCAGTGATTTTGTAATCCATTTTATCACCAATAGTTTTACCAGCCTTCGGCGCTTTATCTCCGCTTTTATTACCACAGCCTACAAAAGTTAGGGCTACTAGAGAAAAAGCGACTATGCTTAATCTTTTCCAACTGTTTTTAATCATAAATTGTTCCTCCTTATATTATGTAATAATTTGCTGAAAATTCAGGCAAATAATTTATTATTTAAGAATTTCTTTTTCTATTTAGTGCTTGAGTTATACGGTCCAATATCATAGCTAATATAACAATTGCCAGGCCTGAAGCAAAACCTTGTCCGGCTTCATTTCTTGTAACAGCTCTAAAAACTTCAACACCTAATCCATCGGCACCAATCATAGAAGCTATAACTACCATCGATAGTGATAACATAATGGTTTGATTAACTCCTGCCATAATTGTATTTTTTGCAAGTGGTAGTTGAACCTTAAATAGTTTTTGAATTGGAGTTGAACCGAAGGCATTTGCTGCCTCAATTAACTCCTCGGAAACTTGACGAATACCAAGATTAGTTAACCTTACTACTGGTGGCATTGCAAATATAACAGATGCAATAATTCCAGGTACCATTCCTATTCCAAAGAAAGAAACAGCTGGTATTAGATATACAAAGGCCGGCATAGTCTGCATAAAATCTAATATTGGTGTTACTATACTTTGTACCGTCTTGTTTTTGGACATCCAAATTCCAAGAGGAATACCTATTAAAATTGAAATTGAACTAGCTGTTAAGATAAGTGAAAGAGTAAGCATAGTTTGTTCCCAAAATCCAAGATTTTGTATTATTAATAGTCCTACTAGTGCAAATAGGGGTAAGCCCCATTTTTTCTTGGTTAAGAATATAGTTAAGACTACAATAATTAAAATGAAAATTAATGGAGGGATAGCTATTAAAGAATCACTTAAACCATTTACGACAGCATCAAGTGTATCTTTAATTGGTTCAAAGAACCATTGAGCATTTTCTCTAAGCCATGCTACAAGCAGGTCAGCCCATTTAACTATTGGTAGTTGTGGTATTTGTGTCATCAAGATTCACCTCATTTCCTGCAAGAGCCGCTAGTACTGCGCCTCGAACTATAATTCCTTTTAATATTTTATCTTCAACAACAGCTACAGGTACAGGAGAATCGTGTATAACCTCAAACAAATCATTTAATGATAAATCTGGACTAACCACAGGAACATCTGTAATCATAATATCATAAATATCTTTATTTCCATTTTTAACGGCTTCTGATGCAGCATCTGCGGTTACAACTCCTAAGAACTCTTTGCTTTTATTAATAACATAAATACTTGAAATTCCCGCTTGTCTCATACGTTGCAGCGCAACCCTAGGACCATGTTTTTCGATATCGATAGTCTCAGGACGCTTCATAACATGTTGTGCAGAGAATACCTTGGATCTATCTACATCTTCAACGAATTTTTTAACATAATCATCGGCTGGGTTTGTCATAATTTCTTCTGGAGTACCAACCTGAACAATTAATCCATCTTTCATAATTGCAATTCTATCTCCAATTTTAAGTGCTTCATCTAAGTCATGTGTAATAAATATTATTGTCTTTCTCATAGATGATTGTAGATCTATAAGCTCATCTTGCATTTCTTTACGATTTAGAGGATCTAGTGCTGAAAAGGCCTCATCCATTAATAAAATATCTGGATCATTAGCCAGGGCCCTTGCAAGACCTACCCTTTGCTTCATTCCACCAGATAATTGACTAGGATATTGATCTTCATAGCCTACTAGACCTACCATTTTCAGTGATTTAAGAGCCTTTTCCCTTATTTCTTTTTTATTCATTCCTTGTATTTCTAATCCGAAACCAGCATTTTCCCATACTGTACGATGGGGAAACAATCCAAAGCCTTGGAATACCATACTTAGTTTTTTTCTTCTGGTTTCTCTTAATTTATGTTTATCCATTTTGGCTAAATCTTCACCATCTACTAATACACTGCCCGCATTAGGCTCGATTAGACGATTGATTAATCTTACAAGAGTAGATTTTCCACTTCCGGATAATCCCATGATTACAAAAATTTCTCCTGAGTGTACTTCAAAGGATACTCTATTTACACCTACGGTCATTCCTGTTTCTTTTAAGATTTCCGTTTTTGTTTTTCCTTCCTGTAAAAACTTTACTCCTTGTTTAGGATTTTTACCAAAAATTTTGGTTAATCCTTTAACTTCAATTTTTAACATTTATCCACCTCTTCTATTTTCCAATGTGTGTACTAAATGTAAACACATTTATTTAAATTCACTGCACATTTGAACATCATAACAAACTTAGCCAAGAAGTTCAAATTTATGACAAAAATCGACACACAAGCATTTAAGTTAGTCGAGCATATACTCTAGATAACTGTATATAGCTTAATAACCAGATATTTTTTAGTTTATTTGAAGAAAGTGAGTGCTTTTTATAAAAATTTAATTTATTTAGATACGAATTTAATTATTTTATTACCTATATTTTAATTATTTATAGGGTTTATTATTAGTTAATTAAACACACTTTATACCTTATATTCCGCTGAATGAATTTAGAAACTAATTATTTACTTAAAAGATATTTATTTACAATTATTTACAAAAAGGAATTTTTAGTTTTATGTCGAATATATTCATAAAATACTTTTTGAAGGTGAGTAAACTTATGGATATGAATGATATGTTATCTCTTGATATTGAAACGTACTACGATAGTAAAATGAATTTCATGGTGGGTCTTTGCGAACAACTTAAATTAGGAGAAGTGTTTAACTTAAATTTGGAGAAAAGTTTAGGAAGAAAGACGGATATCCCTTACGGGATAATGGCTGAGATGATGATTGTAAATATTTGTGATGACCATCATCCACTATATCTTTTAAATGAATACTATAAAGAAAAAGATCTTGAAGGAATATTTCATTGCCCTATAGATTTAAGCCAAATTAATGATGATAGATTTGGTAAATTTCTAGATGCGTTTTATGAAGCTGGACCAAGGAAAATCTTCGGGGAGCTAAGTGCTCAAGCATTTGCTAATTATGGGATAAAAGTAATAAATATAAATTATGACACAACTTCAAAGGTAATGTGGGGAACATATGAAACTGAAGAACTTAAGCAAGGTGTAATATCAATAGATTTTGGTCACAGTAAGCAAAAAAGGCAAGATAAAAAACAAATAAAAATGGGTATAGGCGTAGCCAACGGAGTTATAGTTGATGCAAAGGTATTATCAGGGAACAAAGATGATAAAACATACAACAGCGAAACTCTCGAAGACGTTGAAGGTGTTCTTAAAAGACTCAACATTTCCAATGAAGATTTTCATTATATAGCAGATAGTGCACTTTTTACAGCAGGGAATTTGAAGAAAGCAGAAAGTAGAAATATTAAGCTTATAACAAGAATGCCTGAGACTACTACACTTGCAAAGGACTTTATAAGAGAAACTCTTAATCGTAGATCTGAAATGAGAGATATAGAAATTCAAACGGCACAAGGTAAAGTTAGTAAATATTCTGTACTAGAACAAGATTGTACTTATGAAGATACCAAATTAAAATGTGCAGTATGTTATTCTGTAAATCTTGAAAAAATTAAGGAAAGAACAATTGCGAAGCAAGTAATCAAAGAAAAAGAAGTATTGCGAAAACTTTCAAAAGCATATTTAAAGACTGCTTTTGCATGTGAAGAAGATGCTAACAAAGAAATTTTAAGATTGCTTAAAAAGGACTTGAAGAAAGTCAAATATCACAATGTAAGTATGCAAATACTAGTTACAGAAAAAAAGAAGAAAGGTCGCAAACCCAAGGATACAAGTAAAGTTGAACACATAATGGAGCATTTTTTACAAATAGAGGTAACCGAAGATGAAGAAAAAATTCGTAAAAACTTTGAACAAGCCTGTACATTCATACTGTGTAGCAATGATCTTAGTTTAACAGCTGAGGATTTACTTAGGGAATATAAAACACAAATCGGAGTTGAAAAAAAGTTTCAACAGCTTAAATCACCCCATTTTGTTAATTCATTATATTTAGATACACCAGAGCGTATAGAGGCACTGACGTACCTTATCTTAATATCGATGATGATACTATCAGTTGCTGAAAATGTGGTAAGGCGAGAAATGAAGGCAGAAGGTGAAATGATAATAGGGCCTGGCGGCATAAAAATGAAGCAACCATCTTTGGTCGCAATATTAGGCGTTTTCAACACGGGGCTAGGTGTTAAGGTGCTTACTTTTGAAGGTAAAAAGTATCGTTCCTTCGCTCGTCCAATTTCAGAAACTCATAAAAAACTGCTAAAATATCTAGGCATATCTGAATGCGTATTTTGTTGGAATGAATAAAACAAATGCATGTAAATTTTTAGTGATAAACAATATTTAAAATAGGATGTTATAAAATTGTTGTATTTAATAATTCATTTTCTAGAATAAAAAATAATTATAGATATTTAAGTTAAATAATTTGTTAAAAGTTTGTAGTATTGTTGAAAATACAAGTA
>NZ_JAHLDL010000027.1 GCF_018861315.1 Clostridium bowmanii | reverse complement strand
TTAATTTCTATTGAACCGCCGTGTACCGAACGGTACGCACGGTGGTGTAAGAGGTCGGCTAATCAAATAATGATTAGCCTCCTACTTGATTGAAAAAAGTAATCTGTTGCTTTTTCAACAAGTTTATGGCACGACAATTGCTATAATAAATATGTAGAAAGAGTAAGTACAATAGAAAATAAATTTATGATAATACTAAAGAGGGGGAAGAGTAATGGCAGAAAGTATTAAAGAATATATAAATAAGGATTTAATAATAAACAATCTTGAAGCGGCTACAACAGATGATGTTTTTTATGCTTTGTCTGAAATGTTGTTAAAAGCGAGCTTTGTAAAGGATTCCTTTTATAAGGGCCTCGTGAAAAGAGAAAGCAAATTTCCTACAGGTTTAACACTTGGAAAATACAACGTAGCAATTCCTCATACTGACGCAATTCATGTGATTAAGCCAGCTATAGCGATTGCAACTTTAAAGCATCCAGTAACATTCAATAATATGGATGGGGATGGCCAAGTGGAGGTCAATGTTGTATTTGCAATGGTCCTTAATGAACCTCACAGTCAGATAATAATGTTACAGCAACTAATGCTTTTAATTCAGAATGACGATACTTTAAGGAGCATGAATGAGGCAAAAGATAGCGATGAATTATATGAAATAGTTTCTAAATTTGAATGCGATTTAATTTAAAATAATCTAGAGGAGGTAATAAGATGAATAAGCAAAAAGTAATATTAGTGGCATGTGGTACAGGGATAGCAACTTCAACAGTTGTATGCAAGAAGGTGGAGGATTTAATAAAGGCTAACAATATTAATGCAAGGGTGATCCAATGTAAGATATCGGAAGTCCCAGGTTATGAGGATGAAGCAGATCTTTTAGTTACTACAACAATTGCATCAAGAGCTTACAAAATCCCTGTAATTAAAGCGATAAATTATCTAACTAACATAAATACACAAAAGGTTGATCAGTCTATTATTGAAGCTCTAAAAGATTAAAGAATAGCTAAAATGGAGATGACAATATTGTAGGAGATCAATTAATTAAATTGAAATACGAGGGGGAAGGTTTATGCTATTAAAGGTTGTTCAATACATTTTAAATTTAGGACCGACAGTAATATTACCACTTACAATTACAATTATGGGAATTTGTTTTAAATTGGGTTTTAAGAAATCGTTTAAATCAGGTATTACAATCGGGGTTGGTTTTGTAGGTATTAATTTAGTTATAGGACTACTTACTGAAAATTTAGGGGCAGCTACATCAATGATGGTGACTAGATATGGATTACATTTAAGTGTATTAGATGTTGGTTGGCCAGCAGCGGCTGCAATTAGTTGGGCTTCTCCAATAGCAGCTATAATGATACCTATTGCCATGCTTGTAAACGTTATTCTATTGTTTATGAAATTTACAAATGTAGTTGATATAGACATATGGAATTATTGGCATTTTACAGCAGCAGGAGCAACAGTGCTTGTTTTAACTAACGGAAATTGGGGCCTTGCAATACTCGCAGCAGTTATATATGAAATTGCAGTTCTTAAAATTGCAGATTGGACAGCACCCATGGTTGAAGAATTTTTCGGACTTGAAGGAGTATCATTACCAACAGGATCAACTGCAGCATGTGGTCTTATAGGTATTCCAGTTGCAAAAGTAGTAGGGATGATTCCTGGAATAAAGAATTTGAAAGCAGATCCAGAATCTATTCAAAAGAGATTTGGTGTTTTTGGAGAACCTATGATGATGGGTTTAGTACTTGGTGTGTTGATTGGATTTTTAGCTGGATACGATATCGGAAAATGTGTACAACTAGGTATTATTATGGCTGGAGTTATGTTCTTAATGCCTCGTATGGTTAAAATACTAATGGAAGGTTTAATTCCAATCTCAGAAGGAGTTAGAGAATTTTTACAGAAAACTAACTTTGGTAAAGATAGAAAATTAACAATAGGCCTGGATGCAGCTGTTGCAGTTGGACATCCAGCAGTAATAGCAACTGCACTTGTATTAGTTCCTATTACATTATTCTTGGCTGTTGTATTGCCTGGTAATAAGGTCCTACCTTTTGGAGATTTAACAACTATATGTTTTTATGTGGCATTTATAGTTGGTTCAACAAAGGGAAATATAATTCATTCAGTTATATCTGGAACTGTAGTTATGGCACTTGCATTACTCATGGCAACAAATATTGCTGGGTTCCACACTCAAATCGCACAGATGGCACAGTTTAAAATGCCCGCTGGAACAACTATGATTTCAAGTTTAGATTTAGGTGGTAACTTTTTAAATTGGATAATAGTAAAAGTATTCCAAGTATTCACAGGTGGCTTTATATTTTAATTAGGTAAGGTTTAGAAAGATAAGTTGGACAGAAGGAGTGAAGTGTTATGGAAGATTTAGGTTCTCTAAATGTAGAAGAAATGACAGGTCTTAATTACATGTGTTCATGTGGTAAGAATCACAGTGTAGGGATAGAAAATATAAAAGTTGGCGCTGGGGTTATAACCCAGCTACCAACTGTAATCAAGAGTTATGAAGGTGGAAAAGTGTTTATTATAGAAGACACTCACACCTTTGAAGTAGCAGGCAAAAAAGTTGAAGAATTATTGAAAGATAAATTTAAAATTAATAAATATGTATTCAATGAGGAACATTTGCATCCAAATGAATTAACTCTTGGAAGATTATTGCTGGAAATACCTGTGGATACAATGCTTATTATTGCAGTAGGATCTGGTACAATTAATGATATTTCAAGGTTTATAGGCTGTAAACTTCGTATCCCATATGTAATTGTAGGAACAGCACCTTCAATGGATGGATATGCGTCGGTTGTTTCTCCACTTGTATGTGATGGTGTAAAGATTACTTATGATGGAGTATATCCATTAGCTATTGTTTGTGACATTGATATTATGAGGGATGCTCCAATGCAGATGCTTCAAGCAGGACTAGGGGATATTTTAGGTAAATATACAGCTCTCGCAGATTGGCATATTGCTAATGTTTTAAACGGTGAATACTTTTGCGCTGAAGTAGAAAAATTAGTCCTTAGCTCTTTAAAGAAGTGTGAAGAAGCTGCAGCTGGTGTAACAAGTAGAGATTCTAAGACTGTAGAAAACATAACTGAGGCATTAATTTTATCAGGAATTGCAATTGGTATGGTTGGAGCCTCTAGACCTGCATCTGGTGGAGAACACTATTTATCCCATTGTTATGAAATGATGTTTATGAATAGCGGAGAAAATACAAAATGGCTCCACGGCAATACTGTAGGTGTAGGTGTAGGAATTGTGGCTTATGCATTTAAGTTTGCAAAAGATTTAGATATAGATAAAATACGCAAAAGAGGCAACTACTTGAAGCTACATAAAAACAAATGGAAACAAAATATAACGGATGTATTTACTACTAGTGCAACAAATATTATTGAGTTTAAGCAAGATAGTATTAATTTTAATGAAGAAGAAAGAAAAATTTGTATGAATAAAATATCTACCAATTGGGACGATATTAAAAAGATTTGTGATGTTAACGTTCCAGAACCTATGGAAATAGTTAAGACTTTGAAAAAAGCAGGTGCAGTTTGGAATCCAAGGGAGCTAGGACTTAGTAAAGAACTCTTTACAAAAAGTTTAATTGCTGCAAAGGATATGCGCAATAGATATGGTATTCTTCAACTTCTTGAAGATATTGGAATGCTAGGCGAGGCTGCTAGCTATATATCAAATATTTATTATAAATAAAACCCAAGCTATTCCATAAGTTATTGCAAACTATTTTAATATCAATTGGTTATTACAGGTAATAAGTCCCAGGGGGTATGATAGTGATAGGTAGGATACTTGATACAAAAGAGAGCTCAAAGGATGTTTTAAAAAATGTGAAATGCTTTATCCTTGATCTTGATGGCACAGTATATTTAGGAGATAAAATATTAGAGGGATCCATAAAGTTTTTGCAGCAACTAGAGAAAAACAGTATAGCATTTAAGTTTTTTACAAATAATTCTTCTAAAAATGCAGAAGTTTATATAAATAGAATTAGAAAAATGGGATATAATTTCAGCGAGGATAAAATGCTTATTTCAAACTATGTAATTATTAATTACATTAAAGATAATATGCCTAATAAAAAAGTATTTGTTTTAGGTACACAGTATTTAAAAAATGATTTTAGACAAGCAAATATTAATGTTGTTACTGAGGATGCAGACGTGGTTGTTGTAGGATTTGATACTTCATTAGAATATGAAAATGTTTCTAAAGCTTGTGAATATATAAGAAATGGAGCTATCTTTTTAGGTGTAAATCCTGATTTTAATTGTCCAACTGAAAATGGATTTATTCCAGATTGCGGATCCATATGTTCTATGATTACAGCTTCTACTGGAGTGGTGCCTGAATTCTTTGGTAAACCATCACATCATACATTAAAATATGTAATTAATAATATTGGATTTAAAGAAGAAGAAATAGCTTTTGTTGGAGATCGACTTTACACCGATATAGCTATTGGTAAAGATAATGATTCTGTAACTATTCTTGTTTTATCAGGTGAGGCAAAACTTGAAGATTTAATTGAATCTGAAATACAACCTACACTTATTTTTAACTCATTAGGTGACGTGAAAAACGTATTAGAAGAAATCTATGGGTAATTATATTAAGATTATTAATACTAGGGAGGTAACATTATGAGCATTATAACAATTATAGGAGCAGGACAGATGGCATGTGCACTATCTTTTCCTGCAACTGAAAATGGTAATAAGGTACGAGTAGTTGGAACTCCACTTGATAGAAGCATCATTGATACAGCAAAAACTACAGGTTTTCATTCTTCACTAAAACGTCAATTACCTGAAACAGGAATTGAATATTATCAAATTGAAGATGTAAAGAGTGCATTAGTTGGAACTGATGTTGTCATATGTGGAGTTAGTAGTTTTGGAGTAGACTGGTTTGCAGATAATATATTGCCTATCATACCTGAGAGTGTTCCTCTTCTTTCAATAACTAAAGGAATGATTGATAAGGAAGATGGCAGTATGATTACTTATCCTAAGTATTTTGAAAGTAAGCTTCCACCAAATAAAAAACTTTCTATTAATGCTATAGGGGGTCCGTGTACTAGTTATGAACTTGCTGACAAGGATAATTCCGTTGTTACATTTTGTGGAGATGATATAGATATCCTTAGAATGCTTAAAAGTTTGTTTGAATCACCATACTATCATATCAGTTTGTCTACAGATGTTGTAGGTGTTGAATGTGCTGTAGCCCTAAAGAATGCTTATGCTCTAGGTGTATCATTGGCTATAGGGCTTGCTATTGGATCTGATGGCTCTGGAAAAGAACATTATAATTCACAGGCAGGACTTTTCGGACAAAGTGTAAAGGAAATGAAACATCTCCTTGAAATAGTAGGTGGTGGTGAAGAAAATATTATATTATCTGCTGGTGACCTTTATGTAACTGTTTTTGGAGGACGTACTCGTAAAGTTGGAACTTTACTGGGACAAGGTTTTTCAATTGAAGAATCTATAAAACAATTAAAAGGGGTAACACTCGAATCAATAGTAATTGCTACTCGTACTGCACGTGGTGTACGTCGACTTGCTACAAGAGGGATTGTTAAGCTTAGTGAGTTTCCACTGCTAATGCATGTTGATAACATCATAAATTCTGGTGCAGCAACTGTTGATATCCCCTGGAAGGCTTTTGAATCAGAAAGAATATATTAATAAAATGGAAGTCAGCTATGCTGGCTTTCTTTTTTATAACTTGAATTTTTATTTTACCTGTAATTTGGGTGTCTTGAACTCATAATAGCACAATAAATCATAATTTAATGTATTTAGATATTAATTAAAGACAAGCTGGGCATATTATTATAAATCTGATATAATAGAAAGAAATATATGAATATTTTGAAAGTTTTAGACGAAATT
Source organism: Clostridium bowmanii (assembly GCF_018861315.1). Classification (GTDB taxonomy): domain Bacteria; phylum Bacillota; class Clostridia; order Clostridiales; family Clostridiaceae; genus Clostridium_AD; species Clostridium_AD bowmanii. The sequence goes on along the minus strand of NZ_JAHLDL010000027.1, from coordinate 65,399 downwards.
TAGCATAATGCTTACGCAATCTTATCCAATGAAAGGAAAATTCTAGACCATTAACAGTATAAAAAGTAATTACTTACATCATAAAGAGGAGGATTATTATGAAAATTCAATTCTATGGAGCAGCAAAAACTGTTACAGGTTCATGTCATATTTTATACATAAATGGAAAGACTATACTACTTGATTGTGGGTTATACCAGGGCAGAGGTGAAAAGGAATTTGCAAATGAGGAATTTGATTTTAATCCTAAAGAGGTAGATTATGTTGTTTTATCACATGCCCACATAGATCATAGTGGAAGAATACCTCTACTTTATAAGATGGGATTTAAGGGAGAGATTTTATCAACGCAGGCAACAATGGATTTATGCAATATTATGCTTCCTGACAGTGGACACATTCATGAATCTGAGGTTGAGTGGAAAAATAGAAAAAGAAAACGTCAGGGATTAAAGGCTTTAGAACCACTATATACATTTAAATTGGCGGAGTCGTCCCTTTCACTTTTTAGAGCATTTCCCTATGATGAGCTGATAACAGTTTTTGATGGTTTAAAAATAAGATTTAGAGATGCAGGACATCTTTTGGGGTCTGCTATTATTGAGTTATATATTACGGAAAAAAATCAAGAAGAAGTAAAACTTGTATACAGTGGCGATTTGGGCAATATAAATAAGTCAATTATAAAAGACCCAACCATAATTAATCATACTGATTACTTGATAATAGAGACCACCTACGGTAATAGGGTTCATCCAGAGATTAAGGAGGATTTAAAGGAGTTATTAAAAATAATTAAGGAGACCTTTGCAAGAGGAGGAAATGTAATTATACCTTCATTTGCAGTGGGGAGAACTCAAGAGATTTTATATGAATTAAATAAATATGTAGAAAATGAAGAGTTGAAAAATATTCAAGTTTATATTGATAGTCCCTTAGCTACTCAAGCAACAAAGGTATTTGAAAGTCATAATGAGGATTATGATAAAGAAGCTAAAGAACTTATAATGAAGGGGGAGTATCCATTTAGATTTGATGGGTTGAAATTCTCAGTTTCAGCAAACGATTCAATGGAAATAAATAAAATTCAAAGTAAGGCAATAATTATTTCTGCAAGTGGTATGTGTGATGCAGGTAGAATAAAACATCATCTTAAGTACAATTTATGGAGAAAAGAATCATCAATTGTTTTTGTAGGATATCAAGCAGAAGGAACCTTGGGAAAAAGTATAGTAGGGGGAGCAAAAACAGTTAAGATATTTGGAGAACCAATTGCTGTGAAAGCTCATATTTATAACCTTGAGGGATTATCAGGACACGCTGATAGAAATGGGTTATTCAATTGGATAGAAGGTTTTATGGAAAAACCAAAAGAAATTTTGCTTGTTCATGGAGATAAAGAGGCTCAGGAGAGCTTTCAACTGTTATTGGATTCCAAGGGCTACAGTTCTAAAATTGTAGAAAGTGGAGAGGAATTTTATATTAATGAAAAAACTGATAATACTTCCAAAACTAATAAGTCTAAAAAAACTTATAGAACGGATAATGCTGATAAAGTTTATAAAGCTTACAAAGTGGATAAAGCTGATGAAGATTTAAGGAACAAATTGATAAAATACATAAAATCAATAAATAATATTGAAAGATTAGATAAAGGAAATTTGCTTGATATTATAAAAGATTTTATTTACGATGAAGAGGAAAATAAATAATATTTTAAATAAAAACCATTATTCTAAGTATAGTTATAAGAAGTTAGTGTATAGATATCTATTAGAGGTCACTTATCTATAATGTTATATATCGAATAGACAGTTTGAAATAACTGTTTATTCGATATTTTTTTATGGTTAAATAGAGCTTAATATAATAAGAATATATTTTTGTGAGATGATAAAAAGATTTTGAAAATTTTGAATATTACACGATTTAAATTAATATAATGTATTGACAAAAGTATTTTTTATGCTAAAATTAGGTAAATATGTATTTATAAAGAAAATTAATTGTATTTAGGTAAACGTTTAAATAGCAAATAATTTAATTAAGTAAATGTTTAAATATCAAACAGATTTAATTAGGTAAACGTTTGAATAGTAAGTAAACCAAATTAGTTAGGAAAATGGTTAAATATGACCTAATTCTAATTAGGTAAACGTTTAACTGAGGTGTAGTCAATAGATGTTGATCAAATTTCCTATTAAGTAATAGGAATTAGATATAATAAATTAATATATTCAAGGAGGGCTTTATGAAAAAACTATTATCAATTTTACTCTCAACAATGTTAATGGTTACAGTGTTCACCGCTTGTTCAAAAACTGAATCAAAGGATGCAGTAAAAGAAGTAACTGAAACAAAACAAGAATTAAAAAAAGATGCAAAAGATCCAATGCCAGCAGCAGACGTTGCTAAACAAGGTTATGATTTTTATGATGGTGCAATGACCTATGGTGATGCAATTAAAAAGCTTGGTCCAATTCCTAAGATTAAGGGAACGTTACAACTTGGATATGTATGTAAAGCATTTGAGAATGAGTTTTGGAGAATGCAAAAGGAAGGTGCTGAACATATCGTATCAGTACTTAAAGAGCAAGGTTATGATGTGAAAATAGATGTTAGAGCAGCTCAAGGTGAAGCAGATGAGCAAGGTCAATTGGCCGTATTCAATGATATGATTAATAAAAAGTATGATGGTATTTTAGTATCAGCAATTTCAGCTGGTAACTTAGTACCTGGTGCTGAAAAAGCCAATGAAAAAGGTATTGAAATGGTAGTATCAATGGATGCATTTATGCCACAAATTGAAAGTACTGTTGGTGCATGGCACTATCAAGCTGGACAACTCGCAGCTGAATATATTAATAAAGCAATTGGTGGTAAAGGAGAAGTGGCTATTATTCAGGGATTACCAAAATCTTCTCCAGCTATTACAAGAACGGAGGGTTTTAAGAAATGGTTTGAAGATAACAATAAAAATGTAACAGTTGTAGCAGTTCAAAATGCCGATTGGGATCGTATGAAGGCAAAGGACATTACTGACATTTGGTTAAAACAATACCCAAATCTTAAAGGTATTTATGCAAACAATGATACTATGGCTATGGGCGCTCTTGAAGCAGCTAGAGCAGTAGATAAAATTGGTAAGATTGTTATTGTCGGAACAGATGGTACATCAGAAGCAAAAAAATCTATTGCAAGTGGCGAATTAACTGCAACGGTAGATTCATTTCCTTACTACATGGCACAAATCTCAACGGAAATGTTAGTTAGAAAATTGATGGGACAAGATGTTCCAAAAGTTATTTACTCACCTCAAGTTATAGTAGATAAGAAAAATGTAGATAAAAAGGCAGAGGACGTATATAAGTCAGTTGGTTGGAATGGCATGGTATTTGAAAAATAATTATTCCAATAAATAATAATTATGATTGTAGTTCTGAGCTACAATCATAATTACTATTACAACAAATAATTAGAAAAAGGTGGGTAGTAAAATGAATGGCAATGAATGTGCTATTAAATTTGAAAACATTACAAAAGATTTTGTTGGACAAAGGGCTTTAGATGATGTATCTTTTGAAATTAAAAAAGGTGAAATTCATGCAATCATGGGAGAGAATGGTGCGGGAAAATCAACGTTACTAAATGTTTTACATGGTGTATTGCAACCTACAAAAGGTCAAGTTTATATTAATAATAAAGAAGTGAATTTCAATAATATTTACGATGGTATAGAAGCTGGAATCTGTAAGGTACATCAAGAAATTAATGTTGTACCCGGATTAACCGTTATGCAAAACTTGATGCTGGGTAGTGAAACAAATCATCTGGGTTTTGTGAATAAGAAAGCAATGAATAAAGAAACAAATAATTTACTTAAACGATTAGGATGTAAATTATTAGCAACAGATAAGATAAGTGAACTTAGTACGGGTCATAAACAAATGATTCAAATAGCCAAAGCATTAAGAGCAAATGCTACGATTATATCTTTTGATGAACCAACCGCTTCTCTTAGTAATAATGAGGTGGATATACTTTTTAAAATTATGAGAGAATTGAATGAACAAGGCATTACAATTTTGTATATAAGTCACAAAATAGATGAGGTTTTTAAAATTTGTGATAGTGTAACCATACTTAGAGATGGCAGATATATCAAAACCTACGACATAAAAGAAATTCAAAAGGAAACATTGATTAAAAGTATGGTAGGTCGTGATGTCTCAATGTTTGCTAAAAGGACCAGGCCAAGTAGTGTTGTAGAAGACGAGATAGTACTAGAGGTTAATAATTTATCCAGTAAAACTTTTAAAAATATGAACTTTAAGTTGAAAAAATCAGAGATATTGGGTTTCTTTGGACTGATTGGTGCTCAAAGGACAGAAGTAATGCGAACGATTTTTGGTGCTGACAGAGAAGTTGAAGGCACTATTACCCATAAGGGTGTAATACTGAATAATAGGTCTCCATATGAAGCTATTGATGATGGAATAGCACTTGTCTCTGAAAATCGTAAAGAAGAAGGATTTATTAATGAGTTTAGTAATTCAAATAATATTGCTCTCGCTTCTTTGTCTAAATATATGAAAAAAGGCTTTGTTAGTCAAAAATTGAAGAATGAAAATGCGGTAAAGCAAGGCAGTTACGTTGGTCTTAACCCTAATAAACCTGATTTCAAGACAAAAGATTTATCTGGTGGTAATGCTCAAAAGGTTATACTTGCCAAATGGTTATCGACGGATGCTGACATCCTCATTCTCGATGAGCCAACAAAAGGGATTGATGTTGGCGCAAAGACCGAAATTTATAAATTAATGGAAGATATCGTAGCAGCAGGTAAATCAATCATATTAGTTTCCTCAGAATTAACAGAAATAATGGGTATGAGCGATAGGATTATAATTATGAAAGAAGGCCAAATTGTTACTGAGATGAAAAAAGAAGCATTTTCTGAAAACGAGATTTTATCGTATGCAATAGGGGGACATTAGAATGAAAAAGTTTATTCGCCAAAATTCCAGAGAACTTAGTATTGTTATTGCAATCGTCATTATGGGGCTTATATTTGGTTTAAAAGAGCCTATCTATCTATCTGGTAGTAATATAAAAGACATTTTAGGACAATCAATTATATATGGTCTTATGGCAATAGGTATGACAGCTGTAATCATTATTGGTGGAATCGATTTGTCAGTAGGTTCTGCTCTTGCACTTATTTGTGTTATTATATCAAAAGTAGCTGTTTCGGGTGTTAATCCAATAATATGCATTTTATTAGCACTAGTTATAAGTGTAATTCTTGGTTTATTAAATGGGATATTGGTGGCAAACCTTAAATTACAACCATTTATCGCAACACTTGGCACAATGTCTGTTTTTAGAGGTGTTGCATATTTAGTATCAGATGGTTATCCAGTGCTTGGGGTGCCAACTGAATACAGAAATCTTATTAATAATAATATATTTGGAGTTGTTGAGACTTCAATGGTTATGTTTATAATTTTCGTTATATTTATGTATATCATCATGGCTAAAACTAAATTTGGGACGCATATATATGCTATTGGTGGTAATTCAGAAGCGGCTAGACTATCTGGTGTTCGTGTTAATAAAGTTAAAGTGCTAATATATGCAATTGCAATGATGGGTACAGGTATTGCAGCTATGATTCAGGTTGCACGGCTTGGAACAGGTGACCCAACAACCGGACAAGGATATGAACTAAATGCAATTGCAGCTATAGCTATTGGAGGTACTAGTATGGCAGGTGGTAGAGGTACCATTATAGGTACAGTTCTTGGTGCAATATTATTTGCAGGTTTAAGAAATGGTCTAATCGTATCAAACGTTGCCACATTCTGGCAGTATGTGGCAACTGGTATTGTGATTATAATTGCTGCATATATTGAAGTTATTCAAGATAACTTTTCTAAATTCTCAAGAATCATTAAATTCAAAGTGAAAGGTAATCAAGAAGTAACACGTCTGTAGTGACGAGTAAAGCTTGATTGAAGGTTAAAAAAATGGGATATGCAGTTGTTTGTGGTAGTTTGAATATGGATTTTGTGTGTAGAGGACCAAGAATCCCTAAACCCGGGGAAACGATACTCGGGTATAGTTATAGAACGTTTATAGGTGGTAAAGGTGGTAATCAAGCGGTTGCATTATCTAAGCTCGGTATGAAAACACACATGATTGGTTGTGTTGGAAACGACGTATATGGTGATGAGATTATCCAGGCTTTGAGTTCGCAAAATGTGGATATGACATATGTAAATAAAGTTGATGTATCAACAGGTACAGCGCATATTATGGTAGAAGATAGTGGAGAAAACAATATTGTTGTAATTCCTTCAGCTAATTCAAAAGTGTCAATTAAAATGGTTGAGGAAGCAGAAAACTTAATAGCAAATGCCAGTGTATTATTGGCACAACTTGAAATATCTTTTGAAACAGTAACAGCATTTTTTAGAGTAGGGAAAAAATATGATATCCTAAATGTATTAAACCCAGCACCGATGCCAGAGGGGGGGGTGTCAGATGAATTGTTATCACTCGTCGATTTGATAACACCTAATGAAAGTGAAATGAAGCTTTTAACAGGTATTGAAGTAAGTGATATGGATAGTTTCAAAGCAGCTGCAACCCTATTACATAAAAAAGGTGTTAACCAAGTAATATGTACAGTTGGGTCAACTGGTTCTTATTATAGAAGTGATAAACAATGTTTTATACAAAAGGCCTATAAAGTTGGTGCGGTAGATACAACTTGTGCTGGTGATAGTTATAATGGTGCACTTATTACATTTTTACAAGAAGGCAAAGATATTAAGGTAGCCATGGATTTTGCATCTAAAGTTGCAGCTATAGTGGTTACGAGAGAGGGTGCCCAAGAATCAATACCAACGAGAAGTGAAGTTGATGCATATGAGTTAGCACGTTCATAAGTGCTTATTAGGATATGAAACAAGCATTTTTGTATTATGGTTATTTAATTTTACCAAGAAGTCTTTGTTTAGATATACTAAAATAAACGTTTAGCATCACATTCTACTGGAGGTAAATTAACTATGAAGGTAACAATCAAACATATTGCTAAGTTGGCAGATGTATCAATCGCCACGGTTTCCAAGGTTGTTAATCATAAGGATGAGAATATATCTGAACAAACTAGAGCACGTGTTCTTGCAATTATAAAAGAAGAAGACTATGTGCCAAACAGGATAGCGAGTTCAATGGTGACCAAAACAACAAAGACATTGGGTTTAATCATTCCGGATATAACTAACCCTTTTTTTCCTACACTTGCAAGAGGTGTTGAAGATGCAGCTAATGATCAAGGCTATACAGTGATTTTCTGTAATTCTGACAATAATTTAAAAAAGGAAGAACTTTATATTCAAATGCTGCAAGAAAAGATGGTTGATGGTATTATTTTTACAGTTTCAAGTCACCATACTTCTTTAGACTCTTTAATAAATAGAATAAATATTCCAATTGTGTTAGTAGACCGTAAAATTGAAGGAATAAAAGACGCAGCAATTGTAAAAGTTGATAATGAATGTGGTGCGTTTGATGCTGTCTGTTACTTGATAGAACGGGGGTATAAGTCGATTTATCATATTGCTGGGCCTATGTCAATATGGACATCAAGGCAAAGATATAAAGGTTATCTAAGGGCTCATAAAGAGAAAAATGTTGAAGTATTAGCTGATCACATGATGGAAGGTGAATTTACAACACTATGGGGATATGAAGCAGCTAAAAAATTGATTGTAAACAAAGTCAAATTTGATAGTTTATTATGTGGAAATGACTTAATTGCACTTGGTGTTTATAAAGCGGCACATGAATTGGGCATTAATATTCCAAAGGATATAGCAGTTGTAGGATACGATGATATTAGTATGGCTGAGATTCTTGTGCCGAAGCTCACAACTGTAAGACAACCAGCCTATGAAATGGGTCATAAAGCAGCAGAACTTGTGATCAAACATATCAAACATGAGTTGATAAATAAGCATGATTATGAATTGAAAACGGAATTTATTGTTAGAGGAAGTACCAAGTAAATACTCGTATAATTGCAAAATTATAAGAACGGTCATAGGAAAAATAGAATTTCTGTAAATATTAGAATGAGCATCAGTAGCTGGTATAATAGCTGCTGGTGCTCATTCAGGTTTAGTCTATAGTCCTATTTTAGATGGTATTTTAAGATTTGCTTTTTTTGAAAACATGGCACCAATAGCCATTATAATTGCGAAAATAATTAGATATGCAACAACTGCCATTTTATGAGAAAAACAAGCAGCAATTATCATGAACACGCATCCTGCTAATGAAATACTAGGCATTACGAATCTTTTAAATGAACTTAAATCCGTTTCTTTTTTCATTATCATAATAAAAATAGGAATATATAATGCATAAATAGTAACTATAGGTAATTCTGATGAATCAAAACAAAAGAATCCAAACCAAGGTTTTGTTAAGTTAGCGCCGTAAAAGTATAACAACCATATAGCGCAAAGAAGTAGTCCTAGTATAGATGAATTTGTTGGCATATTAGTCTCACTATCTATTTGTTTAAATATTTTTGGTTTTGGCCCAAAGCCTCTTGCTGCTAATGAATAAATACCACGAGTACATCCTAGCATTAATCCATTTAAAGTTCCAAGGCAAGAAATAATAACAAAAACAAATACTAGAGTACCACCTGCAGAAGAAAATATCTTTTGAAATGCCAATTTAGCTCCTGCTTCTCCACCTTTCATCATAACTTCGTTGGTTACGGCTCCAGCTAGTCCTATATAGTAAAGAATATAAACAGCCATAATTATAAATGTTCCTCCAACAAGAGCAAGTGGAAGGTTTTTCTTTGCATCTTTTAATTCCGCATTGATACTTGTAGCAATTATCCAACCCTCATAAGCAAAGGCTGTTGCAACAACTGCTGTAAATAATGCATTTGCGGTATTTACTTTTTTTACTACTGTTGTAAAGTTAATCATAGTCATGCCACTATTGATACCTACGATTGTCCCAATTATAGCCATTAAAATTAGTGGAATGAGTTTTATAATAGTTGTACTAACTTGAAATTTACCAGCTAAAACTGGCGATAATGCGTTTAGTGCATAGCTACCTATCAAATATAGACATGCAATAGTCATACACTCTCCACCTGTAATTGAAAATCCAAATAATACGCAGGTATATCTAGCTGAAACCCATGCTAAAACTGATGTCAATGTTGGATAGTAAATTAGTGCCATGAACCAGCCAACATAAAATCCATATTTTTCACCCATAGCAGCTTCTGCATAATCTACTATACCATTTACTTTCTCATATTTAGTTGCCATTACAGCAAAAGTATAGGCACAAGAAATCATTATAACACCGCCAATAACCCAAGCCAAAATACCCAGTGTAAGACTTCCTCCAGTTGCAGTTAATACTTTTTCAGCCTTGAAAAATACTCCACTGCCAATAACAATGCCAACAACCATTGCTATTGCAGTAATCAATCCATACTTTTTTTCTAATTTTGTATCCATAATTAAACCAGTCCTCTCATAATTTATAATTTATAGTAAATTTATTTATCATTATATCATTATACTTTACTGCTTTACAAGGAAAAAGTGTGGAAATTTTGAAATGGCTTTAAAATATGATAACTTATGTAGTATCGGTCAAAATAGTGATGTTTTAGATTCTTATAGATTAGTACGTTGCAGATATTGAGAATTAATTTTTATTTTTACAAGGAATTATTAAAAACTGTAACGTAAGTTACGGATTTTTACTACTAATAGAGGTATACTATAATCAAGGAATAGAAACCAGAAACTTAAGGAGGTAACAATATGAAAAGTTTAGTTAAAAACATAGAATTTTCAAAAGTGATTAATTTAAAGGACTTAATATCTTATCAAGAGGCTCAGGTTATAAGTAGAACTATTTCGCAGACACCAACTGTGAGCATTACAATATTTTCATTGGATAAGGGAGAAGGTATTAGTACTCATGTAACTCCTGGAGATGCTATAGTTCAAATATTAGATGGTGAAGCAGAAATTACTATAGATAATAATATTTTTAATGTTAAAGCAGGAGAGACAATAATAATGCCTTCCAATGTTCCTCATGGACTTGAAGCGCGCGTGAGATTTCAAATGCTCTTAACAGTTATAAAAGGATAAATAATTTAGTAAACTATAAGACACCTATCAAATTGTAAAAATCAATTTGATAGGTGTTTTAAACTTTATATAGAACAATAAATTACAATTTAATAGAAAGAAACTTTTTAAAATAGATAAGATATAGTAGAATAAATATAATATTGTTTTTATATAAGATAGTGTATTCTTTCATGGATACACTGAAAAGAAGAGAGGGGAAGTATGTACTATGAAACTTATTGTAATTGCACCTAAAGGTAAAATGGGTAAACTCATCGTAAAGGTAGCAACTTCAAGACCTGATATGAAACTTATTTATGGGATTGGTCCAAAGGGAAGAGAATACATCAATAAAGATTTGGGGATTGTGTGTAACCTTGGAGAAGTTATTGCTGTGAGTGTTGTAGATGACCTTGAAAATGTAATTGAAGAATGTGATGTGATTATTGATTATAGTAATCCAGCCACATCTATGGAGGTATTTGAAAGCTCATTGATATCAAAAAAGGCTGTAGTTTGCGGTACTACTGGATTTTCTGTAGATCAATTAGCTAGAATAAAGGAAATTTCCACAAAAATTCCAATAGTGTATGCCGCCAATACGTCAAGAGTGATAAATCTTATGTATTCCTTATTAGAAATCGCAGCAAGTGCCATTGGTAATACTTCCGATATTGAAATTATTGAAATGCATGATAGAAACAAAAAGGATGCTCCTAGTGGAACCTCAAAAGAAATGGGTGAAGTTATCGCAAAGGCACTTGATAAATCTCTAAAGGAAATTGCAGTTTACGGAAGACAGGGCGAATGTTCTCGGGTACCTGGGACCATAGGCTATCATTCCATTCGTGCAGGAAATATTTCTAGTAGTCACACCGTGATATTTGGACTTCAAGGTGAGAGACTAGAAATTACGCATCATGCCCACAACTGGGAATGCTTTGCTGAGGGAGCATGCGATGCAGCTTCTTTTATATATGGAAAAGAACCTGGTTTATATACGGTAAAAGATGTATTGAATTTATAATAGAAAGATGGTAATAGATGGATGGTGCCTGACCCCTGGGAATGATTGGAAATATATTGATGCTAACCAATTGCTTGATAATTAAATTCTTAGGGAAAATTAAAAACGGAGGCTTGTAATATGTTAACTTGCAATAAAGATAGAGTGAAAAATAAAATTGAAACATTCTCCATGTTTGGTGATGCAGGATCTGGAGGTATCACAAGATTTTCTTTGTCGGAAGAAGCACTTAAGGCAAGAGAAGAGTTTGTAAAGAGAATGAGTGCAGTTGGTGCTGAAATCGTAACCGATGATATGGCAAACATGTATGCAACTCTTGGGGGAACGGATGCTGATTTTCCTAGAATAGTAATGGCATCACATTGTGATTCTGTTAGAAATGGTGGTAACTATGATGGGATACTTGGAGTTATTGCAGCAATGGAAGTAATTGAAACAATTGTCTTAGAAAAAATTTCTCATAGGCATCCAATTACAGCTATGATTTGGACCAATGAAGAAGGGTCGCTTTATCCACCTGCGATGATGTCTTCCGGGGTTGTTTGCGGCAAGTTTGATAAGGCCGAGATGCTGAGTTCTAAGAGTTCCCAGGGAAAGACCTTCGGCGAGGCTTTGGAGGAGAGCGGATACGTAGGTGATGCTCTTAACAGATTCAATCCTAAAGATTACATAGCAATGCTGGAGCTACATATAGAACAGGGGCCTGTACTTGAAGCTGAAAAGAAGAAAATTGGTGTTGTAGAAGGTGTTGTAGGAATGGTTAACTACAGAATCAGCACATATGGACAGGCTGATCATGCAGGAACTACACCAATGTCCTACAGAAGAGATGCCCTTTTGGCTGCGGCTTCTGCTATTAAATATCTACATACAGAACTTGATAAGCTCGATAGCAATCTTGTTTACACAACAGGCGAAATTCTTTGCCATCCATGTGTACATACTGTTATTCCTGACTTGGTTGACTTCTCATTAGATGTAAGACATCAGAATCCGGAAGTTATTAGACAGGTTGTTGAAATAATCAAAAATATGCCTAAGACATTTGATAAATGTGAAGTGAAGTATCAAGAGGCATGGGCCCGTAACACAATTGAATTTAATAAGGAATTAGTGGACTTGGTTCAGAAGAACGCGGATGCATATGGCTATACCAGTAAAAGAATGTACAGCGGTGCGGGACATGATGCACAGTTTGCAGCGGAAATTGTACCTACTACTATGATCTTTGTTCCAAGTAAGGATGGGCATAGCCATTGTGAACCTGAATTTACATCTGTTGAAGAATGCTGGAGAGGCATAAACGTAGTTTTGCAAACAGTTTTGGAGATTGATATGGGGGCCTGACCCTTGGGAATATAAGTAAGTTAAAAATAAATTCAAGAAATCTTTTAATAAACACTGTATTTGAAATATTGCAAATATTTCGTCTTTTACATTGACATATTAAATTAAGAAGTGTAATATTTAGTATATAGGAGCACAATGGTGTGCGACTCTTAAATAAATTTATATTTTTGTGTAAATTTAAGAATTATCATTCAACTTGAGTTTTTAAAGTTATTTTAATTTTAAGAGGTGAAAGATGAGTAAAAGATTAGTAATAGCCGATGATGAGCCTATTACAAGGATGGATTTAAGAGAAATGTTAGAAGCTGATGGATACAATGTTGTAGGAGAAGCTTCAGATGGATTTGATGCATTAGAATTGTGCAGAAAACATTTACCAGATTTAGTGCTTATGGATATAAAGATGCCTCTTCTTGATGGACTAAACGCGGCTAAAATAATTCAAAATGAAAATTTAGCTATTGGGGTAGTGTTACTTACGGCATATAGTGGAAAAGAATTTGTAGAAAAAGCTACCAAAGTGGGAGCTATAGCATACATAGTTAAGCCGATAGATGAAAAAACACTTATTCCAACTTTAGAGGTAGCAATATCTAAGTGTGCAGAAATAAAAAAAATAAAGAATGATATCAAAAGAGTATGCAGTAAGCTAGAAGAAAGAAAAACTATTGAAAAAGCTAAAGGATTATTGATGGAAAAGAGCGAAATTATTGAACAAGCTGCTTATGACCAGATTAGAAAACTTAGTATGAATAAAAGGTGTTCAATGAGGGATATAGCTGAGGTTATAATAATGACTTATGATTAGCGAAAACATATATGAATTATGTAGAGCATACACAAATTTAGATGAAGATGATATTTTAAAAATACAACGAATGTCATTTTGCATTAAATCTATATCTGATATTGTAAATGCAGATGTCTTTATAGATTGTCCAACTAGAGATGCTGATGAAGCTATAGTTGTTGCTGAGGCAAAACCTATTAATAGACCATCTATGTATCAAAAAACTGTAGTAGGTGAGTTAGCATTAAGAGAAAATGAACCTGCTGTGCTTAGAACATTGGATCTTGGAATAGTTACCAAAGATCTTAAGGCTTTAACTCAAGAGAATATGAATGTTAGGCAAACAGTGTCACCTATAGAAAACAAAGGCAAAATTATAGGGGTACTAATAGTAGAGAAGGACATAACAGAAAAGTTGAATAAAAATAAGCATATGGAAATGCTGACAGAATCTTATGAGCAGTTAACTAATACATTAATATCCATAACAGAACCTGAAAATAGTATAACAGATCATTTAGATGAAGCTGTTATTATTTTTGATGAGGAAGGCGTCGTTAGGTCTAAAAATCGTACTGCTGATTTATTGTACAAAAAACTTGGGTACAAAGAAAACCTAATAGGTATGGATTATAATAATTTAGCTTTAGATGATATCAACTTTAAGGAGAGAATTAGTTCTCCTGCGCAGAATGAATGCGAAGTGCATTTAGGAAAACTATTTTTTTATGTTAAAAGAATAGTGCTAACTGATAAAAATTTAAAACTTGTTACTATGATTAAGGATATAACAACTATGAAGGAAAAAGAGATGGAGCTAATTTTAAAATCTGTAGCTATTAAAGAAATTCACCACAGAGTGAAAAATAATCTGCAGACTATAGCAAGTTTACTTAGACTTCAAGCAAGAAGAAGTGATAATCAGCAGACTAAAGATGCATTAAATGAAAGCATGAATAGAATTTTAAGTATAGCGACTACTCATGAATTATTATCTAAGGAAGGTTTGGATGAAGTAAGCATAAAAGAGGTTATTTCTAATATAAAAAATAATGCTATAAGATACTTTAATGCAGTTAATAAAAATATTGAAGTAAATGTAATTGGTGATAATTTTAAATTAAGTTCTGATAAAGCAACTTCAATTGCACTTGTAGTAAATGAATTACTCCAAAATTCTATGCAATATGCTTTTATAGATAAACATTTTGGGAATATAGATCTTATAATCGAAAAAAGCAAAATTTATTCTACAATTGCAGTAGTTGACAATGGTATAGGATATGATATCAATAATGTTAGACAAAACAGTTTAGGGCTTAGTATAGTAAATAGCATAGTTAAGGACAAGCTAAATGGAAATATCAATATAGTTTCAGATTCGAGAGGAACTAAGGTGTTATTTGATTTTAAAAATTAAAATTTAATTGATATTGATATTGATATTGATATTGATATTGATATTGATCTAGAGTTATTATCAGTGGCGATAATTAAGTGTTATTTTAAGAATTATCTACTTTATAATTTAATATGGATAACCGAAACACAATGGAGTGTTTCTGGGGTAAGCAATGAGGCTTAAAGTTATTTTTTATAAATGACTTTAAGCCTTTTTGTTCCTTAAAATGTGCTTCTAAAATGCATATAGATATTTGAAAAGAGGAATTGATATGAGAGAAGAAATATTAAGTGTTGGTATAGACATTGGTACGTCTACAACACAGCTTGTATTTAGCAAGATAATTATAGAAAACCTAGCTTCAAATTTTTCTATACCTAGAATATCCATTGTGGATAAGAAAATTATATATAGAAGTGAAATATATTTTACACCGCTTAAATCTCACAGGGAAATAGATGGTGAAAAGATTAGAGAATTAGTAGAAGGAGAGTACCTCGCAGCTGGAATAGCGCCCTTAGATGTTAAAACTGGGGCTGTTATAATAACTGGTGAAACAGCTAGAAAGCAAAATGCTAATGATGTTTTGCAAAAATTAAGTGGACTTGCAGGAGAGTTTGTTGTAGCTACTGCGGGGCCTGACTTAGAATCAATAATCTCAGCTAGGGGAGCTGGATCAGATAAAATTTCTGAGGAGGAGGATGCCACTGTAATTAACTTGGATGTGGGTGGAGGTACTACTAATATTGCAGTATTCAAAGAGGGAAAGCTTTTAGATACAGGCTGTTTAGACATAGGTGGAAGGCTTATTAAAATTGATGAGGCTTCTGGTAAAATTCTATATATTGCAGAAAAGATAAAGGAATTAATTAAGTTAAAGAACATTCCTATAGAAGTAGGGCAGAAGCCTTCCCTTGAGGCTTTAAACATTGTAGTCGATGAAATGGTTAAACTTTTAGAGGAAAGTGTGAATATAAGAGAAAAGAGCGACTTCTATGAAAAAATACTTACCAATAAAGGAATTAGGGATGATATAGAAATAGAGTATATTACCTTCTCTGGAGGAGTTGCTGATTATGTTTACAATCCGAACACTAAGTATTTGTTTAAGTATGGAGATATAGGTATATTGCTTGGTATGGCTATTAGCAAATCAAATTTATGTACTAAAATTAAGGTGAGAAAATCTATTGAAACTATAAGAGCCACTGTTGTAGGGGCGGGTTCTCATACAACAGATATTAGTGGCAGTACAATAACATATACAGAAGATAAGTTCCCAATTAAAAACCTTCCAATATTAAAACTTTCAGAGGAAGAAGAAAATTCAGGTTATGAAAACATGGTTAAGGTTATAAAGGAAAAACTTATGTGGTTTAAATTAGAAAAAGAGTTTCAACCAGTAGCTATAGCTATAAAGGGAAAACTAAATCCCAGCTTTAAGGAGGTGCAAATACTAGCGAAGACTTTGATTTCTGGTCTGGAGGAGATTTTAAAAGAGGATTTTCCCACTATTTTAATAGTGGAAAATGATATAGCTAAGGTACTTGGACAAACTTTATATAGACAACTTGACTTCAAGAAAGAAGTTATTTGTATTGACACTATAAATGTGGAAAATGGGGATTACATAGACATAGGTAAACCTCTAGCAAATGGAAGGGTTGTTCCAGTAATAATCAAAACACTAATATTTAACTCAAAAAAATAAGAGGGGTGAAGTATCTTGAAATTAAAAACAAAGTTATTCGGAAAAGTGTATGATTTTAAATCAATAATGGAAGTTATGGCAAAGGCAAATGAAGAAAAATCAGGAGATAAGCTTGCGAAGGTTGCGGCAGAAACTTCAGAGGAAAGGGTAGCAGCGAAGGTAGTTTTAAGCCATTTAACACTAGAGGATTTAAGAAATTGCCCAGCAGTACCATATGACATAGATGAGGTAACGAGAATAATTCAAGATGACGTTAATGAAAAGATATATGCTGGAATTAAAAATTTAACAGTATCTGAATTTAGAGAGTGGATACTGGATGAAAATACTACTGGTGAAGATATTAAAAGGACAAGCCGTGGCCTTACTAGTGAAATGGTAGCTGCAGTAACTAAGTTAATGTCAAATTTAGATCTAATTTATGGTGCAAAAAAGATAAGAATTACTGCGCATTGTAATACAACAATAGGCGTAGATGGAACCTTATCTGCAAGACTTCAACCTAACCATACTACAGATAATCCACAGGGTATTATAGCATCTGTTATGGAAGGATTAACTTATGGTGTTGGTGATGCAGTTATAGGATTAAATCCAGTGGACGATTCTATTGAAAACGTTGTCAGAATTCTTAAAACCTTTGAGGAGTTTAAAAACAAATGGAAAATACCAACTCAAAACTGTGTACTCGCTCATGTAACAACACAAATGGAAGCTATAAGACGTGGAGCACCTGCAGATTTGATTTTTCAAAGTATAGCCGGTTCTCAAAAGGGAAACGAAGCATTCGGAATAACTGCAGATATGCTTGAAGAAGCAAGGCAGTTAGCACTTAAGCAGGGAACAGGATCCGGTCCTAATGTAATGTATTTTGAAACAGGACAAGGCTCAGAACTATCTTCAGATAGTCATTATGGTGTTGACCAATTGACTATGGAAGCAAGGTGTTATGGATTTGCTAAGAGATATAGCCCATTCCTAGTTAATACGGTTGTTGGTTTTATAGGACCTGAGTATTTATATGATAGTAAGGAAGTAATAAGAGCAGGTCTTGAAGACCACTTTATGGGAAAATTAACTGGTATACCAATGGGTGTTGATGCTTGTTACACAAACCATATGAAAGCAGATCAAAATGATGTTGAAAATTTATCGGTACTTCTTACAACTGCTGGATGTAATTATCTTATGGGGGTACCTCATGGGGATGATATAATGCTTAATTACCAGACTACAGGATACCATGAAATAGCAACATTAAGAGAACTATTAAATTTAAGACCAATAAAAGAATTTGATGTTTGGATGGAAAAGATGGGATTCTCACATAATGGAAAATTAACTAGTATAGCAGGAGATGCATCTGTATTTCTTAAATAATGAGAGGAGGCAAAAATAATGGTATCAGAAAATGAGTTAAAAAAATTGGTTGAACAGGTGTTACTTGAGATGACAGCGAAAGGTACAAAAGCTGCAAATAAAGCTGAAAATATTAACTTAGAAGAGGTTGAAGATGGATTTATTGATGATATTACAGAAGTGGATATTAAGAAACAACTTTTAGTTCCAAATCCAGCAGATGCTAAGGGATATTTGAAAATGAAACAAGCTACTCCAGCAAGATTAGGTATTTGGAGAGCCGGGCCTAGGTATAAAACAGAGACTGCTTTAAGAGTTAGAGCAGACCATGCGGCAGCTCAAGATTCCGTTTTCTCCTATGTTTCAGAGGAATTTCTTAAGGAAATGAATTTGTTTTCTGTTAAAACAGAATGTATAGATAAAGATGAATTTATAACAAGACCAGACCTTGGGAAAAGGATAAATAAAGAGGGTATTAAAGCTATAAAAGACAACTGTAAGATGAGGCCACAGGTACAAATATATGTATCAGATGGATTAAGCTCTGCAGCAATAGAAGCCAATGTTCGTGATGTACTTCCAGCTATGATACAGGGCCTGGAGGGTTACAAAATTTCTGTAGGAACTCCATTTTTTCTTCAAAATGGAAGAGTAGGAGCTATGGATGTAGTGTCTGAACTCTTAGAAGCTGATGTAACTTGTGTACTTATAGGTGAAAGACCAGGACTTGTTACAGCAGAAAGTATGAGTGCATATATAGCATATAAAGCCACTGTAAATATGCCAGAAGCTAGAAGAACAGTTGTATCAAACATTCATAGCGGTGGGACTCCTCCAGTAGAGGCTGGTGCACATATATCTGAGATTATAAAAATAATGCTTGAAAAGAAAGCAAGTGGAGTAAACCTTAAATTATAGTAATAAAATTTTAATTGGGAGGTAAATCACATGAAAAATGAAGCTATTCGTGCAACAGTATTAGGTGTGAAAATAATATCAAATGTGAGTCCGGATTTAGTAGAGGCCTTTAATTTAGCTCCACATCAGAAGAGCTTAGGGATTCTAACAGCAGATATAGATGATGTTACTTATACAGCTTTAGATGAAGCTACAAAAGCTGCAGATGTAGAGATTGTATACGCAAAATCAATGTATGGTGGTTCTGCAAATGCAAATACAAAACTGGCAGGTGAAGTCATAGGAATAATGGCTGGACCAAGTCCAGCAGAGATTAGAAGTGGACTAAATGCTGCTCTTGATTTTATAGAAAATGGAGCAAGTTTTACAAGTGCTAATGAGGATGACACAATAGTATATTATACACACTGTATATCAAGAACAGGAAGTTACCTATCAAAAAGTGCCAACATTAGGGAAGGAGAGCCCATAGCTTACTTAATAGCACCTCCACTTGAAGCTATGTATGCATTAGATGCAGCGCTGAAAGCAGCAGATGTTAAATTAGTAACTTTCTACGGACCGCCATCAGAAACTAACTTTGGTGGAGCATTACTTACAGGTAGTCAATCAGCTTGCAAAGCAGCTTGTGATGCTTTTGCTGCAGCAGTCCAATTTGTAGCTGATAATCCTACAAATTATTAAGTTAGGGAATTCATATGTATAAAGGAGCCTTAGGATTAATTGAGGTATACGGTTATATTGGGGCCGTAGAAGCTGCAGATACGGCACTTAAAGCAGCTAATGTAAACCTCATTGGTTGTGAAATAATAAGAGGAGGTTTAGTTACCGTAAAGATACAGGGTGATGTTTCTTCAGTTATAGTAGCTGTTGAGGCTGCTGAGGTTGCTATTAAAAAATTTAATATTTCAGTATTAGTACATGTAATTCCATGGCCAGACACATCAGTGTGGGATATTATTAATAAAAAAGTAAAAACACAAGATATGAAAGAGACAGAATTTGAATCTAACATTTTAGACATGATTACAAGATTAAAAAAGCAATTACAAAGTAAAAAAGTATATGAACTAAGAACCTTAGCAAGAAGTCTTAGCTTAGATAATATGACTAAGAAACAGATTAAGTTTGCTAAAAAAAATACACTTATAGAGGAACTTATTCTATTTTATCAAAGGAGGGATAAGTAGTGGATATTGATTTAATATCTATTCAAGAAGTTAGAGGCCTTATAGCTAAAGCAAAGATAGCTCAAAGAAAACTTGGTGAAATGAGCCAAAGTGAAATTGACAAAATAGTAAAAGCTATTTGTGACTCTGCTTACACAAATGCTGAAAAGTTAGGTAAAATGGCAGAAGAAGAAACCGGTTTTGGGAAATGGCAAGATAAAATTGTTAAAAACACTTTTGCTAGCAAAGCAGTTTACGAGTATATAAAGGATTTAAAAACTGTAGGAATAATAAATGAAGATAAAGATAAGAAATTAGTTGAAATAGCAGTTCCAGTAGGAGTCATTGCAGGACTTATACCATCAACTAATCCTACCTCTACAGCTATATATAAAGCAATGATAGCTATAAAAGCAGGAAATTCTATAGTTTTCTCACCACACCCAATGGCTAAAAAATGTATATTGGAAACTGTGAGAATAATATCCCAGGCAGCAATGGATGCAGGGGCACCGGAAGGAGCTATTGGATGTATGTCTGTGCCAACCATGCAAGGTACAGAGCAGTTAATGAAGCATAGTGATATTTCATTAATACTGGCAACTGGTGGTACACCTATGGTTAAAGCAGCTTATAGTTCAGGTAATCCAGCTATAGGAGTGGGACCAGGAAATGGACCAGCTTTCATAGAAAAATCTGCAGATATTCCACTAGCAGTAAAGAGAATCTTAGACAGTAAGACCTTTGATAATGGAACTATCTGTGCTTCAGAACAATCTATAGTAGTTGAAGCTTGTTCTAAAGATAAAGTAATAGCAGAGTTAAAAGCGCAAGGAGCTTATTTTTTAAATAAAGAAGAAGCTGATAGACTTTCCGGATTTATACTTAGAAGTAATGGTTCAATGAACCCTCAAATAGTAGGAAAAAGTGTGGAAGCTATAGCCAAAATGGCCAACTTAAATGTTCCAACTGGGGCAAGAGTACTTATAGCTGAGGAAACAAATGTAGGACATAAGTATCCATATTCAAGAGAAAAGTTAGCTCCCATTTTAGGCTTTTATTGTGAAGAAACCTGGAAAAAGGCTTGCGAGAAATGTATTGATATCTTAAACAATGAAGGAGCAGGACATACTCTTATAATACACTCAAATAATGAAGCTATAATTAGAGAGTTCGCACTTAAAAAGCCTGTTTCAAGACTATTAGTTAATACTCCAGGTTCACTAGGGGGGATAGGAGCTACTACAAGTTTAGTACCAGCTTTAACACTAGGCTGTGGGGCAGTTGGTGGAAGTGCAACTTCTGACAATGTTGGTCCTATGAACCTATTAAATATAAGAAGGTTAGCTTATGGAACTTGTGAAATAGAGGATTTAGTAGATACAAGTAACAACAATTCCAATATGAACAAGCAAGATTCAAATGAAGACACTATAAATAAAATAGTAGGAAAAGTTATGGAAAAATTGAGAGAAAAATTATAAAAATAACTAATATAGATAATTTTAATATATATAAAATAAAATTTTAGGAGGAATATAAAATGGCAAGTACAAATGCATTAGGAATGATTGAAACAAGAGGACTAGTAGGTGCAATTGAGGCGGCAGATGCTATGGTTAAAGCTGCAAATGTTACATTAGTAGGAAAAGAACTAATTGGTGCAGGACTTGTAACTGTAATGGTTAGAGGAGATGTTGGAGCTGTTAAAGCAGCCACTGATGCAGGCGCTGCTGCAGCAGAGAGGGTAGGAGAATTAGTTTCAGTTCATGTAATTCCAAGACCACATGCTGAAGTAGATGCAATACTTCCAAAAGTAAAATCAGAAGTAGAAGAGTAATATTACAAAAGGTACTATCCCTACAAATTAAAAAGCTGTAGAGGATAGTATGTTTATATGTAACCTTCTTAAGGGGATGTGAATTATATGAGTTTACTAACTGAAAGTGAACTAAGAAAACAACTCAAAAATACAGATATTAAAGAATATGAAGTAGTAAAGGGTGTTATTATTACACCATCTGCAAAGCAATATCTACAAGATAGAAACATTAAACTGGTAATAGTTGATACCTTGGGAGCAAAAAAACAAAGTGATTCTGACGGTATGAAGGAAGCTGAAGGAAAGATTTTTCCTAAATTTATATGTCTTCAAGGTGGCTATGTAGAGGAAAAGCCAGAGCATATGACACAGTTATATGGGAATAAATTAGTACCTAAGGATCATAGAAGAATAGAGTTTAGAGGACGTCTTGATAGTCTTCAGTCTAAAATTTTGGAAGTGCAGGTAATGGCATCAAAGCTTCAAAATGAAGGTGTAGCAAAGGACTTAGAGGAAATTCTATGTTTTGTACGTAATATATTAAGGGCAGAAGTATTAGAAGAAAAATTACCTGAATTCTCTCTTATAGGAATGAGTGAGGATGAACTTAGAGAAATATCACATAATCCTAATAAGTACTTTAATATGGAGCATTTTATGCCAAGTTATAAAATGGGTGAAATAGTAATTGCACTTAATTCTATAAGAAGTAATGCTCGGGAAGTTGAAATATGTAGCTTTAAGGCATTTAAAGATATTGATGGAGAGATAACAAGGGAGGATATTATTAGATATTTAAATAGATTAAGTAGCTGTTTATATGTAATGATGTTTAAGTTCTTATCAGGAAAATATAAATAGTGGAGGTGCATGGGTGACAGAAATAAACATTGATTATATTGTAGAAGAAGTTGTAAAAAGAGTAGGTAAAAGATTTCAGATTACAGTGGAAGCTTCAGGAAGGCACCTTCACCTTTCAAGGGAGAGCATTGATTTATTATTTGGAGTGGATTATAAATTAACAAAGGCAAAGGAATTATCACAACCAGGCCAATATGGATGCAATGAAAGGGTTAGCATAACTGGTCCTAAAGGGACAATTAAGAATGTAGTTGTGCTGGGGCCAGAAAGAAGCGAAGTACAGGTAGAAATATCTAAGAGTGATGCTCTTGTTTTGGGAATAATAGCTCCAATTCGTCAATCAGGGAAATTAAAAGGTAGTTCAGGTGTAACCATAACTTCGGATAAAGCGTCTTTAACAATTAAGGAGGGCTTAATAGTTGCAAAACGTCACATACATTTATCACCAGAAGATGCAAAAGTATTTGAGGTTCGCGATGAAGAGATAGTTAAAGCACAGGTACTTGGAGAAAGACCGTTAATTTTTGATGATGTTGTAATTAGGGTAAATAAAAATTATAGAACCTTTATGCATATAGATTATGATGAAGCAAATGCATGTGGATATAATAAAGACACCACTGCGAGAATTATAAAACATTGTAAAGCTGATATAAAGGAAGTGATTTAATTGGATATAGAAAAACTAGTGGACATGGTTATAAAGGAAGTTATGAAGAGAATTCCAGAGAGTGCAGCTGATACTGCAATGGATAAAGAAAAGATATTGGTAATAGGTTCATGCAGCGAAGATTTAACAATAGTTGAAGAGCTTTTAGAACATAAATATGAGGTTCATATTTATGATGAAGAAGATATAAACCTTAGAAACTATCAACATATAATAGTTACAAATTTATGTAATAAAGGCTTAGCATCAATGGCACTGGGTTTATGTAATGATAATGTGCAAGAATTTATAGTAGAGGCACTATTTAATGCTAAGAAGCTTTATATATTAAAAGAGGGAATTCAATATAGAAAATATTCAACAAATGCTAATGAAGCACTATATAATTTATATAAACAATACGAATGTAAAATTATGTCTTATGGAGCTAGTGTAGTCCATGAGCATGATTTATTAAAAAACATGGAAATGGGTACAAATTGCAATGTGGATTTAGCACAAAAAGATAGTTTAATAGAATCAAGCATAGTAAACAGTCAAGGTATGACATCAAGCAAGGATATGAATAGTAAATTTGAAGAGGTAGGTAAAATAGTGGTTTCAGGGGATACACTACAAGATCATCAAGTAGCAGAAATAAGTAACAAAAGACTTATTACAGAATCAGATCTGAAAAAACTATATCTGAATGGAATAAAGGAAGTAAAAGTAATTAAGAAGGCTATATTAACCCCACTTGCTCAAGATTATGTAAGAATAAAACGATTACAAATAAATAGAGTATAGTAAAGATTCTAAACCATTCAGCAGCTAACTAACAAAAAAGATAAATAGAATAGTTCGCAACTAAGGGAGGAAGGTAATGATTATTGGTAAAGTTATAGGCAATGTTTGGGCTACAAGAAAAGATGAAAAGTTAAATGGATTAAAATTCTTGGTTATTCAACCATCTAAAGCTGGAGAAGGCGACAAAAGTACAATTTTTGTTGCCGCAGATATGGTAGGCGCTGGTGTGGGTGAGAGTGTATTAGTGACTAAAGGCAGCTCTGCAAGGGCATCCCTAAATATACAAGATGTGCCTATAGATGCTGTTATAGTAGGTATAATAGATAGTCTGGAAGTTGATTCAGAATTCTTAAAATGAAAAGAACACCTGTTGATTATATTAAACAAAATAATTAGGTATATGAAAGGAGAAAAATATGGGGATAAATGAAATTATTATATATGTGATGGTTGTTTTCATGGTTTTAGGTGGAATAGATAAGTGTATAGGAAATAAATTTGGCTTAGGACAACAATTTGAAGAGGGCTTTATGGCAATGGGTTCATTAACTATTGCCATGGTTGGTGTAGTTTGTTTAGCACCAGTACTTGCTAGTGTATTAAAGCCTGTAATAGTTCCAATTTATACTGCACTGGGGGCAGACCCATCTATGTTTGCTACTACGTTGCTGGCCTGTGATATGGGTGGATATCCTCTTGCAAAAGAACTTGCACAAACAGCAGAGGCAGCTAGTTTTTCAGGTGTAATTATAGGATCTATGATGGGACCAACTATTGTATTTACTATACCCGTTGCTCTTGGAATAATTAGAAAAGAAGATCATAAGTTCTTAGCAACAGGCGTTCTTGCAGGAATAATAACAATACCTATTGGAGCATTTATAGGAGGAATTGTAGCTGGGTTTGGAGTAACAATGGTGCTAAAAAATCTTGTGCCAATAATAATAGTTGCAGCATTAATAGCTGTAGGATTATGGTTAATTCCTCAAAAAATGATAAAAGGTTTTAGTGTTTTCGGAAAAGGTGTAGTTATTATTATAACAATAGGACTTGTAGCTATAATAATAGAAACTTTAACAGGATTGGTTATTATTCCTGGCATGGCACCATTATCAGATGGTATAGCTATAGTAGGTTCTATTGCAATAGTTCTTGCAGGAGCCTTCCCAATGGTTTTTGTTATAACAAAAGTATTTAAAAAACCTCTTATGAAGATGGGGTCACTACTAGGTATGAATGATATTTCAGCAGCAGGAATGGTTGCAAGTCTTGCAAATAATATACCTATGTTTGGAATGATGAAGGACATGGATGATAGAGGTAAGGTAATAAACGTTGCTTTTGCAGTTAGTGCAGCCTTTGTATTTGGTGATCATTTAGGTTTTGTTGCTGGAGTAGAAAAAGGAATGATATTTCCTATGATAGTTGCAAAATTAATTGGTGGAGTTACAGCAGTTGCTTTAGCTTGTTTTATACTTTCAAAAAATGTAAATGTGAATATTAAAAAATCTAAGTCGGTTGAATCTTAATATAAATTTAAATAGTTATGAATGGAGGAATTAAATTGGAAAATATAGATAAAAAATCAATTGAAGACATGGTTAGAAAAATATTAGCAGAAAGTTTATCAGTGGAAAAATGCGAATTTGAAAAACATGTAGATGTTAGTGGAGTAATGTCAGTTAAATTAGACACTGTAAAAATGGACAAGTTTGAAACTGGTAAAGAAGGAGATAATGTACTTTTAAAGGATATTGTAACACTAGAAGAAAGTCCAAGACTTGGATGTGGTCTTATGGAAATGAAAGAGACACGTTTTGATTGGACATTAAAATACGATGAAATAGATTATATTATAGATGGAACTTTAGAGATAAATATTGACGGAAGAAAAGTTGTGGGAAATAAAGGGGAAATGATTTATATTCCTAAAAACTCAACAATTGAATTTAGTGTTCCACATTATGCGAAATTCATGTATGTCACATATCCAGCTAATTGGGCGGAGTTAAAGTAGACACTGTTTGGAGGGGAAAATATGAATGAAGAAAAACAGAGAGTTATACAGGAATATGTTCCAGGGAAACAACTTACTCTTTTGCATATTATTGCTCAACCAGTAGATGAATTATATGAAAGATTAGGTGTTGAAAAACGAGGAGCCATAGGAATTGTAACTGCTACTCCAGGGGAAAGTGCCATTATTGCAGCGGATATCGCAACAAAGGCCGGAGATGTTAGTATTGGGTTTTTGGATAGGTTTACAGGAGCACTTATTATTTCAGGTGATGTTGCAAGTGTTGAAGCGTCACTGGAAGCCATCAGTAACTTATTGGGAGATGTACTTAAGTTTACATCTTGCCCAATAACGAAGTCCTAATTATGAAAAAAATGATGCTTGTAGGGGCAATTGATTCCGGCAAAACAACATTAATAATGGCTTTAAATGGACAAACTGGTGTGCCATCAAAGACACAAACACTGAAGTACAGTTCTTTTATGATTGATACACCAGGGGAATATATGGAGAATCCTAGAATGTACACAGCAATTATGAGTACAGCACAGGAGGCAAAGCTAATTTTGTTTACTCAGGATGCTAGTAGTGAAAAATCAATTTTCCCTCCTGGATTTGCTCGGTCCTTTTCCGGCACAACCATTGGTATTGTAACAAAAATAGATTTCCCAAATTCAAATATTGAAAATTCGGTAAAAATTTTAAATAAACTTGGTCTTAAAGGTCCTGTTTTTGAAGTTTCATCTATTACTGGTGAAGGGATTGAAAGTTTAAAAAGTTATATTAATAGTGCGTTAAACAAATCACTTTAAGGAGGGATTTAATTGAACCTTAAAAGCAAAATTAATAATAAAATCTTTGTATTCAACTCTGTCCGTGATGTGCTAGCAAAGGCAAATAATGAGAAATCAGGAGATACATTGGCTGGCATTGCAGCAGAAAGTGCAACAGAGAGAGTAGCTGCAAAACTATGTTTAGCAAATCTTACTTTAAAAGATATATTTGAAAATCCTGTAATTCCCTACGAAAAAGATGAAATCACAAGGGTTATTATAGATGGAATTAATACTACTATTTATAATACAATAAGCCATTGGAGTGTTTCAGAATTAAGAGAATACATTTTAAATAGCCATACAACTCAAAAGGATTTATTGAAAATTAGCAGAGGACTAACAAGTGAGATGATAGCGGCGGTGGCAAAACTAATGTCCAATTTAGACCTTGTGTATGCTGCAAAGAAAATTAAAGTTCAGTCCCATTGCAATACTACACTTGGAATTCCTGGGACCTTATCTTTTAGAAATCAGCCTAACCATCCCACTGATAATATTGAGGGAATTCTAGCATCTATAAAAGAGGGCCTATCATATGGTTGTGGAGATGCAGTTATTGGAATTAACCCAGTAGAGGATAATATTGAAAATTACACGAGGGTTATGAGTGCAGTGAATGAGTTAATAAGAAAATATGAGATTCCTACACAAAGCTGTATACTCTCGCACGTTACAACACAAATGCAGGCATTAGAAAAGGGAGTACCAGTGGATCTTGTTTTTCAGAGTATTGCAGGAACGCAACTAGCCAATGATGCTTTTGGTATTTCCGTTAGCATGCTAGATCAGGCAAAAGAAATGGCGTTAAAACTTGGAACTTCTGCAGGACCTAATGTAATGTACTTTGAAACAGGCCAGGGATCTGAAATTTCATTAGATGCACATCACGGTGTGGATGAAATGACACTGGAAGCAAGATGCTATGGACTTGCCAGAAGATATAATCCATTTATGCTAAACAACGTGTCTGGGTTTATTGGACCTGAAACAATTTACAGTGGTAAAGAAGTTATAAGGGCAGATCTTGAAGACTTGTTTATGGGTAAATTTCATGGAATCCCAATGGGGATAGCACCTTGTTATACTAATCATATGAAAGCAGACCAGGATGACCAAGAGATTGGGACAATGCTGTGTGCTATGGCAGGTGCTAACTTCTTCATGGGTGTTCCTGGAGGGGACGACTGTATGCTCAGTTATCAAGATACAAGTTTCCATGATGATGCAAGTATTAGAGAAATACTAGGACTTAGGCCTGCTCCAGAATTTGAAAAATGGTTAGAACAATATGGGGTAATGAAGGATGGCAAACTAACAGATATTGCAGGAGACCCTTCATTATTTGATAAATAAGGAGGACAAAGCATATGGACAATCAAACGGAAAAGATGATTATTGATAAAGTTTTGAAAGAACTCCATCAAAGGGGGACTATTAAAAACAGTGAAAATATAATAAAAGATACCATAAAAAGTAGCATTCATAGTTTAGAAACCAATGACGATTTGCCAGTTGAACTTGAAAGTAAAGAAAAAATACAAATTGAAAACCCTCATAACATGGAAGCATTGAAAATAATGAGAAGTGCAACACCTGCAAGAATAGCTGTTGGCAGATGTGGGGCTAGACAAAAGACCTCTACATTATTAAATTTTCTAGCAGACCATGCAGCAGCGCAAGATGCTGTATTTATGGATGTAAGTGATGATTTCCTAGAGAAAAATAATTTATTTAAAACTGTAACAGTGGTTGTGGATAAGGCTGAATATTTAAAAAGACCGGAACTTGGAAAAAGATTAAGTGAAGAATCAAAGAAAATGATCCTTGAAAAATGTGAAAGTGGAAAACAGGTTCAGATTATTATTGTGGATGGATTAAGTTCTACAGCAATTGAAGCCAATGTGGCGGATGTATTACCTGCTTTAATACAAGGATTAAAATCAGAAGGATTAAGTGTGGGAACACCGTTCTTTGTTAAATATGGAAGAGTTAGAGTGGAAGATGAGATTGGAATGCTACTTAACTGTGATGTAGTGGTTGAACTTGTAGGAGAAAGACCAGGACTAGTAACGGCTGAAAGTATGAGTTCTTATATGATATACAGACCAAGTTCAAATACAGTTGAAGCAGATAGAACCGTAATATCAAATATACACAAGGGCGGTACACCTCCAACAGAGGCGGGTGCGCATATGGCTACAGTTGTAAAAAAAATATTAGAAAATAAGGCTAGCGGAATAAAATTATCTCAACTCATTAAATAAGTAAGGTGATAGAATGACTACTGAAAATTACGAAAAAATAAAGAGTGTGGGCATTGATATTGGTACAAGTACAACCCAATTTGTAATTAGCCAGCTTACGGTAAAAAATGTTGCTCCTGGAACTATAGTACCTAGAATGCAAATTACAGATAAATTAGTAGTATACAAAAGTCAGATACATTTCACACCTTTTTTAAACGACTCATTGATAGATACTGAAAAAATCGTTGAGTTAATAAAAACCGAATATGATAAGGCAGGAGTTAAACCAGAAGATATTCAAACAGGAGCTGTTATTATTACAGGTGAAACAGCTAAGAAAGAAAATGCAAGGAAAATTTCTGAGCAAATCGCAGGACTTGCGGGAGACTTTGTGGTAGCAACCGCAGGTGGAAAATTGGAAGCTATTATTGCAGGAAAGGGTTCTGGTGCTAGTGATTATTCAAGGAAAAATTATTGCGTCGTGGCAAACATTGATATTGGAGGAGGAACTTCTAATGTAGGTGTGTTTAAAAATGGAAGGTCAATTGACTCTTGCTGTATAAACGTAGGAGGTAGACTTTTAAAATTAGATAAAAATGAGGGAAAAATAGTTTATATAACTGAGCCTATGAAATCTATTTTTACAGAATGTTTGTTGGATTTTAGTGTAGGAGAAGAAATTACGACTCAGGACATTAAAAAGGTTTGTAGCAAAATGAGTCAAGTTGTTTTGGAATGTATAACAGAGGGTAAAATATCTCGTTTATCAGAAACTTTGCTTATGACCCAAAGATTAAGATTGGATTATAAAATTGATGTTGTAATGATATCAGGAGGTGTTGCTGATTTTGTATATGATAAAAATACAATAGATAATATAAAAGATACAGTGATATTTGGTGACATAGGTCCAATGCTTGGAAAAGAAATTAAGATATGTTTTGATGGACAAGAGTTCCAACTTGTAAAACCTACAGAAACCATTCGTGCAACTGTAATTGGTGCAGGATCTCAAACGGTGGACGTAAGTGGAAGTACGATTGTTGTTAATAATCAAATTCTACCTTTAAAAAATGTACCTGTAATTAAGCCTTTTATGGGCAAATTACCATTGGATGAATATGAAATTGGTGATTTTATTAAGAGGAGTATACAAAATTTGTATCAGGAGGATTCAATTGAAAATATTGCAATAGCCATTGAAGATAATGGATATTGGTCTTTCGCAGATACTCGTATAATAGCGAAAGGTATTTTAAAAGGACTTCATAAAATCATACAAATAGGTAAACCTGTAATTGTTGTTTTAGAACAGGATTGTGCAAAGGTACTAGGGCAGACGCTAAAAGCAACAAATCCAAATTGTAATGTTGTTTGTATTGATCAGGTACAAATAAATGAAGGGGATTATATTGATATAGGAAAACTAATAGCTGGAGATTGTGTGGTTCCCGTTGTGATTAAAACTCTAGTATTTGAGACTAGTCAAATTAGCTAGTAATTTATTGTAAATTATTAAGAAAACAGTTAGATGCATGACAAATAATATAAGCAAATAATATGGAAAAATAGAAGGAGGAAATAATAATGAGTTCAAATTCAGCATTAGGAATGGTTGAAACAAAAGGGTTAGTTGCATCGATCGAAGCAGCAGATGCAATGGTAAAGGCAGCAAATGTAACATTAATTGGGAAGGTAATAGTAGGTGGAGGACTTGTAACTGTAATGGTAAGAGGAGATGTAGGAGCTGTAAAAGCTGCAACTGATGCTGGTGCTGCAGCCGCTGAAAGAGTTGGAGAGCTAATATCAGTACATGTTATTCCAAGGCCTCATACAGAGGTTGAATTTATTCTTCCACATATTGAATAATAATTAAGCTCATTACATCCCAAGATGTAATGAGGAAGATACATGCGAAAGAGGAGGGAAGCCTTATGGAGATGTTCAAAAATACTGATAAACTTATAGCAGATTTCGAGCAAACAATTAAAAATCCAATTTTGCCTATTAATAAGCAGAAACTATATGTAGGAGTTGACCTTGGAACTGCGTATATTGTTTTAACTGTATTGGATGAGAACAAAATACCCATTGCTGGAGCATATAAGTTTGCTAAAGTTGTAAAGGATGGACTTGTACTTGATTTTATGGGAGCCATCAATATTGTAAAAGATCTGAAAAAAGAGATTGAAGAAAAAATTGGCTGTGAATTGAATTACGCAGCTGTAGCAGTCCCTCCTGGAACTGGAATAAATGATTCTCATGCCGTTGCGAATGTAGCAGAAGGAGCAGGGTTTGAGGTTACAAATGTAGTGGACGAACCTACGGCGGCCAATGCATTACTTGGGATCGAAAATGGAGTAGTTGTTGATATTGGTGGAGGAACAACGGGACTTGCTATTTTTAAAGATGGAAAAGTTATTTATGTTGCAGATGAAGCCACAGGAGGGACTCAATTTTCACTTGTGCTTGCAGGTGCTAATAAAATCACTTTTGAACAAGCAGAAATCTTGAAACAAGATCCGAAAAAGAAACTAGAAAATGCAGCAGTGTTAAGACCGGTTTGCCAAAAAGTTGCATCTATTATTAAAAAACATATTCAGGATTTTGATGTGAAGGCAATATATTTAGTTGGTGGAACAAGCTGTTTATACAATATTGAAAAAGTCATAGAAAGTGAAACCGGCATTAAAACCTATAAACCACAGAATCCTTTATTTGTAACACCTATAGGAATTGCTATGAATTGCAAGATGAAATATGAAGGTGACGAATAATGGATATAGAAATAATTAAATCTCCATCTAAAGGGACTTTAAGAATGCTAAAGAAAAGATCTTATCAAAGTGATTTTTTAAAAGATTCCATGTGTGATGCAGTAGGTCTTGTCCAAGGCAGACTTTCGGAAATGTTTGTAGCTTCGGACATTGCCGAAAAAGCAGCAGACGTTCTGGTGGAAGAAATTATGGGAGTTTGTCCTCAACACTTCACACTAATTGCAATTTATGGGGATACAGCTTCTGTTACGGTAGCACTTACTGCTATTTCAAAAATATTTAAGGGAAAGTTTGATGTAAATGTTTGATTTGACTGGAGGCTATAAAATGTCAAATGAGTTAATAGAAACAATTCGTTCTAACGGAATTATTGGAGCAGGTGGAGCTGGATTTCCCGCTCATGTTAAATTTTCAGCTAAAGCTGAAAATATTATCATAAACTGTGCAGAGTGTGAACCTCTTCTAAGAGTAGATCAACAATTGATTATTCTGTTTGCAGATGAGATTATAGAGACATTAGAACTAATTATGAAACAAGTTGAAGCTAAAAAAGCTTTCATTGGCATAAAAGAAAAGCACAAGGAGGCTATTGATCTTCTAAAAGAGAAACTAAAAGAACATCAAAATATTGAGGTCTTTCCGCTTGAAGATTTTTATCCAGCTGGAGATGAACAAAATCTTGTAAACGAAGTAACAGGAAGAATTGTACCAGAAGCAGGAATTCCTCTTAAAGTAGGGTGTATTGTAAGCAATGTAGAAACAGTATTGAATTTATCAAATGCATTAAAGGGGAGACCTGTGACGCATACTTATTTAACCATTGCGGGTAATGTGCCTAAACCAGTTACTTTAAGACTTCCTGTAGGAATTTCAGTTCGCGAAGTTCTTACTTTAGCAGGTGTGCATGATGTTTCTAATATCCAGGTGATTGATGGAGGGCCTGTAATGGGGAAAATTGTATCAGATATTGATTCACCAATTACAAAAACTACTAAGGGTCTTGTTGTTCTTCCTAAGGATCATAGTTTGATTCAAAAGAAAAGTATGACTCCGGAAATGGCGATTCATCAATCAAAAGCAGCATGCTTGCAATGCAGAATGTGTACTGATCTTTGCCCAAGATATTTGCTTGGACATAACCTTCAACCACATTTGATGATGAGAAAATCCAACTATGATAAGGGGAATAATACTGAAGGAGCTGAGATGGCAGCTTTGTGCTGCGAATGTGGTATATGTGAATTATATGCTTGTCCTGCAAGTTTATCGCCACGGTTAATTAACATAAAATATAAGCAAAAACTTATGGAAAACAAGATAAAATATGTACCATTAAAAAATGATTATACAGTGCTCCCATCAAAAGAATATCGAAAGATTCCAGTTAAACGGTTGATTGGAAAATTAGGACTTAAGGAATTTGATGTAGAATCACAACTAGAAGAGATAAATTATGAACCTAAAAAAGTAAGAATACCACTAAAACAACATATTGGAAGTCCTTGCATTCCAGTTGTTCAGGTGGGACAAATGGTTAACCTTGGAGATTTACTAGGGGAAATACCGGAAAATGCCTTAGGGGCAAGAATTCATGCAAGTATTGATGGAATAGTAACTGAAGTTTCAAATTTCATTGAAATTGAAAGGATATAAGGAGATGTTATTATGCTAAGAGCAATTGGACTTGTAGAATTTATCAGTATTGCCAAGGGAATTGAAGCTGCCGATGCTATGTTAAAAGCAGCTGATGTAGAGATATTAGTTTCAACTCCTGTTTGTCCTGGAAAGTATATTGTTTTAGTGCATGGAGATGTATCAGCAGTTGAAAGTTCTGTTGATGCGGGAGTGAGAATTGGAGCTACTTATGTAGTTGACAGTTTTATACTTCCCAATGTTCATCCTGCAGTTTATCCATCCATTACATCAACTTCAATTACAGCTGATATTCAAGCACTAGGAATATTAGAATCTTTCTCAATCGCATCTATGATTGTATGTGCAGATGCTGCTTTAAAAGCTGCAGACGTAGATGCAATTGAACTACGACTTGGAACAGGGGTTGGAGGAAAATCATTTTTTACTTTAACTGGTGATGTTGATGCTGTAAAAGTTGCTGTTGAGGCGGGTGCAAGAAATGCAATTGAAAAGGGTGTTCTTGTTGAAAAGGTAGTAATTCCATCTCCTAGTAAGAAATTACTGCAATACTTATTATAGCTATATACTTCCCTTATGGATGTTTGAGGTAAGGGGTCTCACTCATAAAAGGTGGTGATAATGTGAAAAAATTAATTACAGTTAATAAAGTAAAACAAAGCTTTGATGAGGGATGCAAGGTTATTGTAGTGGATAGCGATACATTAGTTACTATGGCGGCTAAGGATAAGGCAATGGAACTGAAAATTGAATTTAAAAATGCCAAGCAGGTAGAATTATGTAATACATTAAATCCACCATTAGAAAAAGAAAAGAGTGGAATAATCACGGAAAAAGATTTGAAAGATCAAGTTCAATGTGAAGAATTAAATTATACGGAGGATTTAATTCAACAAATAATTCAGGAGGTTTCAAAAAAACTTTCTGCAAATGAAAAAACATAGAAAATTTAAAGGAGGAACATAATGGGTAAAAATACGATGGCACTTGGTTTGATTGAAACAAGAGGATTAGTTGGAGCGATTGAAGCAGCAGATGCAATGATAAAGGCAGCAAACGTAACATTAGTTGGTAAAGTATTAGTAGGTGGAGGACTTGTAACGGTAATGGTTAGAGGGGATGTTGGTGCTGTAAAAGCCGCAACAGATGCGGGAGCTGCAGCTGTAGAACGAGTAGGCGAACTTATTTCTGTACATGTAATTCCAAGACCTCATGAAGAAGTAGAAAGTATTCTACCAGTTATTGAAAGGTAATTTAAGGGAGGGGTCAGACCTCTGGGAATGATTGGGAATAAAAAAATACCGAATAGATAGTTTTAAATAACTATCTATTCGGTATTTTCTTGTAAACCGAAAATGGATATTACTTGTTTCCGATATGTGGCTTTTTCTAGGTAAGTAGTGCAGTTTCATTTCTATATAAATCCTAAGAACTTGAATTCTTAGTAAAAACGGTATAATATATATTATAAAATAAATATTGTCGTATTAGGAGGCTGTACATGAATTATTTTAGTATAACAAGAAAAGAAGCAGGTGGAAATAGTTATGTTTGAGATTAAAGTACCTGCTACAAGTGCAAATATGGGACC
Source organism: Clostridium bowmanii (assembly GCF_018861315.1). GTDB lineage: Bacteria > Bacillota > Clostridia > Clostridiales > Clostridiaceae > Clostridium_AD > Clostridium_AD bowmanii. The sequence goes on along the minus strand of NZ_JAHLDL010000027.1, from coordinate 30,215 downwards.
TGGTCTGGATACTCTTGGGGTTGCTTTCAAACTGTATAATAGATTTATAGTTGAAGAGATAGAAACTGGATTTGAGATTTTTGGTTGTGATGAAAAATTTAGAAATAGTGATAACTTGGTTTATAAATTAATGCTAAAAACTTTTGAAAAGCTTGGAATAGTTCCAAAAGGTGTTAGGCTAACTTTTAAAACAGATTTGCCAGTTATGGGTGGCCTTGGAAGTAGTGCTACATGTATATTAGCAGGGATTACAGCTGCTAATATGCTATGTGGAGATGTTTTAACAAAACAAGAGGTTTTAAATTTTGCTTGCGTGATTGAAGGGCATCCGGATAATGTTACTCCTGCATTGGTTGGTGGCATGACTGCTTCAATTATGAATGAAGGAGTCACTCATTATAATAAAATTCCAATTAGTGGAGGAATAAAATTTTGTGCATTAATTCCAAAGTTCCAACTATCAACGGAGGATTCCAGGGCGGTTCTCCCACAAACAATACCTTTTAAAGATGGGGTTTATAATGTAGGTATGGTTTCGATGCTTATTGCAGCTCTTGTTAATGGTGATTATAAAGGAATAAAACTTGCTTGTAATGATAAGTTACACCAGCCATATAGGACAAGTTTAATTGAAAATTATTCAGATATTACAAGCTTTGTTCAAGATAGTGAAGCTTTAGGGGTATATCTTAGTGGCGCTGGACCAACGATTATGGTAATGCTTAAAAAGGATGATAATAATACTCTGGAAAAGTTAAAAAAATTCTTGAAATGCCTTTCTGGAAATTGGGAGATACTGAATTTAGAAATTGATGAAGAGGGTATACAAATTAGGGGCCTGACCCCTGGGGATATTTGGTAGGAATAAGAAATGATGCCACTTACATGAAATCAGAATTGACTGTTCAGGAAAATAATTAAAAGAAAAATCACGTCCTAGACAAGATTTGTGTAAAAACAAGTCTTGTCTAGGACGTGATTTTAATAATAGCTGATTTAATTATGCTGTTTTATGTTGGGTTGCTTCAATTTATACCTTATCTACAGCATATAATCTATACATCAGTAAAGACGCAATTAAAGCTAAAATAGCAACTAAAAACCATAAGTTTCTTATGTTAGTGTACTTTATATAAAAACCAGCCATCATGGGTCCAATCATAAATCCTAGCTTTCTTATTATAGGAAATACCGAATTAAACCTTCCTCTATGGGTAATGGGGGTTTGACTGGCGATATATACACTTGTATTAGTTGCTACAAGTATTTCTCCCACAGTCCATGTAGCTGCTGATAGAATAAACAAATAATATTCATTTATAAAAAACATCATTCCAAATCCAACCGCATACAATAATCCTCCAATAACTATGCATAAAGATGCTTTAATATTTTTAGTTGCAGAAGTAATAAATATTGTTAGCACGCTGCATATTACTGCATTTACGGTCATAAGACTTCCGAATATAGTAGGACCGTTATTTTTGAATATATCCCCAACTTGTATTGAAAGTCCAAAAGTGAACTGTGAAAATACTATAAAATATATAACTATGATAAAGGAGAACATTAACAATGTAGGTCTTTTTAAAAGAGCGCATACTAAGCTACCATCTTCTGCACTTTCATTAGTCTTAACTTTTGACTGTTCTATTTCCTCTTTAGTTGGCATGCTTTCAGGTACAAATATTGATATAAGGGCTATAGATAGGAAAGTTGTAATAGCATCTCCTAAAAAGAACCACATCAAATAATTTTTATATAGAAACCCAGCCAATAGGGGACCTACTGAAAAGCCAATATTTATTGCCATGTAATTCAGAGAGAATGCCGCATTTCTCTGATCTCCCTGCGTTAAATCTGTAGTTATTGTACTGTATACTGGATGTGAAAATCCACCAACAAAACTTGATACCATTAATATGCTGGTAATAATAATTGGATTATTTATAAATGCACAAAGTCCGTATCCTATTCCTGCTGCAAAACCAAACACTACAAGCACCTTTTTTCTTCCTATGCTATCTATAAGCTTGCCACCTAGCATAGTACCTATCATGCCAAGGCAAGCATTTACTGCAACTATAACACCGACGAGACTAACACTAATTCCAATTCTGTAGGTCAAAAACATTGTTAAAAATGGCCCCACAAAATTTCCCGTATTATTAATTATAGAAGCTAGAAATAGTACATATATGCTCATTGGTAACCCCTTATATGGCTTAAAACAATTAGTTAACCTTTTCATTTTTACCCCTACCCATCTTATTAAATCATTTTTTAATATTCATAAAATATCCTTTTTTTAAAATTGTTATCTATTATAAGCTTAAATAATTTTCATTAAAATATCAAATCATTTATATTGAAAAAATCTTATTAATATCTTCAGTTAATGCTATAATATTATATATAATTCACTATAAATAGTGAAATTTACCTGTAATCTTCATTTAAAGATTAATCTAAATTTATGAATATAAAGGAGCTTAGTTTATGAAAGATACAGTAGAGATATTTGGTAAAGAATTTGAGTATGATTTCTTATCTGGCTGGATTAAATATAATAGATTGCAAAACGAAATTAGTCAAGATGCTTTAGCCTATGGAATATGTTCTGTAAGTCACTTGAGTTATTTTGAAAATGGTAAAAAAACATTAAGAGGTGAAATAATAGAAGCACTTTTAAAAAAGCTAAATATACATCAAATTGAAGAGTTTGGTAATATAGGTCTTATACGACAGCAATTTTACAATATGATGTTTCAAATAGAAAACTTGAATTATGAAGATGCAAAAATAATATATGATGAACTAATAAATGTTGAAGACTTAATAAGTACCTCTCCTTATAATATTGAGTATAAAATATATCTACTTATGTATAATACTTTCGTAGAACATGTAAGTTATAATGATTTGAAACAGGATATAAAAGATTTAGACAAAATTTATTCCTCTTTAAGCCAGGAACTTCAATATTTATATCTATTTGTATCTGGAAAAATTTTATATAAATACGATGATCATAATAAAGGTATAGAAAGATTAACTAATGCCTATAAACTAAAAGAAACCCCTTGGATTAATTATAATTTGGGATTTTCCTATTGTTTTAACAATGAACCCTTGAAAGGAACATATTATCTAGAAAAAGCCCTAGAAAGCTACGAAAAAAACGGAAGGTATATTAATGCATTATGGTGTCATAACTATATAGGGATATGTTATACAAATTTAAAAATATATGAAAAATCAGAAGAACATTTTAAAGCTGCATTGACAGGAGCAAAGCATTTTAGTATCAATAAGATTTTCGGGCATTTATATATTAATTTGTCTTATTTATATTTTTGTGAAGAAAATTATGAAGAAAGCATAGTTTGGACAAAAAAGGCTTTAGAAACAGATAGTGATCCTATTTTATCTGCTTCTAATTATGTAGAGGCATGTATTAAGTTAAACAGAATTGAGGAAAGTAAAGAGGTATTTAATAAGTATTTAACAAAAGAATATGAAGGCTCTATTTACTTTAAATTACTACACTTTTTATATTTAAGTGCTTTTCACTTTGAAGAAAACTTGTTTTATGAAGAGGTTACAAAAAAAATACTTCCTTATTATGAAGGTATAAATTACTTTAACCTTTGTAAACCTATAAAACTAAAATTAATAGAACACCTAGAGAGGAAAAGAAAATACAAAGAAGCTAATATAATATATAAAGGTTTGTATGACATTCATGAATATTAGTGTACTTTATGGGTATTACTTTGAAAATAACCAAAAGGTATTTATTTTTACTTAATAGAAGGAAAAAAATGTTTTGTGTGGAATTGATTAGAGTAATGTATAAATCTCATTAATATCAATCAAAATAAATAAGAGGTGCGTTTATGAAAAAAAAGTTAGTTATATCTACTGTATTTATAATCCTTATTGTGTGTTTGCTTTTTACAGGTAACATAGTTCAATTTATTATTAATATTGAATGGTTTGATCAAGTGGGTTACCTTTCAATATACTTAACAAAGATAATTACCGTGTCTAAGTTTATGATACCTCTTTTTATCATTAGTTATCTTGGTATATGGCTGTATTATAAGAGCATTAGGAAGAGTATCATGCACTTAAAAATAGTAGTTGAGGTAAATGCCAAGAAAAGAGCTATTGAAAATAAAATTTTTATAGCTTGCAATTTAATTTTTTCCTTTATATTTTCTTTTTCTTTTGCATCAGCATATTGGTCTAGGCTTCTTCAATTTATAAATTCAGTTAGCTTTAATGAGAAAGATCCTATTTTTAATATAGATGTATCTTTTTATATTTTCAAACTTCCACTAATTGAATCTTTATATACAGTTATAATGACACTACTTGTATTACTAGTTATTGTTAAAGTAGTAGTTTTCTTTATAATTAAATCAAAGGATTTTTCTTATGTGGGGAAAATACCAAGTCCTTTTGGAGATATAAAACAACTGGGTAAGGAACTTATTGTATTTTCAGGGAGACAGATTGCAATAATATCAGCACTAATAGCACTTTTTCTTTCACTTGGATTTTTGATAAATTCATTAAATTTAGTGTATAGTCCTAGGGGAGTCGCATATGGGGCAAGTTATACGGATATTCATGTAACACTACTATTTTATAAAATATTGATTGTGGCAAGTATACTTTCAGCAGTAGTAATATTTATAAGCGTTTTAAAATCAAAGGTTAAGCCTATAATAATTTCAATTGCTGCTATAGTTTTAATTAGTGTTGTAGAAGTAATATCAGCAGCAGTAGTTCAAAGTAGTATTGTAAAGCCGAATGAAAAGGAATTCGAAAAAACATATATTCAAAATAATATTAATTTTACAAGGAAAGCTTTTAATATAGCGGATATCACTACGAAAACTTTTAATGTGAAAAATGATTTGAAACAAGAGGACATTTCAAATAATCGGCAGACGATAGATAACATTAGAATAAATTCAGCTGCGCAGGCACTTGAATTTTATAATCAAGTTCAAATATTAAGATATTACTATAATTTTAGTGATATAGATGTAGATAGATATAAACTAAACGATAAATATAGTCAGGTATTTCTTGCGGCAAGAGAAATAGACTCAAAGTCACTGACTCCAAGCACTTGGCAGAATACTCACATGATTTATACTCATGGATTTGGTGTTGTAATGAGTAAAGTAAATGTTGTTAACTCAGAAGGGCAGCCTGATTTCGTAATTAAAGATATGCCTATTGCAAACAGTACAAATATTAAGCTAATTAATCCACGAATTTATTTTGGTGAACAAACAAGTGAGTATGCATTAGTAAATACTAATGTCAGCGAATTTGACTATCCTCAAGGTGGGGTTAATAAGGTAACAAATTATGCAGGTAAAGCAGGAATTAAAATGAGTTTTGGTAACAAACTTTTATTCGCAATAAATAATGGTGAACTTAATTTCCTACTATCAAGGGATATTAAGAGTACAAGCAAAATTCTTATCAATAGAAATATAGTTGAAAGAGCAAAGAAAATAGCCCCATTTTTAACTTATGACAAAGATCCTTATGTTGTTATAAGTGGAGAAAAATTATACTATATAATTGATGCTTACACTACATCAACTAAGTATCCATACTCACAGCCTGAAAATGGAATAAACTATATTAGAAATTCAGTTAAGGTTGTAATTGATGCTTATGATGGAACTACAAATTTCTATAAGTCAGATTCAACTGATCCAATTGTGCAAAGCTACGCAAAGATGTACCCTAAGCTTTTTAAGAATATATCAGAGGTTTCTGATGACTTAAAAGCACATTTTAGATATCCAGCTGATATATTTAGTATTCAAAGTACTGTACTTGGAAAATACCATGTAACTGATCCTGGAGTTTTCTATAATGGAGAGGATATTTGGGATGTTTCGAAAAATGCAAATGCTGTAGGTGGTGAAGTAAAAACAACTATTCCACCATATATTGTGGAAAAATTGCCAGGCACAAATAGTGAAGAAATGGTATTGCAACAATATTTTAATATAAAGGGAAAATATAATATGACAGCAATTTTAGGGGCTAGAATGGACGGGGAGAACTATGGTAAACTGTTTTTAAATAAATTTCCAGCAGAAACAACAGTTTATAGTCCGTACCTCTTTAAACAAAGGATAAGTCAGGACACTACGATTTCAGCACAACTATCTTTATGGAACACAGGTGGATCTCAAGTACAGTATGGTGACACTGTAATTCTACCAATAAAGAATTCCTTACTTTATATTGAACCTCTTTATTTAAGAGCTAGTGGGAAAAATAGTATTCCTGAAATGAAAAAGATAATAATTTCCTATGACAATAAGTTATTGATGGTTGATAATATTGAAAGCGGGCTCCAGCAGATATTCAATTATCAGGCACCTAATGTAGTAATTCCAGGTAAATCGGAAATTACTACAACTCCATTAAGCGAAACTAAAATCAAACTAATCAAGCAGGCAAATGATTTATATACAAAAGCGCTTGATGCTCAAAAAGCTTTAGATTGGACTAAATATGGAGAGTATATTAAGCAACTGGGCACTATATTACAACAATTAGATAAATAATAATACAAAAACCATCTGAATAGCTCAGATGGTTTTTGTATTGATTTATTCTTTAATCAGATTTTACTGCCTTATTGAATCTTCTTGTTGATATCAGAAACAATATCAAGCATAGTGACATTTATTAGAACGTTTTCCATTGCTTCTTGTGCATAAGCAAAGTGCATTCAAAAACGCAGTTGACAGAGCATCTGCTTGTAACTATACTAAGTACAACAACGAGGATTATGCATCGGTTCTTCTTGACGAAGTTGCAAATGAAAATTTTCTTGTCAAAGAAATGGTGTATACTTCATTAAAAGAAGCTGAAAATGAGAATATATTTATGAAAGACCTTGTATTAGAATAATAAAAATATTATGTAATTAAGGGACAAGTTGGATAAAATATTTTGGAGGGAAATGAAAATGAAAATTGGAACAACACAAATAATGAGAAGCATAGATCGCTATTGTATAGATATTTTAGGGATTCCAGGTATTGTACTAATGGAAAATGCAGCACTAAAGGTGATGAAAAATATACCAGAAAATAATAAAAATGTTGTAATTGTTTGCTCCAGTGGCAATAACGGTGGAGATGGTTTTGCAGTAGCTAGGCATCTTTTGAATAGAGGAAGAGGAATTTATGTGGAGATATTCTGTCTTGGCTCAGAGGAAAATATGAGCCCAGATACCTTGGTCAATTTTAATATTATAAGAAATATGGGCGCCAAAATAATAAAAGTGAATAACAGTAAGGACTTAGATATTTTAAGAGAGAGCATAAGTCACTGCGATATTACTATTGATGCAATTTTTGGAACTGGAATTTCTAGAGAAATTGAAGGCATTTATTCCTTAGCGATTACAATTATGAATGAAACTAGTAAGTACATTTTATCAATTGATGTTCCATCGGGATTTGAGTGTAATAGTGGAAAGGTTATGGGAACTTGCATTAAGAGTAATAAAACAGTTACATTTGAACTTTTTAAAAGGGGTTTTCTTGCAGGCGGCAGTGAGCCTTATACTGGAGAAGTTGTTGTTGAGAGTATTGGAATACCAAGAAGTGTAGTAGATAAATTTCATGAAGATGAATACATAATGGATATAGATTTTGTAAAAGGGGTAATTAAGAAAAGAAGTAAGTATTCACATAAAGGTGATTATGGAAGAACACTTATTTTGGCAGGATCACAGGGGTTTACTGGTTCTGCGTATATATCAACACAGGCGGCTGTTAGAAGTGGAGCTGGTCTAGTTACACTAGGTTGTGATAGCTCAATTCAAAGCATACTAAGCGAAAAATTAGTTGAAGCTATGACCGCTGCAACTAATGATGAAAAAAGATTGGATTCCTTGATAACTAATAGTAATTGTATTGCAATTGGTCCAGGACTAGGAAATAACCAGGGTACTTTAAAGTTGCTTAGAAAGGTTTTACTAAATTCTAAATGTCCAGTTGTAATTGATTCTGATGGTTTAAATGTGCTTGAGGGGAACCTTGAAATACTTAAAAATACGACCTGCCCTATAGTTCTTACACCTCATATGGGGGAAATGGCAAGAATATCGGGGTTTTCAATAGATGAAATAAATGAAAACAAAATAGATATAGCAAAAGAATTTGCAAAAAAATATGATGTTGTTTTGTTGCTTAAGGGATTTAATACAATAATTACGGATGGTAAAACCCTGCAAATTAATCCTACTGGGAGCAGCGCAATGGCATCAGGTGGGATGGGAGACTGCTTAACGGGTATTATAGCTTCTTTCATCTCTCAAGGGCATGATATATTCACTGCAGCATGCGTTGGCGCGTATGTTCACGGTTACTCTGGGGATAAACTTTCAAAAGAAATGTTTTGTGTAAATGCAAATCATATTTTGGAGGTACTCCCTTTTATAATAAAAGAAATTCAAGAAAGCCGATAAACGTGTGCCGGCCCAGAGACATAGTAATTCAAAATGATTTGCAAAATTTAGCTATTAGCAACCGCAGGTATAAATATAAAGAGTGGAAACCTCCAGCTTATAAGTACTTTTCTATGGTAAAGAAGAATATACTACTAAAGAATTTAACTTACTTAAATAGAAAAGGAAATGCTAGAATATATAAATGAACTTAAATAGGGGGGATACTGTGATATATACTAATAAGGATATTTTGGATTCATATGATAAAAATCTATTAGATGCTCAGAACGGATTAAAGCTATTGAAATTTCGTGCTACTATCAACACACCTAGTTTTGCAGCTTTGGGAGGGTGGGTATTTGAGGAAACAATATGTAATTGCCTTTCAAAAGAATTGAAAAGCTTATCGTCAACTATATTGGACCAACTTCAAATATCGGAACAGTTCAAGCTTAGCAGTTTTAAAACCGGAAGCAAGGGAGTTACTGATTTTAAAATAAGCAAGGGAGATAAGCATATTCTTTTAGAAGTAAAATCAAGTGGTATTCATGCCACTAAGAATCTTGATACTTATAAAGTATACCTGGACATTATTAAGGCACAAGTAGGTTGCGAATATCTATATATAAATGGGTATGAAACATCAAAACACTATAAACAAAAGACTCAGAATATATTTGGAGTTGATAATGCCTTTTTTTTAGACTCTGATGCTGATGCTTGGGAAAAGTTTGTACAAAGAGTAAAGGATATTCTTATTTAATTTTAAACAACCTAAAGAAAAAAACGCAGGGAACTGTGTTTTTTCTTTAGGTAATAAATAAAATATTTCTACGTTTTCTATAGTTATATTGCTAATGCAGTGGACAACCTCTCTTTGTTGTTGTATGATTAAATAAAAAAAGACATAAAATGGGAGGGAAAATTATGATAATGGAATTTAAAACTAAGATTAATGAACTATTGCTTGATTTAGAGAGTAAAAGACCAAGTGATGAAAACGTTTTGATTGGTTTGGATGGTTTTGTTGATAAAATTGTTCATGTGGTAGGGAAAAGAAAAAGTGCAATAGAATTCGATAGAATAAAAACCATTAGTGAATTTGGGCAAAGGATAGTAAAAGCCTCTGGACTTAGCACTAATTTTGAAATGGTAGTATTGCAGGAAAAACTTGGTGGTAACGGCCCAATATTAAGCAATGCATTCTTAAACTATGGACTCGGCCTAACTTATATTGGAGCCCTTGGGTATCCTCAAATAGATAATGTGTTTGAACATATAAAAGAAAAAGGTGTGGTATATTCCATAGCGAGTCCAGGTACTACTGATGCTTTAGAATTTGATGATGGAAAACTAATGATTGGTAAACTTGATTCCCTTAATGATGTAAATTGGGAAAATATAAAAAAAATTATTGGAATACCTAAGCTTATAGAACTTATAAATGATTCAAGCCTCTTTGGACTTGAAAACTGGACTATGCTTCCACATATGAGTAGTATATGGAGGGGCATAATAGAGGAGGTTGTTCCTCATATTGATAATACTAAAGGAAAAAGATTTATGTTCTTTGATTTGGCGGATCCAGAGAAAAGAACTAACGACGATATTATTGAAGCGTTGCAGCTGATACAAACATTTAATATACACTTCAATGTGATACTTGGACTTAATTTAAAAGAAGCTGTTGAAATAGCTGAGGTTTTAGGGATAGAAGGATACAAATGCGATAATCTTGATAAGATTAACTTAAAAGGTTTAACACAGCAAGTATCAAGAAAATTAAATTTATATTGTCTTCTTATACATCCAACAATAGAAGCAACAGCAGTAGTTGGAGAGAGCTACTATCATGTTAATGGTCCTTATACAGCAAATCCAATACTAACAACAGGTGCTGGGGATAATTTCAATGCAGGTTTTTGTATTGGGCAAATTTTTAACCTAAGTCCAGAACAATCCTTAATTTTAGGAGTTGCAACCTCAGGGTATTATGTTAGAAATGCCAAAAGTCCAAGCTTCCATGATATAAAAGAATTCTTGAAAAACTGGTGTGATGATAATATCTAAAAGTAATGGGAAGTTATAAATATAAACTTAATATTAATGGAACGTATTAGTTTTAGAGGTAATGTGTTTGATAATTTTAATATTGCAGATTAATGAAAAATAGTGAATGTATGATTTTAAGTAATCATACATTTTTTTTTATTCAATTTAGACTATAATAGTATAAATAAGTTGCGAAATGGCTGTATTGGACCTATTTCAATTTGTTTAAAATTGTTGTATACTATATGGTGCGCGATACAAAGGAAAACAAATACATTTATGCGAAAGCTAGATAAAAAAAGGAAGCGGAAATTATTTTGACAAATTTTATTATACCTGCAATTATTACTTTGATAATATCAATTACATCGGGGTTAATGCTAGATTATTATAAAAATTTAGCACCTAAAATATTAGGGAATGTACAAAATGGCATACCTATAGAACTGAATAGTAAAAAACTTTGTTCATATATTATTACTGTTAGCAACCCATCAAATAAAACAATTCATGAGCTAACACTAAATATACAAAGTTCACAACCTAATTTAAAAAGTACAGGCGCCACAATAACAAAAGGTTTGAAATTTGATTCTTCAATAAAGGATAACATTTTAGAGGTTTATATCCCTTTTTTAAGTAAGGGAGATAAGTTCTCAGTTACGGCATATGTAGAAAATGAAGATGCAGTAGACACTAAGCCTTTTCTTGTAATTAGATCACCTGAAAATTTTAATCAGATAGACTCTTTAAAACAAAAGGGAAATCAATTGCTATGGTTTAATATACCTAAAAATTTGAACCAGGTAATTTTGAAGGTTATGCAAAGGTTAAAAAGAATAGTTTCTAATACAAAAAATGATTTAACAAAGTTTATGAGTAACAAAGTGAGTACTGAACAAAGAACAAATAAAAAAGGTAGAGAAGTGCCCCCTGGAAATAAGAAGCCCAGTAAGAATAAGAAGGCAATGATAATCACTGTATCAATTATTTTATTTATGCTTATCGGAGTTTTAGAAAAATTTTATCTCAAAGGGACATTTACTAATTTAAAAACGCCTACAGCAAAAATTACTGTTCCTAAACAATCCACTAAAACGGATTCAAAAGCAGGAATAACTGGTGTTACGGGTGAAACAGGATCAACTACGAAAACTACAGATACAACAAAATCAACCGGAACAACCACCGAAAAACCAGGTGCTAAAAAACCTACAGAGACAACAACTGGAACTGCAGGTGTAAAAGATTCGACAGATGAAAAAACTAAAACTACAGGTCAAACCGGATCAACAACTGGAACCGAGGGCTCAACAGATGGAACTAAGGATTCAACAGGAGAAACAACTGGAACAACAGGTTTAGAAGGATCGACATCTGGAACTACGGATTCAAAAGATGGAACCAAGGATTCGACAGGAGGAGCAAGTGGAACTAAGGATTCCACAGAAGGAGCAACTGGAACTACGGGTTCAAAAGAACAATTTGGTGGAACAGCTGAAACTACAGGAAACTAGTTATTTTGATAATTCGCTAATCTCATAAAATCCCTAACACTATATTTAAAAATCTTGGTTATATAGTCATATTTTCCAACTATTGATACAGCTTATTTAGAGTTTTTTTAAGAGTGGGTAATGAGTTGATAAGTTTGCACAAAAAAAAGACCAAGAGAAATACTGGAATCTCATGATCTTATTAAGGACAATTACTCCATAGGGTCATATAAAAAGCTTAAGAATATCATTAAGCTCTGCTTTGCTTTTAAACTTTCACTAGTATTATCTCGCCTTTACTATTAAAATAACAAAGTTTATCATTTACCATATAAAGATTAATCGTTCTATCTTTTTCAATAATATCTAATTTTTTTAATAGCTTTTTATCAGTAGAATTAATTTTAGTCACATATAAGTTTTTATCAATCACTTCATAAAGATTATTGTTTGTTGCAAAGTAGACTGAGGCTGTAGCTTCTGATAAAGTGTAAATGCTAGAAGGTGAAAACTTTGCTTTGCATAATCCAAAAATATCCTTTGAGCTTTTATATGGAACATGCAAACTAGTATAAAATATGTTGCTATCATTTATTGCTTCAATATTGGCATTCCATAAATTATAAGTTATATCCGTTTGTTTACTAAAATTATTGATGTTTGCTTTGAATAAAGTATACCTGTCATTACAATAAGCCCATCCATCATCTTTAATATATATACGATAAGCGCAAGTAGTTCCTAGAGGAGTCTTCTTATTAGTAGCTAAACTTACTTTATACACATCTTTTGGATAATAAAAAGGAGTTCGCATTGCTGGATTTATGGGCTTGAATACAGCATAATAGGCATATCCATTTACTATTTGGAAATTATCATCCACTTTATCTTTTACAAATAATTTTTTTGAGGTGCCATTATTGTTAATTTTATAAATTTCATAAGGACCGTTATTTTGCTTTAAGTAAAATATAGAGTCTTTATAAATACTTATATTAGAGGCTATATCATCGCTTAATTTAATTTTATGAGTACCATCTATATTACATTTATATAATTTACCACTATCTTGCGGATTGGAAAAGTATATATAATTACCCATATAAGCAACTTTACCAGAATTAATTTGATTACCAATGCTATTTCCTCTTATTATAGTTTTGGTCGCAACCTGCGCAGCTTTAACAGCTCCACTTGATAAGATTGTAGTTAAAATTAATGACATAAGTGTAGCTCTTACAAATTTTATTAGAATTTTTTTCTTCACTTAATATTTCCCCCTAAAGATTCAATTTTAATATTTAATATGACTAAGTAATATTTTATAACATAATGAGTAGAAAGTCTATATTTTCATTTAATGGATCTAAAAACCATGTAAAATTATGAAATATGTTATTAAATTTACAATAATATTCGATGAGAATTTTGGGAGTCATTTAACAGATGCTTATTCAATTAAAGATGTTATAGCATTTTCTTTGGTAAAAAAATAAAATACCCCCCTCCATAATTTAACGGGGGAGGGGGGGTGTCTTATCACTCTACTTGATCTTTTTGTAAATAGATTTGTTTTTTCCTCATAATAATTATCAAGTTGTTGTTTTTTAGTGCTGAATTGATATGTTTATGCTGCTTCTGTTTCAGTAGCATCTTCATTTATAGTATCTTCTTTTGCTTTTATTGAAATGTTGGAAATTATAAAAGCTAGCAAAGTAGGTATAAGCCATGAGAATCCAACACTTGCTAGAGGAATAAATTTAAGAAATCCAATACTATTTGGATATACACCATTTATAGTATCCAAAATACTTATAAATAGCGCTGTGTATGTAGTTATAGCAACAACCGTGTTGCTTTTCACAATATCCCCAAGCAAGGTAATAACTATAAGAACTATTACAATTGGATATAAAATTTGCAGCACAGGGCCTGCTAGTGAAATTATAGCATCAACATTTTTTGTAGCTATTAATCCACTTACTACGGCCATAATAACAGCAGCAGTTTTGTAAGATATTTTATTCTTTGAAACCTTAGCAAAGAATTCTGCTCCACTTGCAAGCAATCCTATAGCGGTTGTTAAGCATGCAAGAGCAACACATAAACCAAGAACAACGCTGCCAATGCTACCTAAATCTAACTTAACAAGCTGCGTAACTAGCTTAGTTCTAGCTATATCTGCTGGAAACAAAGTACTTGTTTGTGTTCCAAGATACATAAGTCCACCATATACAAAGGCAAGGCCCGCTACAGCAACTAGTGCTGATTTTATAGTCATTTTCATTATATCAGTTGCATTTTTATATCCTTTTGATTTAACAGATGCAATAATTATTCCTGCAAATACAACAGAAGCCATAGCATCCATTGTTTGATAACCTTCTATTAAAGCTTTTGATAATCCACCTTTGTAAGATGTATTTACAATTGGTCCAACAGGATTTATTATTCCTTTAAATATAATTACAGCAAGCATTAATAAAAGTGCAGGTGTAAGAATTTTGCCTATATTATCAATTATTGAAGAAGGTTTAAGCACAAATGCAAGAGTTATTGCAAAATACAATATAACTGCTATGTTTTGTGACACAGATGGAAATATAGGATGTATTCCAAGTTCGAAAGTTGTTGCAGCGGTTCTTGGAATTGCAAATAAGGGTCCTATAACAAGAATTAAAGCTATGCCGGTTATTATAGCAAATTTTTTACCTACTCTAATGGCCATTTTGTCATAAGTACCATTAATTTTGGCACAGGCAATTACTCCAGCTAGTGGAAGACCAACTCCTGTAACGAGAAAGCCTATTAAGGATGCGAAAAATGCGCTTCCTGCAGCTTTTCCGAGGAGTGGTGGAAAAATCAGATTTCCTGCTCCGAAGAACATTGCAAATAGTGCAAAACCTATAATAATTGAATGTTTTGTTGTATTTTTCATAGTTTGCCTCCTAATTATTTTTAAAGAGTGAATTTTCTGAAAACGTTACTTGCGATTTTATATGTAAGAGTTGTTCCTTACTATTGTATATAGCAATTGTTATGCCTAAATATTTTAATTCTCATATTTATTTAATAAAAATTGTGATTCTGATAACAATTTATGTTTAGCCCCATCTGTAAGGAGCGTTTTTTCAGAGTGAAGTTGTAGTTGTAATGTTTAATTTCTTTTTTAATAATAAAAGTGGGCAATTTTTTTCCGCCTAGTATGGAAAAAAATTGCCCACTTTTATTTTTGAATCTCATATTCATTGACTTTATTTTGTAGTTGCCTTCGAGTAATACCTAAAACTTTTGATGTTTTTGTCATACTAAAGCTATTTTTTTCTAAGACAGTTTCTATGTATTTTTTTTCTATTGCAGACCTAAATGTTTTTAATGTTTGATCTCCCTCATAGTCAGTAGTGGGTATTTCATGTATTAGCAAATCATCTTTTGAGATAACACCATTTTCACTAAACACTACCAGCCTTTCGATTATGTTTTTAAATTCTCGTATATTGCCTGGGTAGTCATACTGTTTTAGATATTCCCAAACTTCAGGCTCTACCTTGTGTATTTTTTTATTCATTTGTTTAGAGGCTGTAGTTATGAAGTTATTAGCCAAACTATATATGTCTTCCTTATGATGCCTTAGAGGGGGTATTTCTATGATGATGGTGTTGATTCTATAGTAAAAATCTTCTCTAAATAAACCTTGCTCTATCAATTTTACTATAGATTTGTTGGTGGCTGTTATAAGTCTAAAGTCTACGGGTGTACTTATGTTGCTACCTATTTTTTCTATAGTTCTGTCTTCAATGACTCTTAATAGTTTTACTTGTGTTGATAAGGGCATGTCAGCTATTTCATCTAGGAACAGTGTTCCCATGTTAGCTGATTCAAATCTACCAATTCTTTCTTCATTTGCACCAGTGAAAGCTCCCTTGCTATGTCCAAATAGTTCAGACTCTAAAATACTTTCAGATAGAGCATGGCAGTTAACTGCTACAAATGGTTTGTTTTTGCGCTCACTCTGAGTATGGATGAAGTCTGCAAATACTTCTTTTCCTACCCCCGACTCTCCAAGCAAAATCACGTTGACTGGTGTTTTGGCAACTTTTAGCGCCATATCAATAATCTTTTTGAACTCACTATTTTCTGATTCTAGAAGTAATTTCTCTTTTTTATCATATATTTTAGAGTTTAGTTCGAATTTTTTGTACTCTTTGTATGCTTTTTCTATTTCATTTATCAGTTCAACAGGATCATTTCCCTTTACAAAATAAGATACTGCTCCCTTTTTCATTGCTTCTACTGCGTTAGGTACAGTGGCATAGGCAGTCATGAGTATGACTTTGATATTAGCGTCTAATGCTACTATTTTTTCTAAAAGCTCTATGCCGTTCATTCCATTCATCATTAAATCCGTCACTACCATCTGATATTTTTTGTGCTTGATTTTTTCTATAGCATCTTCTGCTGACAGTACTGTTTCTAATATATATCCTTCTATTTCAAGTATTTTAGCTAGTCCTTTTGAATAGGCAGCTTCATCATCTACTATTAATATTCCATAATTTTTACTATTCATTAAATTTCTCCTATTTCAATATTAGTATGGGGTCATGTATCTTTGTGGGAAGTGTAACTATAAACTTTGAACCTTCTCCTATTTTACTTTCCACTTTAATAGTTCCTTCCATTTTTTGTACTTCGTTATATACAATAAAAAGTCCAAGTCCTGTGCCTTTGCTAACTTGCTTAGTAGTATAGAATGGATCAAACAAGTACATTTGTGTATTTGGTTCCATTCCGGATCCTGTGTCAGATACTTCTATAATTATATTGTCATTTTTTCTCCAGGATTGTACCTTAAGTATACCACCTTGCTGCATGGCATCAGAAGCATTAGAAAAAAGATTTAGTAAGATATGTTTCAGAGATTCGCTATATAGTTCTACTTGTAAATCTCTTTCCACATATAACTTGAATTCTATATGCTTTTGTTTTAAGGCCTTTTGATTAAGTTCATAAAGATTTGATATGAAATCTTTTACTGCTATATTGTGTACTTTGTTATCAGAAAGTCTTGAAAAGTTTAAAAGATTGTCTATGATTTTATTGGCTCTAGTCACTGAAGTTTCTATTGTATCTATTGCCTCTTTTTTATCTTCTTCTTTTTCCATACGTCTAAGTAAATATGTATAGTTCCTAATGATTCCCAAAGGGGTTCGTATTTCATGTGCAATGCCTGCTACAAGCTGTCCTACTGCAGCCATTTTACTTGATTGCAACATCTTTTGCTCTGAAAGTTTTAGATCTGTGATATCTTCCATCATTACAAGTACTCGCTCTCTAGTGTTTGATACTTTATCTAATAGATAAGTTCTTACTTTAAATGTTCTCTTTTGATATTCTACTTCCTTTTCTATTGAAGTTCTAGTTTCAAACATTTCTTTTATGAGGCATTCGTCACAGTTGCTTCCTAGTATTCCATTGATATTTTTGCAGTGCATATGTTTAACTCCATCTACTGAGTATCCAATATAATCACAAAATGCTGTATTGGATTCTGCAACAAAGCAGTCTTCGTTTACCACCACCATTAAATGTGTGGTAAGTCCATTGAAAGTAGTCTCTAATTCGTTTTTTGATATATTGAGAGCATTTGTTTGTTTCTTCACTTCTTTTTTTAGCTCCATGTTCCAATAGTAAAAAAATAGTGCTACTAGTATTACTAGGATTATAGCATATTTGACTAAAAGCATATATTTATCAGTGTTGTTATTTTTCATGATTAGTGGTGATGCGCCAAACCATTTTCCGTATATTTTTTCCATGGTGTTATCTTTTTGCAACTGATATATTGCTTTATTAAGTATTTTTACTAATCTTTCATTGTCTTTTTTTACCCCTATTAGAGCTGGTCTTTCGTACAAGTATTCATTTAGTATTGAGTATTCCCGGCTTAGGCCTTCCCCAGTTAAATAATAATTTATTACTGATTCATCTCCAAGGACAGCATCAACCTCACTTTTTTCCAGGCGGCTAATAGCATCTCTTAAATTTTCAGTTTCAACTCCATGTACATCAGTGTAATTTTCTGCTAGATGCTCAAATATATAGTCTCCTTTTATTGCTGCTATAGTTTTTCCTTTAATATTTTGAGGCGTTTTAATACTTGTATTATTTTTTTTTATTAAAATAGCTCCTCTTTGATAGTATATAGGGTTTGTAAAAATAAAGCTACGAGAGCGTTCTTTGGAAGAGTGCATATCACAAAAATCTATATTTCCACTTTCCAGTGCTTTAAGGGCATCATTCCAAATCATAGGCTTAACCTTTATGTTGACTCCTAGTTCGATAGAAAGAGCATTTACGTAATCTATTACAAGCCCCTCATATTGACCGCTATCTGGATTCAAATATCTTAGCGGAGGGGTATTTCGATCTGACCCATATATTAAGTCTCCATATTCTTTCAAATACTCTTTATCAGAGGCGTTTAACCGCTGGTCTTGCGAAAAATATTCGAATATGTTCATGTTATGTTCTATCTTGAAATAATTATTTGCAAATATAAGTACAGTTATTATAATTAATAATGCTAATATATATTTTTTCTTCATTGGTTTTTTCACCCCATGTTATTATAACAGTAAAAACGCAAATATGCAGTTGTGGAATTTTAAAAAGTGGTTGTTTAATGCTTGTATTTTTTTAAATATATAAATATGGAATTTTAAGGAGGCTTTTAACGGTATATGTAGAATTAAATATAATATCTATTTTAAATGAAATTATGCATCTAGAGAGATTCAGTAAGTGAGGTGGAAAATCATGACACTAATATTTCCGTATTTAAAAATTATCTTAACTTCTGTAAGTGTATATATTTTTATCGTGTTTGCTATAAGATTGTTTGGTAAAAGCGAACTAGCTCAATTATCTGTAATTGATTTGGTTTTTATTTTACTAATTAGTAATGCTGTTCAGAATGCAATGGTGGGTACGGATTAATCCTTAGGTGGCGGAATTGTAGCAGCATCTTCATTATTTTTTGTAAATTATTTGTTTAAAAGAGTAATGTATTGCTTTCCTGAATTTAACAAGTTAATTCAAGGAGAACCATTGCTGCTAATTTATCATGGTATAATTAATAAAAAAAATATGTCTAAATCCAAAATCTCAATGGAAGAAATTATGGAGGTAATTAGAGAACATGGTGTAGCAGTGGTAGAGCAAGTTGATTTAGCGGTTTTAGAAGTAGATGGGAATATAAGTGTAATGTCTCACGAGTTTAAACAAAAAACCACAAAGAAGAAAAAAGCACATAAGGCAATTTCAAAAAATGTATAAAAAATAATGGAATTAAGCATGGGCATTGAATTTAGTAAATATACTATTAAAGGGGAAAAGAGATAACTCGAAAGTTATCTCTTTTCTGATCCGCATTGGACCAAATACTTCATTACCTCAAAGTCACTCATATCTGGGTAAGTTTCTTTTATACCCATTCTAAGCACTTCAAGGTATTTATCAGAAGGGTCATGATAGGGTCTTGTATTTGTATTGGTAATGGTAACTATTTCAATTCCATTGTAATCTCCTAAGGATATGGTCTGATTATATAAATTTTCTTCACAGCCCTCTTGACGTGAAATGTCTTCAAACTGCTCTTCAGTAATAAGATACATTCTACCTAAAGATTTTCCTCTGCTATTGATATCTAAAAACGAAATTCCACCACTTCCCCATGGAGAACTTTCATTACCATAATACATTTTATAAGGAATAGTTACTGGTCTAGTATCTTTTGGTAGTGATGTATTTCTACAACCCTCGTAATTTACTCCGTTAAATTTACATTTTCCACCTTTTATATAAATCATCAATCTTTCATATATCAAGTTAGATCCATAGCTTGCATACCAAACAAAATCATTTCTTCTTACTTCTTTATCAGGTTTGTTGTCAGAATCAACTTTAATATTTTTTGAAGCAGATGTGTTATAGACATAGACATAAGCTTCTTGAACCTCATCATCATCATTAATCACTTTAATTAATTTCCTCGTAAATAAATTAGCTTTTGCTTCAGATATATCTAGTTTGTCCAATATGTTACTATCGACAATATACAGCTCACCTTTAACCTTATCAATTTCATTTTGAACTATTAATGGATAATTACCAAAATCATACAACTGAATACCGTCAGCTATAAAATAACCTGCAAATCTGGCCCCTGATAAGAATTTATCATGAAGGCTATTTCCTTTCATAAGCGTACCATAAACAAAAAGTCTATCTACCATAATTGTATCCCTCCATAGATTATTATTTTATAATATAATAATAGATTATATCACGTTATATAACTAAATTGTTAAAAAAGTCTGAATTTTCAAGGAATATTTTTTTTGCTGGGAATTATTTTAGCAAAAGGGGCCTGATATAAAAACCCCCAACCATAGTTTTATCCTACGTTTAGGGAGCACTTTTAAAATCTTCGTATAGAGTTTTTTCATATGAACTCAATTTATGTAACTGGCTCCCCAAATATTGGGACTACTCTTGTCCAACCCTTCATTTTTCCATACTTCAGATATTTATCGTAATATGCTAACTCTGCATCAAGGAGTCCGGTCCATAACCTACGCAATGATTCATTCCTAATAGTTTCAATGATTGCTCTAAGATGAGCATCTAAGGCAGATAATTGCCAGCTTAAAATGATTCGATACATAAACCTATCAGTAATCATTTCAGGATCTATTGGTGTCGTTACTGGTAGTGCAGCTCTGTTAGGCAAGGGTACATTAAGTTTTAGTGCTAACTCCTCAAGCTTTTTAATTTGCTTGTTATATACATATGACCCATGTTGAAGTATTACCTTAAACTCAGTATCATGAGCAAAGCTAGAGAATATACCTATGATTTCAAGTTGTTCATATCTCATAACAATATGATCCCAAATATGAAATGCTTCTGACACGGAAAGCTGTTCTTTTTCCTGAATAATAGCAGTCTTGTAAGTAGGATAAGTCTCCTCCCAGCCTTTCAATTTTCCAAACTTATAAAGGATATCAAAATCCTCAAAATGAATTTTTAAATCTTCTATGATAATATTTCTTAAATTATCATTCGTGCTGGTTGTACGAACTGCATGACTAAGAGACATCAGCTGCGCAACAAGGTCATGGTATATCTTTTTATAGATATAATCATCTGTTATATCATTCAGACGGGTTGCGAACTTAACATCAACCGGAGGTCTGTTTGGCATTATTATACGAAATTTTTCGCCTAATTTCTGTAAATTATCTATTTGATTTTCAAAATCTTTCTGGAATTTTTCTAGGACTACTTCCCAATCTACATCATGAACAAAGTTCTTAAATAATTGAACTGTCTGGGTACTAACATATCTTGCTCTTAGAAGACCATATATATTATATGCCTCCTGAATATCTATAATATCATCTCTCTTTTTAACTTTTTTTATTAATGAAATTATATCCAATACCTTCACCCCTCAATTGTAAATATTGTTACTAGTATGTGTAGAATACTTTTTACATATACCTTGATGGAGGAAATACTTATAACTTACTATTATCCAAATCTAAGGTTGCAGCAACTTCTTTATGACCTTGTTCTAATTCAGCAAGCAACCTGTCATTTTTAAGTAATAGCTCCGCCTCTAGCTTCTTGGACTTAGTGATATCCACAAAAGTGATGACTACACCATCTGTCTTTTCTTCTAAGGTGTGGTATGGTAAAATGCGCGCGTTAAACCAACTCCCATTGCGAGACATGACTTGTTTATCAACACTAGTCAGTGTACGTTGCACCTCCTTAACATCCGCTTCTAGTTCAGGATAAATAAGATCCGATGCAATATCAGTAACAGGCCTTCCCACGTCACTGGTAATTAACCTAGAGACTACAGTCATTTCATTGGTGAAGTGTTTAACGAGCAAGGTGTTATCCAAAAATAAGGTGGCAATCTTTGTACTGTCCATTAAATTATTCATATCGCTTGTGACTAATGATAGATCGTCTAGCTTGGACTGTAGTTCGAAATTAATGGTCTTTAATTCTTCATTTGAGGACTGAACTTCTTCCTTTGTTGTAGTCAGTTCCTCGTTTGTGGACTGGAGTTCTTCGTTGCATGACTGCAATTCCTCATTGCTGGATTTAAATTCTTCTTGAGATAGCTGCATTTCTGCACCAGCAACTTGCCACATTTGGCGAGTTTGTAGTAGTTCTTGCTCTAGTTCCTCCTCACGCTTATTACTGGCAGGGATTGGTCCCATTGTGTCTACTGTGTTACATGCACTAGGGGCAGTTACTTCGGTGAAAATAATCATTACCATTCCACGTAGTTCCTCCGGATCTTTGAGAGGATTTACTGAAATATCAACCATCAGTGTCCCGCCTTCGTTTATCACAACAGCATTTTTGGAAGTAATCTCCTTCTTTTGTCGAATAGCTTTGTAGAAGGTATCACTGAGTTTATAGTTTAGACCTTCACGTGCCATGGCAAAAATATTCCAGTTAACCTTGCCAGAGGGAGGTTCTAGGTACTTACCAGTTCGCCCGGTAATGTAGAGAATATCACCTTTACCGTTTACGAGCACAGTGGCCGGTGAATAACATTGCAAAATCAGTTTATCTGCCTGCGACTGCATGTTTTGAACATCGGTGGTCGGCTGGTTCACTTCAGTCTGATGCGGAGCAAAGGAGTTGGGGAATTCTATAGGCTCCGTCTGAATTAAGGGCCTAAGTCTCTGATAGATTCGGGATTTGAGATCAAGTGGTTTAAAAAGCTCAGTAAAGTTGCCTACTGACTCCGCGCTACCTAAAAACAAAAAGCCACCACTATTAAGACTGTAATGAAAGAGAGGAATGAGCTTTTTCTGAATTTCAGGTGTCAGATAGATAAGCAGATTTCGGCAGATCATTACATCCACCTTTGTAAATGGCGGATCCTTAATCAAGTTTTGCTGAGCAAAGATCACCATATCGCGAATTTCTTTGTTAACCTGATAGCCGCGATCCACCTTAGCGAAATATCTAGTCAGGCGCTCAGTGGACATATCTTTTGAGATGCTAAGGGGAAAAATCCCTTCTCGGGCTTTATCAATAGCTTCATTGTCAAGATCAGTAGCAAAAATTTGAATAGAAAAGTTATCGGGAGACTTTAACTTATCCATAACGTCTTTGAAAACAATGGCTAAGGAGTAAGCCTCTTCGCCGGTGGAACAGCCAGATGTCCAAATTCGAACCGTATCTGTGGGCGACCGCTGTGCTAAGAGGGCTGGTATAACTTTATCCTCTAACAATTTCCATTCCAAGGGTTCACGAAAGAAACTGGTAACCCCAATTAAAAATTCCTTAAATAATAAATTAAGTTCCTGTGGATTATTCTTCAAAAAACGGACGTAGGCGGCTATATCGTCAATTTTATGAATACCCATACACCTTTCAATCCTACGTTGTATAGTGTTTTTTTTGTATGAAGAAAAATCATGGCCTGTATGTGATCGAAGCAAGGCTATAATATTGTCGAAGTAAATCTTGAGTTTATCTGCATTGTCCTTGTCAGTCATAATCATATCAGGTTTATCCTGAATATAGGAAATAATATTTGAAGGCATTGTCTCTACAGTGGATATAACATCAGCTAAACCCGCCTCGATGGCACTGCGAGGCATGTCCTCGAATTTAGCAGAGGATGGCTCTTGTATAAAGACACCGCCTTTTTTTTCCTTAATTTGTTTAAGTCCCTCTGTACCGTCGGCGCCCATTCCTGAGAGTATGACACCAATACTTCTCTCCTTCATATCATTAGCCAGTGAGCAAAAGAAGAAATCTATAGGCAGACGCAAATTGTGGGGCTTAGTATAATCAAAAAGGTGTATCGTATTATGATTAATAGACATATTCTTGTTTGGGGGAATTACATAGACAAAGTTTGGTTGAACAGACATATTCTCATGGGCCTGTACAACTTTCATACTAGTATCACCCTGAAGTAAATCTACCAAAATAGTCTTGCTATTCTTCTCCATGTGCTGAACAATAACAAAAGCCAAGCCACTATTTTTAGGCACATTACAAAGGAAAACTGATAAAGCATCTAGTCCTCCTGCGGAGGCACCGATTCCAATAATTGAAAAGTCTGTTTTTGCTGTATTCGTTTTGGGAGCATTGCCCACAGAATTTTTAGTACTTATGTTTATGTCAAGGTTCTTATTCCCCTTCATTTTATCCCTCCATTTAGAAATTGAATCAAATATCATCTTATCTTCTTATTATAACAAAATATCTGTAATCAGAGTATAATAGTTTATAAATTTGCATTTTATTTTTTAGAGTGACTAATTAACCAAATTTAAGAAGGAAAGTCTCCCACATATATAAGTGAGAGGATTTCCTTCTGAAGTCATTAATAGTAGCTCAGCAGGGGATGCAGCTCTGCAAGACATGTATCTCTGAAAGAGATAATTTGACTATGACATATATACGAGGCTAACTAATTTAATGAATAAATGTCAGAAAACTCAATATGTATTCTCTCAATTCTTTCTTGTGATTCAGCTTCAACTACTCTACATATATCGTTCTCTTCAGGTAGTACTATTACTGGAAATACAATTATAAACTCTGTTCCTTTGCCGTATTCACTGGTTACAGAAATGCTGCCTCCATGTAGCTCCACAAGAGATTTGACTATGGAAAGTCCAATACCACTGCCTTCCTGGTTTCGTGTAAGTGACCTATCTACTTGTCTAAATCTATCAAAAATAATATCTAACTTATCATTTGGAATGCCTATACCTGTATCTTTTATTGATATATTAACATTTTCTCCACTAACATACATATTTACTAGTATATTTCCGCCTGGTTTTGTGAACTTTATTGAATTAGCAAGTATATTTAGTATCACTCTTTCAATCTTTTCTGCATCGCAGGACATTGTACACTCTTCTATATTAGTATCAAATATTAATTCAATGGACTTAGATTTAATATATTCGGCTACTGACATAGTAACACATTCAACAATATTGACGATATTACAGTTCGAAAGCGTTAACTCAAAAAAACCTGCATCAAGTTTTGTAATATCAATCATATTGTTAACCAGTCGTAATTGTCTGTAACAATTCTGTTTCATTATGTTACTATACTTTTTAAATTTCATTACTTTATCATTAACATCATTAACCTCACCGCATGAAACCACATCCAAAAGCTGTAAGGCACATAAAATTACGTTTAGAGGGGTTCTCAGTTCATGGGAAAGGTTACTGAAAAATTCCGTCTTTAAGGTTTCGGATAAATTAGCTTCATTTAATAATTTCTTGGCTGTTATATCCACAAGAGATAAGACGACTCCTTTAATTAAATTCTCAGATGTACAGTATGGTGAGCATTTCAAGAAATACCAGTTTCCATTTTTACTTTGAACTTCCTTCTCATAGGGCAGATGATTAGTTAATACTTGACTTGCACCTATATTTAAGTCATCATTGATCAGATTACTTGATATATCCTGCATTTGACGCCCAATATCCTGCAGCTTAAGGTTTATCTCTTTAGTAATACTGGGTGTAAATTTTCTTACACAAAGTTTTTCATCGAGAAAAATAGTTCCAATATCTGAACTATTTACATAGTTTATCATATCGTTATATAAATCAGCCAATTCTTCATTTTTATATTGATATTGGGTATTAATTCTTAGTAATTCATTATTTGCTGATTTTAATTCTTCGTTTGCAGTGAGTAGTTCTTCATTATAAGCAAGCTGTTCCTCATTTGATGTTTGTAGGCTTTCCTTGGTACACTGTAGTTCCTCTTCAAGTATTATAATTCTTTCATTTAAACTTTCTTCTAAATCAAGTTTCTCTATATATTTATTTTTTTCTACATATTCATTTTTATTAATACTGTCATTTTTATAATGCAAACTTTTAACTGGCATTATATTATTCATAATGAATATCCCCTTTGTTTAATTATTTAAATAATGGCTTTAATCAAATTATTAATTACTGCATGATATATATTATAGTTGTATTTCTACAAATAGCTACGAGTTACCTTTAAATACATCACATTTAATGATATAATTCATTCGCAACTTTCGTCAAACTTTGCATATGAAAAAATTATACATCACTTTTAGTACAATTAAAATGAGAGTTTTGTTATTGTAGACAAATCAGCTAATCCATTAGGTAAATAAAAAGGTGTAATAATTCTATTTTATGTAAATAATAAATATGATCCAGATGGAGGTGGAAATTATGAAAAATAATAATGATATGAGACTTGCTATTGGGATAACTTGGGTAATATCTTTTACTGTTATGTGGATCATATTTAATGCTTTTTTGCCTAGAATTGAATTTAATCTACAATTAAATCAAATCGAAAAAAGTGTTTCAATAAAAGATTGGAATCAAGCCAAAAAATCAATGGAGAAATTAAAAAGTATTTATAATAGAAAAAGGATATTGATTCAATCAAATAATTCAACAGAAATCTTCACAACTTTCGAGTTCACATTAGGACAGCTGGATATTTCAATACGACATGAGCAGGATTATGCGCTTGAATATATTGGAGGACTGAAATCTTCTCTTAACTTTGTTATGAAGGCATTTTGTGGGCCTTGAGTTAGGTTAGAGCTAAACTAATTTTTTTGGAGGAACAACATGATTGATTTTATAGCCCTTAGTATAAGAGTTATAATAGTTTTTTATTTCACTTATCTTTGTACTAGAGTTTTGACTAAAAAAGCTATGGCCCAAATGACAGCCTATGAGTTAGCAGGGCTTATGATACTCGCAAACGTTGCGGCTGAAGCACTTGTAGACAAGGTTACGTTGAAGTCAGTTTATGGTTCTGGATTACTCGTAGTTTTAATGTTTATAAGTGCTAGGTTAGCATTAAAAAACAAATTCACACCTATACTAGAACATACGCCAACTATTATTATCAATAAGGGAAAGCTTGATACGAATTGGAAGCTCAATATTTTAAAAAAATAGGTGTACTGTAATATAAAATATTAATTGATTCTTTTTGTACGGGCTACCTCAATGGTGGCCCGTCTTTATTTTCGCAGAGTTTCTAGAATTTCTTATAAATTCTTACTTTTGGGGAGTGCACAAAATGAAGATAATAACGAAAATTATGATATAATAATTAAGACTTAAGTCATGAAAGGTGTGTACATAAAAAATGAAAGTTTACAGTGGTGATGAAATGGAAGCAGAAAAGAAACTTAACAGGTATAATGTCCTATTTGTAATTATGGTAGTTATATTTTCACTAATAATTGCAAAGCTATTTACTATACAAGTATTAAAGGGGCAATACTACAAGGAGTTAGCAGAAATTAAGACTCATAATATTTTAACAGTAGAGGCACCGAGAGGTCTCATAACAGACAAAAATGGAATAGGACTTGCAACTGAAGTTCCAGGATATAACCTTACATATACCGATACAGTTAAGGCTGATCTAGAGATATTTGTAACACTACAAAAGGTATTTAAAATTTTAGATGAAAATGGAGAAGCTCAGGTAGACAGTTTTCCTTTAAAGATTAAACCTTATAGATTTGAATTTAGTTCAAGTAATCCTAAGGAAATACAAGTTTTGAAGTTGAGGTTTTTGAAAGATAGAGGTCTTCAAGCTAATATATTAAAAACAAAATTTGATAATAAAAAAGAAGATGATTTAACTCCAGAGGAAATTACTAAGCTAAATAATGAGCTTTTAAAATTAACCCCAGAGCAAACATATAATGAACTTCTAAAAGAATATGAGGTAATAAAGGGAGTTTCAAGTTTACATATACAAGAAACACAAGAGGTATTAAGAAGATATTTAATTGTGGAAGACGGTATAAAAATGAACACTTTTTCAAAATATAAATCAATTAGCATAGTAACTAATATAAAGAAAGATACATCACTTATATTTGAGCAAAGTCTTTCAGAATTACCTGGAATTAAGGTAGAAATTCAGCCTGTGAGGCAATATCCATATGGACAGCTTGCTTCATCGGTTTTGGGATATATAAGCAAAATAAGTTCTGCAAATCAGGATAAATATGCAGCAAAGGGTTATGACACAAGTAAGGATTATGTGGGAGTTTCTGGAATTGAAGCTGCCATGGAAAGTTATCTTAAAGGAGAGAAGGGTGGAATAGATGAGGTTACTCAATCTTCTAGTAAGAAGGTAACTCCCGGAAAAAATGTCAAGCTTACATTAGATGCAAATTTGCAGTATACCACAGAAAATGCTTTAAATAGTGAAATGAAAAAATTGCAAAGCAAAGGATTTGTGAATGATTTAAATGTATCAAATGCTACAAGAGGCGCCGCTGTTGCCATAGATATTCATACTGGTGGAATACTAGCACTTACTAGTTTGCCAGGTTACAATCCAAATGATTTTTCTACGTCGCAGGGCTTAACGCAGGCTCAATCAGAAAAATATTTTAATCCAGACTATGAAAAGATGGCAAAAGCTCAGGGAAAATCACAAAGTTTAATTGATTATATGTTCCCAATAAATACAAGCATAAAGGGGAATACTACAATTAGAAAGGACAATTTTGATTATTATCCTAAATACCTATACAATTATGCAACTATGTCACTTATTCCTTCAGGTTCTACTTTTAAGCCAATGACAGCAATTGCAGGTCTTCAAACTGGAGTTATAAATGGTAATACAACTTATTATGATGAGGGCCAGTTTGATATGGGTGGTGGAAATATAAATCATTTCTATACAGATGGGGCACTTGGTGAAGTAGACGTAGTAAGTGCACTAGAAAAATCCAGCAATCCATTTTTTATGAATGTGGGTGGTTTGTTAAGGACAAAATATGGAGATGATATTTTAGCTAAATATGCCTGGGGGTTTGGACTAGGAGCTGATCCTAAGTCCACGAGTCCTGGTACAGGGATAGAAATAAACGAAAATTTTGGACAAGTATATAATACTGTATCACAGAAAAACTTGTCAGCAACTCAATATCTTTTGAATATCGAACAAGATTTAACTATTGGAGTTTCTGGGAATGGAGTTAAATTCCATAAGATAGATTTATACGATAGAGATGGAGACAATAAAATTGTTTATGAAGGGAAAAAACTTTCGGAAATTAAAACTGAAATTAAAACTGAAATAACGAATTCTGTGAAAAATGGAGCTTTTTCAAAGGAGAAGTACGAGAATTTATTTAAACAATTAATTACTGCGGATCCTAAGAATAAAGGACAAAATTTCACTACTGGTGATTTACAAGCAATTTTAAATGATGTAAACTACCAAGCGATAAGTGAAGGACATGCTTCTTTAAATTTAGCATACAATATGTATATTGCATCTATTGGTCAGGGTATGGACAATTTCACACCTGTTCAAATGGCTAATTATATAGCAACTATTGCAAATGGTGGGACAAGATATAAGCTTCATTTAGTTGATAACATAAAAGATTCTAATGGAAAGTTAGTATCTCAAATAAAACCTGTGGTTTTAGGCAAAGCCGATATGAGTGCGCAGACCAGAAATCTTATTATGCAGGGTATGAACAATGTTACAGGAGCAGGCGGAAATACCGATGGTACTGCAAGTGGTGCACTTGGTGATTTTCCTATACCTACAGGTGGTAAAACAGGTACGGCACAGTTTAGTTCATCTGATATACAAAATAAAGTGGGTAGAGGAGATTATGCATGGTATGTGGGATATGCTCCAGCTACCAATCCAGAAATTGCAATATCTGTAGTAATATTTGACGGAGGGTATGGAAGTGATGCTGCAAATGTAGCTAAAGGTATATACGAAGGTTATTTTAAAAATGATCCTAGAATGGCAAAGTATAAGAATAATTATGATATGAAGTTAAAACGTATTAATTAAATTAATTAAAAGATTAATTTGTGATAAAAGCAGTAGCAATGGTCGGAGTAGCGGCCACTGCTGCTGCTTTTTTAATAAACTGAAGATATTCACTATAGTGACAATGTCTATTTTGTAACTTATATTCCGCTGAATGAATTTAGAAACTAATTATTTACTTAAAAGATATTTATTTACAATTATTTACAAAAAGGAATTTTTAGTTT
>NZ_JAHLDL010000026.1 GCF_018861315.1 Clostridium bowmanii | reverse complement strand
AAAAGTTTAAAATCCTTTTTGTAAATATTTGTAAAACAAATGCAAATTTGTAAGTTTTTAATTCTGTAGATCTAAATTACGAATTGAAGTTTAGTAACATTAAAATAAACAAAAGAGTAGTATACTAGTTTTTTTAATCTATTTGTTTTTATTGAACTTTTTAAGAAGATTTTTATTTGCATAGGCGATAAAAATCGTAAGGGTATAGTCATATACTAGGAAGCTAAATTCCATAAAAAATATTAGCAAATATATATTTATATTAGGGATTTTTAATAATAGCATTTTATATATGAATATAATTATAGCTGAACTTATATTAAAGTATAATAGCTTAAGTACAAATTCTACAGGGATATTTCTTAATTTTTCTATAAAGTATTTTACAAAGCCATAGGATCCAAAAATTAATATATAGGCAATGCTTATAAGTTTTGAAGGTATAATAAATAAACTAAGCAGTGAAACAGCACCATATACTATAACAGTATTTTTTATTCCAGTAAGTAGAATAGAAAGCGGAATAATGCAAGAAGCTATGACTAATATAAATAATCTGTTTGTTGGCATCACAGAAGAAAGATATAGCAATATCAAACTAAGTGCTGCAAATATGCCACCTTTAGCAATATTATTAGATTTCATAAAAATCATCTCCTAATTTAATGTGCTTAGCAACAAGAAATAAGATCTCCACCTAAACATTCGCAAAGACTATCCGCACACCACAAGTTGATACACATATTACCCATATCAGAATCTTTGTTTCTCCTGCCATAATAGTTACCCCTATAATTTGAGTTGCTTGTATTTAGGTTATTAAAGCTTTGTCTATATTCAATATTATTAGGTGCTAGGGAGCAGGCTTTGCTGATGAAGTTGTAAGCACTATCATGCCAGTTTTTTTTCAAATGAACCATTCCCATTAAATAATTCCACTCAGCAGTTTTTGTATTCATTGAACCTAATTTCTGTTCAGCTGAAGATATGTTTCCACTATTTAAATCCATTCTTATAGATTGATATATGTCTCTATTAACATAGTCATCATTTGAAGAAGAATTATAATTGTTAGAAGAATTATAAGTATTTGAGGACTGGTAATTATTAGATGAACTAGTATTTTTCATAAGTGAATCATAGGCTTCATTTAGTTCCTGCATTTTTTCTTCCGCTAAATCCTTTAGTGGATTATCGCCATACTGATCAGGATGATATTTTTTTGCTTGTTCTCTATAGGCTTTTTTTATATCTTCTTTAGATGCGCCTTCGCGCACACCAAGTACTTCATAGGGATTTGTCATTTTTATATTCCTCTCCTTTTAAATAATCAATATCCAATTTTCTATTGAAAACCTTATCCATTTTTTCCATGAGTCCAAGTTCTAGTATATTATATAATATATCCTCATTTTTTATTAGTGGTAATGAATTTAAATTTTTTAAACATTGCTGGGCACAAGTAGTTAAGATATAATCAATTCTTGGTTTTATACATTTAGAAAAACTTTCGAAATCTAATTTATCCACATTAAACAAGGAATTTATAGCATTAAAAGAATTACTTTTCATATCTTTTTCTAAATCATCATAAGCATCTATAATATATATCCATTTACCTAAATTATATCCAAGCCAATATAGATCCTCTTTAAAGGGGGCATCCTTATAATAAAAGGATATTAGAAAACCCGTAAGGTCAGCAAAAATGTGAGATAACCCATCTATAGTTAGCTGTTCATCTGTAGATAGATGCTCATCTATGGATAGCTGTTCTTCTAAAGAAATATCCACATGATTTGCTTCTAGAGTATTTAGTAATAAAAGCTTTTCCTTAGTATACTTCATTACATCATTATATTCTACTTTAGATTTTGACAAATAGTTCCTTAAAAACAATGAAAAAATTTTGCTTTTCATTGTTTTATCATCGCAGGCATCATCCATTAACTTATAATAGGCTAAGGTAGTATTAGAAAAAGCCGCATAATCTAAAGCCTCATTATTAACAACCATAACCTTTTTTTTTAGTGGGTGAATTAAACATTTAAATTCAGTAAAACTACTTTTATTATCCCCAAGTGAATCTAAAAGTATTGCCAGAAAAGTCATATCAAAATTTAGAGTAAGTCTTGGTAGATTGCCATAGTTATTTTTAATGGAATTACATAGACCACAATAATAAGCTTTGAATTTCTCGTAGTCTTTTATCTTCATTTCCATTTTACATGGAGTTACATATCCAAACATTATAAATTCTTACCTAATCCTTTCAATTTTAGTATTTCATAAAGAGTTTTAGAGTTAGTATCTTCTAAGCAGTAACCTAGGAGAGTTAAAACTTCTTCTAGCTGCTCTTCATCCGGACTTTCAATTTCTATATAAGGGAAAGGACAGAATTCCTTCTCATTTATGTCTATTTCTATAAGGGTATTTTTATATTTATAGCTTTCCCTATACTTTTTAATGGATTGTATAAGTATAAGACCTAAGGATTCAAATATACCAATAGCTGCTGCTTCATCTTTAATTTCTGTTTCATGCTCATCCATGATTTTGAATTTTTCTTGGCTTATAAGTTTTTTTGTGGTCATATAGTGAACAGTAGAATTTGTTAATTCATCGTGGATAGTTCTAATTCTTGCATAGCCTTTGCTACTTATTAGCCTTTTATCTGAGAAATCATAAATATTATTTATTTGATTTTCTTGTTTTACCTTTGGTGCTTTTAGGCTGGCTAGTTTCCTGCGAATTTCGTCTACATCAATATCTATAATTTTAGTTTCTATTTCTTTCATATTTTCCTCCTAGCGTTTCTCTGGGGCACATAGTAATAATTAATTGTTATTCTTCATGTAGTTCTCTGGAGAAATAATAACTATTAATTGTGATTATATCATAATCTAAAAGAAGTAACA
Source organism: Clostridium bowmanii (assembly GCF_018861315.1). Taxonomy (GTDB): domain Bacteria; phylum Bacillota; class Clostridia; order Clostridiales; family Clostridiaceae; genus Clostridium_AD; species Clostridium_AD bowmanii. Next base: position 69,862 of record NZ_JAHLDL010000026.1, on the reverse strand, counting down.
TTAATATTTCATTAAAATTGTAGATTTCAATATAGGTGACTAAGTAGTGGCAATAATGCTCTGCTTTAAACTAAGAATATTGTAATATAGTAATTTGTTATAAATGAGTTTAGATAGTATAATAATTAGGCATATTAAAATAAATAATATTAATTTATTTGAGTGTGCCATATATAAATAACAAGGTGGTGTTTTTTTGGAGTACATAAAAGAAGTTAGCATAAATGAGGCGATTATTCATGTTTTAGATAATAATGCGGATGAACCTATCTTGAATGAATATGCTTTAGATTTAGATGAAGAAAAATATAATTTCTTACTTAAACACATTCAGAAATGTTTAAAAGATGAAGATTTAAAATATGGTGTATTTAATGAAGAAGCAAATATAGTAAAAGATTTATCACAAGAATACTTAAATGGGGAGAATAATCTCCTAGTTGTATCTAAAGAATTAGCAAGACAGATGTTTATTTTGATGAGAACTAAAGGAAATATTCCTTCTTGCGATTTAATAGTAATTTCTTTTACTACGGAGTTTGGCCCAATCCTTGGGATATTCAAAATGGATTATATAAAGAATTATGTACATACTATTGATTTTGTTGATAATAAATTGGGCATTGATATAGTACCACAATTTACCGGTCTTCCAGGCAGTTCTCAAAGAATACAAAAATGTGCTTTTTTAAAACCTATTAGAAAAGAGAATGGTTTTGATCTAATGGTTATTGATAAAATAACAAAAAATAAAGATTCTAGCAATGAACAATCCAGTAGTAAAGATGATCAGGAATATGGGTTAAATTACTTTATTAATGATTACTTAGGTTGCACAACCTTTGATAATAAAAGAGACATTACTAAAAACTTTGTGAAGGCTGCTGAAAAATTCACCCAGAATACCTTCCCGGAAAACGCAGATAAGGCAGAGGCTGTTAGAAGTACTATAAAAAGAAAACTTAAAGAAGAAGATAATATCGATGTTAAAGAATTGTCTGAAGAAATGTTTTCTGAAAATCTTGATACTAAGGAAAAATTTGTAGAATTTATTAAAGACCAAGGAATTTCAGAAAATATTAGTCTTGATAAAGAATGGATAGATAAAAAATTAAAAAGAGTAAGACTTAAAATTGATAAAGATATAGATTTATATGTAAATGAAGAAACGTATAATGATAATAGTCGCTTTGAAATACAAAGAAATGGTGATGGAACAATTAATATGGTTATTAAACATGTAAGCAATTATGTTCAAAAATAGATAAGAAAAAGTATAAGAAAATAAAAAAAACAAAGCCCTCAGTATTTATACTGGGAGGCCTTGTTTTTTAGTACTTTGATTTAAATTATTTAGATGAATTAGAGGAACCTAAAACATTAGTGATTTTACCTTCAACTAATTTAGTTATGTTACTTCTTGCTTCTCCAAGATATTTTCTTGGATCTATTTCGCCAAGATTTTTAGTAAGTACTTTTCTTATTGAACCTGTCATAGCAAGTCTTAAATCAGTATCCATGTTTATTTTACAAACAGCCATAGAAGCCGCTTTTCTAAGCATTTCTAGTGGGATTCCTTTTGCACCTTTCATTTCTCCGCCAAATTCATTGATCATAGTAACAAAACTTTGATCTACAGCAGATGCTCCGTGAAGAACTATTGGGAAATTATGAAGGCCTGCTTCTTCTAATTTTTTTGTGATTAAATCTAATCTTTCAAAATCAAGTTTAGCTTCGCCTTTGAATTTGTAAGCGCCATGGCTTGTTCCTATAGCTACAGCTAATGAATCAATACCAGTTCTAGTTACATAATCTACAGCTTGTTCTGGATCAGTATAAGTTGCATCAGCAGCAGAAACATTAACAGCATCTTCAACTCCAGCAAGTTTTCCAAGCTCAGCTTCAACTACAACACCTTTAGAATGAGCAAAATCAACTACTTCTTTAGTTGTTCTTACGTTTTCTTCATAATCAAGATGAGAACCATCATACATTACAGAAGTAAACCCAGAAGCTATTGCAAGTTTACATTGTGCTAAATCTGAACCGTGATCTAAGTGAAGTGCAATATCAAGACCAGTGTCTTCTACAGCTGCCTCAACCATTTTTCTAAGGTATGAAGGCCTTGCATATTTCATAGCTCCGCCGGATACTTGTAGTATAACAGCTGATTTGTGAGTTGCACATGCATCTACAACTCCTTGAATTATTTCCATATTATTAATGTTGAAAGCACCTATTGCGTATTTTCCTTCTAAAGCTTTTTCAAACATTTTAGTAGTAGTAACTAAAGCCATATTAATTCCACCTTTCGAATTTTGTAACAGGGACACATATTGTCCCTGTGGGACTTTTTATTTGTATATTATAATTATAAGCTATAAATTGAGTATTTTCTACCCTTTTATGATAAATGATTTCTATAAACATAGAAAATTAAAAAATATTGCTTATAGAAACCTTTTCATGAGATTTTATATGATCTACAAGATATTTCATAACATGTATAGTGGCTAAGGCTTCGGATTTATCTTTAATTTTTATATATTGAGTTAATTTTAATAGCTCATTGTCTACATGATCTAAGTCTTCATGATGTATATAAATGGTAAGAAATTTCGAGTCACTTTTCCATTGATCTATATAATCTAAGGATAGAGTATATGCTTTTTTATAATTCTCCTTAATTATATAACTTTCTAGGGTACAATTCAAACTTTGCAAATGATCACAACGTCGGTTTATAAGATTTACAGAAAAGAATATTCCTATAATCATTGCAATGAATAGGCTAAAGGCTATGTAAACATTTTTCATTTGATTTTATCTTTCCCTTCCTTAAGTTGATAAAAGAACTTATTTTTAGAATCTAAAATTCCTATGAATACATCTTTTGAAGAAAAAATATTATTTTCCTTTAGTATACTATTTAACCAAGTTTCATCTTTAGCTAAAAGTTTTAAATTTTTATAATTTATATTGCCATCCATAATCAAAGGTATAGGCAAAGTATCTTGTGTTATTTTTAATTTTAGATCATCCTTACTTGCGTTGGATTTTCCGGTTTTTGGTAAAATGGAAAGCTCACCACTAGTTTCTAAAATAGCATATTGAATATCTGATAGATTAAAATACCCTTTTAATCTAAGTTCTTCTAATAAATCATTAATATTAAATCTTTGATATCTAAGTTCTGCAATATCGATTATCCCATCTTTTATTAATATACTTGGAGTGCCTGTTAATATTCTTCTAGCCCTTTCGCTTTTGAGTTCCATAAGAGAAGTAGAAACTTGTAGAAATAGCAAAGTAATTATTGGAATAATGGCATGAAAAATTGGTATTCTTATATCTTGCATTGGAAAAGTAGCAAGTTCAGATATCATTAATGCAATTACCAGCTCAAAAGGCTCAAGTTCACCTATTTGTTTTTTGCCCATCATCCTCATAATAAATATTACTGCAAAGTATAGGAAACAAGTTCTAATTATTAAAATAAACGTATTATCACCTCATTGCTATTTTGTCTATGTATTAGTATGAGCAATTTAAATGAAAAATATATATATTTTTATCTTTTAACATGGAAAAGTTAAATACAAAAATTATAAGAAGTATTATGATACATTTTTTTAGAATTACAGTATAATAGTAGGGACCACTAAAAAATAGGGGATGATTGTATGAATAATTTCAATATAGGTCTTAAAGATGGTAGACATGTTTTAGCACAAGAGGGAGCTATGTTAAATGATATTATTAAAGATAATAGTTTATTTAATGATGTACCAGTAGTTTTAGGTAATTTCAATAATAAACTTTATGAGTTAGGTGAAATTATCACGCAAGATGGTAATTTTGAAACTGTGGATGTTACAAGTAAAATTGGAATGATGACATACGTTAGGACCCTTCAGTTTGTGCTAATAAAAGCAGTTTACGAATTGTTCCCTAATGCTAAAATAAGTATAGAGCATTCTTTAAGTAAAGGCTTATTTGGAGAGATTTATAAACCTATTGCATTAGATATTGATGATATTTATGAAATAAAAGGTAGAATGAGAGAAATAATAAAGGCTGATATTCCTATAAAAAAAATATCTCTGTCAAAAGCTAAGGCAGTAGAAATTTTTACTGGATATAATATGCAAGATAAAGTTAAACTTTTAAAATATGTTAACTCGGGAGAAGTAAAACTTTATGAAATAGATGGGAGATATGACTATTTCTATGGGCCAATGGCTTACTCAACGGGAATACTAAAAACCTTTGATTTAATATATTATGAGCCGGGTTTTATATTGAGATATCCTACAAGTGAGACTCCGGATAAAATTCCTAAATTTCAAAAACACGAGAAACTAGCTAAAATATTTGATGAAGCAGAGCAATGTGGAGAAATCTTGGGTGTTGGAAGTGTTGGAGCTTTGAATGATGAAGTAGTGAATGGTGATATTGTTAATTTAATTAGGGTGGCTGAAGCTCTTCATGAAAAGAAAATAGCCTACATTGCGGATATGATTCATCAACGTACACAGGTGAAATTAGTCCTTATAGCAGGACCTTCTTCTTCAGGAAAGACTACTTTTTCAAAGAGGTTAGGCATCCAATTAAGAGTAAATGGCTTAATACCAACATTTATTTCCTTAGATGATTATTTTATAGATAGAGAATTTACTCCAAGGGACGAAAATGGTGAATATGATTTCGAATCTATATATGCATTGGATTTAGAACTCTTCAACAAGGATTTAGAATTATTACTACAGGGCAATCAGGTTGATATACCAAGTTTTAATTTTAAGACAGGGAAAAGGGAATGGCAAGGAAATAAGATCAAAATGCCTGGAAATGGAGTAGTGGTTGTAGAAGGAATACATGGATTAAATGAGATTTTAACCTCTTCCATAGCTAAAGAGAGCAAGTTTAAAATATATATAAGTCCACTAACACAGCTTAATTTGGATGATCATAACAGGATTTCTACAACGGATGTAAGAATGACAAGAAGAATAGTTAGAGACTATTTATCTAGAGGATATGGAGTAGAAGATACACTGAAAATGTGGCCTTCTGTAAAACGTGGAGAAGAAAAAAATATTTTCGTATTCCAAGAACAGGCAGATGCAATGTTTAATTCAAATCTAGTATATGAGCTTTGCGTACTTAAGAAATTTGCATTGACGGAGCTTAATAAGATCGGACCGGAAAGCCCAGTATTTTATGAGGCAAGTAGATTAAAAAGTTTCCTCAATTTCTTTGTAGATGTAGACAAAGATTTAGTACCAGAGAATTCAATAATCCGAGAATTCACTGGGGGGAGTTGTTTCTATAAGTATTAGGATGGAAAAAGTATGAAATATATTCTACGCGAATTGCAAAAGAACTTAAAACTATAAATTTGATTAAGAAATTCTAATCTTTTGCAATTCACTTCGAATAAATTTCATACTTATTGCTAAGTTAAGATTTAAAGAACCACGAAGTTTTAGTATGTAGAAGGTTAAATAATTAATAATAGGTTAGTGTCTATGATAGTAGCGCATTCTTTAACAGAAATTAGGCTTATTCCATGAAAAGTTTCTTAACGCGCTTATTTGATATTATGTCTTAGAAACGCATGTACGACTTCTGAGTATTTATCGTGGGAAGTACAACAGTTATTAATTGTTAAGCTTCTTGGGCTGATTAAGACAAATTTCTATTACATAAACTACAGGTTTGTAAAAGTCATTAATATTTGCTACATTCACACATGCTTTCACCTTTATTATTATAATTTCTCATTATAAATAAAATTATAATGAATTTAATACACTAAAAACAGTTGGTGTACTTTTTTTAGTGTGGTTTGTAAGTATGAAATGTCTACGGAGTGACTTGCAATACGTGACGATGAAACATTAGAATTCCTTAATGGAATTTCCCGTTTCGAGTTCGTTTGCAAGGCACGCAGAAGAAATTTCATACTTACTATGTAGTCACAAAAGAATAACATATGTTAATGTGAGGCAAAATAATTATAATTATTTTGTTAAGCAGAGTCAGACAAGGAGGAAATAATGAAAAGTTATAGTGTTTTTGATATATTGGGTCCAATTATGATAGGGCCATCAAGTTCTCATACGGCAGGGGCGGCAAGGCTTGGTAAAATTGCTGCCATAATTGCTGGGGAGCATATTGCATCGGTGAAATTTGTTTTACATGGTTCTTTTGCTAAAACTTATAAAGGTCATGGAACGGATAGAGCTCTTGTGGCAGGAATTCTAGGAATGGATCCTTGGGATGATAGACTTAAAGAATCTATGAACATAGCTAAAGAAAAAGGCCTCGTAATAGAGTTTGCTTCTGGTGATTTGGGAGATGTTCATCCTAATACAGTGAAATTTATTATAACAAAAGAAAGTGGTAAAGTTGTTGAAATTATTGGTTCATCTGTTGGAGGAGGAAATATTGTAATTTTTGAAGTTGATGGTCAACCACTTAAGTTTATGGGTAATTATCCAACAATAATAATTAGCCATAAAGATATCCCAGGTATGATTTCAAAAGTAAGTACCATATTATTTGATGAAAATGTTAATATAGCAACTATGAATGTGTACAGAAATAGCAGAGGGTTAAAGGCAGCTATGGTGTTTGAAACAGATAGCATAGTCCCTCAAGATGTATTAGACAAGATTAGATGTTTAGGAAATATTTATAGTATAAGAGAAATATCACCAGTAAAACAGTCTTAATAATTGTTATTTACCAAGAAGGACCTAGAGGAGGCAATAATTGTGTTTGTAAACAAAGGAATAAACCTAGTAAGTATATGTGAAGAAAAGGATATGACAATTTCGGAATATACAATAATGTGCGAAGTAGAAGAAAGTGGGCTCTCACGTCAAGAAATTATTGAAAAGATGAGAAAAAATCTAAATATAATGAGAGAAGCTGCAGAATATGGACTTACAAATGTAACTAAATCTATAAGCGGTTTAATTGGTGGGGATGCAATTAAACTTAATAGGTATTCCAGTTCTAAAAATACACTTACAGGGGGATTTATGACAAAAGCAATGGCTAGAGCTCTTTCGTGCTCAGAAGTTAACGCAGCTATGGGTAAAATAGTTGCGGCACCTACAGCGGGCTCTTGTGGAATACTTCCAGCGGTAATTATCACAGCTGGAGAAAAATTAAATAAAACTGAAGATGAACTAATTAATGCTCTCTTCACGGCTTCGGGTGTAGGTATTATAATTGCCAAAAATGCTACATTATCAGGAGCAGAAGGTGGATGCCAGGCTGAATGTGGAGCTGCTGCTGCTATGGGAGCTGCTGCTGTAGTAGAAATGATGGGTGGCAATGCTTCAATGGCTCTAGATGCAGCTGCTATTGTAATAAAGAACATATTAGGACTTGTATGTGACCCTGTGGCAGGACTCGTTGAGGTTCCTTGTGCGAAACGAAATATAGCTGGAACAGTGAGTGCACTAACTACTGCGGATTTAGTTATGAGTGGTGTAGCTAGTAAAATACCTTTTGATGATACAGTAATCGCTATGTATAAGGTAGGCAAGCAATTGCCTTGCGAATTAAGAGAAACAGCTATGGGTGGGCTTGCAACTACACCTACAGGTCTCAGACTGGCAAAAGAGATTTTAGGAAAATAAATAACTTTTAAATAATAAATTTATTAAAATGTGAGAGGGATATCCTAAGGGGTGTCCCTCCTTTTTTAAAAGTAACCTTTAAAAGCATAATGAATAGAATAATAAAGAGACAAACAATTATACGGAGGAGTACTAATGCAATTAAAGGGTAGTAAAACAGAAAGAAATCTTCTCAAAACTTTTGCTGGAGAGTCAAGGGCTAGAAATAAATATACATTTTATGCTGAAAAAGCGGAACAGGAGGGGTACGAGTATGTAGCCTCTATTTTCGAAGCTACTGCAAACAACGAAAAGGCTCATGCAAGAGTAGTTTTTGATAAGTTTCTAAAGATGAATAAAAATACAGCAGAAAACTTGATGGATGCAGCAGCAGGAGAATCTTTAGAAAGCAGCAAGTTATATAAACAATTTGAAAAAGAGGCTAGAGATGAGGGCTTTATAGAAATTGCAGATTTCTATAAAGAAATACAGGAAGTAGAAGAAAGCCATGAGATGAGATATATGAAAATATATGAAAATCTTGTAGCAGGTATGATGTTTAAACGAAATAATGAAGTGAAATGGCAGTGTATGAATTGTGGGTATATTCATATAGGAAAAGAAGCACCAGCTTTTTGCCCTCTATGTAAGTTTCCAAGAGCTTACTTTAAAATATACTGCGAAGATTACAAATAGGAGGAATGAATATGATAATTTATTATCCAACCTACTATTTAGTGCCAGTAGTACCTATAATTTCAATAGACGAGGATGAATACGACGATAGGGATAACGATAAATATAGCATTCAAGGTAATGATGAATATGGTACTAGATATAATAATGAATATTGCCTTCGCTACAACACGGAGGAAAAAGGAGTGTATAACACACAACAAAATGTAAATGTAGATACTTTTGAAGAGGCCGACGAAGATTACGTAAATGAAAGTACAAAATAATGATAGTCTGGTGTTTTGAATGAAAAAAACCTATATTTTCATAATTGTTGTAATTATCACAATGTTTATAAGTACTTCATCAAGTTTAGTAAATACAATAATATATTCAATAGCTATAGTTCCATTAGCTATTTTACTAGGAGACCAAACCACTAGAATATCAGATTATATAGGACAAAAAAAAGGCGGGTTACTCGCCGCTACAGTGGGTAATGTTCCAGAGCTTATGATGGGAATTTGGTCAATTAAGTATGGGATGATACCTCTGGTTCAAGCTTCCTTAATTGGGTCAATCATAAATAATATGCTTTTAGGGCTTGGTATTGCAGTAGTGTTTGGAGGTTTTAAGTTCAGGCAGCAAAGCTTTAATAGTATAATAGCACGAACAAATTTTAATATGTTACTACTGGCTATGTCCTCTATGGTAGTTATAGCAACATTAAATAGATATTCTGTAGTTGTGAATTCAGTACTGATATCCATAAGTGTGAAGGTTGCTTTTTTACTCATAGGTATTTATATCTTAGGGCTAGTATTTTCATTATATACTCATAATAATTTATTTGTTATTAGTGAGGATAATGAAGAGGAGAAAATTACTATAAAAGAGAAAAGAATTACTATAAATAAAAAAGCTGTAGAAAGTACAATAACATTAATTTGTATATCTGTATTACTTTATTTTATAAGTGATAAATTAATTTATAATATTAGAGATTTTATAAAAAACTATAATATATCGCAAGAGTTCATAGGCATTATCTTAATTCCATTTTTAGGGAACATAGGCGAAAATGTTTCAACTATAATGAGTGCAATGAAAAACAAAGTAGATATGAGCTTAGAAACGGCTATAGGATCAAGCATCCAAATTTCACTTTTTGTTACCCCTGTGCTTGTAATATTCTCTTGTTTTATGGGTTTAAATATGACACTTTTATTTCCTGTTTTTCACATAATAATGTGTGGTATAGCAGTAGGTATGTCATACTTAGTGTTTCAAGATGGTAAAACCTATTGGCTAGAAGGTAGCATACTAGTTACTTCCTATATCATAATTACTTTAGCATATTATTACATTGTATAGCTATTTTTAAATATATAGAAATATTTATTTCCCTGTGCCTTAGCATAATTTAATTTTTATAACAGTATAATTAATGAATATCAAAACTAAAAGGTGATTATTTGGCACATAGAAGAGTAATTCAAAATTATTACAATGATATAAATAATTTAGCAGACATGTTAACAAAACTAGTTAGTTCTTATAGGTTACTCATAGGTGGAGCAGACGAATTAAATAAAATTGCACTATCTAAAAAAAGTGAGGTTAAGGATGCTCTTAAAAGAGCAGACAATTTGGGAGACATTATTGATGAAACAATAAAGGTATTAGATAATGCCAGTTATAGTTATATGTCTTATTGTACAATGAAAACTGAAGTTATGAAGTGCAAGCTTCAAATAGAGTATATAGAAACAGAAATCGATGAGGAATTAAAATTACGAGAGTAAATAAAAAAAGTGTGAGAAAATTTTTCTCACACTTTTTTCATTTTAAATTTACTTACCATAAGATAAGATAGTATAAACATTATAATGATAGTAAGTGGAAAATTATTGGGTGAGTTTAAAGTGACTAAAGCATAAAGTGCCAATAGCATTCCGGCCAGGGTGATAGGGATTCCTGTATAAACATTATCAAATTTACAACTATTATACCGTGCTAGTCTATATGCACCAGCCACAGGAAAAACTAAGAAACAAATATAGGCTAAATAGCCCAGTGATATGAAATTATACAAATTGAATATAAGCATAGAAGGTGCAACACCAAAAGAAACTAAATCTGCTAGTGAATCTAATTGTTTCCCTAGTTCGCTAGATACTTGTAAAAAACGTGCTAGTTGACCGTCGTATCTATCCATAAGTCCGGCTAATAATATAAAAATAATAGATAGCTTGTAATTAGCTTGAAAAGTCATCAGTAAGGATAATAAACCAAAAATCAAATTTCCAAAGGTGAGAATATTTGGGATAGAGCATTTCTTCACTACGCATCACTCCTAAAATAATAAAATTGGATTAAAAATTCATATATTATATCGATATAGCTTTTACAAAAATCATCTTTTTAATTATACATCATTTTATAGCAATTTTTAAGTATAATACTATATATTTTATTTTTACTACATAGAGTAAAAAAATATTAATATTAATTTTTCTTTATGGTTAAAATAAAAAGAATATTAATTCTAATATACTCTAAATAATAAGGAGGATTATAAAATGAAAATTTCTGAAATAATGACTAAGGATGTTGTAAGTTTGTCTGTAGATGATACAGTTAAGCATGCAGCTGAACTTATGAAGGAACATAATATAGGGTCACTTCCTGTAAACACAGGGGAAAAAGTAGTTGGTATTATAACTGATAGGGATATTATACTTAGATGCGTAGCAGAAGGAAAGGATCTAAAAGTTCAAAAGGTCAGAGAAATTATGACAACAAATCCAGTAGTGGCAAATGAGAATCTAAATGTGGATGATGCAGCTAGAATAATGAGTGAAAGGCAGATCAGAAGACTACCAGTAATTGAAAACAATACCTTAGTTGGAATGGTTTCCTTAGGAGATTTAGCAGTTGAACCAAAGCTTAGAGGAGAAGCCGCGGGTGTTTTATCTGAGATTTCTATACCATCCATACACAACATTTAGAATAAATGTCCACAGGAAAAGGTGAATCTTGTGGATTTATTTTTAAAGAGGTATAATATACATAAATAAATGTAAAAATTAAGGCTAAAATAGGAGAGAATGCAATGCATAAGGTGAAATTTATTTACAATCCATATTCTGGAGGAAATACTATAGTATCAGATTTAGATATGATAATAATGATTCATCAGAAATATGACCATATACTAGTGCCTCATAGAATATCCTACGAAAATCCTATATCAAATGCTTTTTTTGATATAGATGGAAGCTACAGATACATTTTAATAGCGGGTGGAGATGGGACCGTAGATAATGTAGTGAATGAGATGAAAAAAAGAAATATTAATTTACCTATAGCAATCATCCCAGTAGGTACTGCAAATGATTTTGCTAATTACATAGGAATGCCTCAAGATGTTGAAGAAGCTTGTGAGCAGATATTAAAAAGTAAAATAAAAAAAATTGATATAGGAAAGATAAATCATAAATATTTTTTAAATGTAGCAAGTACTGGTTTATTCACAGATATATCACAAAAAATGGATATGAATTTAAAAAACACTATCGGGAAACTGGCATACTATGTAAAAGGATTAGAGCAACTACCTAATTTTAGAAAGTTGAAAATAAAAGTTGATTCAGATGAGATTTCCTTTGATGATTATATGTATTTAATGTTAGTGTTTAATGGACAAACAGCGGGCAATTTAAAATTTGCATACAAAGCTAAAGTAGACGATGGACTTTTAGATGTAATTATAGTAAAGGCTGGAAACATGAAAAATATTTTAAATATTTTTATTAAGATGTTAAGAAATGAGCATTTAGAAAATGTAGATGGTATTGTTTATTTTAAGACTAATAGATTAGAAATAGAATGCTTTGAAGATATTGTTACAGATATAGACGGGGAACGGGGTCCGGATTTCCCACTACTTATAGAATGTGAAAAAGGCGGCATATCCATATTAGGAGCTGAAATATAGTTGCTTGTAATTTATTTTAATTTGTCTTGTGCATATTTTTAGAAATAAATTAATAAATATTAACAGTAGCAATTTTAGGGAGAGTATATGAGTGAATGTATATTTTTTATTACTGTTAGTTATGGCTCTTTTATTATACAAAGGCATAATTTCTACTTTGTTTTATTCGCCTAGAAAAATAAAGATAATAAGTATTTTGGCTTTAGTTTTAATGACCTTTAGATGGATAGCTCTAATGATTCTTTTTATTATAAAAAACCAAAACTATTTATATTTATTAAAGCCACTGGTGTTTACAAATTTAATTTGCATACCAGTATGTGGTATTCTTTCAGTTTTTATCTTTTCTAGGAATAACAAAATTAAACTTAAAAGGCTTTTCCTTTGGTGTATTATTTTATTTGTAGCCTACTTCATAGTGATATATAAATCTACTGTAAATATTAATATATCAAATTATTGTGGCTACACCATGAAATTACAATTAGAGTCATATTGTTATATTATCCTACTTATAATAAATTTAATCTTTGCCATTAAGGGTATAAAGCTATATAGTGTAATTTATTCTAGTAAGCCTGGTGCTGTATTAATTATAATATCTGCTAGTATAACTTTATTATCAGTAATTCTAACTTCAATAAATTCTGATTTTCCATGGCTATTATTAGGTGATATTTCTTGGCTTGCAACTATGGATTATGGTCTTTCAAAGTTTAAAAGGTGAAATCTTACATTTTTTTACGCGTAAAAAAAGTATATATTACGTAGAATGCATTTGAATAAGCTTTAGAATTTCTTATTTTATTTTTAATTAAGCTACGCTCAGAAAAACATATGTTTGAGCGAAGCGAGTTTATGTTTTTTAGCATCTTAATTAAAAATAAAATTAGAAGTTCTTAGCGAAATGAATGCATTACTCGTATTGCAATACGCGTAATATATACATTTTTTTATCTTTTTTTATTCCTTGAAAATTTAATATTACTAGTTGCCTTTAGAGGTCTTGGTGGTATCAGGGATTTTTTATCGAAACCAATTAAATCTTCTCTATTAGCTTTTATTAGAGCTTCTTTTACAATGTTGTAGTTTTCAGGATTTTTAAATTGAAGCAATGCCCTTTGCATATTTTTTTCCTTTTGCTCAGTTGGAACATAAACTTTCTCATTAGTAAAAGGATTAATTCCTGTGTAGTAGATTGTAGTAGATAAACTACCTGGTGTTGGGTAAAAATCCTGCACCTGTTCTGGAGTGTAGCCCATTTCTTTTATATATTCTGATAGTTTTATTGATTCCGTTAAGTCACTTCCAGGGTGGCTTGACATGAGGTAGGGAACCAAAAATTGATTTTTATTCAATTTTTTATCTATTTCAAAATATTTTTTAACGAAACGGTCATAAACTTCTTTTTTCGTTTTTCCCATTTGAGTGAGTACCTTATCGCTAATATGTTCAGGTGCTACTTTTAATTGTCCACTAATATGGTGCTCGCATAGTTCTTCAAAAAACGTAGTATTTTTATCGAAAATCAAATAATCGTATCTTATTCCGGAACGAATGAAGACTTTTTTAATATTAGGTAAAACTCTAACCTTTCTTAATAAATCCAGATATTCCGTGTGATCGATAATAAGATTTTTACAAGGATTGGGGTACATACATTGTCTATCTCTGCACACACCTACTTTTTCTTGAAGCTTACAAGCCCTATGTCTAAAATTGGCTGTAGGACCACCGATGTCATGAATGTATCCTTTGAAATTCTTTAGGGTAGTTAAGAGCTTTGCTTCTTCTATAATGGAAGTTTGGCTTCTATTTTGAATAACTCTACCTTGATGAAAGGTTAGTGCGCAAAATGAACAACTACCAAAACAACCTCTATGGCTGGTTATAGAAAATTCAACTTCAGTTATTGCAGGAATACCACCTTTTTCTTCATATATAGGGTGATAGGTTCTAGTGTAAGGTAGATCATAAGTTATATCCATTTCATTTTGGGTTAGCGAAATTTGAGGAGGGTTTTGCACCACATATCTATCGTTATGCTTTTGAACCACAATCTTTCCTCTTATATCATCTTGCTCTAATGATTGTAATTTGTAGCTTTCTCCATAAGCATCTTTGTCAGTTTTAACAGCTTCAAAAGATGGTACTTCTATGAAATCTTTAAGTTCTCCAATTTCTTTTGAAGCATAAACTGTACCTCTTATAGAAGTCATTTTATCTATGGTCATGCCATACCTAAAAAGATTAGCAATTTCAACTACAGTTTTCTCTCCCATACCATATATTAGTAAATCTGCTTTAGCATCAATTAATAGACTTCGTCTCACTTTATTGTCCCAATAATCGTAATGAGCAAAACGTCTAAGACTTGCTTCTATGCCACCAATTATAATGGGAACATTTTTAAAAGCCTCCCTAGCTCTATTACAATATACAATTACTGCTCTATCTGGTCTATGACCTGATTCACCACCTGGGGAATAAAGGTCAGTGTGCCTCTTTTTCTTTGCTGCAGTATAGTGATTAACCATAGAATCTATATTACCAGAATTTATAAGAAACCCATATTTAGGTTTTCCAAGTTTTCTAAAATCATCTACACTTTCCCAATTAGGCTGGGCTATAATACCTACAGAAAATCCTTGATTTTCTAAGGTTCTTCCTATTATAGCAGTTCCAAAGGATGGATGATCAATATATGCATCCCCTGTAATTATTATAAAATCTAATTGAGATATATTTCTTTCTTTTAAATCGCTCATGCTAATAGGTAAAAATTGCTTGTTTAATATCATTGTCATATAATCCTCCCAACAAATTAGGTGAACTTAAGTTCATTGTATATAATAATATTAACATAACTACTGAAAAATATGAACTATAAAAGTTTATAAATAATAAATGTGATTATAAAATTTGATTGTCAAATATAAAATATTAAAAGAATACATGGATTTTGAAGTAATGATGAGAGAGAATGATAGATAACACACTAGGAGCATTTAAAAGAGTATAATGGACAACTTTAAATGGATTTCTCTTTTTTAGTTGCATTTTGAAGTATATATAATATAATTATATAGAGATAATATTTTTTTAATTTAAATTAACATGTAAAAATGTACATATATATATATGAAAATTTTATAGGTGGTGAAGCTAAATGGAAAAGATTTCTGTGTTTTTTTTAAGTAAAGTACTAAATCAAAATGTGTATGATGAATTTGATGATAATATTGGCAAGTTATATGATATTTATGTTACTACTGAACAGGGATATCCAAGAGTTATAGGATATAAAATTAAAAAAGGTAGAGAAATTTATAATTATGAATTTAGGAATGTTGAAATATATAAAGAAGAAAAGGGAATAAATTTAAGAGTAAGAGGAGTTAAAGATATAATTCCTAGAAAATTTTCTTACCTTTTATCTAAAAATTTGTTGAACAAACAAATAGTTGATGTTAACGGCAAGAAGGTGGTTAAAGTAAATGATTTAACTATGAATAAGATTGGTGGAGAAATAAGGGTTGTCACCGTAGAATCCGGTATTATCGCAGCTACGAGAAAATATAAATTAGATGGGATAATTAGATTTTTATATGATATATTGGGTAAAAAGCCCAGGGAAAATAGTATAACCTGGGAAAGTGTTCAATCTTTAGAAATGGTAGCAGATTCGCTAAAATTAACCCAGCCCTATGGAAAATTAACTAAGCTCCATCCAGCAGATCTTGCAGACATTTTAGAGGGACTGGATACTGAGGCTCGAAATAATATTTTTGAAAGCTTAGACAAAGATTTGGCAGCAGATACACTAGAGGCATTACAACCAGAAGTTCAAGCAGATATTTTAAGCACTATAAACAACATACGTGCACAAGAGATTTTAGATGAGATGCCCAATGATGAAATTGCGGATATTTTAGATGAAATGAAGGAAGTAGATGCAGAAAAAATTCTTCTGAATTTTAGCAAAGAGGATGAAGAAGAAATCAGAAATCTTATGGAGTATCCAGATGAAGTTGTTGGAAGCATAATGAATAAAGATTTTATATCTTTTAATGTAAATATTACAGCTAGTGAAACTATAGAAATTTTAAGGGAACTTCAACCTGATGATGAAGTAATACATTATATTTATATTATAGATGAGGATGAAAAACTTCAAGGGTCCATTTCACTCAGGGACCTAGTACTTTCAGCTCCAGCGCAGAAATTAAAAGACATTATGGATGAAAAAGTTATTAAAATTAAAGATTGCCAAGATATTGAGGATGCTGTTGAAGTGGCATTAAAATATGATTTAATATCTTTACCCGTAGTGGACATGGACGAAAAGTTATGTGGAATAGTAATTATGAACGATATAATTGAAGAACTATTGTCTCCTAGATGGAAAAGAAAGCTTAAAAAGATCATATAATAATACATTGTGTTACTAAATTAGATTAAAGTAGCGCAGTGTATTTTTTTTGGAATTTGGCGCAAACTAATGCTATTAATAAAGTGTAGATATTAGGTATATAAAATAAATAGTATACTAAGGTGCTATTTACTTGATACTACTTAATTTTGAGGAGGAATACCTTTGAAGATTAATAAACATATACTCAAAAAATGCATTGGTGTAGCCATGATTATTTTAATTGCATATTTTGCAAGTGAATCTTATTTTAATATTTCTAGTAAGGCAGTTGTATCGCAGGTTTACAAATATGGGTCGAAAGGTGATCAGGTTAAACAAATTCAAACAAAATTAAAGAAATGGGGATATTATAATAATGGTGTTGATGGAATATATGGTTACAATACCTACCTTTCTGTTAAGTCGTTTCAAACAAGCAATGGATTTAAGGCAGATGGAGTGGCAGGAAGCCAAACACTAGCAGCTATAGGGATTAATACTAGTACAGCAAATTCTAGTGGAACAACTTCTAGCAATAACGTAACTAACAATAAGGATGTGGATCTAATAGCTAGACTTATAAATGGTGAGGCTAGAGGAGAACCTTATGAAGGGCAAGTGGCAGTTGGCGCAGTAATTTTAAATAGAACTACAGATGCTAGATTTCCATCTACAATAGCAGGAGTGATTTATCAACCAGGGGCATTTACTGCTATAGTAGATGGACAAATAAATGCAAAAATTGAAGCGGACTCTATAAGAGCTGCCAGGGATGCAATAAATGGATGGGACCCTTCCGGCGGAGCAGTATTTTATTTTAATCCAGCAACAAGCACTAATAAGTGGATATGGTCACGACCACTTATAAAAATAATTGGTAAGCATAGATTTTGTAGCTAGTTAAAAATATCTAAAGTAAAATGTGATGCGCATTATTGTAATATTTATATAAAAAAGCTAGTGGTAATTTTCTATTGAAAATTACCACTAGCTTTTTTATGAATTTTTATAATTATTATATAGGGTACAGCTTGCGGAAAACAATGTGTATTATTTTATAATAAAAAAATATTTTGGAAATATAGTTAGTATTATTCAAAATATGGTATAATATTTCTATATATTTCAAAAAAAATCCATAAAATTTAGTAAAATATGCAACTAAATATAAAAAACCACGTATATTAATCGAAATGTTTTTTTAATAATCAGTGGTATTAAAATAACAAATTATAATGGGGGTACCGCTTAATGCAAAGTAAGTTCGAACAGCTTTATGATATGTACTATGATTGTGTTTACAGATATATTTTTGTTTCAGTAAAAAACAAATGGAATGCAGAAGATATAATCGCTACTGTATTTACTAAAATATTTGAAAACAAGGATAAAATCACTGAGGTAGAAGAAAGTAAAAATTGGATTTTTCGTATAGCTCATAATACTATTATAGATTTTTATAGAAAAAACAGTAAAGTAATCCCTATTGAAAACTTTTTGGATATAGGTGACGAAGATTTTGGATATGAAGATATTGTTATCAGAGATGAGTTTAATGGAGTAAGCAAAATAATTGATGTATTACCAGAAGATACTAAAAAAATGCTTTATTTAAGATTTTATGGTGGTCTAAAATTCAGAGAAATTGCAGAAGTAGTAAATATAACAGAAAATACTGTTAAGTCAACTATTTCAAGAGCTATAAAGAAAATTAAAAAAAATTATGAACATAGTTTAAGAGGTGATATAAGTGGTTAGCAATGATTTTTATGTAGAAAAGTTATTGTGTAAGGATGCAACAAAGATTGTTATTGATGAGGAATTCAAATGTGATCTAAAAAATAGGATAATGTTTGGTGATAAATACAGCAACGTTACACAACTGCCTAAATGTAAAGATAGATTTAAGAAAAACAAGTATTTCAAAATTGCTTCAGGCTTTGTAATTTGCGTAGTTGTAAGTGGGACAATATTTAAGGCTATAGATGTTCCAAGCATGAGTATATTTACAAAGAACAAATTAACTCCCGATGTTATTACGCCAATAGCGACTGGGAAAATTTCAACTAAAGTTGAGGGTGAAAAAACAAACGTGTTGAAACCTAAAGATGCGTTAGCAAGTAAAAATAAAGTGAATACGATACCAGTTATAGTAAAGGATAGTAAAAGTAGTGCTGTTGATAAAACATTGGAAAAGGATACCAAAGCAAATGATGCTACAATAAAAAAAGAAAATGATAAAGTGAATTCCGTAGACAAGGATCCTGTAATACCTGATAGTGTAGATAACACTGGTAAAGATGATGGAGTTTTAACAGAGGTTATGGTTTCTATAAAGGCATCTAATGGATCTAATGCAACTAATGTACCAAAAATGGAGAACGTAAAAGATGATGTAACTTCTAGTTTGAAAATCTATGACTCAAGTTATTCACTTGGTGAAAAGAGCTTAGTTAATGTTAAAGAAGGCGCTATATATGTGAAGGATATAGAATCTTCAAAAGAAAAAAAATTAATCGATTATAATGAGAAGACTCAAATAGTTGAAAAACCTAATTTCACACCAAATAATGAAATAATTTATTATAAAGCAGAAAAGGTAACTACAGAGAATGGAGACAGTGTAGCAAAAAATGGTGCAATCTATTTAACTGACAAAAATGGGCAAGAGTCTAGTAAAATTGTAGATGGAAAAAATCCTATGATATCTAAAGATGGTGTGAATTTAGTATATGAAATTGAAGGTAAAATATATATTTTAAATTTAGCATCGAAAAATAAAAGGTTTGTAGATGATGGTAAAGAACCTGCATTTTCTGATGATGGTAACACAATAAGTTATGTAAAAGAAGGTAAAGAAACTCAGAACTATGATTCCAGTACTGGTAAAAAAGATCTTTATATTCAAAAGACATTTTCAAGTTTATGGGTTTTTGATTTAGCAACTGAAAAAACACATAGTTTAACAGATAATGAAGTAAACATCAATAATAAAAACATTCAATCTTGGGCGAATGCTGTAAAAAATGGCAGTGTTACTACCGATCTTAAAGTAACTAGTAAATACAGCTACTTCGAGAGTGTTTGGTCTTCTAATAATAAAGAAATATATGTTATTAGGAAAAACAATGATTTAAAAATATTTGAGCTTATTAAGGTTGAATTAAATAAGTAATTAGAATATGAAATTGGTAGTAGGAATTTTTCTACTACCAATTTTTTATCCACTATTCTTGTGAACAGTATGAAATTATTAATTTTAAAGTACATAATATGGAATCCATATGAGTTCTCTCATAGCCGTGTGATGCAAAAATTCCAGCTCCAATTAGTGCTGTTTTTATGTCATAGCCAGCTCTTAGAGCGGCTGAAGCATCGGAACCATAGTGTGGATAAACGTCTATTTTATAATCTATATTTTCTTTTTTACAAATTTCTGTTAACTTTTTTCTAAGTCCTAAATCATAAGGGCCACTAGAGTCTTTAGCACAGATGCATACACTATATTCAGAAGAATTTTGATCAAGTCCTGGACAACCCATGTCTACAGATAAAAACTCCTTAGTATTTTCTGGTAATGAGGCAGAAGCACCATGCCCAACCTCTTCATAATTGCTAATGAATATATTGGTTGTATATGGGAGTTCAATCTTATTATCTACTATGTATTTGATGGCATAAAGTAGAATAGCAACTGAAGCTTTGTCATCTAAGTGTCTAGATTTTATAAAGCCTTTTTCAGTAAATAGTGTTCTCGCACTAAAGCAAATGAAATCGCCAACACTGATTTCTAATTTTTCAACTTCTTCTTTTGAAGAAATTTTTTCATCAAGAATAACCTCCATATTTTCAGAATCTCTTTTAAGCTCACGAGCATCATTACCGCTAATATGTACTGAAGGTTTTGTGCTTTGAATAGTACCAGTGAAAATTTTGCCAAGGACAGTTTCTATGGTACAGTTTTCACCTTCTATTGAATTCATCATGTACCCACCTATAGGATCCAATGCCAATGAACCGGTGGAATTGATTTTTTTAACCATTGCTCCAAGGGTATCTACATGAGCAGAAAGAGTTCTTTGATAATCATTGTTTTTACCTTTTAAGGTAGCCACAACCGCACCTTTATTAGTGGTGAAATGCGGTATGTTTAAAGTGTCAAGCTCTTCTTTTATGTAGTCCATGATTTTATCAGTGTAACCTGAAGGGCTAGATATTGATAAAATGCTCTTCAAATAGTATTTAATCTTATCTTCGTTATAACTCATATTATCACTCCTTCGATATGAAATTAGTATTGGCATAATATTATCATAAAAAATGTTAAATTTAAACCCAAAGATTTAGCCGGAAATAATAAATAGATGTAAAAATATCAGATATAAGAATAATAAAAGTGTATAGGCTTATTAGTATCTTTGTAGTATACTATCAAGGAGTGGAAAAGGAGATTTTATATGAAGAAAAAAACAATTATAATGACTGGAATTTTAATTTTGGTAGGTATTATTATTTTTACAAGCTATTCTTATGTTAAAGTAAAACATTGGGATTCGCTAATTTTACCTACAGTTAAAATAGAAAATGAAGATTTAACAGGTAAGACTAAGGAAGAAGCCCAAAAGATAATGATGGACAAGTATTCAAGTCAGGTAGTAAAGAAAAAAATAGAAATAAAAACTGATGAGAAAAAATACACCTTAGACTATGCAATGTTAGATGCTAAGTATGATATCAATCAGGCAATAGATAAGGCATATAGTTATGGAAGAGACATGAATATGTTTCAAAAATATAAAGCTACAACTTTTCCTACACAGAAGTCAATAAAGCTAACATTTGAATACAATGATAAAATCGTTGATCAAATGTTAGGAGATATAGCTAAAGATACAAATAAAAAGGCTGTAAACGCAACTCTAACTATGGCGAGTAGTGGTAAGTTTAATGTCACTAATGAAACTATTGGAAGGAAACTCGAAGAGGATAAATTAAAAAAAGACATTAAAAGCAAAATCAACGGTGTCATTTCAGAAGATGCTGTAAGCATTGTGGCTCCAGTAACACAATTAAAGCCTAAAGTAACAGCTACTGCTTTAAAGGCAATAAACACTAAAATATCTAGTTATTCTACGAACTTTTCAAGTTCAGCAGAAGGCAGGTCAACTAATATAGGACTATCTACTAGAAGCATTAGTGGTACGTTACTTATGCCTGGTGATGTCTTTAGTTTTAATGGTACAGTAGGGGAGAGAACCTCAGAAAGAGGATATCAAAGTGCTGGAGTAATTATTGGAGATAAAATAGAGCAAGGTCTAGGTGGAGGAATATGCCAGGTTTCATCTACTCTATATAATGCAATTCTGGGTACTGGACTTGATTCTGTAGAAAGAACTCATCATACAATTTCTTCAGGGTATATCCCAAAAGGGCAAGATGCCACGGTTGATTATGGTAATCTTGATTATAAATTTAAG
This sequence comes from Clostridium bowmanii, assembly GCF_018861315.1. Classification (GTDB taxonomy): domain Bacteria; phylum Bacillota; class Clostridia; order Clostridiales; family Clostridiaceae; genus Clostridium_AD; species Clostridium_AD bowmanii. Next base: position 47,659 of record NZ_JAHLDL010000026.1, on the reverse strand, counting down.
AATACTTTTAAGTACCCAGTATATATTGAAGGCTTTGTATCAGACAGGAATGTATATTTTAATGTTTATTCTAATTCTACATTAACTAAAAAATCTTATGAAATAGTAAGTGAAATATTGGAAGTTACTCAACCAACTACTGAGGTAATAAAAGATTCAACTAAGTATGAAGATGAAAGTGAAATTGTTAAAACAGGTTATAATGGTTATATAGTTAAAGTATCTAGAAAAACCTATGAAAATGGTAAGCTAATTGATACTACGGTTATAAATAAAGATACATTTAATGTTATCAATGGTATTGTAAAAGTTGGTACTAAAAAGAAGACCACAATAGTTCCAGTAGTACCACCAGTAGTGCCACCAGCAGTACCACCAGTGGTACCTCCGGTTGTGACACCTCAATAATAGATATTTATGAAAACATAGCGAGTTAGATAACGCTATGTTTTTTCTTATATTATGCTTTAACTAAAAGTATATATTGCTAGAATGCATTCACATCGCCAAGTAATTCTAAAATTTATTTTATCTGCACCTGCTAAAAAATGCAAACTCGCTGACACTCAAACATGCATTTTTCTATACGCAGCTATAAATAAAATAAATTAAGAATTACTAGGCTTGTTCAAATACATTCTTAGCAATATATACTTTTGTTAGCATAATATAAGAAAAAACTCACCATTTACGAAATATATGTTATTTTATAAATGTGTAACTAGTCCTAATAGTTAGTAGTCTTGTCAGGTTTATTAAAATATTATATTCGCATAAGAAGAATTTCTAAATCAATTTTTATAGTTTGGTCGTCTCTTATTGCAAGTCACTTAGGAGAAACTACCTATAGTGTTCCTACAAAAGGTGCGTGAAATATAATTTTGTTAGCATAATATAAATTGAAAATTCAGAATTAAATCTAAGTTTAATAATTGAATTAATGGATATATCATGAAAATGATGATATTATATAATTACTATAATATTATAGGTTTTATATCCTAAAGCATGGTGAGGAGGATAAATTATGACAAATGATGTGGAATTAGTACAAAGGATTGCAGATAACATTGGAAAGGTTATATTGGGAAAGAGACTTGAAATTTACAATATATTAAAAGGAATATTAGCCAATGGTCATATTTTAATTGAAGATGTTCCGGGGGTAGGAAAAACCACACTTATTAAAGCTTTGGCTAAGTCATTAAATCTGTCATATAATAGAATCCAATTTACGCCAGATCTTTTACCTTCAGATATTATTGGGGTTTCTATATATAGCCAAAAAACCATGGAGTTTGAATATAAAATGGGACCTATTTTTTCTAATATTATATTGGCCGATGAGATAAATAGGACATCTCCTAAAACACAGTCTGCACTACTTGAAGCAATGGAAGAAAAACAAATTTCTGAAAATGGAGTTACATATAAACTAAAAGAGCCGTTTTTAGTTTTAGCAACTGAAAATCCTATAGAATACGAGGGGACCTTTTCATTACCGGAGGCGCAACTAGATAGATTTATGATTAAGGTGAAAATAGGTTACCCTGAAACAGATTCCGAAGTTAATATATTAGATTTATATAGGCAAAGTAATCCTTTTGAAGAGCTAAAACCTGTTGCCACGGAGGACGATATTTTATATTTGCAGAAAAAAGTCAGGGATGTACATGTAGAAAAAGAGTTAAATGAATATATAGTTAAGATAGTTAATGCCACTAGGCATAATAGCTTTATATTGCTAGGGGCAAGCATAAGAGCATCCTTAGCACTTCAAAGAGTTGCACAAGCCACTGCGCTTATAAATGGACGAGATTATATTATACCTGAGGACATACGGGTAAATGTAATGATTGTCTTAAGTCATAGAATAACCTTGACTTCATCAGCTAGAGCTAATAATTATACTACGCAGCAGGTAATTGTAGATATTTTAAAAAAAATTCAAGTTCCTAAGGTGAAATAAGATGATAAGGGTTAATAAAAAAATAATAGTTCTGAGTATAATAGTACTTATTTTCGCTTATATTTCAGGAGGTAATCTACCCTATTCAATATTTTATGTGTTTGCAGTTACCATAATTTTAGGAATAATTTATATGTTTATATCTAAAAAGAGTTTGAGCGCCAAATTAAGATATGACAGTAAATCTTATAATGTGGGAGACAGCGCTAATATAACAATAATAGTAGGAAATTCAGGGATAATACCCACACCCTATGTTTACGTAGAAAGTAAAATATTAGGTTCATTAATAGAAGGATACTGTGGAGATTTTATTTTTATTGGTATAGACAAGAGTAAATGGATCGTTAATAAAATATTTTTTAAAAAAAGGGGAATTTATGATTTTGGAGATATTCATTTGGAAGTAAGTGACCTGTTTTGTATTTTTACATCAATAATAAATATCCACAACAAACTTGATATTAGAGTATATCCTAAGATATATGATCTATTTGATATAAAATTGTGTGGGCAAGATAGTTATGAAAATCTTATTAATAGCAAAAGTGGAATTGATGATTTTACATTGATCAAAGACATAAGAAAGTATAATACAGGCGATAATCTTAAAAAAGTACATTGGAAATTAAGTGCCAAGCATGGAGAATTGTATGTGAAGAATTTTGATTCGATTTCTGGAAAAGAATGCAATTTATTTATGGATATGCATATTGATAACCTGCAAAATGGGTTGAGTGAAATTATTGAGGAAGATATGGTGGATTTCTCATTATCTTTAACTAAATATATGATGAATACTAAAATTAAAACTACCTTGTTTATAAATGCAAAGGAGCAAAAGGAAATGCACGTGGAGTGCAAGGAAGATTTTCTTGGGGTAATGGAATTGTTCTTAAAGACTAAAAGTGATGGGACCTTAGAATTTACTAGCTTTATAAAGTCAAATTTAAAGCATATAGCTAAAGGTAATTGGATAGGAATTGTAAGTATATCTGTTGACGATACATTAAGGGATCTCCTTATCAATTTAAAAGAAATGCGATATAGAGTTAGTGTGTTTTACTATGCAAAGTCCACACATGAATTTAAAAACAATAATATTGTTAAAAATATCGATCTTCATAAAAATATTACCCTTCTTAAGAATTTAGGAATAGAATGCATTAATTTTAAGGAACTCATAGAGAGGTGAAGCAATGCAGTGGATAAGGGGAAAACTCATATATATAGTTCTAATTATTATAAACTTGAACTTTAGTTTAAGACTTTTAGAAAAAGGCATATACATTAAAAATTTCAATTATGGATTTACAAGTTTATTAGGTTTAATTGGTTTTTTAATTTATTGGTTTTATGATTACGTCCTGAAAAAAGGAAAATATAGGGTCTTGTTTACATTATTTATATTTAGTGTGGGTGGTGCCCTTTATCTTAAAAAAGCTAAATTTGTTAATGATATAGTAAATCAGTATATTTTAAAAAATATTATCAGTCTAAATGACCTTATATATGAAGGCGCTATTACTTACTTTTATCAATACAAAATTGTATTAATTATAGGTATTCCTTTAATTACTGCACTAATTTTATGGATAACATTTAGGTTTATGAAGAAATTTATATTGATATTTTCTCTTGGTGTGGTAATTACTTTATGGTTTTCTAATTCTTATGCCGTGGTTAAGGAGTATTTGTTTTTATATCTATTTATTTCTTTATTTACTTTTCTTATTATGAGTTATATAAAAAGGATTCAGCAATATAAAAATGAAGGAGTAAACGTATATTTTAACTTTGCTCCCATTTTAATCTATGGAGTTATAATATCTTTAGCAATATCTCAAATAGCTCTTATTCTACCACAGGAATATAAGGGGCGAGACCTAAGTCGTTTTGGAAATTATTTTGAGAATAAATTTGCATCAAAAACTTCTGAAACCTCTTCAGCAAATAAAGATAGATATAGTTTATCTAGTTCTGGGTATGCTAGTAATGATAAAAAATTGGGTGGACCAATTACATTAAATTACCAAGAAGTTTTTAAGGTTAAAAGTGATAAACCTTATTATTTAAAGAGCAATGTTAAGGATCTTTATGATGGGAATAAGTGGACCAAAGCTAATGAAAATTATTATAAAAAAATAGACAGTAGTTATATGGAAATTTTAAAATATGGAAAAAGTTCAATTGACATTAGAAATTCATTAACTATATATCCTGGTAAAAAATTTAAAACTAATACAATATTCGTACCTAACTATACATTTAATGTGGATGTGGAGGGAACTTTGTTTTACGATAAGGCGCCTTCAGTCTTAAGTGAGGATGCAGTTACAAAACCCTATAAAGTAGATTTTTATAGATATACAGATGTAATTGACACTATTGAGAATATAAGCGATTCCAGACAAAGGATTTTAAATAAAATTGATTATACATTAAATGATGAATATTATTTGCCTATGGATTATTTGTTGCAACCTAAATATAAGGATATAAATACATTAATTAATAAAAATTCTGCCATTGAAGATAGATATTCATATAAATACAGTGAGGATTTAGAAATAGTAAAAAATTATGGGGAGTATCTTCAGGTACCAGGAAATATTTCTAAAAGGACATACGATTTAGTCCAGGACATCACAAAAAATTCTAATTCTAGCATAGAAAAGGTATTGCAAATAAAAAAGTATTTAACAAAAAATTATGTGTATGATCTACAGGTTTCAGTGATACCTGAGAATATTGAATTTATTGATTATTTTTTATTCGTGGAAAAAAGAGGGTATTGTACTTATTTTAATACAGCAATGACTGTAATGTGTAGGATTGCGGGAGTACCTGCAAGATATGCAGAAGGGTTTAAAACACCTGATAAAAAAGATGCTAGTGGATTATATAGTGTTTCTAATTCTGATGCTCATGCTTGGTGTGAAGTTTTACTTGGGGCCTTGGAATATTCAAATATGTGGACAATAGCAGATGCATCCCCTACTGCCTCAGAGGAGATTCAAAGAAAACTAAAAGAGTTTGAAGAAGAGCAGAAAAATAGTGGAAATAACGGTGAAGTTGATATAAACATGATTCGGAAGCCACAAAATATTATAGGGGATATTGAGCCTGCAGAGAAAGCAGCAGGAGGTAAGGTGGGATTACTTTCAGATGTGCAACTTAGGACGATACTTATATTAACTGTAGTCATATTATTTATACTTATGAGAATTCTAAAAGTATTGATAAGGCGGAATAAACTATTAAAGTCTGAAAAAGTAGCACCACTATATAATTACTACCTTTGTAGATTAGCTGTGGTACAGATAGTTAAGCCAGAATATCAAGGAGATTTGGAATTTGCGGAGGGCATAACAAATTCTGAGCTTAAAGAAAGAATGAAAATTTTAGTTACAGGGGCATATGAAGAGTTTTATGGTAAACACTCAGCGATGATTCTAAATAATAGTGAGTACTATGTATTTCTGGAGAAGTATTTGAAAGATTATCAAGGAAGGGTTCAATATTTATTGAAGAAATACTTAGGCATATATAAATAAGATTCATTAGGCTAGGCTATATAAAATATGTTTTATAGGATACACTATTAATAATAGCTTGGTCTATTTTCTATGTACTTAAGACTATTTAATAAAAAACATAAGAAGGAAGGCAAAAAGCATGGAATATAAATTAATATGTATTGATATGGATGGCACTTTATTAAATGATAAGAAAGTTATTAGTGATAAAAATCTTAAAGCTATAAGGTTAGCTAGTGAAAAAGGTGTAAGGATTGCAGTGTGTACGGGAAGAATTTTTACTTCTGCTGACTTTTTCTCTGAGATTTTGGGGGTTAAGTCACCAGTAATAGCTTCTAATGGTGCTTATATTAGGGAAAAAGATAGAGATGAAGTAGTTTACAAGTCAACACTTGGAGTGGAAAAATGTAAGAAACTTTTAGAAGTTTTTAGGCAGTACAGTTTATATCCACACTTTTATACTAGCAATATAGTTTTTACGGAAAAATTAATATATTCTTCCCGTTTTTATGAGGAAGTTAATAAAACACTACCAAAAGATAATCAGGTTAAAATAATGCTGGTTAAAGATTGGAATGAAATATTTGAAAAATATGAAAGAGAAATTTTTAAGGGCATAGCAGTAGATGATGATTTAGATAAATTGCAGTGTGCTAAAAATAAGTTGAAAGGTATGGATGATTTTGAAGTGGTAAGTTCCCGTTTTGATAATTTCGAAGTAATGAATAAGGGTGTATCAAAGGGAAGTGCGGTTAAAATTTTAGGAGATTATTATGGCATAAAAAGTGAGCAGATTATTTGCATAGGGGATAGTGAGAATGATTTATCTATGATTAAATTTGCGGGGCTTGGAGTTGCTATGGAAAATGGGAGTGAGCTTGTGAAAGAGGCTGCAGAGTATATTACTGATAGTAATAATTGCGATGGAGTAGCAAAGGTTATTCAGAAGTTTGTGCTAGAGGTATAAGCAAGTATAAAATTTATCCTGCGTGTCTTGCAAACGAGCTCGGGACCAGAAATTATATTAATAAATTCTAATATTTTGCAAATATAAAATTCTCTAAATAGAATTTCAATGTTCCTTTCGTCTCTTATTGCAAGTCACTCCGGATAAATTTCATACTACCACATGCACTAAAATTGACGAGTATTCTAAAATCCGTTTGTTTGAAGTTACTAAAAAACTAAGATTATATCAAAGAACAAGATTATTGAGGTGCAAATAAGGGGGAATCGAGTTGAATACACTTGGGTTGGCAATTATTGTTGTAGGGGTAGGGTTTCTGATTGAATCTATTATGTTTAAAAATAAAGTTAATATTTACAATAGAAGTGATAAGTTCATAATTGTAAATAAACATGAATTCTTAAGACTTCAGCTGTATATTTCAATTATAAATTCAATGTGTATGAGTGTGTTTGGAATTATAGTAATTATATATAATATACAGTATTCATACGTAGTAGCATATCCAATATTATTTCAATTAATAAATTACACGATAAGGCCAATAAGTAGAAGCAAACAATATATAGAATATAAATAGTAATAGCAACTATATAGTATCCTATTGTGGGGTAAACAAAGGAGATCCTCAATATGAGTGAGAGAATGAATTTGAAAAGATTTATATTTATTGCAATAATTAGTTTTATTTTGTTAACATTACTTAGTATTCATTGGATACCATTTAATTATCCTACAGCAGCTTTGCAGACAGTGTTGTATTGGCAAATACGCGATCAGTTGTTTGTTAGACATCAATATTTTTTTGTGCTAAAACTCCATATTATGATACAATTATAATAGCAAATGTGAAGATGGGTACAAAGGGGGAAATTAAACTTGAATATAGGAAAAAGAGTTTTGAATGTCCTAGGGGAAATAAAAAATAAAAAAATTTTAGGATTAATAAGAAATGATAATAACAAAGGTATGGATAAGGCAAGAAACTTTGAGAAGATTAGAAAATTTTACGATATGAGAGAAAAAGATGAATATACCATAGATGATCAAACATGGTCAGATTTAGATATGAATAAGGTATATGAGAAATTAGATAGGGTCTATAGCAGTTCAGGAGAAGCAGCACTATACTCAATGCTCAGAAATCCGTTAATGGAAGAAGAGAAGTTAAAAAAAAGAGGAAGATTAATTGGATTATTAAATGAAAACAGTAAGTTAAGGGAGAGTCTTCAGTGCATTTTATTTAATTTGAATAATGATTTTAAAAATGGATTTTTAGATATGATAGAAAATAATCTTACCATAAATAAAACAAAATATTATATTTATACTTTTATGGGTAAAATAGTACCATTAACTATTATCCTTCTTTCAATTTTTGTAAATGTGAAATTTATGATAGCACTGTTTGTATTAAGTTATATTAATATTAATATTAACTCTAGGGAAGTAAAAGCTATTAAGACTAATGGTATATTTTATTTAAGAAAAAATATTATTGCAGCTAAAAAAATTGTAAGTATAAATAATAAAGATATTATTTATTATAAAGATAAAATAAACACTATGCTTAAATCCATAAAGGGCATAGACAGAGGCACAAGATTAATAGGATTTATAAATATGTGGGCAGGATTATTTGAACCGCTTTCCGTACTATTTCTTCTAGAAGAAACTGCATATTATTCTATATCTGATAAAATAAAAGAAGAAAAAGAGGTTTTGATGGACCTTTACTACATAGTTGGGGAATTAGAGGCACTAATTTCTATTTCAGGATACGAACATGAACTTAGAGAAGCTTATGTAAAACCTGAGTTTATAAGTGAAGTTACATTGTTTATAAAGGAAGGAATACATCCGCTTATAGAAGATGCTGTTGGAAATTCAATTAGTATAGAAAAAGGTGGTATTGTACTTACAGGTACAAATATGGCTGGGAAGTCTACTTTCTTAAGAATGCTGGGAGTAAATATAATTTTGGCTCAAAGTTTCTATTTTGTTTTAGCTAAAGAGTACAAGGCTCCTTTTTTCAATATAGTTTCATCAATTAGTCCTAATGATGATTTAACAAAGGGGAAAAGTTTCTTTATGGCTGAGGTAGAATCAATTCTTAGGATAATTAAAGCACTAGAAAAAGATGTGCCTGTATTCTGCCCTATAGATGAGATATTTAGGGGTACAAATCCTATAGAGAGAATTTCTATGTCTGCAGAGATATTAAATTATATAAACCAAGGTAAAAGTATTTCTATTGTAGCTACTCATGATAGAGAACTTGTGGATATTTTAAAAGAAAATTATGAGTTTTATTACTTTAGTGAAAAGGTTGATACGCATAAGGGGTTAAGCTTTGATTATAAGATTAAAAAAGGAATTTCTCAAACAAGAAATGCCATTAAACTTTTAGAGTACATGTGTTATCCAAAAGAAATAACAGATAGAGCTTATAAAAGAGCGGAAATCATTGAGAAGTTATTATAGTTTAAGGGCATGTTAATGGGATATTGATTCGCTATATCTTTACTACTTACATAAATTAAGGTAATATGACACTATGTACTTAAATAATTTGAGCAAAATGATTAACAATATTTTTTACTGCCTATAAGGGCAAGGAGGAGAATTTATGAATTTAAATATAGTTTTATTTCAACCTGAGATTCCACAAAATACTGGTAATATAGGAAGGACTTGTGTGCTTACCGATTGTAAACTTCATCTTATTAAACCTTTAGGATTTAGTTTAGAGGAGAAGCAACTTAAAAGAGCAGGACTGGATTATTGGCCTTTTTTAGAACTTGAGATACACGAGTCTTATGAGGCGCTTAGAGAACAATATAAAGATGCAACATTCTACTTTTCTACAACAAAGGCTTCAAACTTATATTCAGAAGTAAAATATAAAAAAGGTGATTTTATAATCTTCGGGCGTGAGTCCTCAGGACTTCCAGATAGTGTTCGAGATAGTGACCCTGAGAGATGTATAAGAGTACCTATGATAAGTACAACAACTAGGTCACTTAATCTTTCCAATACTGTTGCTATTACAGCATATGAAGCTCTTAAACAAATAGGGTTTCCAGAGATGAAATAAGGAATTAATAATTCTGATATCCCCCCATAGGTAAGCGAGGAGGAATAAAATGGACAAGATTAAAATTATAACAGATAGCACTTGTGATTTAAACAGTGAAGTTATTGATAAGTATAATATAGAAGTTTTTCCGCTACTGGTGAACATAGAGAATGAGACTTATATGGATGGGGTAGATAAGGTATTTTAGAGAGTTTTAGAACCCATATGATTCAGCGAGAAATGGATTTTATAGAATGTGAGGTTGGTTGTGTTGTGGGAACACATGCTGGTGAAGGTGCCTGTGGTGTTTTTTATGTTGAAGAGTATTAGAAAATATTCAAATAAGGATTAAGTATGTAATAAAGTATATATTATTTATAATGCAATTATAGGAGTAAATAATTTTTCGATTTTTGTAAAAAAAATTAATGTTATTCGTAAATGATAAAAAAATAACAAACTATTTGATATATAAATCCCTTCTATAGATAATTTGAATAGGTAATATTCGAAATATTGTGGTTTTAACAAAAAAAACAGTGTATACTGTAAATAAATGATAGATAAATAGTCGATAAATAATAAAAGATAAATAAAAAACAAACAAAAACTAAATATTGAAGTGGATGATATTTTAGGGAGATGATCTTAAATTATAATGGGATAAATCTTATATATGTAAAGTGTAAAGATTTAACCTTTTTAAGATAGCCGAAGGAGTAAGTATTGCAGCCTATGCAACATGAATCTCTCAGGCAAAAGTACCAAAAATGGACATACCTCTGGAAAGCGAATAGCACCGACGGAGTAAACCTCTCAGGTTAAAAGACAGAGTATAAGGGCACAAGGGGCTTTTATATCTGTTTTTTTTGTGTTCCCAAATCTGTCTTAGGTGTATATAAGTAAAGTAATAAAGTAATTGATTTGTTTTCTAGAGAACAGTAAGGAGGAATTAGTTGATAGAACCTTTAATTATTGTTACCAATAATCCAATGTCAAAGAAGCAATTTGAAAGCAAGTATAAGGTGGTTTTTATTGAAGGAACTATGATGGATATTTTGAAAAAAGTTAGGGATAATATTCATGTAGGTCATAAATTGCTAACTCACCCTTTAATGAGCAGTATAAAACCAAATGAGACACCTTATAGAACTATTTGCATATCAAAAGAGAGATTATTAAAAGTTGACTTGCAATCGTTATCTATAATAGAAGAGAGCATTATGACTACAGAAAAATTTTTAAAAGATTTCAATACACCACAGTGGAATGAAAAGATATTGCTAGATTTTCAACTTATAGATTTTGATTTAATAGATCATGCTATAAATTAAGCATATGAAAAAAAAGAGTTATGAAAAAATGAGGAGGATGCAATTATGGAACATATTTACGATACTATAATTATTGGCGGGGGTCCTGCGGGATTATCTGCTGGACTTTATGCATCAAGATCAAGAATGGATACTTTAATAATTGAGAGAGCAAAGTTTGGTGGACAAGCGACTACAACAGATGAATTAGATAATTACCCAGGGTCCATTGAGGAGTGTACAGGAACAACACTAAGCAAAAGAATGAAACAACAAGCAGAAGAATTTGGAACAAAATTTGTTAAAGAAGAAGTTATTGAAGTTGAACTTCAAGGTGACATTAAGTCAATTAAATGTAAAAAAGAACTTTATAAAGCTAAAACAATCATAATTGCTACAGGAGCTTACCCAAGACTTGGTGGGTTTAAAAATGAAATAGAATTAAGAGGAAAAGGTGTTTCTTATTGTGCAACCTGCGATGCTGATTTCTTTACAGATCTCGACATTGCGGTACTAGGTGGCGGAGATTCAGCTATATCTGAAGCTATATATTTAGCTAAATTTGGTGAAACTGTTACAGTAATACACAGAAGAGATGAACTTCGAGCTGCTAAGTCTCTTCAAGAAAAAGCTTTTAAAAATCCTAAGATAAAATTTATTTGGGATGCAGTAGTTGTAGAAGCTAAGGGCGAAGAAATTTTAGAAGGCTTAGTTGTAAAAAATGTTAAAACTAATGAACTTACTGATTTAAAGGTAGATGGATGTTTTGTATTTGTAGGATATCTTCCAATTTCAGAATTATTCAAAGGAATGATTACTATGAACGATAGAGGCGACGTCATAACTGATGAAGAGATGAGAACTAACATACCAGGAGTATATGCTGCAGGAGATATAAGAGAAAAATTATTAAGACAAGTAATTACAGCAGCTGCAGATGGTGCAATAGCAGCTACTCATGCTGAACATTACATTGAGGACAAATTTAACTAGTTTATATTTAAAGGTACTATCCTTTTAAATAAAGGAATAATGCTTTTGATTATATATATATATAACACGTTATTGCATTGTAATATAAATGAAATAACTATAACTAAAATTTAGGAGGTATTTGTAATGGTAGAATTAAATAAAGAAAATTTTGAAGCAGAAGTATTAAAATCAGAAATGCCAGTTTTCGTTGATTTTTGGGGCGATAAATGTGAAATATGTATAGAACTTATGCCAGGAGTACATGCTCTTGAAGAAAAATATTCAGATAAAATTAAATTTGCTTCTTTAAACATTGGTGGAGCAAGAAGAACAGCTATTGCCCAAAGGGTTTTAGGTCTTCCAACAATGATTTTATATAAGGGTGGAGAAAAAGTTGCTACAATAACACCTGATAAAATTTCTTCATTAGATGATGTAGAAAACTTTATAAAAGATTACCATAATACATTATAATTTGGTACTAAAGCTTATAGTTATAAAGCTGTAAGCTATTAGATATATTTTTATATATCATAGGAGGTGAATGTTTTGCGTCTAGAAATAGGAAACATATTTATTAAAGATATTCAGTTTGGACCAGAAACAAAGGTTCAGGGTGGAGTTCTCTATGTCAATCAAGAGGAATTATTAAAAGAAGTTTCTGGAGATGAAAGATTAGATAGTATAAATTTTGATATTGCAAGACCAGGTGAAGAAGTTAGAATAATCCCAGTAAAAGACGTAATAGAACCAAGAGTTAAAGTTAGTGGTGGTGGTGGAATATTCCCAGGATTTATTAGTAAAGTTGATACAGTAGGTTCAGGAAGGACTCACGTTCTTAAAGGAGCAGCTGTTATAACTACTGGTAAGATTGTTGGATTCCAAGAAGGAATAGTTGATATGTGTGGAGAAGGAGCTAAATTTACACCTTTCTCAAAGACAAACAACTTAGTAATTACTTGCGAACCAAAAGAGGGAATACTACAACATGATCATGAAGAAGCTGTAAGAATGGTAGGTTTTAAAGCTGCTGTTTATCTTGGCCTAGCTGGAAAAAATGTTGAGCCTGATGAAGTAAAAACATTTGAAACATTACCATTACTTGAGCAGATTAAACTATACCCTGAATTACCAAAAGTAGTGTATGTATATATGCTTCAAACACAGGGTTTATTACATGACACTTATGTTTATGGAGTAGATGCTAAAAAAATAATACCGACTTTTATGTATCCAACAGAAATATTTGATGGAGCTATAGTAAGTGGTAACTGTGTTTCAGCTTGTGACAAAAACCCAAGCTATGTTCATATGAATCATCCAATAATTGAAGATTTATATGAAAGACATGGTAAGGATATAAACTTTATGGGATGTATAATAACAAACGAAAACGTATACCTAGCAGATAAAGAAAGATCTTCAAATATGGTGGCAAAATTAGTTGAATTCATAGGAGCGGATGCTGCTATAATTTCAGAAGAAGGTTTTGGTAATCCAGATGCTGATCTTGTTATGAACTGTAATAAGATAACTGCAAAAGGAGTTAAAACTGTACTCTTAACTGATGAATATGCTGGTCAAGACGGTAGTTCTCAATCACTAGCTGACTCAACACCTCATGGTGATGCAGTTGTAACTGCTGGAAATGCTAATGAAGTAATTAAACTTCCTCCAATGAAGAAAATTATTGGACATATGGAAGCAGCAGATATAATAGCTGGTGGACACATGGGCAGTCTTTCTGAAGATGGTTCCATTTATGCTGAAATTCAAGTTATAACTGGTGCAACTAGTGAAGTAGGATTTAATAATTTAACAGCTAAAGGATATTAATTTTAGTGTAAAAGAAATTTATTTCATATCCAAATAGTTATAGAATTAAATTAAAACTATTAGGATATAATGAAAAATATAAACATGAGAGGAAGATGAAAATGTTAAAAGGGAAAAAAGTTATAGCAATTGGAGATAGAGACGGAATACCAGGACCTGCAATAGAAGCTTGCGTAATATCTGGTGGAGGAGAAGTAGTATTTGCATCAACAGAATGCTTTGTCTGAACAGCCGCAGGAGCTATGGATCTGGAGATCCAACAAAGAGTAAAAGACCTTACTGAAAAGTTTGGCGCTGAGAACATGGTAGTAATCATTGGAGGAGCTGAAGCAGAAGCATCAGGACTTTCAGCAGAAACAGTTGCAGCAGGAGACCCAACATATGCTGGCCCTCTAGCAGGAATTGCATTAGGCCTTGCAGTATACCACATAGTTGAACCAGAAATTAAACAGCAATGTGATGAAGCTGTTTACGAAGAACAATGTGGAATGATGGAAATGGTTTTAGACGTAGATGAAATAATCGGAGAAGTAAAACCAATTAGAGAAGAATTCTCTAAATACACTGTTTAAAGAAATAAAGTAAAAGTAGACGATATACATTATTATAAATACCATAAGATTGCCAATTAGAAGATATCTTATATTAAGATATCTAAGGGAAAATTGTCAATTCCCATTAGAAGGGGGGAGAAATACTTGTTAAAAATAGTTCATTATATAAACCAATTTTATGCTGGAATAGGCGGAGAAGAAAAAGCAAATATTAAACCAGAGGTTAGAGAAGGTGTTGTAGGACCAGGTCTGGGACTTAATGGTTTGTTGAAAAAAGGTGGAGCAGAAATAGTTGCTACTGTAATTTGTGGTGATTCATACTTTGCTGAAAACATAGACGAAGCTCAAGCTGAAATAATAGAGATGGTGAAAAAATACAGTCCTGATTTATTTATAGCTGGACCAGCTTTTAACGCAGGAAGATATGGTATTGCATGTGGTGCCGTAGCTACAGCAGTAAAAGAAAAATTAAATATACCAGTAATGTCTGGAATGTATGTAGAAAATCCAGGTGCTGATATGTATAAGAAACAAGTGTATTTAGTATCAACTAGAAATAGTGCAGTTGGTATGAAAGATGCATTGCCTAAAATGGTGAACTTAGCATTGAAACTTGCTAAAGGTTACGATATAGGAACACCTGCTGAAGATAATTATATTGAAAGAGGTATCAGAAAGAACTATTTCGCTAAGGAAAGAGGATCTAAAAGAGCAGTTGATATGCTTGTTAAGAAGTTAAAGGGAGAAGAATTTGTAACAGAATTCAAAATGCCTACTTTTGATAGAGTTGAACCAAATGATCCTATAGCAGATATAACTAAGGCTAAAATAGCAATAGTTACGTCAGGTGGTATAGTTCCAAAAGGAAATCCAGATCATATAGAGTCTTCAAGTGCTTCTAAGATATGCAAATATGATATACAAGGAATAGATGACTTAACTTCTGTTACTCATGAAACAGCACATGGTGGACACGATCCAGTATATGCTAATGAAGATCCAGATAGAGTTATTCCTGTAGATGTATTAAGAGTCTTAGAAAAAGAAGGAAAAATAGGATCATTACACAGATATTACTATTCAACAGTAGGTAATGGTACAGCAGTTGCATCATCTAAGAAATTTGGTGAAGATACTGCTAGAGAACTAATTGCGGACGGTGTTAATGCAGTTATAGTAACGTCTACATGAGGAACTTGTACACGTTGCGGTGCAACGTTAGTTAAAGAAATAGAAAGAGCTGGACTTCCAGTAGTTCATATGTGTACTATTACTCCAGTTTCAGTAACTGTTGGTGCTAATAGAATTATACCAACAATTGCTATTCCTCACCCACTTGGAAACCCTGCACTAAGTAGGGAAGATGAGTTTAAATTAAGAAGAAAATTAGTGGAGAGAGCATTAGTGGCTCTACAGACTCCTGTAGATGGCCAAAGGGTTTTTGAAGACTAATATTTAACTGATTATTGAATGAATTAGGGAACTTTTAAGTTCCCTAATTGTTTATGTAAGGTATTTGTACTTGCACACTGTACCTGTACAGTGCACAATGTACTTGTACAGTGCACAATGTACTTGTACAGTGCACAATGTACTTGTACAGTGCACAATGCACAATGTATAATTTGGCTTAATTATATAGAATATAATTTAGGTTATGTTCCAAAAATTTATATTGTGGATTGTGCATTAAAATTTTTGAGGTTAAATTAATGTACATAAGTTAAATCAAAATTTGTATTTGAAAGAGCAAATAAGGAGGATGAATAATTATGAATTTTCCAGTTATGAAAAAAGCATCTTATATTTTAGTTAATGCCCCAGATATGGTAATTCACAATGGAACTACACAAACATTAGAAAGAGAAACAAATCCAGAGTCTGTTTATCTAAGAGATATGAAGAGTCATTTAAGAGGATTTGAAGAGGTTGTGGCATATGCGCCAAATCAAGCATATATAGGAAATATTACTCCAGAACAGCTTGCTGAAATGCCTAGACCTTGGTATGGCAAAAATCTTGATAATTCAGAAAGATTTGGAAAATTCGGTGAGATTATGCCACAAGATGAGTTCTATGGTTTAATGAAAATTTCAGATGTATTTGACCTTGTGCTATTAGAAAATTCTTTTGCAGAAAGTGTAAAAGTAAAATTGTTAAAACACCCATTAATAGCAGATAAAGTGGAAAAAATAGTTGGTGAGGAAATAGATAAAATAAAAAGTCTTGTTGAAGATAGTGGTGCTGAAGGTTTATATGAGGGAACAGAATTAGTGGGTTGCGTAAGACGTGCTCATGAATTTGACCCAAACCTTGCAGCTCATTTTATGCTAGAAAACATAGCTGTTAAAGCTTCAGGTATTCTTGCAGGGCTACACCTAGTAAGCAACTTAGATATACCAATAGAAGATATTGGGTATATATTAGAGTGTTCTGAAGAGGCTGTAGGAGATATGAACCAAAGAGGTGGTGGAAATTTAGCTAAATCTATTGGTGAAGTTGTAGGACTTGTTGGCGCTACTGGTGCTGATATAAGAGGATTTTGTGCTGCTCCAACTCATGCTTTAGTAAATGCTGCATCTTTAGTTAAATCAGGCATATTTAAAAATGTACTTGTTATTGCTGGTGGAGCTACTGCAAAACTCGGTATGAATGGTAAAGATCATGTTAAGAAGGATTTACCTATATTTGAAGATTGTTTAGGTGGTTTTGCTATTCTTGTGTCAGAAAATGATGGAGTTAGTCCGATACTTCGAACAGACGTAATAGGAAAACATACTATA
This sequence comes from Clostridium bowmanii, assembly GCF_018861315.1. GTDB lineage: Bacteria > Bacillota > Clostridia > Clostridiales > Clostridiaceae > Clostridium_AD > Clostridium_AD bowmanii. The sequence continues at coordinate 30,644 of NZ_JAHLDL010000026.1, read as the reverse complement.
GGACATGGCGCTGCTCCCCAAGCAGTACTTGAAGCATTAGTACTTGATCCATTAACTTCTGCAGGAATGAAAATAACCGATGTGGATAAATATGCACCAGAAATGCAAAATCCAGAGATAACAGAACCTGCTGGTGCTGGGGATGTACCTACACAAAATTATAAAATGATTGGAGCCCTAGCAGTTAAAAAGGGACAATTAGATAGAAAAGAATTACCGAGCTTTATAAAACAACATGGATATCCAGGATTTGCACCAACACAAGGACATATACCATCAGGAGCACCCATTGTTGGACATGGAATAGAACATATAAAATCAGGAGTTTTAAAGAACTTTATGGTAATTGGTAAAGGAAGTTTATTTCTTGGAAGAATGACTAATTTATTTGATGGTATTTCTATTTTAGTGGAAAAAAACCCAGGTAAAGTGGAAGATGAGTCAGGAATTAGTAAAGAAGAAGTTAAAGCTATGGTTGGAGACGCAATGAAAGATTTTGCTGAGTATTTAATGAATAAATAATGAATAAATGAATAATGATTTAATTCGTCGCTTAGAAAAGGGGTGTAGGTATGAGTGAGAATGGAGTTAAAAAAATGATTGCTGAAGTATTTAGTGATATAGCCAGCGGTATACAAAATGGAAAATTTAAAAACAATGTTAGAATAGGATTAACTACATTGGGATCAGAACATGGTGTAGAAGAAATGGTTAAAGCTGCAGAAATAGCTAAAAATAAATTTAATGATTTTGATATTGTTTTAATTGGACCAAAGGTAGAGTCTGACTTTGAAATTATAGAAGTGGACACTGCAGAGGAAGGTCATAAAAAGATGACTGAGTTATTAGAATGTGGTAATTTAAACGGATGTGTAACTCAACATTTTGATTTTCCAATAGGAGTATCTACAGTTGGAAAGATAGTAACACCAGGAAAGGGTACTGATATGATACTGGCTACCACTACTGGAACTACATCTACCAACAGAGTGGAAGGTATGGTACTTAATGCAATTTCCGGTATTGCTACAGCTAAAGCTATAGGTATCAAAAACCCAACTGTTGGGATACTTAATTTGGATGGAGCAAGACAAGTTGAAAGAATATTAAAAGAAGTACAAAGTAATGGATATGAGTTTACATTTGCAGACTCTTTAAGAGCAGACGGTGGAGCAGTTATGAGAGGGAATGACCTTCTTGCAGGAACACCAGATATTATGGTTTGTGATTCATTAACTGGTAATCTTTTAGTTAAAACTTTCGCTTCTTTCACAACTGGTGGTAACTACGAGACGATTGGTGCTGGATATGGTCCTGGTATTGGATCAAATTACGATAAACTTGTAAATATAGTTTCAAGGTCTTCCGGCGCACCACTCATAGCGGAAGCACTAAAATATTGTGCAAGTTGTGCAGAAAACAATGTTTTGGACATTGCAAGAGCTGAATTTGTTAGTGCTAATAAGGCGGGACTTGCAGAAGCTATAAACAAGGTTATTAAAAAGGTAGAAAAATCAGATACGCAGGAAGAAGTAAAAATTCCAAAGAAAAGAGTTGTTACATTTCCTATTCTTGGAATAGACATTCTTGAACTGGAAGATGCATGTAAATGTTTATGGAAACAAGATGTATATTCAGAAAGTGGAATGGGATGTACTGGACCAGTAGTTTTAGTTCCAGAAGATGAATCAGACAAGGCTATTGAAATTCTTAAAAAAGCTGAATTTATGAATTAAGATATACTTAAATCAAAAGCGAAACTCTCATAAATAGTTTAATGAGAGTTTCGCTTTTATTTTATAAAAAAAGCATGAGGAAAATATAATCCATTATTATACACAAAATTAGTTGCTATTAATAAAAAATTCATATATAATCTAAATTGTATCCTATATAAAATATATCTAGCATATAAATTATATAGGAATGTTATTTGACAATTAAGTAACCGTTAACATGTATGTAAAAATAAAAGAATTTTTTATTTTAAAAGGATTTTTTTAATTTTTATAGAATACTAATATGTTGAACGACAGAATGGTTTTATCAATTAATTACTTATGGGGAGGGAATTATTATGAACAAGAAAAAGGTAGTTGCAATACTTACAGTTGTAGCTGTAGTTGCAACATTATTTGTGGGTTGTGGAACAAAGAAGGTAGAAGAAACAAAAACAACAACAGCAAAAACAACAGAGGCGGCTAAAGCACCTATGACTATTGGGCTTTCTACTGATGAAGGTGGATTAAATGATAAGTCATTTAATCAATCAGCAAATGAGGGAGTTAATAAAGCTAAAGGTGAAGATGGATTCACATACAATGCTATTGAATCTAAAAAGAAAGAAGATTATACAGCTAATTTAGAAGCATTAATAGAAAATGGTTCAAATTTAACATTTGCTATTGGATTCCAAATGGCAGATGCGATGACAGAGGTTGCTAAAAACCATACTGACAAAAATTTTGCAATCATAGATTCAGAGGTTAAATTACCTAACGTAGTATCAATTATGTTTAAAGAGCAAGAAGGTTCTTTCTTAATGGGAGTAATTGCTGGTAAAATGACTAAAACTAATAAAATTGGATTTATTGGTGGAAAAGATTTTGCTTTAATAAATAAATTTGAAGCTGGTTTTGCAGCTGGTGTTAAATCAGTTAATCCAGAAGCTGCTAAAGGTCTATTAAGTGCAGATGGAAAGACTCCAGGAACAACTGTAAAATATGCAGATAGTTTCGATGATTCAGCAAAAGGATATGAACTAGCTAAATCATTATATCAAGGTGGTTGCGATGTAGTTTATCATGCAGCAGGCGGTGTTGGTATTGGTTTATTCAAAGCAGCTAAAGAATTAAAAGATAGTGGAAAAGCAGTTTGGGCTATAGGTGTAGATATGGATCAATCACTAACAGTTCCAGAATATGCTGATGTTATACTTTCAAGTATGATAAAAAGAGTTGATACTGCAACTTATAATGAATCAAAAGCTCAAGTTAAAAACGAATTTAAAGGTAATACAACTATTAATCTTGGTTTAAAAGAAGAAGGTGTAGGTATAGCTGAAACATCTAGTAAAAACGTACCTGCAGATATTTTAACTTTAGTTAAAACATATCAAGATAAAGTTATAGCTGGAGAAATAGTTGTTCCAGCAGATAGAAAAGGAGCAATGGATTTTAAAGTAAAATAATTTTTAATTTATTGGTTATTGATTTATTTTATTAAATAAGAGCTAGATGTTTTACATCTAGCTCTTTCTAAGAATAATCTTAGTTGAACCTCTACAGGTGATGGAAGCTGCATAGGTGCTGATTAATCTTTTTAAGGAGGAAAGCAAATGGAAAAAGTAATCGAAATGAAAGGTATAACCAAGGTTTTTCCAGGAACCATTGCCAATGACAATGTAGATTTTGAGCTATTAAGAGGAGAAACACACGTTCTTCTTGGCGAAAATGGTGCAGGGAAAACAACTCTTATGAATATCCTTTATGGGTTATATAAACAAGAAAAAGGAGAAGTTTATGTAAGCGGTAACCTAGTGAACATATCTACTCCCAATGATGCTATAAAACTTGGCATAGGAATGGTTCATCAGCATTTTATGCTTGTACATAATTTCACAGTTACACAAAATATAGTGTTAGGTATTGAACCTAAAAAAGGTCTTAAAATTGATATGATCAAGGCAATCAAAGATGTTAAAGAGATTTCAGAAAAATATGGTTTTGCTATAGATCCAAATGCTGTTATAGAAGATATTTCTGTAGGGCAGCAGCAAAGGGTAGAAATATTGAAGGCACTGTATAGAGGCGCTGAAATTTTAATACTAGATGAGCCTACAGCAGTTTTAACACCTCAAGAAATTGAGGAATTGGGGACTATAATTAGAAATCTTGAAAAAGAAGGAAAATCAGTAATACTTATAACTCATAAATTAAAAGAAGTTATGAGTATGAGCGATAGAGTTACTATAATAAGGCGAGGAAAAGTAACTGGTACAGTAAAAACTAAAGAAACAAGTATAGATGAATTAGCCGAACTTATGGTGGGTAGAAAAGTTAACTTAACTGTAGACAAGCTGCCTGCTGTGATTAAAGGAGAAATATTAAAAATTGAAAATCTTTGTGCCAATGATCAAAGAAAATTACCAGCGGTAGATAATTTAAACTTGACAGTATACGGTGGAGAAATTCTTGGTATAGCTGGTGTGGATGGTAATGGCCAATCTGAATTTATAGAGGTTCTAACAGGGCTTAGAAAGCCTAAGAGTGGAAGTGTTACACTTAACGGTAAAAGTATATATGGTAAGTCACCAAGAGCTATTACCTCCTCAGGTGTCGGCCATATACCAGAGGATAGACAAAAGAGAGGACTTATATTAGATTATTCTCTATTTGAAAACTCAGTGCTTGGAATTCATAGGAATCAACCTTTTAGTAGTGGTATAGTTATGAATTACGGTGAAATTAGAAAACATTGTGATGAGCTTATTCGCGAATTTGATGTTAGAACACCAAATGCTGATGTAAATGCGCAGTCACTATCAGGTGGTAATCAACAAAAGCTTATAGCTGCCAGAGAAATTTCTAAAGATCCAGAATTACTAATAGCAGCACAGCCTACAAGAGGTCTTGACGTTGGAGCAATTGAATATATTCACAAAAGATTAGTTATGGAACGTGATAAGGGTAAGGCAGTACTTTTAGTATCTTTAGAACTTGATGAAATTCTTGCATTATCAGATAGAATAGCTGTAATGTATGACGGGAAAATAGTAGATATACTAGATAGAGAAGATGCCACAGAGAAAAAACTTGGTATACTTATGGCTGGTGGTACTCTTGCGGTAGCGCCGGAAGGAGTTAAAGATAATGAATAAAGTTCAAAATAAGAACAGTAAATTTGTTGATATTGTTAAAAAACCCATTAGAACAATTGCATTTCCACTATTGTCTATAATAGTTTCCATGTTTGTTGCAGTATTATTTGTAATGTGGGCAAAAGGATATTCTATATTACAGTATTTTTCAGCTCTGGGTGATTTATTTGGACTTATATATAAGGGTGGGTTTGGTAATGAAAGAGTAACATTTGTTACTATTTCAGAAGTTACTCCGTTAATATTTACAGGAGTTGCAAATGCAGTAGCATTTAAATGTGGATTATTTAACATTGGTGTTGCTGGCCAATTTATACTTGGAATGCTCGCAGCGGCTTTTGTAGGAACGTTGCCAGGACTAAATCCTATAGTTCATACGATTTTAATGATTTTTTCAGGCCTTGTTGCCGGGGGATTATGGGGAGCAATCCCAGGATATTTAAAGGCCAAAGTAGGTACTCATGAAGTTATTAATACAATAATGATGAATTATATATCTATGGCTCTGGCTAATTTTCTTATATTAAGAACTAGTTTTGGTGTGGCTGGTAAGGCAAGTACTGAAACTATACAAGACAGTGCACAACTTCATAGGTTTGTGTCTGGTAGTGCAGCTAATATTAGTATATTCCTTGCTATAGCAGTAGCTATATTTATATTCTGGTTATTGTGGAAAACTACTATTGGCTATGAAATAAGAGCAGTTGGCATAAATCCACATGCTGCAGAATATGGTGGAATTAATGTAGCAAAAAACACTATTCTAGCTATGGTGCTTTCTGGTGCAATAGCAGGAATTGGTGGAGCAACCCAGGTTGCAGGTGTTCTTCATAATGTAAAAGATTTTATGGTACTTCCCACTTACGGGTTTGATGGCATTGCAGTTGCACTACTTGCCAAGAGTAATCCTATTGGATGTATAGCTTCAGCACTGTTATTTGGAACTTTAAATAGTAGCGCTAGAACTCTTCAATTAAATGGAATACCAAAAGACATAGTTTATTTAATCCAAGCTATAATTATTATATTTGTAGCTACAGATTATATTGTTAAATACTTCTCTGAAAAGAAAAAGAAGGAGGCGATTACAAATGAGTAGTGTTATTTTAATAAATTTGTTAACACAGACTTTAAGAATAGCAACGCCTCTAATTTTTGCAGCACTAGGCGGCATATTTTCTGAAAAATCAGGTGTAGTTAATATAGGACTCGAAGGTATGATGGTAATAGGTGCTTTCTTTGGAGTATACGGAAGCTATGTTACTGGAAACCCAGTAGTTGGTATATTTTTCGGTGTTGCAGCTGGAGGAGTACTAGGGTTAATACATGCAGTGCTCAGTATACATTTGCGTGCGGATCAAGTAATTTCAGGTACAGCCATAAACCTTTTTTCTACGGCACTTGCTAGCTTCTTAATATTTAAGTTGTTTAATGGTAAGGGTGGTCAAACGGATATAGTAAAAGGACTTTCCTATAACATACCAGATTGGATTAAAAATATACCGCTGGTAGGACCGTTTATATCTGGGCTAAACTGGTTTGTTATTATAGCTATTATTTTAGTATTTGTATCACACTATATACTATATAAAACACCTTTAGGACTCCGAATTAGAGCTGTAGGAGAACATCCAAAGGCTGCTGATACACTAGGGATAAATGTATATAAAATAAGATATTTATGTGTTATTTTATCAGGGATGCTTGCAGGTCTTGGTGGAGCTGCATTATCTCTTGGGATAACTCCACTTTACAGAGAAGGAATGGTTGCAGGACGTGGATTTATTGCCTTAGCTGCTGTTATTTTTGGTAATTGGAAGCCTTTTGGAGCCTTTGGCGCTAGTATATTATTTGCTTTTGGTTCTGCATTTAATATTTTCGCGCAAGGACTTAGTTGGAATTTACCTTCGGAAGTATACACGGTTATTCCATATGTACTCACTATGCTGGCACTTGCAGGATTTGTTGGAAAAACAACTGGACCTATAGCTAGTGGTAAGCCGTATGATAAAGGATCAAGATAATATTTTAAAAAAAACCTCAGTTTTCGCTGAGGTTTTTTTTATTATATAGGAAACAGCTTGCGGAAGTGGCTGTGGCTAACATTTGTACTCAACCATAGGTAGAATTCGTCTTTACACGGTAAAGAAAGTATATATTACGTATAATGCATTGAAGCGAGCTTTAGAACTTCTTATTTTATTTTTAATTGAGATGCGTTAAGAAAAATATATGTTTGAGCGAAAGCGAGTTTATATTTTTTAGCAGATTAATTAAAAATAAAATTAGTAGTTCTTAGCAAAGTGACTGCATTAATCGTATTGCAATACGCGTAATATATACTTTCTTCTTTGCATTAATTCACAATCTATATTTATATCTTAGGCTATGTTATAATATTTATAATTGACAAGATGAGGTGATAGGGAAAATGAACATTAATTTTGGGTTGAATTTAATCCAAGAACAAAAATTAATAATGACGCAAGAGATGCAGATGTCTGTTAAACTCCTTCAAATGTCCGCATATGAGCTAGGGCAATATGTAAGTAAAGAGATGCAAGAGAATCCGGTACTAGAGGAAAAAGATCTACATAATTCTAAAAATAACAACAATGATGCAAAGGATTATAAAGAAATAATTAAATACCTGGAGAAGGATGATTTTAAAGTAAAGAATTATGCTGTGAAAGCTGAAAACGAAGAAGTTTCTCCTTTTTATTATATTGCTCAGGAAAAATCCCTTAAAGATTATCTTGTGGAGCAAATAGGTGAATTAACTGAAAACCATGAAATTCTAGAGGTATGCAAATACATGGTAGAGTGTATAGATGCTAAAGGGTATCTATCTGTAGAATTACCTGATATATGTAAGGAACTTACAATATCTAGTGAAAAAGCTGAAACTGCACTTAAAATTCTTCAATCTTTAGATCCAGAAGGAATTGGTGCTAGAGATTTAAAAGAATGCTTAAAGATTCAATTATATAATCTTGCACTAGATGATGATAACATCTATAAAATCATTGATGAATATTTAGAAGTATTAGCAGAAAATAAATATAATGTAATAGCTAAAGAATTAAAACTTACAATTTCTGAGGTTCAAAGATATGTAGATATAATAAAGAATTTAGAGCCTAAGCCATCAAGAGGATTTTTTACTGGGGAGACTGTTAAATTTATAGTTCCAGATGCTTATATTAATAAAATTCAAAATCAATATTTTATTTCCATGAATGAAGATGTACTTCCAAAATTGAATATAAATTCATTGTATAAGGAAATCATTAATAATGGAAAAGACGAAGAAGCAGTAGAATATGTAAAAGAAAAAATTAATAGTGCCATGTTTCTTATTAGAAGTATTGAACAAAGAAAGAATACTGTGTATAGAGTTTTAGAAGATATTTTGGTAGTTCAAAGAGAATATTTTGATAATGGCCCCCAATATTTAAAACCAATGACACTTAAAAAGATTGCTATTAACTTAGAAATGCATGAATCTACTATAAGCCGTGCAATTAGAGAAAAATATGTTAGTGTGAATAATGGGAAAGTCATTAAAATAAAAGATTTATTTACTAACGGCATTGCTTCAGTTGTAGGTGGAGAGGATATATCTACAATTAATATTAAAAAAGCTATCAAAGAAATGGTAGATAATGAAGAGCAAAAGAAGCCACTGTCTGACCAAATTATTTGTAACCGATTAAATATCGAAGGGATGAATATTTCTAGAAGAACTGTAGCAAAATATAGAGAAGACCTACAAATTAAAAGTTCAAGTAAACGAAAAAGGTTTTAAGGTTATTATTACTTTAAATCTTGCTGTTAACAAAATGTTAACAATATTTCTCAAATACTAACTTTAAAAATGTTAGTATTTAATCTATAATGTTAGTGGGAGCAAAAAATATATGCTGGGACTTTAGAAGTCCAGAGAGGTGTTCAAGTGCAGAATATATTGAAATTACAACAAAAGATAGTGCCTGAGTTAATTGAACTTCTCCAAAAGAGATATGATATACTAAGGATAATATATTATAATGGGCCTATAGGACGAAGAATACTAGCAAATGATATGTGCATAAGTGAGAGAATAGTAAGAAATGAAATAAATTTCTTGAAATCTCAGAATTTAATTGAGGTAAATGCATCAGGTATGTTTATAACAAATGATGGAGAAGAAATCGTGAATAGATTAAAAGAATATATTCATGAAATTAAAGGGTTATCAAAAATTGAGAAGTCTATTGAGAAACATTTGAAGCTTCAGCAAGTAATAGTTGTTCCTGGAGATGTTGACATAGATAAAAGCGTACTTAAAGAACTTGGTAAGATAGCTGCGAGTTATGCTATGGATATTATTAAAGATAATAGTATAATAGCGCTAACAGGTGGATCAACAGTTAAAGAGGTTGTAGAAGGTTTTCCTAGAAGCAAAAAATATAATAATATTTTAATACTTCCTGCTAGAGGTGGTATGGCGAGAAATGTAGATATTCAAGCTAATACCTTAGTTTCTAGACTTGCAGAGAAAATTGGTGGAGATTATGAATTACTTCATGCACCTGATAATTTAAGTGATGTGGCTTTGGAAACTATATTAAATGAAAAAGAGATAAAAAATATAATCGATAAAATTAGAAGAGCAGAAGTTCTTATTTATGGAATAGGTATCGCCAGTGATATGGCTAAGAAAAGAGGACTAACTGATGATGAGATAAAGAACTTACAGAGCCTTGGTGCGGTAGGAGAGACTTTTGGTCATTACTACAATGAATCCGGAAAAATAGTTCATTCTACACCTACTATTGGGGTGAAAAATGAAGATGTTATAAATATTAAAACATTAATTGCAGTAGCAGCTGGAAAAAATAAAGCTAGGGCTATCATAGCTACCGAAATTAACCGTTCAAGCACTGTTTTAATAATTGATGAAGCAGCTGCAAAAGAAATTGTAAATATTATAGAGAAAAAAGAGTAAACTATATAATGCTTTTATTAAAAGAAGGATTATGTATTTACATATAATTAGTTTTAAAAATTTAGGAGGTTTTGTCAAAATGATAAAAGTAGGAATTAATGGATTTGGAAGAATAGGAAGAAATGTATTTAATGCACTAGTTAAAAATTATTCATCAGAATTAGAAGTAGTAGGAATCAATGATTTAACAGATGCTGCAACACTTGCTCATCTTTTAAAATATGATTCACTTTACGGAAAATTTAACGGAACTGTTGAAGCTAAAGAAAATTCAATAGTTGTTAACGGAAAAGAAATTAAAATATTTGCAGAAAGAGAACCAAAGAATATAGATTGGAATTCACTCGGAGCAGAAATAATACTAGAATCTACAGGATTCTTTACAGATGCTACTAAAGCAAATGCTCATTTAGGTGGATCAGTTAAAAAAGTTCTTATATCTGCACCAGCTAAAAATGAAGATATAACAATAGTTATGGGAGTTAACGAAGAAAAATATGATGCTAAAAAACATAACATAATATCAAATGCATCTTGTACAACAAACTGTTTAGCACCATTTGCTAAAATTTTAGATGCAGAATTTACAATAGTTAAAGGTTTAATGACTACAATTCATTCATACACTGGAGATCAAAGATTATTAGATGCTCCACATAGTGATATGAGACGTGCAAGAGCTGCTACACTATCAATGATTCCAACTACAACAGGAGCTGCTAAAGCAGTAGCACTCGTTTTACCACAATTAAAAGGAAAATTAAATGGTTTCTCTTTAAGAGTTCCAACTCCAACAGTTTCATGTACAGATTTAGTATGTGAAGTTTCTAGAGATGTTACTGTAGAAGAAGTAAATGCAGCATTCAAAAAAGCATCTGAAAATGAAATGAAGGGAATTCTTGGATTCTGCGAAGAACCACTAGTTTCAATTGATTTCAAAGGTGACGAAAGATCTTCAATAGTTGATGCAATGTCAACAATGGTTATCGAAGGAAACATGGTTAAAGTCGTTTCTTGGTATGATAATGAAGCAGGATATTCAAATAGACTCGCAGACTTAACTAAATTTGTTGCAGACAAATTATAAAAATAAGTTTACAATAAAACTATAAACTAACTGTAAGCTAACTGTAGGCATGCAGTGTGCATAATATTAAGGTTTGGTTTTATAGTTAATCTATGAAATCAAGCCTTTTTATTAATACAATTTTTAAGATATAAGTATAACACGCTAAAATTTGGCGCTAGTTGTAATTGATTTTAGTACAATTACTACAAGTTAAAAGAGTTTTGTATAATAAACAATATGGGAGGAGAATGTGTATGAAATTTAATAAAAAAACCGTAGAAGATATTGAGGTTAAAGGTAAAAAAGTTTTAGTAAGATGTGATTTTAACGTACCATTAAAAGATGGAGAAATTACAGATACAAATAGGCTTTCTGGTGCAATGCCAACAATAAATTATTTGGTTAAAAAAGGAGCAAAGGTTATTTTATGCTCACATCTTGGAAAACCAAGTGGAGAAGCAAAACCTGAACTGTCACTGGCACCTGTTGCTAAGAAATTAAGTGAGATGCTGGGGGAAGTAGTAGTTTTTGCAGCGGATCCAAACGTAGTTAGTGATAAAGTAAGATTAGCCGTATCAGAAATGCAAAACGGAGATATTATTCTATTAGAAAATACAAGGTATAGAAAAGAAGAAACTAAAAACAGTGAGAACTTTTCAAAAGAATTAGCATCTCTTGCAGACATATTTGTAAATGATGCCTTTGGAACAGCTCATAGAGCTCATTGCTCTACAGTTGGAGTTACACAGTTCCTTGAGACTTCTGTATGTGGATATTTAATTCAAAAGGAATTAAAATTCCTAGGAGAAGCAGTAGAAAATCCAGTTAGACCTTTTGTTGCAATTTTAGGTGGAGCTAAGGTAACAGACAAAATAGATGTTATTGCTAATTTACTTGAAAAAGTAGACACACTTATAATAGGTGGAGGAATGGCTTATACATTCTTAAAAGCTGGTGGTTATTCTATTGGAAGTTCACTAGTTGAAGAAGATAAGGTAGAATATGCTAAGGATATGATGCAAAGAGCACAGGCTAAAGGAGTTAAATTCTTATTACCAGTGGATCATATTGTAGCAGATAAATTTTCAGCTGATGCAGAACCTGTAGTTACTGAAAATCAAAATATTCCAGATGGATATATGGGACTTGATATTGGACCTAAGACTGCAGCTATGTATAGTGCAGCTATAAGTATAGGTAAAACTATAATTTGGAACGGACCAATGGGAGTATTCGAATTTGCAAATTTTGCAAAGGGAACTATAGCAGTTGCGAAAGCAATGTCAGACGTGGATGGAACTACCGTAATAGGTGGTGGAGATAGTGCAGCAGCAGTTAACCAATTAGGATTCGGAGATAAAATGACTCACATATCTACAGGTGGTGGAGCATCACTTGAATTTTTAGAGGGTAAGTTGTTACCAGGAATTGAAGCTCTTACAGACAAATAGTTGAATGAAATTGTTTGTTGTCAATTTACTAATAAATATTAGTTGTTATCTTCCAAACAATGTTTTTTTGAAACATATGAGGAAGATAACAATTGACGGTTGAAATTTATCACAAAGTAATATTAGGAGGGTTTTTTTTTATGAGAAAAGGTATAATTGCAGGAAATTGGAAAATGAATATAACGGTAGCTGAAGCAGTAAATTTAATCGAGAAAATAAAGCCATTAGTTAAAGATGCACAATGTGAAGTTGTAGTTTGCCCTACATTTTTATGTTTAGATGCAGTAATAAAAGGAGTTAAGGGATCAAATATAAAAGTAGGAGCACAAAACATGCATTATGAAGAAAAGGGTGCGTTTACAGGTGAAGTTTCACCAAGCATGTTAAAAGATATAGGGATTGATTATGTTATAATTGGTCATAGTGAGAGAAGACAGTATTTCAATGAGACAGATGAAACTGTTAATAAGAAGCTTAAAGCTGCTTATGATCATAATATTTTACCTATACTATGTATGGGAGAAACTCTTGAACAAAGAGAATCGAATATTACAGAAAAAGTTTTAGATAATCAAATAAAATTAGGCATGCAAGGACTTACAAAAGCACAAGTGGAAAAATTAGTTATAGCTTATGAACCAATATGGGCTATAGGTACAGGCAAAACTGCAACTGCAGATGAAGCTAATGAAACAATTGGATTTATAAGAAAGACTGTTTCCGCTATGTTTGGATCAGATGTTTCAGAAAAACTTAGAATTCAATATGGTGGTTCAGTTAAGCCATCAACTATAAGCGAACAAATGGGTAAATCGGATATAGATGGTGGATTAATCGGTGGAGCTAGTCTTAAAGCAGAAGATTTTGCAGGAATAGTAAACTATTAAAATATAAATATGTAAATATATAGAAGGCTATATGTATTCATTTTTAGAAACAACGGGTGGGAGGAACAAAAATGTCAAAGAAACCAGTAATGCTGATGATTTTAGATGGATTTGGATTAACAAATCATATAGATGGGAATGCAGTATTATCAGCAAATAAACCAAACTATGATAGGATTATAAAGAAATATCCTGGTACAAAATTAAATGCATGTGGACCTTACGTAGGACTACCAGAGGGCCAAATGGGAAATTCAGAAGTAGGTCATTTAAATATAGGTGCTGGTAGAATTATATATCAGGAACTTACAAGAATAACAAAGGAAATTAAAGAAGGAAACTTCTTTAAAAATCCTGCTTTTAATAGTGCTATAGATAAAGCTATTGAGAATAATTCTTCGCTACATCTTTTAGGATTATTGTCTGATGGAGGAGTTCATTCCCATATTGATCATTTAAAAGCATTATTAAAGCTTGCGAGAGATAAAGGTGCTAAAAAAGTTTACGTTCATGCTTTTTTAGATGGTAGGGATGTTCAACCAGGTTCAGCACTAGATTATATAGCAGAGATTGAAGATTATATGAAGGAAATTGGTGTAGGAAAAATAGCTACTGTAAGTGGTAGATATTATGCTATGGATAGAGACACTAGATGGGAAAGAGTTAAGCTTTCATATAATGCAATGGTTTTGTCTAGGGGTGAAGAAAATACTTCAGCAATAGAGGCAGTTAAACGTGCTTTTCATGATAACAAGACAGATGAGTTTGTCCTTCCAACTGTTATAATGGAGAATAATAAGCCAGTAGCTGCTATAAAAAATAAGGATAGTGTAATATTCTTTAATTTTAGACCAGACAGAGCTCGTGAAATTACTAGAGCAATAAATGACAAGGAATTCCTTGGATTTGAAAGAGAAACACTAGACTTAAACTATGTATGTACTACTCAATATGATATATCACTGCAAAACGTTGATGTGGCATATACACCAGAAAGTTATAGTAATACCTTGGGAGAATATGTTAGTAAAATGGGTAAAAAGCAGTTAAGAATAGCTGAAACTGAAAAATATGCTCATGTTACATTCTTCTTCAATGGTGGAATGGAAGCTCCAAATACAGGTGAAGATAGAGCATTAATTCCATCACCTAAAGTAGCTACTTATGATTTAAAACCGGAAATGAGTGCTTATGAGGTTACCGAGGAATTATTAAAAAGACTTGAAATGGATGAATATGATATGATTATCCTTAACTTTGCTAATCCAGATATGGTAGGACATACAGGTGATTTTGAAGCTGCTAAAAAGGCTATAGAGGCAGTGGATGAATGTCTTGGTAAAGTTGTTAAAAGTGTTCTGGATCTTGATGGTACAATATTTATAACTGCAGACCATGGAAATTCCGAGCAAATGATTGACTACTCTACAGGAAAGCCTATGACAGCACATACTACAAACTTAGTTCCATTTACTTGCGTTTCAAATCATCGTAATGAGTTAAGAGACAGTGGTATATTGGCAGACATAGCACCTACTATGCTCCAAGTTATGGGTCTTACTGCACCTAAGGAAATGACTGGGAAATCATTAATCACACTTTAAATTTATAAAACTATAATTATGGTTTAATTAATATAAAACTAAGTGGAATTACTATATTATCTGAGATAAATTAATTTTCTATAAAAATAGGATTATATAATTTACTTAGGAAACAATAATATAGAAAAAAATTTTGGAGGTAAGAAGATATGAAGAACTTTATTGAAATTATTGACGTTTATGCAAGACAGATTTTAGATTCAAGAGCATTTCCAACAGTTGAAGTTGAAGTAACACTGGAAGATGGAACAGTAGCAAGAGCTGCAGTACCATCAGGTGCTTCTACTGGTATGTTCGAAGCTGTAGAACTTAGAGATGGAGACAAAGACATATACAACGGAAAAGGTGTTTTAAAAGCCGTTGACAATGTAAATAATCTAATAGCTGAAGAGCTAATTGGAATGAATGTATATGACCAAATAGCTATAGACAATACAATGATAGCTCTTGATGGAACACATAATAAGAGCAAACTTGGCGCTAATGCAACACTTGGAGTATCCCTAGCTTGTGCACGAGCTGCTGCTGAGTCATTAGGACTAGGATTATATCAATATATTGGTGGAGTAAATGCTAAAGTTTTACCAGTTCCAATGATGAACATAATAAATGGTGGAAGCCATGCCGACAATAATGTAGATCTGCAAGAGTTTATGATTATGCCAGTTGGAGCAACTACTTTTAGCGAAGCACTAAGAATGAGTGCAGAAGTTTATCATTCATTAAAAGCATTACTAAAATCTAAAGGTCTAGCTACTGGTGTTGGTGATGAGGGTGGATTTGCTCCAGATCTATCATCAAACGAGGAAGCTATAAAAATTATAATTGAAGCTATAGAAAAAGCTGGATATGTTCCAGGTAAAGATATATATATAGCTCTTGACCCAGCAGCTTCTGAATTCTTTGAAGATGGAACATATAATTTAGCATCAGAAGGAAGAATATTAACTCCAGAGCAAATGGCTGATTATTATGTAGAACTCGTTAACAAATATCCAATTATATCTATTGAAGATGGAATGGCTGAAGAAGATTGGGCAGGCTGGAAATACTTAACTGATAAAATAGGAGATAGAGTTCAATTAGTTGGAGACGACTTATTTGTAACTAACACTGATAGATTAAAAATGGGAATTGAGAAAAAAGTTGCAAATTCAATTCTTATAAAATTAAATCAAATAGGAACACTTACTGAAACATTAAATGCTATAGAAATGGCTGAAAGAGCAGGATTTACTGCAGTAGTTTCTCATAGATCAGGAGAAACTGAAGATACATCAATAGCAGATCTTGTTGTAGCTGTGAATGCAGGACAAATTAAGACTGGTGCACCAGCAAGAACTGAAAGAGTTGCAAAATACAATCAGTTATTAAGAATAGAAGAAGAATTAGAAGATATGGCTGAGTACAGAGGCTTAAAAGCATTTTATAATATAAAAAGGTAATTAGTTTTAAATAGGGGTATAGTCTTTAGAGGCTATACTCTTATATTTTAGTTTAATTATAATTTATTGCAAGCTGCCCTAGAGTATGCTAATATAATAATGTATTCCATGAATAGGGGGTGTTCACATGCATAGTTTATTAATAGTTTTACAGGTTATAACTTCAATTATTATAATTGTTTCAGTTATGATGCAACCTAGTAAATCAAATGGATTAAGTGGTCTTATATCAGGAAGTTCTGACACTTTTTTTGCAAAAAACAAAACAAAAACTGCAGAATCAGTATTAGCACGAATTACAGCATTCTCAGCAGTTTGCTTTATTTTATCTACAGTTATGTTAAACATAGTTAAATAATATATTATCTAAATGATGATTAGGCATATTGAAATAAATATTTTTATCTTGTAGCAGCAGTTTATTTAAAAAAATTTAATAAACTGCATTTTTTTATTTCCTAAAAAACTACTAAATTACATAGATAAAGTAAAAACACCTGTGTTATTATACAAATTTTCATAATTTTCAAAAATTCCATAGTATAAATGTATTATAAATGATAAAATTGTCTAAAGTAATCTATGATTATTAGAGGTGAAGGATGATGAGTGAATATAGTTCTAAATTAGAAAGTAAAGATATGGATTTTCTTTTTGATGGTGTGTTAAGTCTGAAAACAAGAGAAGAATGCTATAGATTTTTTGAGGATATATGCACTATAAATGAAATTCAAGCATTTGAACAAAGACTTCAAGTAGCAAAAATGTTAGCAGAAAAAAGGACATATTTGGATATAGCTAGTACTACAGGGGCAAGTACTGCCACAATAAGTAGAATAAATAGAGCATTAAATTATGGTAGTGATGGATATAAACTTATATTAGGACGTTTGAAATTAAAGGAATAAGTATATTTACTTTTAGGTGCCTTATAGATTGAGATACAATATAGTGAGATACAGAGGGACGGTTAACATATGTTTACTCAATTTAACTAACATTAAAAGAGTGAACATAAATTAACCGTCTCTATTTTTAAAGCTGTTTAAGTTTGCATACATTGTGATATAATTATAGGTATGTTTGTTAGAGTTAAATGAATAGCATTTGGATTTGTTATTTGTTTAAAGATGTCTTAAGTGAAATATAAGTAATGCTAGATGTAACTAGTATTAATATAATATATAAGGAGTGTTTTTATGGATTTAGAAAATTTACTAAATGAGGAACAATGCGAAGCGGCAATAACAGTGGATGGCCCACTGCTCATATTGGCTGGGGCGGGCTCTGGAAAAACAAGAGTTTTAACTTATAGGATTGCACATATGATTCAAGATTTAAATATATACCCCTCACAAATTTTAGCTATAACTTTCACTAATAAAGCTGCTGGTGAAATGAAGGACAGAGTGCGTGCGCTTGTAGGTGATATAGCAGATAATATGTGGATTTCTACATTCCACTCTAGTTGTGTTAGGATACTTCGTCGGGAAATAGATAAGTTGGGATATAATAAAAATTTTACTATTTATGATAGTTATGATCAAAAGAGTTTAATAAAACAGTGTATGAAGGAACTTGATATAAATGATAAAGATTTAACTGATTCAGAAATTTTAAATAAAATATCCGGCGCTAAAAATGAGCTCATTACCCCAGAAAAGTATAAAAAAGAAAATGAACATGATTTTAGAATGAATAAAGTTGCTGATATATATGTTCTTTATCAAAAAAAGCTAAAAGCAAATAATGCATTAGATTTTGATGATTTGATTTTTAAAGCTGTGGACCTATTAAAAAATAATAAGGAAGTTTTAGATTTTTATCATAATAAGTTTAAATACATTATGGTAGATGAGTATCAAGATACTAATAAGGCACAGTATATGCTTGTAAAACTTTTGGTAAATGAAAGGGAAAACATATGCGTAGTTGGAGATGATGACCAGTGCATTTATGCCTGGAGAGGCGCTGATGTTACAAATATATTAGATTTTGAAAGTGATTATCCTAAGGCAAAGGTAGTTAAGCTTGAGCAAAATTACAGATCTTACGGGAATATATTGGCTGCAGCTAATGATGTGATAAAAAACAATTCTCAAAGAAAAGATAAGGCACTTAGGACTGAAAAAGACTTAGGAGATAAAATTAATTTATACAGAGCGTTTTCAGATAGAGATGAGGCTAATTTTGTAGCAAATCAGATTAAGACAATTATGAAAGATGAAAATAAGAGCTATAAGGATTTTGCAATTTTATATAGGATGAATTCTCAATCTCGTATTTTTGAGGAAAGCTTTAGAAAAAATTTAATTCCCTACAAAATAGTAGGAGGATTAAAGTTCTATGATAGAAAAGAAATAAAGGATATAATGGCATATTTAAAGCTTATGAATAATCCTCTTGATGATATAGCACTAAAAAGAATTATAAATGTGCCTAAAAGAAATATAGGCGACGCAACTATTCAAAAGATTCAAGAATTTGCAACGAGTATAGATCAATGTTTGTATAGTGCTATTCTAGATGTAGAGTTTATACCATCACTTACAACTAGAAATACCTCATCCATAAATAAGTTTGTTAGTCTTATGAATAATTTTATGGCTAAAAAAGAAGAGATCACTGTGGCAGAACTAATTAAGGCTATTTTAAGTGACACAGGCTATTTGAAGCAATTAGAAACATCTAAGGAACCAGAGGATGAGAGTAGGGTAGAAAATATTAAGGAATTAGTATCAGATGCTGTAGAATTCGAAAAAACTTCAGAAGATAAATCACTTTTGGCCTTCCTCGAAGGAGTAAGTTTAGGTTCAAGTACTGAGAATGCTGAGGATCCACTAGAAATTATAGATACATCAGCTATGATGACGGTACATAGTGCAAAAGGATTAGAATTTCCAGTAGTATTTATGGTGGGTATGGAAAATGGGATATTCCCAGGGATGTCTTCTTTAAGCGACCCTACTGAAATGGAAGAATCAAGGCGTTTATGCTATGTTGCTATAACAAGAGCAGAAGAGAAACTTTATATAACTTCTGCTGAGAGTAGAATGATATTTGGAAGAACTGTTGGGTATGCACCTTCTGATTTTATAAGCGAAATATCTCCTGACTTAAAAGAACTTATAGGAGGAGATAAGAATAGGACTGTTCAGGTACTTAGAAGAAATCACACTAAGGCGCCACAAAGGTATAATCCTCATGGGTTGATGAGCTCAAATGGTGCAGAAGGTAGTGCTACCACGCAAGATTTCGTGTCAATTACGGCGCAGGAAAGTGGCTTAGCTCAGCAAACTATGAAGAGTGAGGCTACAGTGGGCAGAAAGGTTAGGCACAGTAAATTTGGAGTAGGTACAATTGTATCAGTTTCAAATTCTGATAAGGACACCTTGATATCAATAGCCTTTGATAATATGGGAATAAAAAAATTAGTATTAGATAAAGCACCTTTAGAAATGCTATAGAATATATTGTTTAAAATAACTAGTGAATTTGCTAGTTATTTTATTTGGTATTTATAAGTAAAGTTTATATATTGCGGGATTAATTCTAAAAATAAAAAGTGAGGTGAATAATGGTTTTTAAATTTAAATGGGCAGATATGTTTAGATTTAAGAAACCAGGATAATGTTATGGTGAATGTAGAGGATAGAATTAACGAAATAAAAAAGATTATTAAATACCATAGCGATAGATATTACAATGAAGATAACGCAGAAATATCAGATTATGAATATGATCAATTAATGCTTACACTTAAAGAAATAGAGAGTGAACATCCAGAACTTATCACCTTAGATTCCCCAACTCAAACAGTAGGTGGAAATGCAAAAAGAAAAGCTGGAGTACTCGTAAAACATAATGTCCCAATGCTCAGTTTGCAAGACGTATTTACAAAAGAAGATGTCTATACTTATGTAAATAAAATGATTGAAGACCTTGATGATCCAACATTTGTTGTTGAACTCAAAATAGATGGATTGTCAATGTCCCTACGTTATGTAGATGGTATTTTAACAGTGGCAGTTACTAGAGGTGATGGAATCATTCAAGGTGAGGATGTAACTGAAAATGCCAAAGTAATTAGGGATGTAGTACGGAAACTAAAAGATCCAATTCCGTACCTAGAGATTCGTGGTGAAGTATATATGTCAACTGTTGCCTTTGACAAGGTTAATGAGAGGCAAGAACTATTAGAGAAAAAGATATTTGCCAATCCAAGGAACTGCGCTGCAGGAACACTGAGACAGTTAGATAGTAAAATAACAAAGGAAAGGGAACTATCTCTATTTATTTTTAATGTTCAAGATATCAAAGGAATTGAATTTGAAACACATACACAAAGTTATGAGTGGTTAAAAAAACAAGGTGTAAAAGTTATTGAAAATTATGTAAAATGTAAAACAGCTGATGAAGTGTGGAATGCGGTGCAGGATATCTCCGAGGAAAGAGGCAACTTAGAATACGATATTGACGGAGTTGTTATTAAAATTAATAATTTGGAAGATAGAAAAGAACTTGGAAATACTTCAAAAGTTCCGAAATGGGCTATAGCTTATAAATTTCCCCCAGAAGAAAAAGAAACAAAGTTAATAGATATTGAAGTATCGGTGGGAAGAACTGGTAGAATTACTCCTACAGCAATATTTGAGCCCATTCGGTTATGCGGAACATCTGTATCTAGAGCAATCCTTCACAACCAAGATTTTATAGATGATTTAGACATAAGGATTGGAGATATAATTGTTGTATACAAGTCAGGCGAGATTATTCCAAAGGTTAGGTCCGTAGTGAAAGAAAAACGTGCATGCGAATTGAGCAGATTCAAGATTCCAGGCTTTTGCCCAGTATGCGGAACACCTACTGTACGTGAAAAAGACACAGCCGACATCAAGTGTATAAATCCTAATTGCTTGGCACAACTTGAACGACACATTATTAATTTTGTTGGTCGTAATGCTATGGACATAAAAGGTTTCGGCAGTGCATATGTTAAGGAACTTATTCGCACTGGATATATAAAAGATATTGCGGATGTATATTCACTGTTTAATTATCGAGAGGAATTAATAGAGCAAGGCATAATAGGAAAAGAAAAGAATACAGATAAGTTATTAGAGGCTATAGACAAGTCAAAAAAAAATGAAGCGCAAAGGCTTCTGACGGGACTTGGAATTCCTAATATTGGTAAGGTAGCAGCAAAAAGCATAATGAGGCATTACAAATCTATTGAAGATTTGAAAAATACATCTTTGGAAGATTTACAAAACGTTTCTGATATAGGTGAAATAAGTGCCATATGTGTATTGAAATTTTTTGAAGATAATAAGAACCGTGAAATAATTGATAGATTAAAAGAGTGTGGTGTTAATATGACCGTAGAGAACTCTGGTGACACCGATAATGCGTTTGATGGACTAACTTTCGTTGTAACTGGAACACTGACTTCTATGGGGCGAGATGAAGCTACAGTGATGATAGAGAAGCATGGAGGGAAAGTTTCGGGCTCTGTTTCCAGTAAAACCAATTATCTGCTTGCAGGAGAGAATGCCGGAAGTAAGCTTATAAAAGCAGAGGGACTCGGAATTAAAGTTATATCTGAAGAGGAATTAGTAAATATGCTAAAATAAATAACAATTAAATATAGGATAAAGAAAAAGACGTCAAATGGCGTCTTTTTTTATGTTGTGTTCTAATATTCCTTTTTCAGTAGAGCTTTTGGTTTCGTCAAGGTTAACATCATCTTTTTTATATTCCTTGGTTTCATTATTTAAATTTAATCTGCAGGTGTTTTCTACAAGTTTTTCCATTAAATAATTTTTATATCTTAACTGATCAAATATCTTAATTAATAAAATGAAGCCCCATATCCCTATAAACATAAAAGTTATCATGGCAAATACAGCGATTATTTTAATGGTTAAGGTTAACATAAAGAATTCCTCCTATATACCTTTTAAATACGTAAATAATGTAAACATATAAATAGATTATAGCATAATTATAGTACAAAAAGTTAACACATTGAGGAAGTATAAAAATTAGAATTTTCATTAAGAGTTTTTTCTTGGATTATGCTATACCGAAAAGTATGTATTGCTGGAATGCTTTCACTTCGCCAAGTAATTCTAAACTAATTTTATTGAAGATTTCGCCACGCACTCTCGTGACTTCAGTCATGAGTTAGTGGCGTTAAGTATTATTGTAAGATACTAAAATCAGTTAAGAATTACTAAGGCTCATTCAAATGCATTCTATGCAATATAAACTTTTGTTAGCATAATCTAAGAAAAAATATTAAATTTATAAATGACTATTATTTTTATAGTAGCAGACCTTAAGTTCATGAATCAAAATGAGATTTTAATATTTTTACAATAAATTTGATTACTTCACACATGATAGGTTAATACTTTCAATAAGACTCATGGTGGAGGTGAAATATGAAAAAGCTATTATGTATAATATTAATATTTATGATGATGTTAACTAGTGGATGTATTGAAAAAAAAGTAAAACATTCAAATTCTAGAAAATATCTAGTTTATAATTTGGGACAATTACCATCAGATTTACTAATGTTAAAAGATGATAATGTGAGGCAAAAAGATTTGTTACTAGTTTTATTTGAAGGATTATTGCGAGAAGACAAATATGGACAAATAGTGCCTGCTATGGCAGAAAAGTATGATGTCTCAGCGGATAAGATTGGGTATACCTTTAAATTAAGATCGGATATTCATTATAGTGATGGGACCATTATAAAAGCCATAGATTTTGTAAGGCTTTTTCACAATATTTTATTGGAAAAAGATAATATATATGCTAAGGAATTATATTGTATTTTTGGAGCTAAGGATTTTAGCCTAGGTAAAGTAAGTTTTGATAAAGTGGCTATTGTAGCAAAGGATGATTTAACTTTAGAGATAAGGCTAAATAGTGCAAATGAATATTTTAAAAATATTCTTAGTAATCCAGTTTTCACTTTAAGGGAAACAAGTATGAATATGAAAAACTGGAAAGAAAGTTACGATAAAATTCAATATAGTGGACCATTTATTATAAAAGATATAAATGAGGAGGGCGAAATATATTTAATAAAGAATGAAAAGTATTGGAGAGCGAAAGAAATTGTTAGCATTGAAATGCTTTTTACAACAATAAAGGATGAAGAGAAAACACTAGCAGATTTTGAAACTACTGAGTCTAATAATACATCAAAAATTGATGTATTTGTAAGCCCACCAATAAGCGAGGGGATTTCCCTTAGTATGGAGAAGAAAACTATAGCTGTACCATCACAAAGTATGTATTATCTAACGTTCAATTTAAATGCTAAAGCATCAGTAAAAAACAATAATTTTAGAAATGCAATTAGTGCAACAATATCTAAAGAATTTATTATACAAAGTATTTCGAAAGATTTGGCTGTACCAGCAATAAGTTACACAACCACTAATGCGGTTAATGGGGAGGGTGGTAAAGTAATCTTTGATGTGTTTGGTAGTAAGGATAAAGGTACAAAATATCTAAAAGAATACTTAAAGCTCAATAGCTATGAAAAAAAACAAGAATTAATTATAGTATATGAAAACAGAAATCTTGATGATAGAATAGTAAAAGAAATAGCTAAAAGTATTAAAGAAAACTTAGACGAAATAGCTAAAAATATTAAGGGCCACTTCGATGATGTGGATTATTTAAATGTAAAGGTAGTTTGTAAGGGTTATGAAAAAGATGAGCTCAAAGAGGTATTAAAGCAGGGTAATTATGATATGCTATATTCAAAAATTGATGAAGAGTATGGGGATATGTATAAATTTTTTTCAAGATGGACATCAAATTCAAGTTATAATATTTATGGATATAAGAATTTAGAATATGATAAAACTATCCAAAGGGCACTTATGGAAAGTGATAATAAAAAGAAAATAATAATATATAATGAGGCCCAAGACATATTAGCAAAAGACTTGCCTTGCATACCTATATACATTCTCAATACAGTTATTTGCAAGAAAGAAAATGTTAAAGATATTTATACCACTAAGGGGGGCAATTTAATATTTGATTATGCTTATAAAGACAATACTATTGTAGTAAAATGATTTCAATTAGGAGCTACGCGGGGCTTCTTATATTCTGCTATAACGAAAAGTATATATTGCTGGAATGCATTCACTGCGCTGAGTAATTCTAAACTTATTTTATTTCTAGCTGCTAAAAAATATAAACTCGCTATGCTCAAACATATATTTTTTTTCGCGCAGCTATAAATAAAATAAATTTGAATTATTAACGCTTGTTCAAATGCATTCTGGGCAATATATACTTTTGTTAGCAGAATATAAGAAGCCCTATTATAGTGTACCAAATTTAATATTATTTAGAAATGTATTCACTATTTACTTGGATCTATTTTAATACTTTGTACAAATTCAGCATTTATAAGCTCGTTGCCTTTTTTAGTTTGAATTTCAATCCAATTTTCATTTACATCAATTATTTTTCCTATGACATTTGTACCAAATGATCCTGTGGATATTCTGCAATTTTTTCCTATATATTTTTTGATTACCTCATTAGTCATTTTTATTAACCCCTTCCTCTTCTTCCTTTTTAGAATTATTAATTTTTGTATTTGATTTTGTTGTGGCAAAATAATAAAAAACAATATGAATATTGGTATGTATATAGCGATATATGCTGAAGGATCCATGTGAAAGTCACCTCTTTAAGTGTTATTTTTAAATGCCTTATTGAAATATTATATTAAATACAAATATTATGAAGTGACATAATTAATTATTTCATCAATATTCTTCTTCTTTGTGAAATCAACTGGATGTTGGTATAAGGCGAGCATACCTTTTTCATCAGTTGTTAATTGTTTTTCTTTTTTAATTTTAATTTTCCATTTTAGTAGGGTCATAAGCACTTTATCAAAAGGAGTAAGTTTACTATAATTAAATCCTCCACGTAAATAAAAGAATTTAATATGTTTTTGTTGGTCTGCAGTAAAGTTTTTATTTCTAACATCGTTAAGCCCATCTTCAGTTAACGGTGATACCCCTGTTGAAAAAACAATTACCTTTTTATCTTTAAGTTTGTCCATATTATTAGTTATTAATTTCACTCCGTTTATGCCTACAGCATATAAACTTCCACCATAAATTATAGTATCGTATTTATTTAGCTTATTTATAGTGATCTTTGAAATATCGAAAATATCAGCTGACAAATCTTTAGCAATCCATTCTGCATATTTCTTTGCAAAACCTGTTTTAGATTTGTATATCACTACAGTATTCATTTTTTATGCCCCCTAATTTGATTCGTATTTTTATGGAATTATGGATGGGTATGTAAAAATTATACCATTATTTGTGTGGATTTATGTATTTTTATAAATATAACTATATTTAATGATTATAATAATGTAGTAAACTGAAGTATATTATATTTAGGAAGGTGATTTTATGAGAAAAGGTATATACTTTTTATTATGTATTGTAGTAACAACTTTATTATTAGTAGGATGTAGCAGTAATAAGGAAGCTGCCACCGAGGCTGTAGTAAAAGAATTTGCAACTAAGATGTATACACTGGAAGATTATAAAGCGGTAGATATGAAAAAAGTTAATTTGGAATATCCTAAAGATCAATATACCAACGAAATTAAGACAATAGCCACTGAAGGTGCCTTGGAAGAAATTATCGTAGATAGAACTAAACTTATATATATTGACTATTTATGTGCTCTTCATATAAATTCAAAAATAACATCTATAACTATAGATAAACAGACTAGTGAAACCGATGGTTCAACACTATATTCTTATAACGCAAAATTAAAACTTACATATGTAGATACAAAGGTAGAAAAAGAAGAAGAAGTTCTGGGTCAACTTACTTTAAATAAAGTTAAAAATAATTGGGTTATCACTAAATTTAATAAAGTGGACGTCCCTACTCATGCTATAAAAAAATAATGGCAACAAGTGGACTAAGTGATTTATAAATATATAAAAACACAGCCTAAAAGTTAAAGTAAACTTAGAGTGTGTTTTAATTAATTGAGTGTACATAAACTTTTTTTCTTAGATTATGCTAACAAAAGTATATATTGCGTAGAATGCATTCGAACAAGCCTTAGTAATTCAAATTTATTTTATTTGCAGCTGCGTAAGGAAAATGAATGTTTGAGCGATAGCGAGTTTGCATTTTTTAGCAACTGAAGATAAAATAAATTTTTGAATTACTTGGCAAAGTGAGAGCATTCCAGCAATATATACTTTGCGTTACAGCATAATCCAAGAAAAATTATAAATCATTATATTATTTATTCCTAAAGAATATTGTTAAGAAGAATATAAACATATTTTTGCTGCTATCGAAGGATGATTTTGTTTGTTTAAAGCTTTCTTTTCGTTTATTGTAAGTCACATTTTTAATGAATATAGAAGCTAGTTCATTATTTTCTGGTGTTCCTATAGTAGGCATCCTAAAATCTTCTTCTTGGAGCAAGTCTTCTGATTTTAGAGAGAAGCCTCTGTAATGCTCTGAATTATCTAATGAAGGGGAATCAGGCCAACTTAAAACTATACCAGAGTCTATTATTTGATGTTTAAAAATATCTTGAAGCATGTAAGAGTCATCTTCTATCTTATTAAAATCAGAATATAAAATTTGGCTATACATATATAGTATGAGCTCATCACAAGTATAGTTTATCTCTTTATCTGTAGTTTCTTTTAATAAAATGCCTTTATCACTTTGATATAATGTTATAAGCTTTTCATATAAATCCTCACTTGTACTTTTAAATTTGTGCATGCCGGTTTTTTCATATAAAAGTGTAGAATTTATAAAAAGCATACATGAGTAATCTAATTTAGCATTAATGATTACAGATGGTTTAGTGTTATATTGTTCTATAAGTAAATCTGAAAAATCTAGCAATAAATTTTTGCATTCATCTAAGCCAGAATACTTATAAAAAACATTTAAGGCGAGGCAAATCTTATTTAGTTCCTCAAAAGAAACATTATAAATTTCTTCTTTATATTGAGTAAACATATTTAAGATATCTAGTGCGAACTTTTCATATTCATGTTCGTGTTTTTCCTCATTATAAGAGGAATATTTGTAATAAGCAGACATCATGAGTGCTTGATCAGAGAATTTAAATTTGTTATTTTTATTTTCAAAGTTAAATTCTTGGTTCATAGGATCAGTTAAATCTACCTTATCAACAAACAGACCATCTTTATTTCGAAAATAAGAAGCATAAAATTCTAACTGTTCCTTGCATAGCTTAAGATATAAAGAGCTTAGTGCATATTTAGAATCATCAAGGTTCTTAAAGCTACTATAATAGTCGACTAGCTCTAATAGGGATAAAGTCATGAAAGCATTACTATTAATGGTTATTTCTTTTTTCACCTTGTTCTCATTCCAAGTTAGTGTACCTTCTTTCGATTTTAATTTAGCGTCTGCTTTTTTGTAAACACATAAAAGTGGAGAATTTAAATTAGTTGTGTTAATATCAATCTTAGAAAAAGATTTAGATTTTAAATCTTTTAAGGGAATATATATTCCGCATTTAGAGTCAAAAACTATATCTTTTAATGATTCTTTTGATAAGTAGAAGAATTGATTTTTTATGTTATTTCGGTTTAACGTATTGATTCTTAAAAAAGGTCCTATAAATTTCAAAATATCACCACCATATATTAATCCTTATATAAATAATATGATTCGAATTGTTAAAATGTGCTAGTTTTATGAAAATAGAAAGGAAGAATTTATATGAAAGTTGGAAAACTAAATTGGGATGATTTAAAACAAATAATTGACAACAATAAAAGTGTTGTTCGGAATGATGTCAGAATTAGAAGTGGAATAGGAGAAGACTGTAGTGTCATAAACTTTGGCGAATATGAGTGCGTCGTTTCTACAGACCCAATAACTGGAGCAGATAAAAATATAGGTAAATTAGCAGTTAATATAAACTGTAATGATATAGCTTCCTGTGGGGTTGAGCCTGTGGGCATTTTAGTTACAATTCTTGTGCCACCAACAGGTACAATAGAAGATATAAAAAAGATTATGGAAGAAATTGATGAAGAGACAAAAAAACTAAACGTGGAGATATTAGGAGGACACACTGAGGTTACCACCGCTGTTAATAGAATAGTGGTTTCCTGTACAGCTATAGGTAAAGGAAAAGCAGGCAGTGCAGTGGCAACTTCAGGAGCAAAAATTGGAGATGAAATTGTTGTTACCAAACTTTTATGTATGGAAGGGACTTCAATTGTAGTAAACGATTATTTAGATAGGGTAAGAGATGTTTTAACCCATGATGAGATAGAAGTAGCTAAAGACTATGTAAATGGCATTAGCGTGGCTCTAGAGGGCCGTATAGCTGGTGAGTTTGGGGTCAATTCAATGCATGATATAACTGAAGGGGGAGTGCTTGGAGCATTATGGGAGGTTGCTCAGGCTAGTAATTTAGGATTTGAGGTATATTATGATAAAATGCCAATTAGTGAAATTACAATTAAAATTTGTGAAAAACTTAATATTGATCCTTTGAAATTTATATCCTCAGGTAGTATGTTAATAACGGCCACTGATGGGGAAAAGTTAGTAGAAAAATTAATTAGTAAAGGAATAGAAGCTACAGTAATAGGAAAGATAACTACAGATAGGGGTATACTAGTAATAGATGGAATCAAAAAGGATGTTTTACCACCGACTAGGGATGAGCTATTTAGTATATAATTATAGAAGTGAATCAAAGAGGGGGATAAAAATGAAAAAATTAATAGTTGCTAGTAATAATGATCATAAAATTAAAGAAATAAAGGAAATGCTATCACAATTTCCTTTTGAAGTTTTATCTTTGAAAGAAGCCAGTCTTAATATTGACGTAGAGGAAACAGGAAGTACGTTTATGGATAATGCAGACATAAAGGCTAATGAAATTTTTAAAATAGCCAATGGAGACATGGTACTTGCAGATGACTCAGGATTATCGGTGGAATTCTTAGATGGCGCTCCAGGTGTTTTTTCAGCTAGATTTGCAGGTGTTCATGGAGATACTAGTGCAAATAACGAAAAATTATTATATCTTTTAGATGGTGAAAAAGAAGAGAATCGAAAAGCTAAATTTATTTGCGCCATGGTACTTATAGTTAATGAAGATGAAATAGTAAAAGTGCAAGGTGAAGTTGAGGGGATAATCACAGCTGAGTTTAGAGGAGAAAAAGGTTTTGGATATGATCCACTATTTTATCTTCCGGAATACAACAAAACGTTTGCCCAGATGAGTAATAAGGAGAAAAATGTAATTAGTCATAGGGGAAGGGCGCTAGATAAATTAAAAGGTGAACTTGAAAAACTAATATAGCAAACATAATTATTATATTAATGAAGAGGTGATTTAAAATGCGCATAGGTGTTATTAGTGATACGCATAGACATGCTAGCAGCATAGATGTGCTAGCGGGCAAAATAAAGACATTAGATGTTCTGATTCACTTAGGTGATAATGTAGATGACGTAGCGGTCATAAAGAAGTATTACAAGGGAAGAATAATTAATGTGAAAGGTAATTGCGATTTTTCTGCAGGTACACCTAATGATAGATTGGAAGAAATTTGCGGAAAAAAATTTTTTTTAACTCATGGACACAGATATAGTGTAAAAGAGGGCATATTTAAATTGAAATATAAGGCATTAGAAACAGGGGCTGATATAGTTTTATATGGGCACACTCATATTGCAAAAATAGATTATGAAGAAGGAATATGGTATATAAACCCTGGTAGTGCTGCAGAGCCAAGGGATGGAGCGCCAAGTTTTGCCATTATAGATATCAATGGAGAATCCATAGATCCAAATTTGATAAGGTTTTAATTTTTAACTAGAGTTTAAACCTATGTTAAGACAGAAGAAAATACCTTGGTAAAATTTATTTAAATATTAAAAAAGAAAAGTTAGAAAAAGTGTTGACGTATTAATGTATATGGTGTAAAATAATCCATGTCGTCATAAAAAATCATTAATTTAAATCATTATGGCAATGCAGTAAATTTAGGGCATTAAAAATTTTTTTTTATAAATGTTTAATGTATATCGGGGTGTAGCGCAGCTGGGAGCGCGCGTGGTTTGGGACCATGAGGTCGCAGGTTCAATCCCTGTCACCCCGACCATTTTACTATATTACAATATGCGGGTATAACTCAATGGTAGAGTGTTAGCCTTCCAAGCTAATTACGAGGGTTCGATTCCCTCTACCCGCTCCAAATA
>NZ_JAHLDL010000025.1 GCF_018861315.1 Clostridium bowmanii | reverse complement strand
ATTATGGTGAGTGATTTAGATAATAATTACCCAGATACACAAAGGAATCAATTCTCTTACCATTTTAAAACACTCACCATAATGGCGAAAATGGGGAGCTCCCCATTTTCGCCATGCTAAAGCCTCCCATTGGTTGGAAGACGGTATGAATATAGTACAAATCTCATTTCTGCTAGGGCATGAACAGTTACAGACAACAATGGTATATCTTGATATTACCCTAGAGCAGGAATTAAAAGCCCTTTTAACACTTGAAGATGAGAACGACAAAAAAGTATCAAAGAAATGGAAAAATATAAAAGGTGGACTTGCAGAGTTTTGTGGTGTTAAGTCAATGAAAAAGTAAAGTAAAAAATCCAAACCATTTTTCATCAAAAGCCTTAAATAACAGGCATATTTGAAAAAGGTTTGGATTTTATTAAGGTTTGGATAACTAAAATCATGGATTCTCGGACCTGTTGTAGTATGAGGTATGTCAGCCATCAGAAGATAATCTCTAAAGTGAGTATAAGCAGTACTTCTATCCATATGTCCCATTTTATATCCAGGCAAAACAAAGCTGTTATTATCACTGAAACGATGGAAAATTTCTATGTATATTCGCATTCTAACTACTAGACTTTCTGTAATTGGAATAAGCCTATCCTTATTGTTTTTTGCATGACGGATTGTTACAATGCCATCATTAAGATTGACATCTGCGATGGTAAGATTCAGTGCTTCAGAGATCCTTGCACCCGTGCCATAAAGAAATCTAAACAATACGGCCATTTTTCAAATAGTCAATAACGGCCCAACCTATATCCTCTAGCAACGGCAATTCAATGGGTTGCTTTGTTTTCATCATGTTAAGTGAGATAGTTTTACGGTTCCAGTTTAGAGATGAGAGCTTCATGCTCCTAATATCGCTTACTCTTAATCCAAGTCTCACGATCATCAGTATTAGAGCATAATCACGTTTGCCCTTTGGATCATCACGGTCGATGGCATTAAGAAGTTTTAGAGTATCTTTTTTTTTCCATGCATATGGAATAGAAGAATTTCTCATGATCCGGACCTTCGGGAGTAGAAGAGAAAAATTACAGCAAGTAAAGCCGTTCTGATAAACAAAAGACAGATAATTTCTCAACACATAAAGAATGGTACCAATATATTTGACGGCAGCGTTATCATAGGATGCTAAAAATTTACAGATATGATTAAGTGTTATTTCATCTGATGAATTAATTTGAACTGAATGAAGATATTTCAGAAAAAACTGTACCTTCTGTATATTTGAATTAAATGTTGCATTGGCATATCCTCTGCGTTTACATTCCTCCATAAACATATTGTATTCATCAAGGAATCCTTCCGGACACATGAATTGCTCTTTTATTTTTCTAGGATGATAGCAGAATTCGCCTGCATCAAGATACATAAGCAATAGGTGTAATGGCTTCATTCGTCGGTTAATTTTAGAGTTCAATACATTTCCATTAAAACTGTGCAATTTTATGTTTGTTTTTAAATAAATATACTCCAAACAGACTTTTTCATCAACCTCAGATATTTCATTCTCAATTAGATACTTCTGAAAAACGTTAAATGAGTTTTTGTAATTTTTGAGTGTTCCGGGTGCTTGTCCTTGTTTTTCTAATGAAGCAAGAATGGATTCAATTGCCTCGTGTATATTCTTGGTTTTATTCATTGTAATCATCCTCCTCTTTTAAATCCATTATAGGCTGACTACAATTATTATGGTGAGTGATTTAGATAATAGTGGCCCCAATACACGAAAAAATCTAATTACTCACCATTTTAAAACACTCACCATAATGCCTTAGAAGATGTGCATGAATATCAATTTTAGTTTTTTTTCTGAGTATTCTAAACAGAGCATTAACGTCACTATATACTATTGGATTACCCTTGTTACAGCCCTTTAATTTAACGAAAACAAAGTTGGTATCAATTTCTAATTCATCTAAAACCTCATACATATAATCATCAAATAAATCCATTAAATTCTGTGATATATATATTTCTCTTTCGCCTGTTTTCAATTTCGCACCATTGGGTAGTTCCCCTCGGTCTACCAATTTAATTTTATGACCACTCTTGTAATCACAAATGAAGTCCTCTATGTATAAAGCGAGAGCCTCTCCAATTCTCAATCCAGTTTCAAAAAGAAGTTTAATTAGAAACTTATCCCTAATATTCGTAGTCTCTGAATAGACCTTTTCAACTTCATCTTTTGTTAAAACTTTTAATTTACTACGGGGTTCAGTAATTTTTAAAATATTTTTAGAGATTGCCTTGCTTTTATTCACATGAAACAGAAAGTCCTTATAAACTCTATGACCGCCCACAAAGACTTGTTTCATAAGAGTCTCAATCATGTTGTTATTTATTTCCTCAGTCCTAAAAAGATAATCATAAAAATTAGTTATTGCTGTTATATTTAAATTTACTGTTTTTTCTGTCCTTATTGCTTTTGTAGGCTTTAACCCAAGAATCTTATCACTCTTATAGGGGCTTCTTAGCCATGCAACAAAACCAGATAGAACATTTATGTTTACATCTCCATATGCCATTTCTATCCCTTCTAAATACTCAAAGTATAGTTTTAATGCATAACAATAAGTTTTTTGTGTGTTAACGCTTTTGGCTGTGTTATCAAGATGCTTTAGATACTTTAGCACTGAAATAACTGGCATGTCATTATCATCAAACAACATATATCTCCGTTTGTTATCCTCTAACAACACCTCTTGTACTTTCATCCTTTTATCTCCTTTTATGTTATTATCCCTAATTAAAATTATATTATGTACTATATATACTGAATAAAATATATATGGTTATCCCGTATATCATGTATAATTAAATAGGATAAACATTAATATACTTAACTATCTATCCTATAAATATAATACTATATTTAATTCAGGGAGTCCTTTAAAGGAAATCATAAGAAAAGCACCACGTTTATAATGCCACGAGAACCTCATAGACGTGGAGTTAAAGGTAGTAGGAGTAGTACGAAGGAAAAGAGAAAAAGAGGTATATCAAAGGAACAAATTTGTGTTTTATGTGCAATTGATAGGGTAGGCAATATTGTAACCGAACTAATATGTAAAGGTAGAATGAAGCATACAGATTTAGAAAGACTCTTTACAGGTAGGATAGAGGATAATTCAACCCTCTGTACTGACTCACACAAGAGTTATATTAAGTTTGCCAAAAATTTAGATGTCGAACTACAGCAAATTAAACGTGGTAAGCATAAGGAAGGTATATACCATATACAGCACATAAATGCTTTCCATAGCAAACTAAAAGAATGGATGTATGGATTTCATAGTGTCTCCACAAAATACCTCACCAACTACATGTACTGGTTTAAATGGTTGCAGTTATTTAATACACAGAAGGATACTGAAAAAAGCAAATATTTATTAGTTCAGTCACATACATCTCATTCGGATACAAAATTAAAAGATTTTAAAATCAGGGAAGCGATTTATATATAATTATGTAAAATATTTGAATAGTTATTTTTATAAAAAATGAATGAAAGGAAGCCACTTGGCTTCCTTTCATTTTAGACAAATTATCAACACCATTCTTAAACATAGCCTAAATATAAAAGGTACGGGTCTGAAATATATATATTTCAGACCCGTACCTTTTATATTATGAATTTAACTGAATAAGTTGATCACAAACAGAGCTATGTTTTAGCTTAGATGGTGAACAACCATAATATTTTTTAAAAAGCTTGCTAAAATAGTAAACGTCAGCGTAACCAACGGCTATACATACTTTATTAATAGCTTGGTCGCCAATTTCTAATAATGATTTAGCTTTCGATAGCCTAAGCTTTATAAGATAGTTTATTGGGGAATCTCCTGTACTTTCTTTAAATATCTTAGAAATATAAACAGGGCTAAGATACATGTTTTTTGATATTACATCTAATGAAAGGTTGTACATATAATTATCATTTATAAATTCTAAAACTGTATTAACTATGGTTGTTTTATCATAGTTTTCTAGATTTAGTATTCCTTTTTCTTTTAGAGTAGTGCTTTCAAGAAAATGATTAGGCAGCAGTCCTTCTATATTAAAGTTTTGAAATCCTACTTGAAATTCATTAATTTCACTATCGGTAGGAAGGATTTTCCCATGATAAACATTAGGGTTGAAAATAAGCAGATCTCCTTTTTTTACAATATGTGGAACTCCACTAATGTTATAAGTACACGTACCTGCCAAAATATATATTATGGACATAAAATCATGGCAATGATATGTTAAATTACTTTTATCATTAAACTTTTCTACAAAAGTATATAACATCTTGGGGTTGAAGTTATCTACATCAATTTTTAAATCACACATAATCTACCTCTAAATAATTAATTATTATATTATAGGTTTATTATAAGTCTTTATAAATTATTAATCAAATTTTAGTTAAATTTACAAACATTAGAATAAGAATGGACATTAAATAGTAGAGAAAACTACATTTTATTATTTGCAGTTATGCATGATAATGATATAGATAAAAAAAATTACTGGGTGATAATTATGGCTTTAAAAGGGGTGTGGAATTATGCAAGAAAATACAAAGGTAGAATCATAGTGGGATTTATACTAGTTGTTATATGTTCAGCTATGAGCATGGTAGCGCCATATTTATCAGGAACAATAGTGGATAAGGTTATTATGGGGGAAGAGAAGAATATGTTAGTTCCTTTATTAGCACTTATTACAGGAATAACAATGCTTAGATCTTTATTTAGGTATACTTTTTTAATTTTATTAGAACAGATGTCACAAAATTCTATATTTGACATAAGAAATGATATTTATAGCAATCTCCAAAAATTAGATTTTAATTTCTTTGATAAAACTAATACTGGAGATATAATGAATAAAATGACAGGTGATATTGACGCAGTGAGACATTTTCTTGCTTGGGTAGTTTACAACGTTATAGAAAATTCCTTTGTGTTTTTATTTGGAATAGGAATTATGATTTCAATAGATTATAAACTTACCTTGCTATTGCTTTTGTTTACACCACCAATAGCTTACTTTGCAAGAAAGCTAGCAATAGAAGTAAAACCAACTTTTTTTAATGTGAGACAGCAGTTCTCAAAGTTAAACTCAGTTACACAGGAGAATATAAGTGGCAATAGAGTGGTAAAGGCTTTTGCTAAAGAAGAATTCCAAATTAAAAAATTTGGAAAAGAAAACGAAGAATTTAGAAAAAGAAACATTGATTCTGCAAAAGTTTGGGGAAGGTACCTACCAATAATAGATTCACTGTCAATAAGAGTTAATATAGTACTTATCCTTGTAGGTGGTATTATGGTAATTAACGATAGCATTACCATTGGAAATTTAGTTACTTTTAGCGCTTTAATATTTACAATTAACAATCCAATGAGGATGGCAGGTTGGTTAATCAATGATATACAAAGGTTTTCAGCTTCTGGAGAAAAAATAATGGAACTTATGTATACTCGGCCTAAAATAATAAATTCAAAAAATCAAGTTGAGGAAGATAGGATAAAGGGAAATATAGAGTTTAAAAATGTAAACTTTAATTATGGGGATGAAGCAGTGCGTGAGGACATAAATCTGAAAGTGAGCCCAGGGCAAACCATAGCAATTATAGGACCTACAGGTTCTGGTAAATCTACTTTTGTAAGTTTACTTTGTAGATTTTATGAATGCACAAAAGGTGAAATAACAGTTGATGGTCATGATATAAAGGATTTTAATTTGAGAAAGTTACGTAAAAATATAGCTGTTGCTATGCAAGACATATTTCTTTTCTCTGATACTATTGTTGGTGAAAGAGCAGTGGGACTCTCAGGAGGACAAAAGCAAAGGATTTCTCTTGCTAGGGCGCTTTTAAAAAACCCATCTATAATAATACTGGATGATACTACGTCAAGCCTTGATATACAAACTGAGACTATGGATGAAGAGACTACTGTTAAAGACTTACAAGGAGCTTTTGAAATGCCTAA
Source organism: Clostridium bowmanii (assembly GCF_018861315.1). Classification (GTDB taxonomy): domain Bacteria; phylum Bacillota; class Clostridia; order Clostridiales; family Clostridiaceae; genus Clostridium_AD; species Clostridium_AD bowmanii. The sequence goes on along the minus strand of NZ_JAHLDL010000025.1, from coordinate 68,033 downwards.
AATAAAAGGCACAGTGGAATTTAAAAACGTTAATTTCTGTTATGATGATGGACAAAGGATATTAAACGATGTGAATTTCATAACAAAAGAGGGAGAAACTATAGCTTTAGTAGGCCCTACAGGAGCTGGTAAACAACTATAATCAACCTTATAAGTAGATTTTATAATCTGCAAAGTGGAGAAGTATTAGTAGACGGAATTAGTGTCAGTGACGTGAAACTTAATTCATTAAGAAGACAGATGGGAGTAATGTTTCAGGATACATTTGTATTTTCAGGTACTATAATGGACAACATAAGATACGGTAAGCTTGATGCAACAGATGAACAAGTTATTGCTGCTGCAAAAGCAGTTAGAGCACATGATTTTATAACTATCTTAAGTGAAGGTTATAATACGCAGGTACATGAAAGAGGTTCAAGACTTTCAGTTGGTCAAAGGCAGTTAATATCTTTTGCAAGAGCTTTACTTGCAGATCCAAGAATTTTAATATTAGATGAAGCAACTTCAAGTATAGACACAAAGACAGAAATACTTCTACAAAAGGGACTTTGCCAGCTATTAAAAGGGAGAACTTCATTTATAATAGCTCATAGGCTTTCTACTATAAAAAATTCAGATAGGATTATGTACATTGATCATGGAACAATAGTTGAATCAGGAAGCCACACTGAGCTTATGGAGTTTAAAGGGGAATATTGTGATCTCTATATGAGTCAGTACAGAATGCTAGAAGTTATTTAGAACTTAAAAATTGTGGGATGTTTTTTTATATAAGAAGCAACTTTAGATTTCCTATATAGTTGAAATAATTAAACAATTGTGGAAGATAGTTTACCAAAGTTGTTTTTCTTTAATCTTTTTTAAAAAATACACAATAGTGATAAAAGGAGAGGATATGTATGGTTAAATACGAATATAAATTTAAAGATTGCTACGTTATGTTGGAAATCAATGAACTTAAAGTAGGTAATAATTCTATAGAAAGAATTTGGAATGTAGAGGGCGATAAGCTTTTACAAGTGAAAAAAAATAGACCTTATTATTGAGGCTAATACAGATGATGATTGTGGTGTTGCGCGTAAACATTTAAAAATAGTTGTAACAATAGAATATAAGGATTATTTGGTAAAGTGGATTCATATAATTTATCCATTGCCAGCAATTTTGAGATCTTTTATTCAAGTTTAAATTAAATCAAATTTTTTAGTACTTGAAAGTATAATAAAAGAACCAGAGGTACAAGGAAAAACTTTTCATTCTAGTGAGCTTAATGATGATTATCTAGATAGTTTCCCTATAGCACAATTGCATTGTGGATGGAAAAGTTTTCTTTAATATGGATGTAACTGCTGAAATAAGAAGCGGATATATAAATGTTAGTGAACCAAATATTATTATAGAAACTATAAAACCCTCTGAGGATGGAAGCGGCGACATAATTATACGTTTATATGAAACTAAGAGAATGACGTCCATATGTAAAATTTCAATATCATTAAAATATAAAAAAATAGTTTTAACTGATATGCTTGAAAATGAAATTAGTGAAATTAATAGTTATAATGGCGAATTCAAAATTCAATTCAAACCTTTTGAGATTAAAACTATACATCTTGTGAAGTAAGTATACCAGCAATAGTTATTAAAAAACATTAAAAAATAAAACCCTTCGAACTCTATAATACTAGTTCGAAGGGCTTTATTTGTTATAGTTGGTTTTTATGGATTTAATTCCTTAATTAGAGGACTAATATTTTGAGGCTAAAATACTGTAAGCACCTCTTTGAGTAGACTTGCATCTCTAGAATCTGGACCAACCATAATTTCAAAATCTCCAGGTTCTACAACATACTTCTCATCCGCATCTACAATAGAAAAATCGGATACAGATAAAGTAATACTTACGTTCTTTGTCTCTCCAGCATTTATCTGAACTTTTTCAAACCCCTTTAATTCTTTAACAGGAGTCATAACAGAGCTTATAACATCATTAACATATAATTGTACAATTTCTGTGCCATCACATTTACCTATATTAGTGACATCTACACTTACGGTTATAGTATCTTTTGATGAACAGCTTGTTTTAGAAAGCGTTAGGTTAGAATATTTATAACTAGTATAAGATAGTCCATAACCAAAGCTATATAAAGGCTCTGCCGTTGATAAATCTGCGTATTTAGGGCTGTGCCAACCTGGCAAATGATTATAATACACAGGTGTCTGTCCACTATGATATGGGAAGGATATGCTTAGTTTTCCACAAGGATTAAATTCACCAAATAGAATATCAGCAAGTGCCTTTCCACCTAATGTTCCAGAATTAAAAGTCTCTACAACTGCATCAGCATTCTGGGCTATCCATGGAATAGAGAGTGGTTTGCCATTAACTAATACAACTGCTAAAGGTTTGTTTAGTTTCTTTAGCTGCTCAAGAAGTTCCTGTTGAGAACCTGGCATATCAAGAGTAGCACGATCTTTAAACTCACCATTCATTGCAAGACAATCCCCTACAACGGCTATAATTACATCTGCATCCTCGCAGGCTTTAACAGCACCTTCTATATCTATATCTTCTTTATCCATAATATCGCAGCCTTTGTGATAGGTAACTTCTATATTTTTAGATTCAGCAAGTTCTCGTATTCCTCTTAACATTGTATAATATTCAAAATTAGGTACAGCCTCTGGATTTGGATCAGGATGACTAAAGAATGTCCAATCTCCGAACTGAGCTTGAATACTATCTGCATTGGGACCTATTACAGCTATTTTTTTAATATTATTAAGTGGTAATGTGTTATTTTTATTTTCTAATAATACTATGGATTCTCTTGTTAACTCAAGATTGATTTCTTGATGTTCTTTGGAGGCTATAACATCTGTGGAGATATAACCACGTCTTTTTTTAGCATCAAAAAGGCCCATTTTAAATTTAATATTAAGGATTCGTTTAACTGCGTCATCAATAAGAGTCTCGGAGACTTTCCCCTCTTGAACTAGCTTCAAAGTGGCGCCATAAAAATCATTTGTATTCATGATCATGTCATTTCCGCTTTCTATAGCTTTTTTAGAAGCATCAGAAATGTCTGGAGATACTTTTTGTTTATCAACAAGTGACCCTGTATTGTTCCAATCTGTAACTACAAAGCCGTCAAAGCCAAGTTCATCTTTTAATATGTCTTTAAGCATTTTTTTATTGGCTGTCATTGGTGTTCCATCTATAGATTGATAACCTGTCATAAAAGTAGCACAACCAACCTCAACTGCTTTTTTGAAAGGTGGCAAGAAAACTTCTCGTACTTTTCTTAAGGTAACTTCGGTGTCATAAGCATCTTTAGCACCTGTACTTTCACCATAAGCTATATAGTGTTTGGCGCAAGCTAAGATACTACCTGGGTCTGATAAATTTTTGCCTTGATAACCTTTGATTATTGCAGAGGCAAGTAGCCCTATAAGATAAGGATCTTCGCCAAATGTTTCATTTATGCGTCCCCAACGAGTGTCACGGCCTATGCAAAGTAATGGAGAGAAAGTCCAATGTAAGCCGTCTGCAGAAACTTCTCTTGCAGTTACACGTCCAGCGCTTTCTACAAGGGAAGGGTTAAAGCTACATGACATAGCAAGCTGCGACGGGAAAACTGTTGCACCATTTAAAAGAGCATGGCCATGTATAGCATCTATTCCAAACATAAGAGGAATCCCAAGTCTTGTAGACAGAGCTAATTCTTGAAGTCTGTCTGCATTATCACCAAGAGCATGGAGAAAAGAACCTGCAAACTTATTTTTGACCCATTGTTCGGCTTCGGTTACGTTTACCATATTGTAACTTATTTGCATCATCTGACCTACCTTTTCTTCCAAGGTCATAAGTGAGAGTAAGTTTAATGTTCTCTCCATAGGAGGAAGTAAAGCATTTTTGTATGTATAATTCATAAATGACACCCCTTTAATTATAGTTTTTTTATCAAACATACTATATACTATTATTATAATATAAATTCATCTGTTTTTATTATCATTTATTATCATAAAGTCATCAAATATTACTTTATCTTGTGAAAGGTGGCGATAAATTATTGGAGCCTTATTGTGAAAAATCTCGTATACATGATATGAAAACAAAAATAAATATTTTTTCATACTCCCCTAAAAAATATGAGCCACATGTCCATCTTCATTGGCATAAAGCTCTTGAGATACTTTATATTATTAAGGGAAGTATAAGGGTGCAAATTGATAACAGAAGTTTAATTTTATCTAAGGGTGATTTAATAGTAATAGGTAGTGAACAGATTCATTCTACGAATGCGGATTCAGAAGGGGACGAAGAAATATTGGTATTTCATATTGCTCCTGATTTCATAGAGACCTCATTTTTTAACATTGAAGATAAAAATTCTATAGAACTTTTTATGAAGAATAAGATCCGTTTTCCAGAGCCAATTATAGAAAAAGATGCTGATATTAGGAACGTTATAGATTGTATATTTAATATAAAAAGAGAATTTGAAAACAAACAAGAATCATATAGCATAATTATTAAGGCAAATATTTTCGCTTTAATCGGGACTCTAGTGCGAAAATACAGCAAAAATAAAAAAAACCAGTCAAACAATATAAATGACATTACAACTAAAAAAATGCTTTTTAATACGTTTAGGTTAATAGATGAACAATATATGACTAAGCTTACTTTAGAAATAGCTGCAAAAGCTTCGAATTTAAGTGTATCACACTTTTGTAGACTTTTTAAAAAAACTACAGGGACGACTTTTAACCATTATCTTACAGCATACAGAGTTAAGATAGCTGAAAATATGTTTGGACTTGAAAAAGATTGTTCTGATGTAGCATTAAAATGTGGCTTTGAGAGTAGTCAAAGCTTTATGAGAGCATTTAAAACTTTTAAAAACTGTACTCCATCACAGTATAGAAAAGTTGTCTTCAATTCAGAAAAACATTAAAGACTGCATAATAATTTGGTCCATTAATGCATTTTGTTTTTATTGAGGATTTCCTTTCTGTAAGCGGATGGAGATGTCCCTCTGTAGCTTTTGAAAACTTTATTAAAGTAATTTAAACTTGAAAATCCTGTTTCAGACATTATTTGTATAATGCTCTTTTCAGAACTAAGCAAAAGCTTTTCTGCATTTTTAATTCTAACAAAGTTTAGGTATTGTATAAAAGTTTTACCTGTTGCAGCTTTAAATAATCTACAGAAATAGTGATAATTGAGAGCTAATTCATGACAAGCCATTTCGACAGTAATAGGTTCATAGTAATAATTCTCAACTAATTTAAAAGCTTTATTAAGTTTTGACAGCATATCTTTATTTTTATTGAGTATATCAAGTGATGAAAAATTAATAATGTTGTTTCTATATAAAATGGTTAGAATTCTGTAAAGGCAAGATTTAATATACATTTCATAAGCAATCTCTTTTTTTACAATTTCTGCTTGTATTTCGACTATTAAATTTGTTACGACAATATATTGGTGAAAATCTTTAATATCAAGTAACTTATAGTCAAAGGTATTTTCGTTTAAAAAGGGTACAAGATATTTATAATCGGAGAGCAAGGCATTCCCTAAAATTAGACATGGGTCAAACTGTAATAGATACATTTCTACAACGTTCTTATTATTAGTTGCTGTTGATGAATGTGATATCATTCCATTTACTAAAAGTACATTACCACTATTAACCTTAATTATATCGTTATTTATAACAAATTCCATCTCACCTTTTGTTACATATACCAATTCCATTTCTTTATGTAAATGAGTACTAGAAGATAAATCTTCCATAGAATTAATTGTAAGACTAGCTCTAATTGGAAATCCTGGATCTGAGATTTTTATATATTCTTTTTTTATTTCCATTGATGCACATCCTTTATAAAAGTCACAATTGATACAATTACTAATCACAATATGTGTGGAATTGTAAGCAAATAAGGTTATACTTATATTATATACTATATCATTATAAGACAAGATTGCAAAATATAAAAATATTATATTATATAAAAATTCAAGCAAAGATTAAATATGGATAGGGGAGAGTATAATATGAATAAACAAAAAATTCATCAATTCACGAATGGTGGGAATTCATGTGTTATTAAAAATTCAAAGCCACCAAGGTATTGGTCTAATTATCTTTGGAGTGAAAAAGGTTATTGTGCTCAAGTATCTCAGATAGGGCATGGAAGAAGCTATTATTTAAATGAAAAGGCTGACATGTGTATGGTTAATAATAATGATGCAAGGTATGTTTATTTTCGTGACGAGGATAATAATACTTTTTGGAATATTGGAGAAGGTCCTTTGAACGAAACCGTTGATAATTTTGAATGTGAACATAGCATTGGATATACAACTTTGAAGTCTGAAAAAGTAGGAATAAGCGCCCAGTGGCAATTATTTGTACCACAAAATGGATATAATGAGGTTTGGACATTAAAAATTAAAAATAATACTGATAGAGAAAGAAATTTGAGCATATTTTCAGCTGTGAGTTTTGATCTTGAAGGATTTAGCTATCCTAGGTATTATGAAATGTACAGAAGCTTAGAAACATATTTTGATAGTGAACTTAATGGTATATATTGCATGTCTAATCATCCTTTTGCGCCTCATAAAAGATATAATGGGTATATAGCATGTTCAGAAAAAGTTCATGCTTATGATGGTGACTTAGCGAAGTTTCTTGGAGCTACAAGTTCTATAACCAAGCTTGATGCTAGTTCGATTGGACTATTTCAGAGACCAGATGTTGTTATAAAAGGTATGGACTGTACCAACTCTTTAGCGGCTCTTTTTATACTTGGTGGAGTTTTGCAGAATAAAATTACTCTGGGTCCAGGAGAAGAAAAGGAAATAAGCTATGTTTTTGGAGTTAGTGAATCTCTAGAAGAAGCAAGACAGGTATCTTTAAAATACTCTAATAAAACAAATATTCAAAAAGAATTCGATGAAACTCAAAAGTATAATTATAATAAATACAGTTCAATGAACGTTAAGACTCCTGATGAGAAAATTAATAATATTATGAATAACTGGCTAAAAAAGCAAGTAGATTGTTGCATTGTGGGGAAAAAAGGAGTAAGAGACAACCTTCAAATTTCAGTGGCATTACTTAGTTACAGACAGGAAAAAGCTAAAGAAGAAATAATTGAATGTTTAAGACATCAGTTTAAAGAGGGTAATGCTGTACTTACTTGGTTCCCTTATGATGATACAAGATATTCGGATCAACCTTTTTGGATTATATGGGCGGTTTGTGAGCTAATTAAGGAAACTGGTGATTATGATCTTCTTAATACAGAGATTGAATATCAAAATGGTGGAAAAGGTACTATGCTTGAGCATGTTAAGGCAGCTGTTAATAGACTTATTGAAGATAAGGGTCGTAATGGTCTTATTAGAATTTTTGTTGCTGATTGGAATGATGCACTTAATATTACAACAGATGAAGAAGCAGAATCAGTAATGTTATCTGAGCAATTTTGTCTTGGTTTAAAGGAATTAAGTGTATTGATGAAGAAAATAGGGGAAGAGAGTTATGCAGGATCACTTTTGACTGAATATGAAATCCTAAAGGATACAATCAACAAGGTTGCCTGGGATGGAGAATGGTATATGCGTGCACTAAGCAAGAATGAAAACATAGGTTCAAAAGAAAGTGCTGGTAGTAAAATATATGCTAATGCACAGACTTTTGCAGTACTTGCAGATATACCGGACGAGGAAAGATTAAAATCGGTAATAAAATCAATTGATTCTATGGAACATGACTTTGGGTTTCCATTAAATATGCCAGCCTATCCTGAGTATTCACCTAATGTAGGCCGTATGTCAGGAATGCTTCCAGGACTTTTTGAAAACGGAGGAGTGTATTGTCATGCAACTGGTTTTAAAATAGTTATGGATTGCAAAATTGGGAGAGGAGATGAGGCATTAAAAACATTAAAAAAGATAATGCCAGACAGTGATTTGAATCCATCAACAAGTTCTGGTGCAGAACCTTATGTTTTCACAAATTGTTATTCAACGCATCCTAAATATTACGGAAAATCGTATTGGTCTTGGACAACAGGAACATCCGCTTGGACAATGATGGGACTATACGAGGGTATACTTGGTATTCAAAGAGATTATGATGGATTAAAAATAAATCCATGTATGCCACCACAATGGGACAAAGCTGAGGTAAACAGAGAATTCAGAGGTGCTAAGTATCATATTGTTATAGAAAATCCAAAGCATTTATCAAAATCAGATCTAATTTTAACAGTAGATGGAAATGAAATTGAAGGTAACATATTACCATTATTTAATGATAAAACTATTCATGAAGTTAATGTAGTTATGAAAGGAAGTATCTAATATTTGGTAGATTTAATAAGTAGTAAATACGACGTTATTCCATGTATATGAGACAGTATGACATTTACTTATAATGCTTAAACGAATATAATTATAAGTGTTTATAAAATTAAGATATTAAACAGGAGATGATAAAATGTCATATTTAGCAAATAGCGAAAGATATTCTAAAATGAAGTACAACAGATGTGGGAACAGTGGATTAAGACTACCAGCACTATCTCTAGGACTTTGGCATAATTTTGGCGGTGTAGATACTTATGAAAATGGGAAGAATATGGTTTTAGGAGCCTTTGATTTAGGTATAACTCATTTTGATCTTGCTAATAACTATGGACCTCCAGCAGGTTCAGCAGAAGAAACTTTTGGTAAAATATTAAATTCAGATCTTAAGCAATATAGAGATGAATTAATTATATCCTCTAAAGCTGGGTATTATATGTGGCCAGGTCCTTATGGAGATATGGGTTCAAAGAAGTACTTGGTAGCAAGTTTAGATCAAAGTCTTAAAAGAATGGGCCTGGATTATGTTGATATATTTTACTCTCATAGACCAGATCCTAATACACCTATGGAAGAAACTATGGGAGCATTAGATCTTTTAGTTCGTCAAGGAAAAGCTCTATATGTAGGAATATCCTCATATAATCTTGAACAGACAAGAGAGGCAGCAAAAATTCTTAAAAGATTAGGAACGCCTTGCACTATACATCAGCCTTCTTACTCTATGACTAACCGTTGGATTGAAGGAGACCTTCAGAACTTATTTACGCAAGAGGGCATAGGTAGTATTGCATTTTGTCCATTAGCACAGGGAGTATTAACAGATAAGTATCTTAATGGTATTCCAAAAGATTCAAGAGCAGCTTCTAAGACAGGTGCTCTTCAGGAAAATCAAGTTTCACAAGAGGTTGTGAATAAGGTTAAGGCTTTAAATGAGATAGCAAAATCAAGAGGACAGAGTATGGCTCAGATGGCACTTTCTTGGAATCTTCGTGAGGACAGACTTACTTCAGTTATAATTGGCGCAAGTAAAGTAAGCCAAATAGAAGAGAATGTAAAAGCATTAGATAATTTGGAGTTCAGCTTTGAAGAACTTGAGAAAATAGATAAAATTTTAGAATAGAGATCAATATATATAATGGGGTACATTATATAATATATAGAGGAGGTGAAAAACTTAGAAATTTGTTTTTTACCTCCTTTTTTTATAAAATTTTGAATTTCTTAATTATAAGAGTTTTTATAATTTAACGGTGAGCATCCGGTATGTTTTTCAAAGTTCTTATCATTTTTTTAGAATATTTAAACAACAAAGCATTTACAAGGGATTTCGGCGTTGTCAAGAAAATATCCTAATTTGAAAGGAATAGAGATTTTACCTTATCATGACATGAAAAAAGGCAAGTGGAAAGAAATACAAATAGAATATACACTAGAAGGTTTAAAAATGGCAGATGATAAAACAAAGAAGGAATGGATGGATAAATTTAAAGATATGGGATGTTTAAAGGCAGTGCTTTTGTCCTGAATTATTTGTCCGATTGCGCATACAAATTGCCCATTTTCAAGTAGAATAGCACCTTTGTTTATATTATAATTTAAGTATAAGAAAATGATAATATGATTATAGACTTTAAAAGGAGGGTTACTATGGCTGGATGGACGTCATTAAAAAATTTGGTAAAAAAAGAGATAAAGCAAAGAGAAGAAGAGGGTTGTAATGTAGAGGGATACTATGAAAGATTTGAAGAATTAGGTCAGGATGAAAAGCAACTTATGGCATTTTATAATGAATTAACTCAATTAGAAATGTCCAAGAATTTTTCATTTTGTGAGCCAATAGAGTTAGAAGACATAAGAAAAAGTAGAGACGAAGGACCAAGAAAATTTAATATTGTAGAATCAGAAGAGAAATTAAAGGATAGATTCTATGGCGCATGGCTGGGACGTTCTATAGGATGTGCTTTAGGTAAACCAATAGAAGGACCTGCTTTTATGGGGGGGAGCAATGGAAGACCGGGGTGGAAAAATGTTGAACTTTGGTTTAAAGGGGCAAATGCTTGGCCTATTTCTAATTATGTCCCAACAAATTCTACAGCTAAAGAGGAATTTGGTTTAGAAACCATTGGTTGGTCAAATAAAAGTCTTTTAGAAAATATCAAATTTATGGAAACAGACGATGATATAAGATATACCGTTCTTGGACTGAAACTTCTTGAAGAGAAAGGACTTAATTGGGATAGCTGGGATTTAGGAAAATTTTGGCATGAAAACCTTCCTTATCAATTGGTTTGTACAGCTGAAACTCAAGCTTACTTAAATTTTACTTCTGTCACAATGAATTATAATCAAGTTAAACCACACAATTGGAAGAAAGATATAGAGTGGGTAAGAACTCATCTAAACCCATACAGGGAATGGATTGGTGCTCAGATTAGAGTAGATGGTTATGCTTACGGAGCTGCAGGAAATCCAGAACTTGCGGCAGAACTAGCTTATAGAGATGCATCTTTCTCCCATATAAAGAATGGAGTTTATGGAGCTATGTTTTTTAGTGCAGTGATATCGGCAGCCTTTGTGGAGAAGGATATAGATAATCTTATTAAAATAGGACTAAGTGAAATTCCGAATAACTCTAGACTGTATCACGATTTAAAGAAGGCCAGCATTATTGGGAAAGAAGCGAAAGACCAACTTGAATTAGCTGAGAATATATATGAAGCCTTCAAACACTATGATGCAGTTCATACAAATAATAATGCTGCTTTATGTGTAGCTTCATTAGTGTTTTCCAAAGGAGATTTTGAAAAAGCTATAACTACGGCTGTGTTGGGATGGGATACGGACTGTAATGGGGCCACTGTTGGATCTATTATGGGTGCGCTTGTAGGAGCAAAAAACATTCCTTTAAAATGGAGCCAACCATTAAATGACACTTTATATTCAGCGATACCGGGTTTCCACCTAATATAACAACTCCTGTTTATTTCAATTAATAGTTGCCACACTAAAGATTTCACATAAGATTTATAATCCAAGTGCTTATTATCTAATTCTAAAAATAAAGATAGAATCAATTGGCAAATTTTTGGGTCTAGTGAAGGGGTAAATATATTATTAAAATTACTTACATTAGAAAGTATAGTAGCTAAATTATTTACTTCTCCCAAAGGCAAATCTGATAAAAGAATTTCTTGATTAAGAAATATAAATTTCCATTTACTTACATTATTTAAATCGCTTTGAGCAATATGTAATTGATTTTTAAAAATAATTGTGATATCACCAGCAGAAAAGTGAAATATTTTTCCGTCTACAAAGAATACACCGCATCCTTCGTAACAATAGCCTATTTCCATTGAATTATGAAAGTGCATAGCAGATATTGGCTCAGCACTTGGACTATGGGTTAAGGTGTCAGGGAAAGTTATAGGAAATTCAACTGGCGGGATGTATGGAATGTAGAGTACTTCTAAATTATTTGTAAGGTTTCGCATACAAATTGCTCCTTTTTAAGTAAAATAGCATCTATGGTTCTATTATAATTGATGTATAATAAAATTAAAAGATAAGAGGTAGTAAATCTGCCTCTTATCCTTTTGTACAAATTAAAATGGGAATTCTAAAAGTATTTTATAAGTATCTATCTAAGAATTCTCTTTTAAATTTTCTTCTATTTCTAATAGTATTTTCTGTTGATAATACATTAGTAAATAACAGATAATACTTGACATAAATACCAATACAAAGGTATGAACTTTAAAAAATATAAAGCCTATAATGATAAAACTACTAAGATTCAAAATTGTAATATTAAATTTCCGAATGGTGTAGTATGCAGCAGTTTTAAGAATATCTTTTGTACTTAAATAAAATCTTGAAATTATTGGGAATACAAAGAGGCTAACTGAAAAAGTAAAAGCAATAATAATAAGAACAGAAATAATTAAAATTCGTGGGTAACTATTTGAAATAAGATATCTAATATCAATAATTAGTATACAAAATATTATTATTTCTAGGCAACCAAAAAATATTGATTGAAAAAAGTTAGCTTTATAAGCTTTAAAAAAATCATGTGTAAGTTTTATGTCTTTTTCCCTAATAAGTTTTCCCATGACACTAAGCAGAGCAGTTGCAGCAGGTGCTATTGGGATACAACAAATAACAATAATAGAAACAAATCCAGGTGGAAGTGCTTTTGTGCCATTAGAAAAAAGCACAAGTAAAATGAAAACTAGTGGAATATTAAGAAGTAGAAAGTATGTATTGCCCAAAAAAAACCAGAATATATAATTAGTTATTGTGTAAATAGGTCCTTCTCCAAATTCTCTTTTTGATTTAGCCATTTTTTCCTCCAAATGAAATTATGAAATGATACTATGTAAGCAGTTTTTAGTAGATAAATCTAACAATTAAGATAATTTTACAAGCTATTTAAATGTAACATAAATTGTGTAAAATGAAAATAGGTAGAACTTATAAAAAACACAATGAATTTTAGCATTTTTTACAGACTTATGCTATAATTAGGCTGTTTACAAAATGCTCATATATTTAACGCTAAACTGACACATTTCATTGATATTATCACAATTGTGATACAATACTATGAATTATTTGAGAGAAAATATTTAGATAAAAAAATATTATAGGGGTGAAGAAAATTGATAGAAATTGAAAATGTAACAAAACGATATGGGGATCAGGTAGCATTAGATGGAATTAATCTTACCATTGAAAAAGGCGAAATATTGGGATTACTTGGACCTAATGGTGCAGGTAAATCTACTGCTATGAATATACTTACAGGGTACATTTCCGCAACTGAAGGAAATGTGAAAATTGATGGCATAGATATACTTAAAAATCCTGAAGAGGCAAAGAAAAAAATAGGTTATCTTCCTGAGATTCCTCCCTTATATTTGGACATGACAGTTGAGGAATACCTTAAATTTGTACATAGAATAAAAAAAGTAAAATCTGCTGCTATTGAGACAAGTATGACAAGAATAATGTCACTGGTAAAAATATTAGATGTAAGAAAGAGGCTCATAAAAAATCTTTCTAAGGGTTATAAACAAAGGGTTGGCTTAGCTCAAGCACTAGTTGGAGAGCCAGAGGTACTAGTGCTTGATGAACCTACAGTAGGACTTGATCCAAAGCAGATTATAGAGATAAGAAATTTAATTCAAACAATAGGTAAAACTTGTACTATTATATTAAGCTCACACATCTTATCAGAAGTTAGTGCTATTTGTCACAGAGTTATAATAATAAATAAAGGTATAATTGTCGCGTCTGGAACTCCTGAAGAATTATCCCGAAAAATCAATAATAGCAATAAGGTACTATTGCGAATTAAAGGTGCAAAACAGGACATTTACGAAAGTATTAAAGAAATGGAAGATGTTAAATTAGTTAAAGAACAAGGTGTTCATGAACCTGGTACAGTGGATATGCTAGTTGAGGCAAATAAGGATACGGACATAAGAGAAACATTATTTCGTACACTCAGTGGTGCTGGATTTGTTATCTTAATGATGAAGAGTAAGGACGCCGACCTTGAAGAAATATTCTTAGAGGTTACAACAGAAAATAAAGGAGGGGTCCAGTAATGTTAGCTGTGTTTTTAAAAGAACTTAAATCATATTTTACGTCAGCTGTTGGTTATATTTTTATAGGAACATTTCTAGCAATTTCAGGAATTTTCTTTGTAATGTATAATTTACTATCATTAAGTCCTGCATTTAACAATACACTTCAAAGCTTAATTATTGTTTTTTTGTTTATAATACCTATATTAACAATGAAAATCATATCTGAAGAAACCAAAACAAAGACAGACCAATTATTACTTACCTCGCCATTAAAAATAACAGATATTATTTTAGGTAAGTACTTTGCAGCCTTAGCTATTTTTACTATTTCACTTTTAATAACAATTTTATATCCAATAATTTTAAGTAAGTTTGGAACTATTTCCATATCTGAAATTTTTACTGGATATATTGGTTTGTTTTTACTAGGAGCAACTTTAATATCAATAGGTTTATTTGTATCAAGTTTGACAGATAATCAAGTCACCTGCGCGGTAATATCGTTTTCAGTATTGCTTTTCATATTTATGATTGACAGTATACAAGAGGCTCTTCCAAGCACTAGAAACTCTAGCATAATTTTTATTATCATAATTATAGCTATAACTACTTTGTTTGTATATTTTTCAACAAAAAACATCTATGCAGCTGCAGCTATTGGAGTAATGGGACTTATGATAACTGTAATTATATATTTAACTAAGAAGGAAGCTTTTGATGGGTTAATTCAAAAGGTTTTTGATTGGTTTTCTTTAACGAAACGATATAATCTATTTTCACAAGGAATTTTAAGCCTGAATTCTGTGGTATATTACTTATCATTTATTGTGGCATTTGTATTTTTAACTATAAGAATGGTTGACAAGAGAAGATGGAGCTAAGGGGTGAATGATTATGAAAAAATTAGAAATAAGAAAATCTTTTAAAAGTAATAAATTTAAATATGGTGGGTATGCAACTCTAATCACAACTATGGTACTCTTAATATTATTAATTGCTAACTTAGTAGTTGATAAAATGGATTTAAAATTTGATATGACAAAAAATAAATTATTTTCATTGTCTGAGCAATCTTATAAAGTAATGGATGGGTTAAGTAAGGATATTAACATTATTAGTTTTAATAAGCAAGGTAGTGAAAATCAAGAAATTGCAGAGATATTAAATAAGTATCATTCAAATACAAAAAAGATAACTATAGAAACCATAGATCCAAGTACTAATCCTCAAATTGCAAAAAAATATAGTAGCACTAAAAATGCGATTAGAACTGGGAGTATAGTAGTTGAAAGTGGAAGTAAATTTAAAGTGATAGATGGAAATGAATTGTATAATATGGCTAACGATGAAAATACTGGTCAGAGCTCTGTGCAATCTATTGCAGCAGAGCAAAAAATCACAGGGGCTATTATGTATGTAGTAAGCGATAAGAATTCCGTTGTTTACAATTTAGAGGGGCATAATGAAAAACCATTAGCTGATGGAATTTCCAATGCCTTAAGCAATCAAAACTTCGTAGTAAAAACTTTGAATTTATTAATAAATGATTGGAAGCCAGCTGCAGGGGATATGCTTCTTGTTAGTTCACCATCAGCTGATATAACAAAGGATGAATTAATTAAGTTAAAGGATTTCTTTTCAAAGGGAGGCCATGGGTTATTTGTAATGGATGTACAAAAGTCTAAATTTCCAAATTTTGATGAACTTATGAGTACTTTTGGAATTCAAATTCATCAAGCCATAGTTTTAGAGGGAGATTCAGAGCAGTTTTATAAGGAACCAATGTATCTTATCCCTAAGATGAATAGTCATGCTATTATAGACCCTATGGTTTCTGCAAAGTTACCTATTCTTTTTCCATTAGCACAACCAATTGAGCAACTAAAAGTTAAGAAAGCATCATTAAAAATTGAACCTCTACTTACCACTTCCAGCAGATCTTGGGGGAAGAAAAATATAGAAAGTTCAAAAACCGAGAAAGAAGTTGGAGATTTAGAGGGACCTTTTGATGTAGCAGTTGCTATAACAGATACCCAAGAATCTAACCCTGCTAAAATTGTTGTTTTTTCATCAGCTGGTTTCATTAACGTCGCTGGTGGTGGTAATCTAGATCTTTTCATGAATAGTATGAATTGGGTACAGGACCTGAAAGAAAATATATCTATAGCGCCTAAGGATGTAACAACAGAAGGATTACAAATTACAAAGTCGCAAGCACTTGGATACTCTGCATTGGTTGTAATAATAATTCCTTCTATAATTCTTATTGCAGGAGTTTTAGTTTGGCTTAGGAGGAGGCATCTATGAAGAAATCTAAGAGTATTATCATTTTAGTTGTTATTTTACTCTTATTATCAGGAGCTTATTTTTATGTTTCCAAACATCCCAAAACAAAGGATGCAGACAAAAGTTCAATAAGTGATGTAGCAAGTACTGTGGAGCTTTGGGAGGTAGATGATACTAAGGTGTCAAAAGTAATTGCTACTTTCGGTGATGGTTCAAATACATTTATTAAGAAGAACAAGAATTGGTCAATTGACAATTATGATTATAAGCTTGACCAACCCATGATTACTAGTGCAATAGGTTCGTTAATAAATTCACATGGAACACTTGTTGAAAAAAACACTGAAGATATAGAAAAGTATGGACTTATTAAACCAATTATAAATTTAATAATAGTTGGTGATGGATCAGATAAAATATTAAATATTGGAGATAAAACATCAGAAGGTACTAATTATTATGCTAGTGGAAATGAGAAAAAGGATGTATATTCTATATCAGTTAGTACTGTGGACAACATTATCAAAGCACAGTCAGCTTATAGAGATAAAACTATAACCTCCATAAATCCTGAAACACTTACATCTATAAAAATCATAGAAGCTGGAAGTTCTCCTATTGAAATTGAAAAAAATGAGAATAGAAGTGTTGAAGAAACTAATTACAATTTAAATACTTGGACACTATCCGGTGCATATAGTAAAACTATTGGTGTGGATGACAATAAAATAGGTTTAGTGGCGGCGGCCATTCCAAAACTTACAGCTAGTGATGTCATAATAGATAATCCAAAGGATTTAAGCATTTATGGCTTAGATAAACCATCGCTTGAGCTTATACTAAAAGATAGTAAAAGTACTTTACAACTATTTATAGGTAAAAACAAAGATGATAAATATGTATATTTTAAAACTTCTGAGGCAGATACTATATATGTAATGGATAAGACAGTAATTGATACCTTTAGGGTAAAACCTCTTGATATTATAAGTAAGTTTGTTTATATTGTAAATATAGATAAAGTTGATAAGATAGTTGTTGTAGCAAATGGCATGGAGACTACAGTTTTGCTATCTAGAACTTCCACTAAGGCCGAAAAGTCAGGAGATCCGGATGTTGTAGTTACAACTTCTAAAGTAAACGATAAAATTATAGAAATCAAAAAATTTAAAAAAGTATATCAAGAAATTGTAGGATTAACAGTGGATTCTGAAAATGATAAAAAACAAGAAGAAAAACCAGCTGTAAGTATTACTTATACACTTAATAATGCAAAGAAGAAAAAAGAAGTTATTAATTTTGTACCTTATAATAATCAGTTTTATGCTGTGTTTAGGGATGGAAAATCAGATTTTGTAATTTCATTGGATAAAGTCAATAAAATGTTAACTAGTTTGAAAAATATAAAATAAAAGGCTTAAAAGACTATACTGCTAAAAAGTGTATAGTCTTTTAAGCTTTATAAGTAGTGACAAGTAAGTTATATAGCATTACAATAGTGTCATACAAAATTTCCTTAAGGTGGTTTTTATATGAAAAATAATAAATATTTTCACATAGGTGCAATATTAATTACAATAATAATTTTTTCTAGAAAACCAATAATGGCTATAAGTTTTATGGTTTTTTATATTGTAGCAATAAATTATCCAACTATTTTATACTATATAGCTAATAATAGATATTCACAAAACAAGATAGAGGTAGCAAATAAGTATTTTGAGAGGATGAACGGATGCTTTTATACACCTACGAAATTCAGAATATCCTACGTGTATTTTTTAATGTTACAAGGAAAGTTGGATAATGCAGAGAGATTAATAAAATCAATTTTAAAGATAGAAATGAATGCAAATGACGAAATAAAATTAAACTTGAATTATTCAATACTTATGTTTAGGAGAAATGACATTGATAAGGCTATAGATATATTAATGAAAATTCACTCTAATAATAAAAATACAATTATATATCAGAATCTAGGCTATTTTTTAATATTAAAGGGAGATTATAATAAAGCTTTAGAGTTTAACATTGAAGCACTTGATTATAATTCCTCTGATGCTGGTATAATGGACAACTTAGCACAAACTTATTATTACTTAGAGGACTATAATAAAGCTATTGAAATATATGATCAAGTTATTTCTAAAAAGCCTACTTTTGCTACCCCCTATTATTATTATGCTCTTACACTTATAAAGCAAGATAATAAACTAAAGGCTATTGAAGTTTTAAAAAAAGGATTAGATTGCAATTTTACGTCTCTAAGTATAACTACCAAAGAAGATATACAAGCTAAAATCTTAGAATTGGAGATACTTTAGTAAATTAAAGCAGGCGCAAGTAATAATGATTATATATTGACAAAGATGATAAGCTGATTTAAACTTGTTATTAATAGACTTATAACAAGTTGAAAAGAGGCGCTTAATGAGCAATATAGTTCAGAATACTATGGAAATTAAAAGCTTTAATACTAAAAAAATTATTGATTATTTACGTTTTAGTATACCTGTTACTAAAAAAGAAATTTCTGATAGTCAGGGCCTTAGCTTTGCTACGGTTTCAAATTTATGTAATGAATTAATTAAAGAAGGAATATTGTGTATTAATTCATCTTTAAACTCAAATGGAGGGAGAATTCCTGGGTTAATTTCAATAATGCCTTTGGCAAAGCTTACGTTAGCAATTAATTTATCTCAAAAGACTGAGGTTGACATAGCTCTAATGAATTTAAAAAATGAAGTGATTTTAGAAGAAAAAATAAATATATTTGGGCTTCTTTCAGCAGAACTTATTATTCAGGAAATTTATAAGCATTCAAGCAAGATGCTAGAGAAACTTAAAATCCAATGGAGTTCTTTATTTGGTCTTGGGGTAGGAGTGCCAGGTATATTCTTTAAAGACAATAGGTGCATTATTAATTCTACTAATGAATTATACGAGAATAAGCCATTAAAAGATATGTTTGAAGATGTCTTTGGATTGCCTACATATATTGAAAACGAGTCAAATCTACTTGCTACAGCTGCTTCACTATATGATCCTGAAGAATTTAAAACTAAGAATTTAATATATATTTTCATTGGGGAAGGTCTTGGTACAGGGATTATCACCGAGGGAAATCTTGTTACAGGAAACAGTGGGCTTGGGGGAGAAATTAATCATATTCCTATTGGAGAAAACGGCTTTCAATGTTACTGTGGTAGTAATGGGTGCATAGAGACTGAATTAACTGAAAATGGGTTTCTAAGAAAATACTATGGACATGAAATGCTTAGCAAGAACCATGATTTTGATTTATGGGAGAATTTCATTTTAAAGGTGGAATCCGGCGATAAAAAAGCCACAGAATTAATTAAAGAAAACGGAAAATTATTTGGAAAACTTATTTCTATTCTTATTAACATTTTTGACCCAAAAATTATATATCTTGGAGGAAGCACAGAAAGAATTTTTGACTATCTGTATCCTAGCATGATTGAAGAAGTAATGAGAAGAAGTATAGTGAATAAGCCTCATAACTTTTCAATTTGTAATAGTAAGGGGTACAAGAATTTAATCTTTCAGGGTTGTGTTGAACTAAGTATTAATCAATGGGTTCCGTAAGTATTGGTATTAATAATTTAAGCACATAAAAGGAGTAACTATGCAGTTACCCCTTTTATGTTTTTTGAAATGTAAAGCGAAAAATTTTTACAAAGATTTTACTAAAGCTTTCAACAACTAACAGTATGTAGCATAGCATCAATTTTTCAAGTGCACAACATATTTTAGCTATTTATATAAAAAACAAGTATATCTGGCACCTGGGGAATTTAGAAATAAGTATAAGTATTTTTGAATAAACATGTATAAGAGATTGACGTATATATATATATAATATTCTTATTAATAGATATAAAACAAGTATTGTTTAATATCTATTTTAAATTGAAAGGAAGGTGAAAACCATTATAGTTTAGTATAATGGTTGTTATACATGGGGAGCAAGAATTTTAGATTAGAATGTAATTCAAATATTAAAAGTAGCTTTTGCTGTAAAGGATACGAGGATTTAAATGAAATTTTGGATATTACTATGTCTCGTGACACGAATCCATATGAGTTAAAACTTGGAGCAGAGTTTTTAAGGCAATATTTAGAGAATAATAAAAGTGATGTCAAATTGCTTTTGGAACATGATATTGTTACCAATGCTAAAGTAACAGCTGGTTGAAACAATAAATAAGGAGTATTTAGAAAGTAATCAAAAATATAGTTTAATTGAATACCCTAAGATAGGTCATGAAGTTCCTGATATAATGATTGATAATATTATACAGTGGTTTAAGAAATATTTATAAAAATGAAATAAATAAAAGGACGGTGTATTTTTATGAATATTGTTAAACATCTTTTTCCAAAAGGCAGAAAAAAAGTTCTTACTTTTAGCTACGATGATGGAGTTTGTCAAGATATAAGACTCGTAGAAATTTTTAATAAGTATGGGTTGAAAGGCACATTTAATATTAACTCAGGGCTTCAATGTGAATCTAATACTTGGATAAATAAAGGTAAACTAATTAAACGTATTAACCAAAGTGAAATTGTAGAACTTTATATTTAATAATGCCAGGTGAGTATTATGCTACTGAAAATAGTAATAAGTGGTTACATGGAAAAATTTATTATATGCTTTAGGTGGATCGGTATTCGCTACAAGAAAAAATTGTGTTGTATTCCTTGTAGATAATAATGATGTAAGTAAGCAAAAAGAGTTGTTAATTAAGAAAAAAATAATTGATGTAATTGTATTTGGTGGAGAAGCAGTTGTATCAAATGATATCGCGGATTCATTGGTACAAAAATAAAACACACAATTTAGAAAACCTTCGGACTGGATGTTGCAGTTCGAAGGTTTTTTAAAATGAAGCAGCCACCGCAGCAGAAGTCTATGGGTTGGTTGCGACACTTGCTACACAAACAACAAACAGGTTCAGCTATTGATATGATGTCATTAATTTTATTAGGATCTATATTTTTAGTTATCATACAAATTAAATTTTATTTTAAACTGTTTAGGGGATATATTTTTATAATGCTTAAATTGTTGGATAAAGTAGCTAGAAGAAGTATAACCAATTTCCATACCAATCTCAGTAATATTCAAGTTAGTGCAAAGTAATAATTTTTCTGCTTCAGTTATTCTTACGTAGTTTAGATATTGACTGAAAGCTTTTCCAACGGAAGCTTTAAAAAATCTTGAAAAGTAGCTGTAACTCATATTGCAATTGGATGCAACAGACTCTGCGGATATATCAGACATGTAATTTTTATCAACGTAATCAAAAATTCCTTGTAATTTCTTTAAAGTGTTTTCCTTTATATTAGTATTTATGTTTAAATCAAGACCCTTATCATACCAATTACGAAGTATTAATAAAAATACACCACCAATATTATTTCTTATGGCTAATTCAAAACCATAATTTTTATTATTGTATTCTATAAAAATTCCATGAAGAAGCCCAGGTATATAGGTATCTTTTATTTCATTATTAGTAAAAACTTTTTGGTGTGTAGATTTGTTTAAAGTAAAAGGGAAAACATATTTAGTTTCAAATACAGTTATTGATGTTGAATATAAAACATTTGGGTCGAATTTTACTACTATATATTCAACTTCATCCTCTGATGTTTTATAAACGGAATGTACTTCTCTTGAATTAATTAAAACCATGTCACCGACATAAAAGTCATAACTTTTACCTGATATAAATACTTGTGCTTTACCAGATATACAATAGAGTAGTTCTATATAATAATGATAATGAGCATTAGCAAGAATGCCCTTACCTAAACCCTTTTGAATGTGGCATTCGAAAGGGTATAATATACCTTCTTTTAAATTGATTTTTTCTTCATAAGACGTTTCTATAGTAAGCACCTCTTTTATAATGACAAATATTTGATACTTTTATTGCAAATTTATTATATCATAAAATATCCTATTGTGTTAATTTATTATTATAAGAAAGTAATAATGGAATGAGTTTTAGGAGGATAATATTATGATAAACGAGAAGAAAATAAGAATAGGGATTATAGGTTGCGGTGGCATTGCAAATGGGAAACATATGCCATCATTGAAAGCATTATCAAATGTAGAGATGGTTGCATTTTGTGATTTAGTATTAGAAAAAGCAGAAAAGGCAGCAAAAGAATACGGTTGCCCTGATGCAAACGTTTATACTGATTACAATGAACTATTGCAAGATAAAACTATTGATGTTATTCATGTTCTTACTCCAAATAAATCACATGCAAAATTATCAATTGCTTCTATGAAAGCGGGTAAACATGTTATGTGTGAAAAGCCGATGGCAAAATCTGCAGCTGATGCATTAGAAATGGTTAATGTAGCGAAAGAAACAGGTAAAAAACTAACTATAGGATATCAACACAGATATAAAGCAGAAAGTACATATTTAAAAAAGGCTATTGATCGTGGAGATTTAGGAGAAATATATTTTGCTAAGGCAACTGCAATAAGACGTCGTGGTACACCTACCTGGGGAGTATTTTTAAATGAAGAAGAACAAGGCGGGGGTCCTCTTATAGATATCGGTACTCACTCACTTGATCTTACACTTTGGATGATGAATAATTACAAACCTAAAATGGTTGTTGGTACAAAATATAAAAAGTTACTAGATCCTGATTGTGGTAATCCTTGGGGACCATGGGATATAAAACAGAATACTGTAGAAGATTCTGCTTTTGGTTTTATTGTAATGGAAAATGGTGCTACAATTATACTTGAATCAAGTTGGGCACTTAATACAATAGAACCTATTGAAGAGGGAAGTACTGTTCTTTGTGGGTCAAAAGCAGGAGCACAAATTAAAAATGGTCTCAGCATAAATAAAGATGAGTTTGGTAAGCTTATTGAAATTAAACCTGATTTAAGTGCTGGTGGAGTTGCTTTTTATGATGGAGTAGCTGAAACACCGCCAATAGTTGAAGCTAAACGTTGGATTGATTCTATTATTAATGATACTGAGGTTGTTGTTAAACCATATGAAGCATATGTTGTTTCTAAAATTCTTGAAGCAATATATGAATCAGCAAATACAGGTAAAGCTATATATTTTAATAACTAGGAGGATAAAAATATGTTAAATAAATTATCAGCACAGCTTTGGTCTGTTCAAGATTACACAAGTAAAGATTTTTTTGGAACACTTGAGGAAATATCAAGAATGGGGTATACAGGGGTTGAATTTGCAGGATACAAAGATATCTTGGCAAAAGATATGAATAAAAAACTAAAAGAGCTTAACTTAATTGCATTGTCTGCTCATGTTGGACTTGATAATCTTAAGGAAAATTTAGATGCAGAACTTGAGTATCTTAATACTTTAGGTGCAAAATATATTGTTTGTCCACATGCAGAAATAAATACAGTAGAAAGTGCAATGAAGCATGCAGAATTATTTAATAGGATAGGTGAACAAAGTGCAAAAGCAGGACTAATATTTGCTTATCATAATCATGCACATGAATTTAAGTTGGATAATGGTCAGTATCCACTAGAGGTTATGTTTAATAATACAAATTTAAGATATGTAAAACAACAACCAGATGTATTTTGGGTTGCATATGCAGGACTTGACGTTAATGAATATATGAAAAAAAATATATCTCGTTGTCCAGTAGTGCATTTGAAACAATTAGAAAATAATGAAACAAAAAAAAATGTAGATGCAGGTAGTGGAATAATTGATTTCAAATATCTTATAGATTTAGCGCCAAATGCAGATTATGTATATGAACAAGAAGAGTTTGTAGGTACTAGCTTAGATAATATGAAAAAATCGTTCAAAGATATAATGAATAGGTAGGTGTATTAAAAATGTTAAATTTAGGAATTATTGGTTTTGGAGGTATGGCTGAGTATCATTTCAAATCTCTTAAAGGATACGAGAGGCTTAATATAAAAGGTGTATTTGATATAAATCCAGAAAGATGCGAGTATGCAAAGGAGCAAGGTCTTAAGGCATACGGTTCAAAAGATGAGTTATTCTCTGATCCTGAAATTGATATAATTCTTGTTGCTACAACTAATGAGGTGCATAAAGAACTATTAATTGAGGCAATGAAAGCTGGAAAACATGTTATTAGTGAAAAACCTGTAACTTTAACGTCAATAGAACTTGAAGACGTAATTGCAGCATCTATCAAATATAAAAAAATATTTACTATTGATCAAAATAGAAGAACAAATAAGGACTTTGTTTTGATGAAAAGAAGTGTTGAAGAGGGACTCCTTGGAGACGTGTATGCTATAGAATCTAGAGTTGAGGGTTCGAGAGGAATGCCAACTGGCTGGAGAACTATCAAAAGGCTTGGTGGAGGCATGATGGTAGATTGGGGAGTACATTTAATTGATCAAATGCTGTATATGATTGATCAGAAAGTTACTAATGTATTTTGTAAAATGTATAACATTGAGTACAGTGATGTGGAAGATAACTTCCGTCTTACAATGACATTTGAAAGTGGGTTAACAGCTCATATTGAGGTATCTACAAATAACTATATAACACATCCAAGATGGTATGTTCTAGGGAAAAAAGGAACACTTCAAATAGATAATTGGGATTGTGATGGAAAAATAGTAAGGTGCATAGATAAAGAAAGCATTTGGGTGGATGAAATTGTTTATACTAAAGCTGGACCCACTAAAACTATGGCACCTAGAAACGAAAACTCGATAGAAGAAATAATTTTATCTGAACCTATGGATGTTGTGGATAATTTAACAGTTGTATATGATGGATTAATAGACGCTATTGAAGGAAAAGCACCGCTTAAAATAACACCTGCAGAGGCGATGCGTGTTATGAAAGTAATGGAAGCGGCATTTGTTTCTAGTGAAACATCATCTGCAGTTCATGTTGAAATATAAAAAGATGGGAGTATAATATAATGAAGATTGCAATGATAAGTTCGTGGCATGTGCATGCTAAAGACTATGCAAAACAAATTATGCAGTTACCACAATGTGAAATTGTAGCAGTGTGGGATGAAAATAAAAAAGCAGGACTTAAATGGGCAAATGAATTAGGTTGCAAATTTATTGAAGATTATGATGCGCTTCTAAAAGATGATTCTATTGAAGGTGTTGTTATCAATTCTCCAACAGTTATGCATACAGAATTAATTATTAAAGCCGCATATGCTAAAAAGCATATTTTCACAGAAAAGGTTCTTGCATTTACAGTTGATGATTGTATAAAAATAAAAGAAGCAATTGAAAGAAACAATGTTAAATTTTCAATTGCATTTGTTCATAAATGCAGT
Source organism: Clostridium bowmanii (assembly GCF_018861315.1). Classification (GTDB taxonomy): domain Bacteria; phylum Bacillota; class Clostridia; order Clostridiales; family Clostridiaceae; genus Clostridium_AD; species Clostridium_AD bowmanii. The sequence continues at coordinate 42,395 of NZ_JAHLDL010000025.1, read as the reverse complement.
GCAGAAATGATTTTTGCAAAGCAAATGGTTGAGAGCGGAGCATTAGGAGATATAACATATGCTAGGGTACGCAATGCACATAATGGAAGCACAGCAAATTGGTTACCTGAAAGTTTTTATAATAAAGAAAATTGTGGTGGAGGAGCGATGATTGATTTAGGTACTCACACTGTATATTTATTAGAATGGCTCTTAGGTAAAGCAAAAAATGTAAGTGCAACTTTTACAAGAATAACTAATAGACAAGTTGAAGACAATGCAGTCTCATTATTTGAATTTCAAAATGGTGCTATTGGTGTAGCAGAAACAAGTTTTGTTTCTGTTTATACACCACTAACCCTTGAAATTAGTGGAACTACAGGATCCTTAATTGTAAGAGATGGTGTTAGTTATGCAAATGGAGATACAGATGGGAAATGGATTGTTGAGGGAAATTTACCACAATCACTTCACAATCCATTAATTCAATGGATTGAAGGAGTTACAGAAAATAAAAAAATACATATAGGAATTGATGAAGCAATTTCTTTAACTAGGTTATTGAGTGCAGCATATGAATCAGAGGAAACTGGGCAAAAAATTGACATTAATTATTAAGTCCTATTTTACTAAATTACGGTCAAGTTTCTTACATGATAATAATAATACAATTTATAAGGGAAGCCCATTTTAGGCTTCCCTTATAAATTGTATTATATAAATTTTCTTACTACTTGACGTTTCCAATACTTTAAAATATACTTATTATAACACATAAAATTAGTGTGGTTTAAATGATTTTTAGAGTGCTAATTTCAAAATATAAATAATACTAAAATAAAGGAAACAGAAAGAGGTTAAAAATGGACGATAATATTATTAAGCTAAATAAGAACTTAGCGAACAAGAAGAAAAAAATTTCTGACCTTAAATGCTGTATTGGGTTTGATGGGTTTGTAGATAGTATAATTCGTGTTGTACAAAAAAGGAAAAATGCTAATGAATATTCTCCTTTTAAAACAATTACTGAATTCTCAGAGCATATAGGATTAATGGCTGGTAAGAGTGGAGATATGGAAATTGTTGTGCAAGAAGTGAAACTCGGAGGGAATGCGCCAATTATGGCTAACGCTATTGCTTCGCAAGGAATTAACTGTCAATGTATTGGAGCTATGGGATTTCCAGAAATCCATGCTGCCTTTCAAGTTCACAATGAGAAGTTTATTCCTGTGAGTATATGCCAGCCTGCCAAAACTCTAGCTTTTGAATTTGGAGATGGGAAATTAATGTTTGGTGATTCTGTAGAACTTCATAAACTTGATTGGGAATTTTTGAAGACTAAAGTTGGGCTTATTGAGTTAATTAAAGTTATATCTGAAAGTAACCTAATAGGTATAGTAAATTGGAGTTACCTTGGAAAAATGGATACAATAATTCAGGGGATAATAAGTGAAATTTTTCCAAGCATAGCTAGTGAGATATTACAACAGAAATTCTTCTTTTTTGATATAGCAGACCCTTCAACAAGGTCTAAGGAGGATTTACTTTTGTTTTTAAAACAGCTAGAAGAAATGAACAATAATGTTAAAGTGGTTTTGGGACTTAATGAAAAGGAAGCATTTATTGTACATAAAATTCTTGGCTTAAACCAATATGAAACTGATATAAAGCAAATAGCTAAAAGTATAATTAAAAATGTAAATATTTCTATGGTAGTGGTTCATGGACTTAATTATGCTATTTCCATTATGAAAAATGAAATAATAAGTGTTAAAGGATTTTATGTGGATAACCCAAAATGCTCAACTGGTGGAGGGGACAATTTTAATGCTGGTTTTTGCTTTGGCTTGTTGCTAGAATTACCTAATGAACAATCATTAACATTAGGTAATGCTACCGCATCATTTTATGTAAGTAATGGGTACAGTCCCAGCTATATGGAACTGCAAAGTTTTATTAAAAATAAATTATAATTATTTAAGAAGGAGTGTGTTTAATGTCTATTAAAAAGTATTATGTAATGGAATTTACTCATGTAGATTTAGCATGGAAAAGAGATGGAGCTGAAATGGCTGAAATGCTTGAGGTCTTTATCGTTAGTTTATTAGATGGTTTGGATCATAATCCTGAATATAAATATGTTATAGAGCAAGCTGCTCATTTTCGTAATTTAGAAAAATGTCGCCCAGACTTAATAGAAAGACTAAAGGTATATGTAAGACAAGGAAGAGTTGAAATGGTTGGGGGAATGGCGTCAACACTAGAAACGAATATTCCAAACGGCGAATCCTATGTTAAGAACCAGGTCATTGGCTTAAAATGGGTTAAGGAAAACTTTGGAGTTGACATCAAGACAGGATGGCTCATGGATACTTTTGGTATTAATGCACAGATTCCGCAAATATTAAACCAATTTGGTATAGAAAATCTTATGGCATGTAGATTTGGCGGTAGGAAGTACCACCAAAGGTTTATATCAAAAGGGTTAGATGGTAGCCAAGTATATATAGTAGGTGGTGATGTATATTCTGGATATTTAAGGCCTGAGGAAACCTCGTCCATATGTTATAAAGACTGGGGATATATTGATAAGACTTTTTCAAATGCTGATAAATTAGAGGGCGATGGTCCGTTCTTTGTGTCCTTGTGCACAGAAAATGAGATGCTTATAAGCAAGCATTCCCTTAAATGCATTGACTCCCGGAATAAGGAAAGAGAAAATGAAGAATGGAAATTGGCAATGCCATACGAATATTTTAATGCAATTAGAAAAGCTAACAAAGATTGGCCAATTGAAGATGGTGATTTAAATCCCGAATTCACTGGGACTTTTTCCTTGAGATCTATAATAAGAATAGAAAATAGAAAAGTAGAAAACTTATTACTTGAGGCTGAAAAGTGGGCATCGATTTTAAGCTTTAGCGGTTGGAAAGAGAAACTTGAAAATTCATGGTGGGATATGGCATACAATCAGTTTCACGATGTGTTTACAGGTTCACATCCTACAGAAGTATTCTTAAAACTTATGAGCATATATGAAAATGTAGAAAAAGCAGCACAAGAAATATTAAGGGATTCATTTAGTGCAGTATTACCAAAACTCTGGGTGGATAAGGATAAGTTTACATTAACGACTTTCAATGGATTACCATGGCTTCGTAGCGATATAATAACAGTTCCTATGACTCTAGCAATGGAAGGTGTTTCAAAGGTTACTGCGAATAATGAAGATCTGACCTTCGAAATTAAGGACGGAAATCTTAGAATATATGCAGATCTTCCTCCAATGGGCATAAAGAATTTTATAATAGAAAAGGGAAATAAAAAAGATATCGAAAAACATGAGGTTGAAACAACAACAATAGAAAATGAGACTATCCTCATTGAATTTGATAACAAGTATGGGATAAAGAGATTGGTGTGGAAAGATACAAATGAAACTCTTATGCAAAATGCAGGAGATTTTTTGGTTGTTCAACAGGACAATGGTAATTTCCAAATTGAGGAGCCAGCTTCTGCTGAAGTTGCAGCAGAATCAGGGAATATAAAAGTGTTTACACTTGATCCATCAGAGCTGGGTCAGAGTGTTATATTATCTGGTGAATTCCCACAATTGCATTGGGCTGAGGAAAATAATAGACTTACATGGGAAGCTGAATTTACACTTTTAAAAGGAAAACAAAGAGTTGACTTGAAACTGAGACTACACTGGAAAGGTGAGGCAAGCCGTATTAGGCTAAAACTTTCTACTGAAATTGATACATCTTCAGGAATTTATGAAATACCTTTTGGAACAGTACGCAGAAAGCCTTATGGAGTAACAGAAACCGCTAGAGGAGAGTGGCCTGCTCACAGGTTCGTAGCAATTGAAGACAAAATTCACGGCATTGCACTTATAAATAGAGGAACAGTAGGAGTAGAAGTAAATGGCGGTACAATTTTAAATACCTTGATAAGGGCGCCAAAATCAGAATATGCAGGTATGGTTTCTGATGATACTTCATCACAACATGGTGATCATGAGTTTGATTTTGCAATTGTACCATATGCAGGATCCTGGAAGGATGCACCTGTTGTAGCTGCGGCCCAAGAGATAAATAATCCAGTACATACAGTTCTAAGAGAAGGGACTGCTGAGGCTGATGCAAAGGAGGATTCATTCATTAAACTAACTCCAGAAAATTTAGTGCTTTCAGCAGTTAAAGCAACGGATGATGATATAGATGAACTTGCTATACGTATTTATGAAACAGCAGGGCAAGCTACCATAGCAAAACTGTTTGTTAAAGGTTGTAAACAAGCATGGAACTCTAATTTAAGAGAAGAAAAATTAGAAGAGCTATTATGTATAGATGGGAACATAGAGTATCCGGTTAAAGCATTTGAAATAAAGACTATAAGAATTAAGAGAAATTAAGTATACTAACTAAAAAAGTAAAACGCTTAGTGCAATACACTAAGCATTTTACTTTTTCATTCTACTTTTGTTATTTTTGAAGAGTGGAGGAACGTTCCTACTTCTAAATTTTTAGCCTCAGCTAAGCAGTTAGCTAAAAGCTGCAAAGGTGCAATTTCATTAATAGGTGCCAAAAATTCTGAGCAAGGTTTCTGCTCAATAACTAGAATATTTTCATTAGTTGTTTGGGGTTTACGATTTGTTACTAATATTGCTTTTCCGTGATGTTTAGCAATATTTTCAGCTAAACCTATATTTAAATTATATGTCTCTCCATCAGGTGCAAATATCATGGCTAAAAAGCCATTATTAACCATTTCAAAGGGACCATGTCTAAACTCAGCGCTTTCAAAATCTATGCTAGGATATTTAGCAAGCTCTCTTATAAATAGAGCACCAGCATGAACTGAGGGTAAAGAATATCCTCTTCCAATAATACAGCAGTAGGTGGGAGCTTGAATGAAGTTTTTTATTAAATAGCCAGTTTCAGTATATGAAGTTAAAAAGTTTTCAAGATTATCTAATGATGTATTTACATCATTTATGAAGTCATCGTTTAATTGCCCAACTAATGCTTTTGCCAATAAATTTGATATAATTAAGGATGATAGGTAGGTCCTAGTACTTACTGCTTCTTCATCAGGAACATTCAATAGGAATACAAAATTTCCTCGTTTACCTAAAGAACTATTAACATTATTAGTTATAGCAATTACAGTGATATTATTAGGAATTTTCTCAATAAGTTTTACAATCTCTGCGCTTTCACCTGACTGTGATACAAGCACCAAAAGAGTTTTCCTATTAATGGAATTTATTTCATAATGAAGCAACTGACTTGTGGAAATCACAGTTGATATATAACCATTTTGATTTAAAAAAGTACTTGCTGCACAGTTGCAGAAATGAGAACTTCCCATTCCAGAAAAAATTATCTTTTCATATTCTTGCACATTAATTTCGTTCATTATTTTAATACAACTACTTGAAATTAAAGTTTCTAATGATTTTCTTAAGCTGTTTGGTTGATCTAAAACATCCTTTAAAAAAATATTCATAACTAACCCCCATAATTTTTAAGAATTTTATGTATTATATAAAATAAGATTATAACAAATTAATATTATTATACTTATTTTAACTATAATAATAAGTATAGATTAAAACTCATATGTTGTCAAATTTATATACTTGTACACATAAAAAATCTTGATATATATATATAATTATAGTAGAATTACCATAAAGAAACAATGTGTATATAAGACATTATTCCAGTATGAATTATACTCTTATTCCATAAAACATTTATATAAATTAGTTAATAATTATAAAAATACAATAAGAAAAAAGGGGTTAATTTAGGAGGATAAAATGGATATAAAACTTACTAATAATCAATTGCAATATTATATTGGTGCAGTAAAAGATGGTTTTAAGTTACAAGTACCAAATTCAAAACGTATTCCTTTTGGCTGGAAAGCAGTTCCTATATTGGACACAGAATTTGATCATCCTTTGAAACTTTTATGGTCAGAAAATCCACGTATTGATGATACTGTTAGGTTTAGAATAACTATAGCATTGGATGTAAGAGAGGAAAAGTTAATAGAAGTATTTCTTATTAATTCAGGACAAGTTATAGGTGAATTCGATATTAGATATGCGCATGTTTTTGAAATTTTTGAAATAGAAATTGAAGTAGAATATGCTTTAAAAGCATTGAAAGAAGGTATAGGTCTAAGGATGACAAAGGGAAGCCAACCCTTATGGATATTTTCGAATAGTAATCCAAAGGCTGATAAGTTGTTTTTACCACATATACTAATAACTAAAGAAACCGATAAATTACAAGAATTTTACAAGCGTATGTTTTCACTAGCCTCTGTTCAACCTTTTGGATGGATGGAAGGATGCGTTTTGGACGGATTAATGGATTTGGGGGATGAGGTATTAAAGGAAAAAGCATACGATACAATTAAAAAACATATTAGTTTATTTTTTGATAAAAATAATAATCTTAAATATGAAAATCCTCGTAGTGAACCAGTAGATGGTACCGTATACGGTATTGAAAATTGTCTTACTTATGCAGTTATTGCAAAAGTTTATCCTCAGCATCCATCTTTAGATGTTGTTATAGAGTATTTATGTTCACATATAAATAATGAAGGTTCAATTCAAGATGGAGATATGCTATCAGCAGAAGGATCCTATACTGTAGCTTATCCCCTTGCAGTTTTAGCCAAACAGAGAAATAGAGATGACTTAGCAAAGCTTGCAATAAGACAGCTTATGATTGCTAAAGAGAAACTCGTGGATGGTGACAAGCTTTATCTAAGAACTTTTTCGGATAATACTCATAGTTTTACTAATTGGGGAAGAGCATATTCATGGTATATGTTAGGGCTGGTGCGTACAATAATTGAACTAGATGGTAGTTATGATGTTTATGAGTTAAAGAGGGAGTTTGAGCGGGTAGCAGACCTTGCAATATCATTCCAGCAAAAGAATGGATTATGGAACTGCTTTGTAGATGATGTATCAAAAGTAGCAGATAATTCTTGCTCAGCTGGAATTGCTGCAGCTATTGCACTTGGAGTAAAAAACAATATACTTTCAGGTAGATTCTTAATCTTTGAGGACAAGGCACTTAAAGCATTGCTTAGTTGCCTTACTCCAGATGGACTCCTAACTGGAGTGGCTCAGAGTAATAAAGGTGGAGAAGAACTACAAAGAGGTGATTATAGGGTAATATCACAAATGGCTATGGGTTTAATGGCTCAATTAATTGGGAATAAGAATAAATAATTTATACTTATTTTGATAATATATAGTATTTTTTATATGCTTTATAATAATTGGATAAATTGTTAAAACCACTTTCTATTGCAATTTCTGTAATAGACTTATGGGTAGTACCTATAAGCTCTACTGCATCATTTATACTTAATATTATTATATACTCTTTAAAAGATAAACCTAAAGTATTGCTGAAGAATGTAGAAAAGTAGAATCAGCTTTTATATTTTTCTGAAGTTACCTGTTAGATTTAACAGCATTAAAACTTAATAATATTATTCTAATCACCTTTTAATATACTCTGATGGGTTCATACCTGTCTTTTTTTTAAACAATCTGCTAAAGTAATAAATATCGTGGTAGCCAACTGTTAAAGATGCCTCACTTACATTACAGTTTCCACTTATGAGAAGGTCTCGGGCTTTATTTATACGTATATGATTTTGATATTGTACTGTAGTAAATCCTGTTATTTTTTTGAACAGCAAACGAAAGTGTGAAGGGCTGAGGCCTGATAGTTTTGCAAGTTCCTCTACTGAGTAATTATTAGTATGATTTGATTGAATCATGTTTGCTATTTTTTCTATTGTTTGATAGTGAGTTGTATCCCAGGAAGCAGAGTTATTATCTTTTATAAGGTAGTATAACATGTCCATTATAAAGGATCTGGATTTAATTAAATATCCAGGTCTTTTTCCTGTCCAGATATTGTTAAGTCCAGACATCAAAGAATTCATTCGATATGAGTTTGGGGATGAAAGTATGTGGCTAAAGGATTCGAAATTTGATTTACTCCATTCATCTGCAAATTCAACATTAAATGAAATTGTATAGAAGTGCCAAGGATTTTGTGGATTGCTAAAAGCAGAATGTAAAAACCCTTTTTTAAAAAATATGATATCACCTTTTTTAACTTTATAACTATTGTTATTAAAGAAATATGTTGCTTCTCCATCTATTGCATAGGCAAGAATATAAAGGTCTGTATGTATTAAATTGCTAACTTTCCATTCAGGATTTGGTAACCTTTCAGCTACATGTCCAATTGTAGTGACTAAAAAATCATAATCAATTTGAGTCTTCATAAAAACCTCCATTAATATAGTATTATTTAAATTTAATTTTACAGTTTATTTAAGATTATGTCTAGTAGTTTATAAGCATATTGTGCAAATTAAATTGCTTTATGTGTATTGTTTAATATAATATCATGAAAGCAAGCTTGCTTCCCAAAAGTAAATAGTTTAAAGAGTGGAGATAAGATTTCATGGTGGTAATGAAAAAATTCAGGAATTAACTAGAGAAATTCTTGGGAAAGTTGATATCATTATTTATTTGGATAAAAGATAATCATATTACACAAATAATCGTCAATTAGTTAATGGTTTTAATATGTCTGTTGAGGTAAATTTATTAGTAAAGAATGTGAGCAAAGTCTTATAAATTGTAAGTAAAGAAGTTAAAATTTATGTCACTGATATTAAAGATTAAAAAAATGGAGGAATAATGAATGATAATTGATAAATTAAGTAATGCTAAACAATATTATGGTCTATCGAAAAGGATAGAAAAAGCTTTGAAGTATCTTGAGAATACAGATTTATCAAAACTTGAAGTAGGTAAATATGAAATTGATGGAAAAAATATTTATGTAAGCATTGCAGAATATGAAACAAAAAATATTGAACAAGGTAAATGGGAAGCACACAGAAAATATTTAGATATACAATTCATAATTTTTGGGAAAGAGAAGATGGGATATGCGCCTATTAATGAAATGAAAATGAAAAATGAATACAACCAAGAAAAAGATATTTTGTTTTTAGAAGGGGATGGAAATTATTTAGTAGCTAATGAAGGCACATTTATTTTATTTGCTCCAGAGGATGCTCATATGCCTGGAATTAAAGCCTGTGAACAACAATTTGTTAAGAAGGCAGTTGTGAAAATTTTATTATAATAAGATTTATTAAATGCAAAGTAAAAAAAGAATAGGAGATGTTTATATGTGTGTTTTATCTTCAGACATGAAAGGAATATCGCTGCATCAATAACTCCCTTTGATAAGGGAAACAAGATAAATGATAAGGTACTACTAGCTTTAATGGAAAAAAATAGCTGGAGTTAAACATACTTCTCTCAATTTGTACCAACTTGAGAGAATAAAGAACTTGAAAAATTCTCTTTGTATGTATAATGGTTTTGATGAGATTTTGATTGCGGGACTTGCTGTTGGGGCAGATGGAGCTATAGGAAGTACGTTTAACTTTATGTATCCACATTATAGAAAGATGCAGGAAGCTTTTGAATCTTTAAAGTATGAACAAGCTAGAATTCTTCAAATCAAAGCAAATAACATAATGGAGGCGATATGCAGTGTAGGTCTTATACCTGCAGTGAAATATATTCTTACTTTACAAGGGATTGATGCTGGTATTTCAAGAAGGCCATTTTCTGAGCTTGATATAGCTCAAAAGAAATATGTCGAAGAAACACTTCATCTTAACCTCGTTTAGGCTATGTAATTAAAAAAATTACAGATTTCAACAATAAACCTCTTGCTCTAAAAATTTAATATGAAATTCATAAAATAGACAAGATTAGCATTAAAATATAATGCTAATCTTGTCTATTTTGTTTTTGAAAATTATCTTTTGTCAGTATATCGTAACCTATACTCCTGAGCAGTAACTCCGTTATTATGTTTAAAAACCCTACAAAAATTTCCAATATCATGAAAACCTGATTTTAACGTTATTTCCTTAACGGATAGCCTTGTAGAAGCTAAAAGTATTTTTGATTCCTGCAGCCGCCTTGCCTGGATAAATTGATAAGGGGTATTTCCTGTAAACTTTTTAAAAAGTGCATGGAAGTGGGGTACACTTATATCTGCAACCTGCGATAAATTATCTATATTAATATTCTCAGCAAAATGCTTTTCTATAAAGTCTATAACTCTTTGAATTTCTATACTTCTTTTTTCATGAAGAGGTAGCTTTTTACCAGGTGCTTTACTCTGCCAGTATAATTGACCATAGACATAGCATGCAAGTTTTGTCATATCAGGGCAATCCTTATGGTATTCATTTAGAATATCACTAATAAATTGTTGCAATAGTGATTTATCTGTCCAATGACTAACACGGGGCATATTACGAATGTTCTCATACTTAAAGGCTACAACTATGCATTCGTAGGGATGTTCCAAATCATTCATATATATTGTTTTATCCCCAGGAGTGTGCCATAAAATAGTGCCAGAAACTACTTGAAGTAAACTATCTTCATATTCAAAAAATCCTCTACCGGAAAAAAAAATTTCGACCTCTTGTTGTCCCTGAGGAATTATTCTTGGCGTATGGTTTTTGATTTTTGGCGCTTTGTAATACCAGATATAAAGTAACTCAGGAATATTAATCATATAATCACCTAACTAATCATATTTTTCAACAATTTACTTTTCTTATTATAACTATTATTATATATATATTAGTACTTTTAAACAAGAGGGGGAGATATTTTGAATTATATTAACGAGGCAAAAAAAATACTAGCAAAAATGACTCTGACTGAAAAAATAGGCCAAATGAACCTAGTTGATTCATCAATTGAAAAAGAAGAGGAATTGCTTAAACTGGCATCAGAAGGAAAGATTGGAGCCTATTTAACATATGAACGTGATACAAGTTCCACACAGGCACATAAAAAGCTTATAGAAGCCAGTCTAAACAGTGGTGTAGGTGTCCCTATTCTTTTTGGACGGGATGTTATTCACGGACACTGGACTATGTTTCCTATAGGACTAGGAATGGCAGCAAGCTTTAATGCTGAAATGGTTGAAAAGGCTTACAAAATAGTTGCTAAGGAAGCAAGTGATAACGGTATATATTGGACATTTACTCCTATGATGGATATTTCAAGAGATCCAAGATGGGGACGTATTGCTGAAGGTTTTGGTGAGGATACTTATCTTTCATCAAGGCTAGCTGAAGCATCTGTTTGGGGACTACAGGGCAGAAATCGTGAAGATCTTGGAAACTCTGACCGTATTTTGTCATGTCCAAAACACTTTATTGGTTATGGAGCTTGTGAAGGTGGACGGGATGCAAATACAGTAGAAATATCTCTTAATACTTTACTTAATATTTACTTCCCTCCTTTTGTTGCTGCAATAAAAGCTGGAGCAGGAAGCATTATGTCAGGATATCATGATTTAAATGGAGAACCGGTATCTGCCAGCAAATACCTATTAGAAACACTAATTAAAAAAGTATGTGATCTTGATGGTTTCATTGTAAGTGATGCTGGGACTACAAACCACTTGACCAATTATAGGTTTGCGGAAGATAGAAAAGATGCCTCTGGCATTGCGGCAAATTCAGGAATAGATATGGATATGATGTCTAGTTGTTTTATTGAAAACTTGGAAGTTCTAGTTAAAGAAGGCAAAGTAAGTGAGGAAAGAATTGATGATGCAGTAATTCGTATATTAGCCATTAAATTACGTCTTAACCTTTGGAATAGACCTATTTCATCATTAACTAGTGCATCTTATAAAATATCACCAGAGGTGTACGAATTAGCTGTAGATGCTGCAAGACAAGCGGCTGTACTTTTGGTAAATAAAGATTCCATACTTCCACTTTCAAAGGACATAAAAAAGCTTTACGTTACAGGACCTTTTACGGATGCTGTTAAAGAACTTTATGGAACATGGGTAATAGATGGTATAGTAGATGGTGTAGATTCTATATCACAAGCTTTGAAAAAGAAGTTACCTAATACGGATATAAAATTTAATACAAGTAGGTTTACAGATGAAGTATTAAATAATTCAGAGCACTCAGATTATGTGCTTTTCCTTGGTGGAGAGAGTCCATTAAGATCTGGAGAGAGAAATAGTATTGCTCACTTAAACCTACCTGATGGACAGGAAGAACAAATAATTTCCTTTAGTAACCTTGGCAAGAAAGTAATTCTTGTAATTGTAGCAGGTAGACCTTTAAATCTTACAAGAGTTTTGCCATATGTATCCGCAATCCTTTATGTATTCCACCCAGGAACTGGAGGAGGAGAAGCTATAGCTAGAATTTTAACAGGAGAGGTTGAGCCTGGAGGCCGACTTCCAGTGACTTTTCCTCGCTCAGAAGGCCAAATACCACTTTACTATAATAGCATACAGCAAAGAAAAGCTAGAGCTTGTCAATTAAAATATATTGATATTACAGAAAAACCTTTATTTAATTTTGGATATGGACTTACATACACTAGTTTTAAACTTTCCAATATAAGAATACAAAGTGATCCTATTAAAATTGGGGAATCAGCTAAAGCTTCAATTCTTGTAACAAATACAGGCGAAAAATCTGGTGAAGCGGTGCTTCAATGTTATATTCAGGATTGCGTAGCATCTCTTTTAAGGCCTGCTATTGAATTAAAAGGATTCAAAAGAGTGAAAATACCTTTTGGAGAATCAGTTACGGTAGAATTTTTATTAGGCAGGGCTGAATTAGGTTTCTACAATCAAAAAATAGATTGGATTGTTGAACCAGGGAAGTTCAAGGTCTTTATTGGTACCGATTGTGAAAATACTATTGAAGCAGAATTTAACTTAGTTTAAACCTAATAAAGAAACACAATATGAGTATTAATTTTAATACCCATATTGTGTTTCTTTATTATATGAGTTGTATTTCAATTCACAGAGTAATTATTCAGTTTTTTTAGTTTATATCTATTAGATTATAAGCATAATGTGCAAAAAAAAGACACTTTATATATGGTCTAACGTTGATTCTTTTAGTAAAATTTAAGTAATGAAAGAGATTGCTTATCTGAAATAGTTAAATTATATAGATGTTTTTAAAAATAAAAATGGAGGGTATATGAATGAATTCTTTAAAGATTTCTCGAAAACTTTATGAACATTACGAATCAAAGGAAATAGTTAAACATTATTATGGACTGCTAGCAATATACGGACTCGTGAAAACAGCAGAAACATCCGAAAATGTTGAATTAATTGAAAAATTTAAGAATATTTTATCCAATTTTCCAGGGAGAATAGACCACCCACAATATAATTTTCCTAGTTATAAGATTGGTGGAATAGCAAAAGCATATGCGTTCATGCTAGGTTTTATGCCAGAGGTAAAGGAAGAGATTAGGGAATATGCAGACGAAATAATGAAAGCACCTAGGGATAGCAAAGGTATAATGTGTCTTCCATCTAATCCAAAAGCAGAACTTATATGGATTGATGTAGCGGCAGCCATAACTCCATACTTACTATTTGCGGGTATTGCATTAAAGGAGCAAACATATATTGATGAAGCAGCAAAACAAGCATTTCTAATGTATGAAGAATTTTTAGATCAATCTAATGGTTTATTACATCAGTGCAAAAACTTTATGGGTCCTGGTAAATACTCACAGGATCATTGGTCTCGAGGAAATGGGTGGGGTTATATAGCCCTAATTGAACTGGTACAGTATCTCCCAAAGGATTCTGTTCATAGGGGAAAAGCAGAAAGATATTTTAAAGCTTTATCTAAAGCCTTTTTACCATATCAATCCAAAAGGGGGCTTTGGCGACAAGAGATACCTTTTGAATACTCTTATGAAGAAACCTCTGGCAGTGCAATTATTATTTATGGTTATGGGGTAGGTATTCGCACTGGTATTTTAGATAAGGAAACTTATATGCCATACTTTATTAAGGGACTTAATGGTCTTAATAATATAAGTATTAATGAGGATTTTAGTACAGAACTTAGTTGCCCAGGTTGTCTATGTCCAGGTGAAGGTGAGGAAAGAGGTACTGTAAAATCATATGTAACATTACCACTTCCGTGTAGAGATGAACATCATAGCTTTGGACCGATAATGCTAGCAATGGTTGAGGCTTATAAAAACGGTATTGTAAATTTGGAGAAAAATTAAAGAACTAAATATTAATTGATAATAAATGTAAGTATAATATTATAAATCGGAGGTATATATGAAACCAGAATTTCTATTTATGTGTAAAATTACAGATGAAAAAGCTAAAGAGAGAATGCAAAAGTATATTAATATTGTGGAAATTGAAAAAACAGATGTAAATTCACTTATTGCGAGTGCAACTAAAAAAGAAGGTATTATAGTTCCATATACACAACATAAGTTAATTACAAAAGAGGTTATTGATAGTTGCACAGAATTAAAAATTGTTGGTACAACATATGGAGGAACAAGGCAGAATATAGATGATGAATATGCAATAGGAAAAGGATTAACGGTTATACATACGGGAGCCTCAAGACCAAGACCTATGGCGGAGTATGCACTTGGACTTGTATTAAGTTCACTTATGTATATTCACAATTACAATCATGACATGAAAAGTGGAGAAGCTTGGCCTAGGTTTAAATATGGAAGAAGCAGAAACTTAAGTAATCGCAGAGTTGGTGTTATTGGTTTAGGACTTATAGGAAAAGAAATCGTAAATTTATTTAAATCTTTTACTAGTAATATTTTTGTAAATTCAAATCATCTTTCAAAAGAAGAAGAAGAAAATTTAGAGGTTAAAAATATTAGCTTAAATCAGATTTTTAAAGAATGCGAAATAATAATTCTATCTGGAGGTTCTAATTCAAAAACTTATCATATGATTGGGAAAGAACAATTTGATTGTATGAATAAAGATGCTATTTTCGTAAATATAGCAAGAGGGCAGATGGTTAATCAAAAAGAAATGATTACTGCGGTAAATGAAAAAGAAATTTATCTTGCTCTTGATGTGTTTGAAGAAGAACCACTTGAAGAGGATAGTCCATTACGTAATAATGATAGGGTTTTGCTTACTCCACATAGAGCGAATAATTCTATAGAATTTGAGCAAAGGTGGGATTGTCTTGCAGATGAGATTGAACTTTTTTATACAGGAAAGACTCCAAAATCTCATATGACTATTGAAAGAGCAAGGGCAATGAGTGAATCATAGTTAATACAATACAAAAGATAATCATATTGCACAAATAATCGTCAAATTGTTAATGGTACTAATACACGGGGTGAGGTAAAATTATATTATATTAGACATACAAGCTAAAATAAATAAACGGAGGTATATAAAAATGAATTTAGATAAATTAATAGAGCAAAGAGATAAGCTAACTATATGTGAACTACCAATACCAGAAAAAGAATTGTGTGATAGATATGAGAAGGTATTTACTGCTGCAGTAAACGATGTCTTAAGAGAATTTTGTTATTTACATCAAGCATTACCACCTAGTATTATGCCTTTAAGGGATGATATGAAAGTAGCAGGCATTGCGTTTACAATAAAAGGTTCTAAAAATCTTACTTTAGAAAGTGAAATGCAACAAAGAGCAAAAATGCTAGAAGCAATTAAAGAAGATTCAATCTGTGTTTGGGATACTAGTGGAGATGATGAATCTACTCAATGGGGCGGCATTATGACCTTAGCATCAAAGAGAAGAGGATGTAGAGGAGCTGTAGTTGATGGCGGAGCTCGTGATATTAAAGAAATTTTAGATCAAAACTTCCCAGTATTCTGCAAATATAAATCATCTAATGGTATGCTTGGAAGATTTAGAATGATAGGTTATCAGATGCCAATAATGATAGGAAATGTATTTATATATCCTGGAGATGTTCTTTTTGGAGATATGGATGGAGTTATAGTTGTACCAAGAAAAATTGCTTATGATGTTTTATTAAAAGCAGAATATATTAAGGAAAATGAAAAAGAAATTAGGGATATGATTCTTGAAGGTTTAACTCCAACTCAAGTAGTTGAAAAAGGTGGATATTTCTAAGATACAAATAGATATAAATATTTAAAAGGGATGATTTGAGAGTTTAACGACATTTCGGAAGGAAAGTATCCCAATTCTATAAGTGGGAGTTACATACCCTAACAAAGATAAAATTTTAGTGGGAGTATAAATATCCTTCTGAAGTCGTTAATATGCAGCTCCGCAGGAGATGATTTAACCCCTTCTCTTACATGAAAAAATGGGCTTACATTCACTACCTTAAGGGATAATGGATGTAAGCCCTAATTTATAAAATGGAGGTAAAAAAATGGAAAACGAATTAGGTATGGAAATAATAGCTGAAAGCAAGCTATCAGCTTTAAATGATAATAATAAAATAACAATAGAAGTAAAAGATGAGTTTAATACCACGATAAGTAAAATTTCCGGTATTAAAGAAATTTCATTGGTGCACTTAGAGGAATATAAATTAGGCGATAAGATTTGTTTTACTAATTTCTCCGCAAATAAGTACTTAGTAATTAATGTAGATGATGAGATGTCTGAATCCTTAATATATATGCCTGGGAATACATTAGAATACAAGATACTTTTTGATGATGATGCTGTACCATATTCTCCAGAAACTTTTAAGGGAAAAAGGCATACAATTAAAATGCGTATTGCTAGTGAAGAAGAAATTTATGGTTATAGAAACCTTGCAAACAATGTAATGGATCAACGTGGAGAAACCACATATTACCCTCATGCAACAGCAAATATTGAGACCCATAATAGGGGGGTTTTTGCAGCTAGAAATACTATTGATGGTCAAACAGCTACTAATGGTCATGGTTACTTTCCATATGAATCTTGGGGAATTGGGAAAAAAGAAGATGCAGAGATTATGATAGATTTTGGAAGAGAAGTAGAAGTGGATAAAATAGCTTTATATTTAAGGGCAGATTATCCACACGATACTTATTGGAAGGCTCTAACAATAGTATTTTCTGACGGAACTAGAAAAAATGCACAAACAATAAAATCTGGAGATGCTCAATATATTGAGTTTGATAAGAGAAAAATCACCTGGATTAAATTAATGGATTTTAAGATAGCAATTGAACCAGGGATATTTGCAGCTTTAATAGAACTTCAAGTTTATGGCACTGATATTAAATAAATATAAACAATAAAATAAATCATAATATGTTTGTAGGAGGTTTAAAGTGAGTTTTATAATTAAAGATGAAGAGATTAAAAGGGTTAAAAAATCTATATCACAGGGGAATAATAAGGTATCTGATTTATGGGAGGCAATGCAAAGTCGTACTATGAGTAACACTAAATATCCTGGAATTGTACAACCAGAAGATACCAACGAATGGTGGCATATAGTTTGGGAGAGACTTAGTGACGCAGCATTTGTTCAGCTTATAAATCCATCAGAATCTTTAGGGAAATGGATTAGAAGTGCTGTTCTTGAAATATGCGATAAGCCAGTTGCAGAGTGGAGAGGCCCATGGTTTCGAGGTGAATCCAATCCTCCAGTAGGAATGCTTGAAACTACTCATGTTGGGGTAGGAGTGATAATGGCAATTGACTTATGTCCTCATTTATTCTCAGATGAAGAGCACATTAATTTCAAAAATATTTTAAAGGTAAAATGTCAAGAGCCATGCCGTAGATTTGTTGACAGCGTAGTAGAAAATAAAGATGAAATAAATAACTGGTTTGTAGTTTTATTAAATGGATTTGGAGTGGCCTCACTTTATCTTAATGATACGCAGGCAATAGATAAAGCAATTGAGTACAGTCATATTGCGGCTTCACTCTATAATGAAGACAGTTATGGTGAATCAATGCAGTATTCAAATTATGCTAGCTTAAATTTAAGCTTTTTAAATGAAATGATAATAAGATATAATCCAAAGCTTGAGGGAAAATTAAATTTAAGCTGCTACACAAAGTGTATACCATGGCAGGCAACAAGTTTTATGTATATGAAGCCACTATCCGGATGGGGAGAAAAAAGCTATCCAAGAACAATAAACTTTGGAGACAGTGCAGCTATATATAGACCATCGGGCGATGTACTTTTACATATAGCAGCTCGGATGAAAAATAGGTACCCTAAAGAAGCTGGCCTTTCAAAATGGCTGTTTGATGTAACCTATAATGATGCCAATCTTGGACCTAATGACCGTAGTACATTTGGATTCTTTAATGACTTCTTATTTTTAAGTATATTATTATATGAAGATGCTGCTAATAGTATATCCCCTGAAAGTGCAAAACTTCCATTAACTAGTTCATTTGAGACAGGAACTATTGTTTCAAAGGATAGATGGGAAAATCCTAAAACTGTACTAGGAGTACAAGGAGGATATATCACAAATAATGTAGCTGGCCATAGGCACAATGATCAAAACAGCTTTATGTTATCACATTTAAAGGAACGCTTTTTTGTAGATCCTGGCCACTGTTGCTATAGACTTAAGAGTCAAAGCTTTGCTGCTTCAACGCAGTGTCACAATACTTGGAGCTTTGAGACGACTAATAATGACAAAAATATAACCTTAAATCAAAAGCCTGTAAAAAGTAATATTTTCAAACTAGCAGAGCCCCTAAATAAAAAATTGCTGGTTAAAGAATTAGATGGAATCTCAGTTATAATATCAGATGCAGCAGAGGTCTATGGTGAATCAATTAATAGAGCAGAAAGAACATGGATTACTGCTTTTCCTAATATACTGTTTATAATTGATAGAATTGAAGCAAGGCAGCCAGTAAAAGTTAAAACACACTTTGTTTTAAATAATAGAGACGGTAAGTTAAAGTCAACTAGAATTTCTAATGATAAATATGAATTTACAAGAAACGATGTAGCAATGAAATTATTTCAGGTTATGGCTCAAAGTGATGGAGCAACAAATGAATGTGGATTATCCTTTGATTGGGGATATGTACACGATTGTTATCATCCACAACCTCATCAACTTGGACAAGGAGCAGAGGGAAGTGCGCTGATTTATAATTATACAAGTTCTGAGTATAAGACTAATCATCTATTGGTCTATGCTATAGCTATGGATGATATTAATAATATTGAAGGCTTTATCATGAAAAATTCAGATAATAGTACCATCGCTTTAGAATCACCAGAAAAAAAATGTGGATATTCAATACAGATTACTCAAGGCGATAATATTATAGTTAAGGACATAATTAATAATATTAATTATAAGTTGGAAAATAATAATTTCTCTAGAATAACTGATTAAAACAAGAATAAATATTTTGTAACTCATAAAAAAACAAGATAAGCATTAATTTGTAATGATTATCTTGTTTTTTGCATCTTACTTTTCCTTATTATGTAACTCTTGATATTGTCCAGGTGTCATTCCTTCAAGTTTCTTAAATGTTCTTACAAAATATCCAGGTTGATAGCCAACCTTCTCAGCTATATCGCTAACTTTAAGATTGTTTCTTGAAAGAAGGTCCTTTGCATGTTTTATTCGTACTTGTGTAAGATAATCAATGAAATTAACACCTATCAATTTCTTAAACATCTTGCTTAAAGTGTATGATGTTATGCCTTGTGAATTTGCACAGAAATCCAAAGAAATAGGCTGGCTATATTCACAATTTATTATCTCTAACACATTTTCAATTAAATGTTCAATATGTTTTTCTTTAGTTTTGTCAATTTCCTGAGCATAGGGGGATATAAGTGTTTTATCAAACCAGTTTAGTATTTCATCTGAATTATTTAAATTAGATAGTTGCTCATATAGGTTGGAGCCTTTGTATATAGATTTCATATTTAACCCTGATTTTAAAAAGGTCTCTAGTATCCTTCCTAGAAGTTGTAACATTCCTTGACGAAACAAAAATTCCTCATCCATATTGGATTTTAGTTTTTTCATGAAATCCTTAATAAATTCAAGAGTTTCATTCTTCATACCAATTCCAATGGAGTTTATTATGCTATTTTCAATAGAGAATGGATAGTTGGACTTATAATTACCCTGTGGTATCAAATTATCCATAATTATTACTTGGTCTTGTTTATCAAAATTAGGATAACGTAGTCCTTGCAATGCTTCATCTAATGATGTGCTAATCTGTTTTAGGTTAGCTACTGTTTTACCAAGTACTACAAATACATTAACTTGTAGTACTTTAGTGAGTGTAGTCACTATAATGTTAGATAAATTTATAGATTTACTTTTTACAACAGAGACATCATCAGTTGAAGTAGAGGTCAAAATTACAGCAACTGTAAGATTGTGAAAATTAATAATCACTGATTGTCCCCACTTGTCATGGCACAAATCTTTCAAGATATTAGCTACTGAAAAGGTTAGTAGGTTTTCATCGCCTAACGCAAATTTACTTTTAGGTTGCTTATTAATTTCCACACTAACGAGAAGAAGAGAAAAATATTTACCCTCTGGATTCCAGAAGTACTGTGACATTTGGTCTTTCAATTCTTTTTCTGAGATAAAACAAAGGTGTCCTTGCACAAGTTGTAACATAAAACCTTCCCTTAAGGAATCGCTATTTTTCTCTACTTTATCTACCAAGGCTAGCCTTTCATCACTTAAATTTATCCAACTGTTTTCTAAAAAGTTCATTTCATTCTGATTTGCATTAAAAGTATCTATTTCATTTTTTCCAGCGAACATTGATACAAGTCTTTTAATAGGTTTGTACAAGCGGTTAGAAGCAAACCAGGATAATAAAAGAGCCAATGTTAATACAAATAAACTTATATAAATAATAGTTCGAGACAATAGTGTAGCAGGCTCTGTAAGTTTAGACAGAGGAGTGGCAACAACATATTTCCACCCAGTTCTATCAAAAGTTCCATAAGTTACGGCATATCTCTTATTTTTAAAGCTAAATGCAAAAGAACCAGAGGCACCATCGATTTTTATAACTTCTGATCTGAGGGCTCCATCCAAACTATTGGTACTATTATTAATATCGTTTTCATAAGTTAGCCATTTACCAGTTGAATTTAAAATAAAAGCTGCACCTTGATTATCAGGATTTAATTCTTCAACCATGGTTTTTATATGCGCTTGGTTTAATGTCACATAAAAAAAACCATATGGCTGTGATGTACCACCTGGTATCTTTTGAACAAGTGACATAGCAATCTCATTATTATTTTTAACGGCTGAGAGGTTATTAGTCCAGAAAATAGTAGGGGTATTCTTAAGAAGATCATTATAATAACTTTGGTTTGAATTTTCATTAAGATAATAGATTCCTTTGTTACTTAATAATACTTGTTGATTATCTAAATATAGTGTCACATTCTCTATTAGAGGTGAAAAACTTTTTAAAAGATCAAACACATTGTAGAGTGATTGTGTAACAGAAAAATTCAAACTTAAGTTTGTTTTTTTAAATTCATCATTAAAAGCAGGATAAAAGGACCAACGGTTGAAAGTACTTTGTAACAGATTGAGCTGCTTATCCATGTTTTGAAAAACATGATCGAGCTGAAGTTTGTGGGTTTTGTTTACCTCTTTTTCAATTTGACTAATTCCTATATAATATGTGCTAGTAGATACTATAAATAGAGGCAATATTGAAACCACTATAAATAATATTAGATTATTACGAAAAAATTTGCTCATAATTGTATTTTTAAATTTAGAAATATTATGTTTCACCAGGAGATCCCCCCAAAATAAATGGATTTAATTGTGTGTTTTATATTTTTAGTATACATCAGTTTAGAAATTGCTTCAATACATATCTGTTATTCGATTACATATATATAGGGAAAAATTAAAAGTCCTTAATATTAAGACGATTTTGTGATACTAGATATGTAATTTTTATCTTGTTATAAGATAAAACTATTTTGCATCAATATTAAAAGTAGATGTAAACCATTACTACTAGTGGGTTTCTTGAGCAAAAGAGTGTTATATACAAGAGCTCTATTTAAAAAGTATAATAAGGGTGTTAAAAGAATTCAAGTAAGAGGGGGATAAGTATGAAGACTGAACAACTCACTAAATCAAATAACATTAATAATAGTATACAGCACAAAAAGAGCAAAGTGAAAATGGAAAAAGTATTATCTGCTATTAGAAGAGATAGATTTTTATACCTTTTAGCTTTACCAGGAATTCTATTCTTTATAGTATTTAAATATTATCCTATGTATGGATTAGTAATTGCTTTTCAAGATTACTCACCATTTTTGGGAATTCTAAACAGCCCATGGGTAGGATTTGAGCATTTTATAAGGCTGTTTACTCATGCAGAGTTCGGTTTGTTACTACGCAATACTTTGGCTATTAGTTTTCTAAATATAGCGCTATTTTTTCCAGTTCCTATTGTAATAGCTATATTATTAAATGAAATTAAGGGTAAAAAGTATAAGTCTATAATACAGACTGCAATTTATTTTCCTCACTTTTTATCATGGGTTATAATAGCAGGTATTAGTTATATTATGCTTGGACAAACCGATGGAGTCGTAAATCAAATTATAACTATGTTTGGCGGAGAAAAGATATCATTCTTATCAAATCCAAAATTATTTTGGCTAATGCTAACAGGGCAAAACATATGGAAGGAATGTGGGTGGGGAACTATTCTATTTCTTGCTTCAATAACCGCCATTGACCCTAGTCTTTATGAAGCGGCTATGATGGACGGCGCAAATCGCTTACAACAAATTTGGCATATCACATTACCTGCAATAAAAACTGTAATTGTTATTCTGCTTATTTTAAGGATTGGGCATGCTATGGATACCGGTTTTGAACAGGTATATCTTATGACAAATGCAACTGTAGCAGGGGTTGCGGATGTTTTTGACACCTATGTTTACAGGAATGGTGTAAGAAACGCACAGTTCAGTTATGCCACGGCAGTAGGACTATTTAAATCTGCAATAGGTTTTTTATTGGTGGTTATCGCCAACAAAGTTGCTAAAATATTAGGTGAGGAAGGGGTGTATTAACAGGTGAAAAATAAAATTAAAAGAAGTACTATGTCTAAAGCATTTGACTTTTCAAATCATTTGTTTTTGCTTATATTGGCATTACTTACCTTTTTCCCAATATATTATGTATTTATAGTATCAATTACCGATCCTGTGCAGTACTTAAAAACCAATTTGTTACTGTACCCTAAAGGGATTACCTTTGAAAATTATAAATATCTATTAGCAACTCCACTATTTTCAAGAGCTATAGGAGTATCAACTTTTCTTGCTACCGTTGGAACAGCACTTAGTCTATTAGTGACTTCTGCCTTGGCTTACGCGTTATCTAGAAAACGTTTAATGGGAAGAAAAGTATTATTAATTGCTGTAGTCTTTACTACTATTTTTAATGCAGGAATGATTCCTAATTATATGGTGGTTAGGCAATTTGGCTTAATGAATTCTGTTTGGTCTTTGATTATTCCAGCATTAAGCAGTGGATGGAACTTGCTTTTACTTAAAAGTTTCTTTGACAGTATTCCAGAAAGTTTAGAAGAGGCAGCTATTATTGATGGGTGTAATGATGTTCAAGTTTTTTCTAGAATAATATTACCATTATCATTGCCTGCAATGGCTACTTTTGGACTATTCTTCGCGGTAACTTACTGGAACACATTTTTTAATGCTATTTTATATATTAATGACTTTAAAAAATGGCCATTGCAAATTGTATTAAATGTGCTTTTACTTGATACTTCATCACAAGGGTCTGGAAATCCTGATGCGGCAGCACAGATTGTAAACCCACAATCACTAAAAATGGCAGCAATTATAATCGCTACTGTACCAATAATGTGTGTTTATCCGTTCTTGCAAAAGCACTTCACAAAAGGAGTAATGCTTGGATCTGTAAAGGGATAAAAGATGAAAATAGTTTTTATCGGTTTAACCGTTAAAATAGATATTAATAAAATAATAAGGGGGATTACTAAAATGAATAGAAATACTAAATTTTTTAAAAAAACAATTGCAATGATGGTTATGACAACCATTACATTATCACTTTTAGCAGGATGTGGAACCAAGAAAGCAGCAGTGGCTGATGGCGGAAAAGAAGAACCAACCCCAATTTCCATTATGAGTGTATTTTATAGTGTAGGGCCTATTGCTAATGATAATGCCGTTGTAAAGGAATTTGAAAAGAAGACTAATACTAAGTTAGATATAACTTGGGTTGCAGGTAATAGTTATAATGAAAAACTTAGTGTTACGCTTGCATCTGGGGATATTCCAGATATGGCTTTGGATATAGAAACATATAATGCTCAATGGAGAAGTATGACATCTCAAGGTGCATTCTGGGAAGTAGGTAAGTACTATAAGGATTATAAAAACTTGGCGGCACTTCCAGCAGAGATATGGGAAAATACAAAATTGCCTGATGGCAAAAATTACATGATGCCAAGACCTAGACCACTTGATGGTCAATCCGCAGGGCAAGTAAGTATACGTAAAGATTGGTTAGACAATCTTGGGTTAAAAGTTCCTCAAACAGTGGATGACCTGTATGCAGTAATGAAGGCATTTACTAATGATGACCCAGACAAAAATGGTAAAAAAGATACTGTTGGATTCGCTGGTTATGTAACTGATGGCGATCTAGGTCCAATAAAAGAAATTGTATCTATATTTAATGGTGCAGGTAATGATGGATTTAAACTTGACAAAGATGGAAAGATGGTTCAGATGTGGACAGATACTAGCACTAGAGATGCTCTTGTTTGGTTAAAAAAAGCATATTCAGAAGGATTAATTCATAAAGATATTGCTGTTTTAAAACCAGAGCAAGAAGGCGAACTTATAATGGCAAGCAAAGTTGGTATAAACTTTAGTCCAATGCAAAAAACCGCGGTATATGATGCAACAATAAAGAAAACCGTTCCTAATGCTGAAACTCTTCCATTAGTTGCTTTATCTGCTAATAATGGTAAATATATAGGTAAAAATGGAGGTTCTTTTGGAGGATTTGTTATTCCTAAAACTGTTAAAGAGGATAAAATGAAGAAAATAATGGCATTTTATGACTTCTGTGTAAGTAACGAGGGATGGGAATTAGGTAAATACGGTATAGAAGGTGTACATTTTAATAAGACAGGTGATAAATATACTGTTTTGCCTCAGGCGAAGACAGATCTTGTTGGAACTATGGTAAATATAGCTCAAAAATATGATAAATATCAGACTGCATCAATGGCAGGAACAACTCAGCTAGAGCTAGATAGAAACAAGAAAATTATAGACGAAAAAGCTAAGATTAGTATACCAAGTCCTAATGTTGGTTTATATTCAGACACTGAGTCAAAAATTGGAGCGGATTACAACAAAAAATATGTTGAGACATTCATGAAAGT
Organism: Clostridium bowmanii; assembly: GCF_018861315.1. Classification (GTDB taxonomy): domain Bacteria; phylum Bacillota; class Clostridia; order Clostridiales; family Clostridiaceae; genus Clostridium_AD; species Clostridium_AD bowmanii. Next base: position 17,018 of record NZ_JAHLDL010000025.1, on the reverse strand, counting down.
AATGCTTGGGGCGGAACCTATTGAAAGTTGGGATAAGTATGTTGCTAATTTAAAGACGGATGCAGATTATTTGAAATGGATCAAAGAGATATCAGATTCTTATGATAAGAAGATGTCAGTATCTAAATAATACTTATAATAATTATTTTAGTGTAAGTTAAATGAAATTTTATATAATAAAGTACAAAAACGTTGAATTGGCATGTTCGACGTTTGTGTACTTTATTATGGCAATTTAGTCTAATTAATTTATGGATAACTAATTGAAGGTAAAGTCTAAAGAGTCCATTAAAGAATTACATAACAAACAAGGAGGCAGGTATTAAATGGATAATATTTTTTTTAATGCACACCATTCACCAATTGGCGCATTTTCTAGCTTTACATTGGGATTTAAAGGTGCTAAAGGCGGAGTTGGGTTAGAACTAAGACAATCAGCAGATCAAAATATATTTATTGGGCTTGAAGATAAAGAGAAAGGTTATTATAAAGCATTACCATTTTTTAAAGGCGGCGATGATGAGTCAAAACTTTACGATTTAGAAAAAGATGAGAACTTAGAAAGCAGACCAGCCATAGTTCCATATGAGGATAAAGAGATAACTAGAAAATTCAATTTGGGTGATGATACTTGGAAAGCAGGGGATTTAACCTTCACAATTTACTCACTTGCTTGCTCTGTGCCAAATCCTGAAAATGCAAGTAGTGATTCAATTAAAAAAGCTATAGTGCCAGCTGTATTTGTCCAAATAACAGTTGATAATACAAAATGTAAAAGAAGTAGAAGAGCTTTTTTTGGCTTTGAACCTAATGATATTTATACATCAATGTATCAGTTAGATCATGTTACAGAAGGTAAAATAGCAGGGGTAGGGCGCGGAACAATGACTGCAATAGCATCTAAGGATTGTGGCATAAAATCAGCATTGGGTTTTAGTATGGAGTCAATTTTAACTGAAAAAGTAGAAGAAAATTGGAATTTTGCTTTAGGACCAACAGGTGCTTTAATTATGGATGTACCAGCAGGCATTAAGCATACATATAAGTTCGCAGTATGTTTCTACCGCCAGGGAAAAGTAACAACTGGAATGAATACTAAATACTATTACACGAAGTATTTTAAAGATATAATTGATGTGGCAGATTATTCACTTGCTAATTTTGATGAAATTACTGAAAAATGCATGATGTCTAATGATATGGTAGATACCTCAGATTTATCAAAGAATCAAAAGTTTATGATGATTCATTCTATTAGAAGCTATTATGGAAGTACAGAATTATTAGAGCATGAGGGAAAACCTTTTTGGATAGTTAACGAAGGCGAGTACAGAATGATGAATACCTTTGATTTAACAGTAGATCAACTCTTTTATGAGATAAAGATGAATCCATGGACAGTAAAAAATGAGCTTGATATGTTTGTTAAATCTTACAGCTATTACGATACTGTAAGATTTCCAGGTAAGGAAAGTGAATATCCAGGGGGAATAAGCTTTACACATGATATGGGACGAGCTAATGCATTTGCAAGAAAAGGACACTCTGCTTATGAGAAATGTGGAATAGAGGGATGTTTTTCACACATGACGCAAGAACAGTTAGTTAACTGGGTATGTTGTGCCTCTGTTTACTCAGAGGCTACAAAAGATGAAAAATGGCTAAAAGATAAATTACGTGTTTTTGTTGATTGTTTTCAAAGTATGATAAATAGAGATCATCCAGAATATGAGAAGAGAACCGGAATTATGAAGCTGGATAGTAGTAGGGTAATGGGAGGGTCAGAAATCACTACTTACGATAGCTTAGATGCATCTCTAGGACAAGCGCGAAACAATATATATCTTGCAGGAAAATGCTGGGCTGCATACGTTGCACTTGAAAAGATATTTAGGGAGCATAATATGGTTGAGTTGTCGCAGCAAGCTTTAACGCAAGCTATAAAATGTGCAGATACACTCGCGAGTAATATGACACCAGAAGGATATATACCAGCAGTACTAGAAGGTGATAACAATTCTAAGATAATACCTGCAATAGAGGGGTTAATATTTCCTTATTTTTCAGGATGCAAAGATGCGCTTGATGAGGATGGAAGATATAGTAACTATATAAAGGCGTTAAAGCAGCATCTTATCAATATTTTAGTTCCTGGAGTATGTTTAACTGAAGATGGGGGATGGAAATTATCTTCAACAAGTAATAACACATGGCTTAGTAAAGTCTATTTGTGCCAGTTTATATCTAGAAAAATACTTGGATTGAACTTAAAAGACAATTCAGATGTAGCAGATACTGCACATGTAAAATGGTTGCTTCATAATGAGCAAAGCTATTGGTGCTGGAGTGATCAAATTGTTTCAGGATTTCCTACTGGTAGTAAGTATTATCCAAGGGGAGTTACAAGTATCTTGTGGCTTGAAGAGTAGTTTTTGTTTAAACTTTAATTTATATTGAACAAATATATTAACAACAAGGAGGAATAAAATTGATAAATTATTACGTTTCAACTTCTGGTAGTGATGATAATTCCGGTATTTCAAAGTCTAGTGCTTTTGCTACTATTTTGAAAGCTTCTATGATGGTAAAACCTGGTGATAATGTAAATGTATTGAGCGGAACATATGAGGTTAATTCGCCCATGAACATTAGCTGTAGTGGAACAGAGGAAAATCCAATTACGTTTAAGGCTTATAGTGAAAAAACTCCTATATTTGATTTTTCAAAAGTAACGGATATACACCCAAAAGAATTTGTTATAAATATTACACCCGGGACGCGGTATGTCATATTTGATGGATTAGAGTTTTGTAATTCTCCTGCATCAGGCATCATTATGCTTAATTGTTTTGGAATTACTATAAAAAATTGTATTATCCATGATATTGCACAATTTGGTATTAGTGTACGCTCAGATAATTGTTTAATTGAGAACAATGAAGTATATTTAATTGCTAAAGCTTGGAAAGATTGCTTTGATATAGGAAGTCATCCACAAATTTTTAATACTTATTTTAAGCCACCAATAAAGCCTGCTGTAGTAGGTTCATATGCTTATAATAACGTGTTTAGAGGTAATTACATACATGAGTGCTGGGGCGAGGGGATAGATCCTATTTTTGGTGATGGGATACTTATAGAAGACAACGTTATAAAGGATGTTCTTTCAGTAGGAGTATACCTTGATAGCACAATGAATATTATCATAAGAAATAATTATATTGCTTGTACTGATGACACTCGTAACAGAAAAGAGCGTGGAAGGAGAATGTCAGGAATTGGTATGGGATGTGAGTATTTTGGATGCTGGAGTAACAATGCGCCTATAGCACATAATGAAAATATTCAAATTTATAATAATGTAATTTCCGGAGTAGGGTCAGGATTTATGCAATGGTATGATTTTGTTAATACAGATTACCAAAACACCTATGAAAAAGTTAAAATATTTAATAACACTGTGGATACTTTTGGTATACGTGGAGAAATCTTTGAAGTTGCAATTAATCTTCCAATTACACCTAAAGAGAATGAATGTAAAAATAACATTTTTAAAGGGATTACTTCAATTGGTATGGATAACGTTAGTATATCTTTTGAAAATAACTTATGGGTAAATGGAATACCTAAGGAAGGAATTCATAAAAATAGTTTTGAAGGTGATGCTGGTTTTATTAATGCTGAAATGGGAGGAGCGGTAGAGGGTTATAAGTTGAATGAGACATCTTTTTGTATTGGAAAAGGTGAGGATATTGCAGGAATATCTCAGGATATAGAGAAAAATAAAAGGCATAATCCCCCTTGCTTAGGGGCATACGAAGCTGGTGCAAATTATTCTGGAACTAAGAAAGACGTAAAATCATACGTGGAGGACGTAATACCACAAGCATTGCCAAATTTCCCAATAGGTATAAATGTACTGACCAATGGTAGCTTTGAAGAAGATGATAAGGAGACAAAAGTAGCGCCTAAAGGATGGAAGAGCTTAGGAGAACTTAATGCGTCATTTGTAGCAGAAGATAGCTTTAAGGGGATATATGATGATTTACACTTTAGGTTTATTGTGGGAAATGGACCTCTTCGCGATCCAATGAACCCTATAGGTGACGGAAAGTTTTGTATGAAGCAGTCATTGGATGCACCATTTCATGTTTATACTTATCAGGTAGCAAGTAATTTGACTAATGGTAGGTATGGTTTTCATGCTAGAGTAAAACGCATAGGAAATAAAGGAACATTTTACATGGAAGCAAAGGATTTTGGTGGAGAAGCAATTAAATGTAATATACCTGTGGTTGCATCCTTAAACACCAATCATGTAGATTGTGATAAAAAATGGTTTCAATTAAATGTGTCTGATATCGTGATTACAAATGGGCAGTGTTCAATCGGTTTTAATGCAGAGGGGGGGCCAGAGGATTTTGTTCATATTGATGAAGTATGGTTATACAGGTATTAAGTAACACGTAAAATAATTAATATAGTAAAGAAATAGAGAAAGGAGCTAAATAAAATAATTATTTAGTTTAGCTTCTTTCTCTATTTATATTTAATGATCATCTGATTCACCTTCCTAATTCATTACATAATATTCAAACATATATAAATACATCTATTTATATTTTGAGGGTGAACACCCAATAATTTTTTTAAACACGCGACTAAAATAGTAAACATCTTTATAGCCTACAATTTCAGATACTTCACCTACAGTATAACCTCCACTTAAAAGTAAATCTTTAGCTTTATTAGTACGAATAAAATGTAAATATTCTATAGGAGTAAAGTTAATTGCTTTCTTTAAGATTTGACAAAGGTAAACCTCGCTGAGACCAACATAATCCGAAATATTCTTGAGTCTTATATCTTCAGCATGATGAGCACTTATATAATCAATAGCTTTTTCCACTTTAATTATAGCTGATTGGCCAAGATTACCATAACTTGATTGCTTATGAAGAAGATAAATAATGTCCATAAAAATGGATCTACATTTTAAAATATAGCCACTCTTTTTGTTTGTCCATTCATTGCTAATTTCAATGAATTTGTTTGTTAATCCATGCAAATGTTTAATACTAGTTATATTATTTAGAGATAGTGTATTACTTGATTCATCCATAAAAAATCCTTTTTCATCCCGATTGCACAAAACAAAGCCGGATTTAATTGAATAACAATGCAGAAGGTTATTTGGATTAGTATATGCTTTACGAACACAACCTTTTGGAAAGTATATCAGATTGCCTTCGTAAACTGTTTGCCATAGGTTATTACTTCCAATGCAAATTGATACTTCACCAGAAAATACTAACATCAAATTGTGGGAGGCTGTTATTTCTTCTTTTAACGACTAAGAAGGAGAACACTTCTTTTCAACTACATAAAAAATTGTGGGAGATATATAATCTAAATCCATAATAACACCCTCATTCATCAAATAATAATAGCATATAAAGCATTTTTTAATATTCCTTGTATTATACAATGATGAGCTGCAGAGTGGCAAGTAATTAAGTGATACTAATAATGAAATAGTAAAAAAAATATATATATTATTCATTTAAATAAGTTAGTAAAATTGATAAAATAATAAGATAAGTATGTGAATTAAGCATATTAAGGAGGCTTTTATATATGAATATTTCAGAAGGATTTCCTGAATATAACTTATTTAATCCTAAAGTAACCGTATGGTGTGTAACGCCAAATGAGGGTAGAATTATACACCGTTTTTTTTGATACATCACCGTTTAGCCCTTCAGGAAGATATTTGGCATTGTTCAGATAATGTTGAAGATGAAGTTGCGTTTGGAGATGGTACAATTCTTATTCGGTTAATAGACATAAAAAGTGGAAAGGATGAGTGCTTAATAAGAATTAAAACGGAGCAAACATACGGGTTTAGTTTAAGAGTAGATGCCCATCCAGCATGGGACTCGAGCTTTAGATATATAGCATTTAATGGTTATGCAGATGATACTAGAAGGGTATATATAGCTGATTTAACAAAAGCAATTAATTAACTTAACTTTATTTCATTCAATAATTGTATCCATTTTTTACTGCGTTTATATAATAGATTTGTTATATTTATTGATAGTTTTATTATAGTATGTTTATATGAAAATTTGTAGAATTAAATAGTAATACCAATTATTTTTATAAATATTTTATTAGATGGATAAACAGGCTGAGTTGTATTTACATATTCCATAAGTCGAAAATGATATAGTATTTAAAAATATAAAATATAAAATTTCCTGCAATAGAGAAGATTTTGGGAGCAGTTCACATCTATGTATGGGACAAGGCTCGTGAAGTTAATTTTGCTAAGGATCTGAAAAAAGCGGGAATAGATAAAGCTTTAATTATATGGAATGCAAACCACAAACCTTATCCAGAAAAAGATTATGATAGCAAGTTGAAACAACTAGGTTATGCAACTGGATGGTATGAGCTATTCACAGATATCTACCCAGATGCGCATACATCAAGTAATACACTTGAGGATATCCCTCTTAAACGAAATGTTTACCCTGGTTTATTTGATGAAATTACGTCACGAAAAAAAGATGGTTCCACCTACATTAATCAATTTGGAACGTATGTGTGCCCAGAGGCAGTTCGACCAGAAATCATCGAAATTTGAAAGCCAATTACCTTCAGCGTGCTTTAACATAGCATAATCAATTAATTGTAAGCCACCCATGGTCTCGAAGGTGCAATCTATAAAAAGCTCAGAAGTTAAAACGTGAAGTTCGTCAAATAATGTCCACATAGGTTCATAGTTAGAGTATAGAGATTCGGCATGATCCTTATGACCCTTATGATTTGTTGAATAACAACCCGATTCACTATTGTCGAAACGGTATGGACTGCTCACAACCGAGAAATCGAGTTTTAAATATTCTAGGCTGTAGTCCACAATTAGTCTTTTAAGTACATCTTTGATATGACCATATCAGCCAGTGCAGAAACATGACGTATATTTGTCAGACTCATCAATTATAAGTGAAATAGGGTTTCCATTTATATCTTCTACAAACCATTCTGGATGCTTATTATAAACAATAGTGAAAACTTGTGGTGTTTCAAAGGATTCATTAGCCTTAATCCACGTGCGAAAAGGAAAAGTTGCATTTTTATGGGTAAGACCTGTGATTATTTCGGGTGCATCCAAAAATATTGAGGTAAAACTTTGTCCAACTGGCAAAAGGTATAGGTGAAACGGATTTTGAAGTTGAATTATTAGTTGTTTCAAGGTTTTCATTATTTGCTATGTTATGTATATCAGAATCATTCATAGAATTCATTTTCGTCCTCCTCTTGTTATGGGGTTAATTTTATATATCAAATTAATTATAAGTAATTATAACTCTAAATTCTTCAACTTTCTTTAGATATTCATGTCAAAATATCCTATGATTTTGACCACATATGTTATAATTATTTTTAAAAGAGTAAAATCAGTCAGTGTACAAGCAGGTACACTGGATATGTAAAGGAGAATACATAAAATGGGTAAAGAAAAAGTCCTTTTGGACTTATATTTATTAATTGGACAATCAAATATGGCGGGCAGAGGTGAACTTAACAATGAAGATAAAACACCTAATTCTCGTATATTAAAATTAGATGAAAACAATTCATGGGTAGAAGCTGTTGAACCAGTTCATTTTGATAAACCTGATATAGTTGGAGTTGGTCCTAGTTTAACTTTTGCCAATGAAATTTTAAAAGATGATAGTTCCAGCATCATAGGATTAATTCCATGTGCTGTTGGAGGTACTAAACTTGAAAGGTGGATTAAGGGTGGAGATTTGTACGAAAATGCTATAAAAAGAGCCTTAGATGCTATGGAAAATGGAGAAATTAAAGCTATATTATGGTTATTGGGTGAAAGTGATTCTGCACTTGAAGAAGATGCATTAAATTATAAGGATCGACTTTTGCAAACAATTATAGATCTAAGGATAGATTTAAAAGATGAAAATATACCTTTTATTGCTGGGAAAATTGGTGATTTTCTTAATACAAATCAATATCCTTATGTAAATACTATTAACTCAGCCATAATAGATTTAAAAGACAAAATTAACAACTATGACTATGTTGAAACTGCTGGTTTTAATCATATTGGAGATTTTCTTCATTTTAATGCTTATGCTGCAAAAGAATTAGGAAAAAGGTATGCAATTAAGTATATTGAAATGACACATGAAAAATAAAATTACTAATGGATATTATACTGATCTACTAGTCCTATATTTTAAAGGAGTCTTTCCAGTATGTTCTTTAAATTTCTTGCAGAAATAAGATACATTAGTAAGTCCGACTTCATGGCAGATTTGCTGCACTGATAAACTACTGTTTTTAAGGAGCAAGCAAGATTGCCTCATTCTCCGAGCAATTAAGTATTCTGTAATATTGGCTCCTGTTGCATTGTGAAATAAATGAGCAATGTAATACTGAGATAAATGAAGTTCTGTGCTTAGGAGATTTAAATGAAATTCTTTTGTGTAATTTTCTTCAATCCATTCCATGATTTTTTCAATATAAGTGGGATTACTTGAGGAAATGGCTTCTATTGCTTGCTCTTGTTTAGGCCACATAGTTTTTACAAATTGTAGAAAAGATATAATAAATAACGTGAATTCTTCTGAGTTTTTAGTTTTAGAGTATGTTTTCAAATTAATATTAAAATACTTGAACATACTCTCAATAGGATTATTTTTAGGTAATGAGGATATAATTTGAGTACATAATTGTTCCTTCCAAATCATATGAAAAAAGCGCTTTAAGTCTGGGAAACTTTGTAAATATACATCTAATTGAGAAGGTTCGAAGGATAAAATGGATCTAGTGTATACAGAGGAATCCTCCATATATACTTTTGTACCATGAAGTTGAAAAGGCTTAAAATAAACTAAGGTTCTAGGACTCATTTCGTATATTTTTTGATCAATAATTGCAAAACCACTGCCTTCATGTACGTATAGAAATTCCATACCTTCATGTATATGAAATATATTCCAATTTTGTTGCTTTGTTGTTATTAGATATGCAAAGTCATAAGAAGTATTTAGAGAATTATAATTAAAACCAATATTTAAAATTTCTTTCATTAATAACCCTCCCAAAATGACAAGCTAACGGTATTTTATCACAACTAAGAATAAAAAAGAAGCTTATATTTAATGTATACTTAAATAAGAGCATAATAGCGTTAAATATTTTGTGCTTTTTAATTTAAGGAGGTATACCTACATGAAAAATATATTTAATGAAGGAATAAAAAATAAAGAAAAGTTTTCAGAGCCACCAGCTTTAACAAAGGAATACTGCAATGAAGCAATCCGTTTTATAATTGATAAAATTGATCAAAATATGGAAACCTTTACTTATAAATATCCTGCTCCAGCTAGCGAACATAATGTATATCCAGCTATTGATAACATAGAATGGACCTCATCTTTCTGGACAGGTATGCTATGGCTTGCATATGAAGTTACTAAAGATGAGAAATATCGCAAAGTAGCAGAAATTCAATTAGAAAGCTATGAAAAGCGAGTAGATGAAAGGATTGGAACTGGTACACATGATTTAGGGTTTTTATATACATTGTCTAGTGTTGCGGCTTTTAAATTAACTGGAAGTGAAAAAGCAAAGAACATAGCCATAAAAGCGGCAGATTTGCTGATGGAAAGGTATTTTGAAAAAGCCGGTATAATTCAAGCTTGGGGAAACCCAGATGATCCTGAAAATGGAGGAAGAATGATTATAGATTGTTGCATGAATTTGCCACTTTTGTACTGGGCTAGTGAGATCACGGGAGATAAAAAATATCATGATGCAGCGGCAAGTCATATAAAACAAGCGGAGAAATATATAATTCGAGAGGATGCTTCTAGCTACCATACTTACTTTATGGATATCAATACTGGTAAGCCCAAATACGGACAAACCGTGCAGGGTTACTCTGATAATTCCTGTTGGGCAAGAGGTCAAGCTTGGGGAATATATGGATTTCCTCTAAGCTATAAATATACTGGAGACTACGATTTAATCCTTCTTGCAAAAAAAGTTACGAACTATTTCATTAATCGTCTTCCTGAGGATTATGTAGCTTATTGGGACATTATATTTACAAATGGAGAAGAAGAGAGGGACAGTTCAGCAGCAGCAATCGCTGCTTGTGGGTTACTTGAATTATCAAAAAACCTTCCTTTAACAGATATTGGTAAAAGAAGTTATGAGAATGCTGCTATGCATATTGTAAAATCTCTTGCGGAAAATTACACTAGTAAAAACTGCCCAGAATCAAACGGTGTGTTGCTACATGCGGTATATGCAAAACCACACAATAAGGGTATAGATGAATGCAATATTTGGGGCGATTATTACTACTTTGAAGCATTAGTTAGACTCGTAAAAGATTGGAAATCATTCTGGTAAAATATATAAAGGCAGGAGAGAAATTATGCGAAATGTTTATCCTATAATTACAAATAACCCTTTGAAAAGTAAAAGTGACTTGGCACTTGCAGTAAAACAGCTTTGTGATCCATTGAAACCATTTTTCAGTGAAAATGGAGCGTTTTTAGATTTAGGGAATACTTTTTCAAGATGTAATGAAAAAACGGCTATGATGGAGGCTTTTGCTAGACCATTATGGGGGCTAGCACCATTACTGGCAGGCGGAGGAGATTGGGATAACTGGGACGTCTATTTAAAAGGCATTAGAAGTGGTACTGACCCAGAGAATGATGAATATTGGGGAGATATTGGTGATTGTGATCAAAAAATGGTGGAACTCGCAACTATTGCATTAACACTTCTTATTGCACCAGATAAGTCTTGGGAACGGTTAAGCCAAAAGGAAAAAGAAAACTTAGCTAGTTGGATTGGACAAACAAATAAACGTGAAACAGTAGATACCAATTGGCTATTTTTCCGTGTTCTTGTTAATATAGCATTGCTTAAAGTTGGTGTAGAATGGGACGTAGATATGTTGGAGCATGATTTGAATCGTCTGGATGAATTCTATCTTTCTAGTGGTTGGTATAAAGATGGGGATACGGAGCAGATGGATTATTATATACCCTTTGCTTTTCATTTTTATAGTCTTATTTATGCAAAGGTCATGGAGAATGATGACCTCGAGCGTAGCAAAATTTTCAAGGAAAGAGCAACATTATTTGCTAAGGACTTTATTTATTGGTTTGCAGAGAATGGATCAGCTTTGGCTTTTGGAAGGAGCTTAACTTACAGGTTTGCGCAGAGTTGTTTTTGGGGTGGACTTGCTTTTGCAGGCGTTGAGGCGTTACCCTTTGGAGTAATCAAAGGACTACTTCTTAGAAATTTACGTTGGTGGTTTAATCAATATATTTTTACTCCAGATGGATTACTTACTATCGGTTATGCCTATCCTAATTTAATTATGGCAGAAGGTTATAATGCACCGGGGTCTCCTTATTGGGCTATGAAATCATTTTTGCCTTTAGCACTTTCGGAAGATCATCCTTTCTGGAAAGCAGAAGAACTTCCAATGCCTTTACTTAAGAGAAAATCAGTTCAAAAAGAGGCAAGAATGATCTTATGTAGAGAATTCACAGGTAAAAATGTTTTTGCATTTACTTCTGGGCAGCACGCAGCATTTGAACCAGCACATTGCGCTGCAAAATACGGTAAGTTTGTATATTCCAATACATTTGGTTTTAGTGTTTCTAAGGGTAACTATGGCCTTGAACAGGGTGCCTATGATAATAATTTAGCACTTGCGGAGAAGGATAATTTATACCGAACAAGACGAAGATGTGAGGAATTTACCATAGAGGAGAATGTAATCTACTCCTTATGGAAACCATGGAATGACGTAGAGATATGTTCTTGGATAATACCTGGCCTTCCTTGGCATGTAAGAATTCATAAAATTACTACGAATAGGGAACTTGATATTGCAGAAGGTGGGTTTGCCATCCCAAATGAACTAAATAGAGTTCCGTATAAGGATAATCAAGTTATATATTCACAAGGTGCGGCTGCTGCACTGCTAAATTGGGGCTGTGCTGGGATAAAATGTTTACTTGGTGATTTAAAAGGAGAAATTATTCATACTGAACCTAACACTAATTTAGTTCATCCATTAACTATTATTCCTACACTTACAGGAGCAATTGGAAAGGGTATAAATTGGATTGCGAGTGCAGTTTTCGTTAAGACAGAAGCACTAGATAGCATAAAAGCTTATGAAAAACCACCTATCTTGGAAATACATGATAACATAATTATTATAATAGACGGTGAGAATGGAAAGAAACTTATAGAACTTAAAATGGAGTAAGATTCTTTATCAAAAGGAGCAGTACATATTATATGTATTGCCCTTTTTCTATAAGTTATAGTAGCAGAGGAAAAAGAGTCACAAAAGTTGATAAATTGGTTTGAAAAGTGGAGGAATTATCTTAAGAAGATAGTTATAAATATTAATAAGGGGATGACTTAAATGCAAAGTAATATATCGCATTATTCTACTTTTATATGTGGAGCTACGGCCACGGCAATAGGAATTGCAAGTGAAAATATTAATGATACATTGATAGTGGAGAGAACGGGACTGGTTGCTAACGAATTTATAGATTGCTATCATATAGGTAGTAAGAATTGGAATTCAGTTTCACATCTTGGGAAAAACCTTAAAAAAGAGTTGATACAAAGGAATATCTTAAGTGAAGCTGGGATGGTGCATATCCCAGCAGTGGCACCAGTACTTTTCAAGGCCATTAAAAATTTAGGTATAAATACATTGTTTATAACAGAAGTAATTGAGGTGAAAAAAATAGAAGAAGTTTATGAAATTACTCTACATAACAACTCTGGATTTCAAAAAATAACAGCAGATAAGATTATAGATACTACATCAACAATACATCCAAAGTTTAAACAATACACTTATTCAAAGAGTATAAATGCCATGCTCCACTCTATAGAGGAAAATTTATTTCCTTTTAGTAATAGCGAAATTATTGAAAATGAAAATGTTTGTTTTGAGCAAGGAAGATTTGATAAGGAAATCATATTAAAATATAGCGTAAGTAATGATGAGGACTGGATAGAGGCAAGACATAAACTGCATTCCTACTGGCAAAACAGACCGGCTTTTCTTAAAAAATGGAGCCTAGCAACTATTGCTTCAACTTTTGATATTGAACGGGAACCTTCGCCGCTATTACAGCGGCAAAAAAAGGTCTTAAGGTACTAGGCATTGAAAGACAAAATTGTTTTGGAGGTACAGGAACTGCTGGTGGTGTACATGGTTATTATTATGGCTCTAGTGGTGGCGATTATGAAAGAATAGATAAAATGGCTAATGAAATGCAAGGCAGTGGATATCTTAATGCTGTAGGCATTAATCCAGAATTAAAAAAGTATTTATGTGAGCAGGAAGCTGTAAAAAATGGAGTGGAAATTTGTTATGAATCTATACTGACAGGTGTTTATTATGAAGAAAACAAAGTAACTGGAATTCAATGGTTTGGAATAGATGGGATGAAACGAGCAGCAGGAAAAGTTATCATTGATTGCACAGCAGATGCACAGGTATGTAGCCTAGCAAATTGTAAGCTACATAGTGGTAGAGAGATTGACGGACAAGGACAGCCCTATTCTAATGTGCAAATTGAACTCCTCAATAATCAGATAGAATTTTATCATTTTACTGATTGTGGATATATTAATCATCTAGATGGAAAACAATATTCAGATGCTCATGTTCATTCGGCCTCATTACCTAATTATTTGTGGGACAAATATGAAGAAAACAGAAGAATGTTAGGTTTTGCTCCTCTTTTAGGACTTAGAGAAGGGAGATTCATTGAAGGGGAAGAAAATATTACACTTGAGGATTATCAAAATGATAAGATTTCTGATAAACCATTGTTTTATGCTTACTCAAATATTGATAATCATGGAAAAGATGTTGCTTTTGAAAGTGAGATGCAACAAGACTGGACGGTGGCAGCAAGTCTTTGGGGTATAAATTTTTCATTGCCGATTCCAATGGGAGCACTTTTGCCAAAAGGATTCGAGGGTATTATAACTGCAGGTCGCTGCATTGCAATGAACCATGACATTGCACCATGTATAAGAATGAGAAGAAGTATGCAAAAATGTGGTGAAGCAGCAGCATTAGTAGCGCTACTTGCAATTGAGAAAGGGATTTCACTTAAAGAGGTACCCTACGTAGAACTTGCCACATTGCTTAAAGAAACAAAATGCCTTAATGAGGAAAATAATGTTGGTACCGAGGAAGTAATATCGCACCCTCATAAGATACGCATATTCAAATGGATGACAAGCGAAGAAGAAATAAAGAATGGACTAAGTACAAGTAAGCCTGGAATAGCTATTTGGTCAGCTAAACGTCTTGGTGAAAAGATTAAAGCAGATTTAAAGTTATGGATTTCAGATAATGATGAGCATATATCAAGAAATAGTGCACTTGCACTTGGGCTTATTGGTGATGTGGATGCTCTTCCTATGCTTAGGCACATTGCTCAGGAGAGGGATGACTTTCTTCCAGAGACAAGTAGGAAATTCAACCAATTACGAGCACATTCTGCAATTTATCTTATAGGTAAATTAAAAGATAGAGATAGTGTAACCTTACTGACTGATATATTTATGCACCCCGAAAGCTGGCCCAATAAAAATAAAATATACAATGAATTTATATATAATGATGAAGAATACTACTTTCAATATTTTTCGCAATCAATGATGGCACTTATAAAAATAGGTGATGAACATGTGGACTTAAGAGAAGAAATATCAAGGATACTTAAACAGAGAGTATTTGCAGGAGATTTTAATGTAATCATTACATTTAAAGGTGGAAAGGGTGAGCCATATTCTCATGCGAATAAAATAAGAAAGATTGTAAATAGTAAATTAATGGAATGGAAAATAAAATGATTTGAATATTACTGTTACCATTATACTTTTTAAAAAACTTTGATAAAGCAGAAGGGTTAATATTTAGCATGTATAAAAGGAGATATACCTTCAAATTCAAGATGGGTATAATTAACAGGAAATTTATATAATTAAATATGGATTTTAAATAAGCAGTATTGAGGTAAGATGGACTATTACAAAGGGGGATGAGGCTTCGAAGGAAATTACATCAATGAGAAGAACTAATGAATTTAAAGCAAGTAGACAGTTTTTTACTGTTGATTCTAGTTGTACAACTATAATTGCAGTACTTGCTAGTGGTATATTGCTATCAGGCTATCTTGAATATTTAGGTATAAAGGAATCTGTTAATGGGATAATAAGTTCTATTCCAGTTATGGCAGCAATGGCGCAACCATTTGGGGCTTTGGCTGTTGAACGATTAAAGAGTGAAAAGTGGTTTGTATGTACTTTTGCATTAATACATAGGTTATTGTTTAGTCTAATGTATTTAATACCATTAATACTACCTAATAATCTGAGACCAATAGCCGTAATAATTATTTTAATTAGTGCACATGTTATTGGAGCATTTATGTCACCAGCTACTACTGTGTGGTTAATGGCAATAGCTCCTTTAAAAATAAGAGGAAGATATTTTGCAATACGTGAAAAGTGGTTAATTTTAACTAGTTCAAGTGCAGCTTTAATAATGGGATATATTATAAGCTATTTTGCTGGTAAGGATAAAATGATAACAGGATATATTATTTTATCAATAACAATGTTTGTTGCAACTATAATAGATTTTATCTCATTAATTAATGTAAAAGAAACAAAGAAAGAATATATAAGTTCATCATTTGATTTAAAAGATTTACTTTTACCATTTAAAGACAAAACATTTAAAAAATTTATGGTTGTATGGTGTACTTGGAATATCGCTATACAAATATCAATTCCATTTTTGGGGATATATCAGTTAACAACATTAAAGTTAAGCTATATGTATGTAATGACCCTTGCCGTCGTAGTTGCAATTCTAAAAATAATTGTAATAAAATGGTGGAGTAAAAAAGCTATGAAAGTTACCTGGGAAAAAGTTACGCAGCTAGCTATTGTATTTATTGCAGTTGGTCAAATAATGTTGGTTTTTACAGTGGAGAAAAATGCACTATGGTATACACCAATTGCAACATTGATTGGAAATATAGGATGGGCTGCAATTGGTATGTCATTAATGAATTTTCAGTATAATTGTGCACCTGAAAAATCAAAAACAATATATCTTGGTGTAAATGCCTTATGCGGAGGTTTAGTTGGATTTTGTAGTGCATTTTTAGGTGCTTGGATTATAGAAGTTACTAATATACTTAATGTTAATTTTTTAGGAATGATAGTAAAAGGACAACAGGTTCAAATGATTTTTTCTGGTGTTATATTATTATGTTGTGCGTTATATATAGGAAGAAACTTTGTGACTTATGAATAAAAAACAATACACTAATTCTAAGATAAAACACAACAGTACTGAATTTGCGGCGTTAACAGAAATTCAAGTTTATGGATTTTATTATATCTTAAACAGGGGGATAATTTAATGTATCTACAAAAGTGCAGTTTAGATGAAGAAAATTTAAAAGATAATCTTAAAACTTATAATAAGGTTACCGGTGTATTATGTTTTAAGATTGATGAATTTAGTGAAACAATTTATTCTGAGAGACAAACTTGTGTGTCCAAGTGGATTAGTTCATTTTGCAACTGCCATTGTTATTGGCGGGAAGTTTAAGTGAGCGCTAATAGGTGGTCCTATAAGGATGAACACCTCTGATGATTTCATGGTAGAAGATAGAGTTAAAATATATGATTTTAATATGGATAGTAGGGAAACATTACAAAAATATGTTGAAAATGTTCCTGTTGTAGAGCCTGAAGGGGTTCGGTATCTTGCAAAATTACTATATATCTTATATTCCGCTGAATGAATTTAGAAACTAATTATTTACTTAAAAGATATTTATTTACAATTATTTACAAAAAGGAATTTTTAGTTTTAT
>NZ_JAHLDL010000024.1 GCF_018861315.1 Clostridium bowmanii | reverse complement strand
TAATTTCTATTGAACCGCCGTGTACCGAACGGTACGCACGGTGGTGTAAGAGGTCGGCTAATCAAATAATGATTAGCCTCCTACTTGATTTAAGGTTATAATACTTATTCTTAAGAAATAATTACAATAGTTAATTTTATAATGTCTTATAGTATGATATATTAATATTAAGATATTTATATATGTTATTTCAAATAATAAATCAAAATATATAGGTTTGGTAATTTGTAAAAAATATTAAAGGAGGGTATTTATATGAAAATTTATTCCTGGAATGTAAATGGTATAAGAGCTATAAAAGATAAAGGGTTTATCGATTGGGTTACTAAGGAGCAACCAGACGTTTTATGTCTTCAAGAGACAAAAATTCAAGAAAATCAAATAATTGAGGAACTTAAAAATATACAGGGTTATTACTCATATTTTTCTTGTGCGGAAAAAAAGGGTTATAGTGGGGTAGCTACATATACTAAGCAAAAACCAATATCTGTTTGTTATGGTATTGGAATTGAAAGATTTGATAGTGAAGGTAGAATAGTAATAACTGAGTTTGAAGATTTCACACTTCTAAACATATACTTTCCAAATGGACAGAAGGATGAATTTAGATTAAATTATAAAATGGAATTTTACGATGCATTGTTAGATTACTGTGAAACACTTAGGAAAAAAGGGAAAAAGTTGATTATTTGCGGGGATTATAATACTGCCCATACTGCAATTGATTTGAAAAATCCAAAGGCAAACGAAAAATATTCAGGGTTCTTACCAATAGAAAGAGCTTGGATGGATAAATTTATAGCCTGTGGTTATGTTGATACTTTTAGATATCTCCATGAACAAGAAGAAAAATATTCTTGGTGGAGTTATAGGTTTAAGGCTAGAGAAAAAAACGTAGGATGGAGAATTGATTATTTCTTTGTAACTGAGGATTTACTCAGTAAAATAAAGGAAGCTGATATTTTAAACGACGTTATAGGATCAGACCATTGTCCTGTGCGCATTACTTTATAAATATAAACAAAGCTCCCTTTAAAGTAGAAGTTAACAGATGATTTATCTGTAAAAGTTCTATTTTAAAGGGAGCTTTTTAATATAGGATTATTCTTATATTAGATTGTAAAGAGAAGATATACTATACTTTGAAAATTTTAATGCTGTCTTCAAGATCTTTAGCCATTTCTCTTAACTGCCTAATTGAAATTGACATCTCATCAATAGTAGTTGATTGCTCCTCGATAGATGCGGCAACCTCCTCTGTAGCAGCAGCACTTTCCTCTGAAACTCTAGTTATGTTTTCAGAATTCATTGCTAAATTTTCAATAATTTCATTTGAATATAATATGTTTTTTGTTACAACACTTAACTTGTTTTTAGTGTGGTCAAAGGCTTCAAGAATTTTAGTAAGTGCATTGTCAACATTTTGTACATTAATTGTACCCTTTTGCGTTTCGGAACTTCCTTCTTCAATTGAGGATAGGGCAGTTTTAGCATTCTGCTGAGTATTTTGTATAAGTTTTTTTATGCTACTCGACGATTCCATGGTTTCCTCAGCTAGTTTTCTTACCTCATCAGCAACCACAGAGAAACCTCTACCTGCCTCCCCAGCTCTTGCGGCTTCAATTGACGCATTTAGTGCTAATAAATTGGTTTGAGAGGCAATAGTGTCTATAAATGCCACAATATTTCCAATTTCATCTGAAGTTCTTTGAAGAGTTTGAATTATCGAAGCAGAGTAATCTACTTTCTTCTTTATAACTTTTATTTGAATTATAAGATCATTCATTTTACTTCGTCCATCATTAGCTAGAGTACTTGTTTCATCTGCAGTTTGTACAACACTGCTTATTTCTTCTTTAATAGTATCCATATTATTTACAATTTCTTTAGTGTTTTTTGAAATATCTTCCGTGGCGATAAATTGCTTTTCTGAACCAGATGCTAATTCTTGTGCAGCCATAGCAATTTGATTTGAAACCATGGAGCTTTGCTCGCCTGAGTTTAAAAGTTGGTCAGCAGAAGATAATAATAGGTCGGAGATATTACTAATTTGTCTAGTCATGCCACGAAGATTAATAATCATTTCATTAAAGCTTATGCCTAAAAGGCCTATCTCATCTTTAGATTTTATTTCAATCTCGTTTGTTAAGTCTCCTTTAGAGACACCTTCAGCAAGAATCACTAATTTTTTCAATGGGTTAATAAACCTTGATACTAAAAATACCAGTATTAATGAACCTAATATAAAGGAAATTAGTGTAATTAAAAAAGAACTTGTTAATACAGAAGAAATAGCAGCACCAACATGTTCCATTGAAAGGCCTATATCTACAGCACCTATATGTGCTCCGTTTTCAGAAAGGGGAACTAATACATCATAAACTTTTTCCACGTCTTTATACATGAAAGTGGAGTTGTATGCTTTGCCATTCATGGCAGCAGATATACTTCCTTCATCTTTTAATGTATTACCTATTCTTTCCTTTTCAGTGTGTGTAAGTACTTTTAGATCCTTTGATATAGTTAAACCATAGGCTATGCTTTTATCCTTACCTATTTCATCAATAAGAGCTTGAGGACTTACAGATTTAAGAATGGTATTAACTTTATTAGCATCAATCCCAATTTGAACAAATCCGCCATTACTCATAGCAACAGCACCATATTTATAAAAATTGTCTTTTGAATTTCCACTTGGGCGTATGCTTTCAAGTACCTGGGGAGCTTTATCTTTTAATATTTTCTGAGCTGCACTGTCTTTAGAATAGACATATTTTAAATTAGCTGGCATATTAGAGAATATTATAACTCCCTTGGCATCAGCTACATTAATTTCCTCAATGTTTAATCTTTTTGATATTCTTACAAGATACTCATTTGTGATATTGGGTGTACTACCAATAATATAGGATGAGCTGATAATTTTTTCACCTAGTAGAGTATCGAGTTCTTTTGAAACGGTTGAATTAGAAACAAGTCTTTGCTGAATTTGATTAACAATTATGTCTCCGTCGGTTTTCATTTGGAGTTCCATTTTACTTTTTACAATAGACACCATAATAATGCAAAAAATAAGTAAGGTTGTTAAAAGTACTAATAGTGAAGAAGCCACTATTTTCACTTTCAAAGATAGATGTTTAGAATTTGTTTTAGCTTTAGGTTTCATGATAAATTGTTCCCCCTTTATTTTCTTCATTATTAATCGAATTCTTTTAGACTTTGAATAGATAAACATAGTTTTTAAATTAACAAAACTTAATTCATAAATTATAAAACACAATGGTTTTGTATAAAAAATAAATTAATTTTAAATCTTAATTTAACTTTATTTAAATAACACTTTACCAATATAATACATAAAGTGATAAAATACAATAAAAATAACTATGTTTACCCGTATTTCGAACGACATATTAATCATTATATTGAAAAATATTACAATATTATTTAACATATTTAAATAAATCATTTAATAATGTGTTAAGTAAACTATTAAAGAAAGAATATAGGATAAATCTAAAACAGTTTAGTGTATAATAATGATTAGAAATATAAAAAATACTATAGGAAAGGAGATAGGCTGATTATTGGAATGCCTTTGCAAAAGTGGTCATTCTACTCATGAATGAAGTAATGAGTCACCAGCCGCAAGAATTATGAACAATGAGGAAAACCTATATCCAGTAAAATTAAAAAAGAAATATGGTTACATTGATAAGGAAGGTAATGTTGTTATAGAATCTCGATTTGGTTATGCTGAGGAATTCGATGGCGAATTAGCAATAGTAGGCCATGAGGAAAAGTATGGCTTTATTAATAAAGTTGGAGAAGTTGTAATAGAATTAGTCTATGACGAAGTGCAACAGTTTAGTGAAGGCTTAGCAGCAATAAAATTAGATGGTATGAAAGGTTATATTGATTTAGATGGGAACGTTATAGTTAAACCTAAATATATAGAAGCTAATTTTTTTACAGAGGGAAGAGCTGCAGTAAAAACAGGATATATGTGGGGATATATAGATGCTAAAGGCAAGGAAGTAGTGCCAATGAATTTTTTAGATGCTAGTGATTTTAGTGAAGGCTTAGCGGCAGTGCAAATAGGGGGCAAAATAGCATACATAGATAAAGATGGTAAAGTTATAATAGATGCAATTTATGATTATGCTTATGGATTTAATGATGGCATAGCACCCGTTTGCATTAAAGGAAAGTATGGCTATATAGACAATAGTGGAGGAGTGATTATACCGCCTCGCTATAATGTAGCAGGAGAGTTTAATGAGAAATTAGCACCAGTTGAAATTAGGGGGAAATACGGGTTTATAGATGATAAGGGAGAACTTATTATAAAACCTGCGTTTCAATGGGCAGATAGATTCTATAATGGTATAGCTGCAATTTCAGAGGATGAGAAGTATGGTTGTATTGATAAAAACGGAAATATTATAATACCTACTGTGTTTGATGATGTGGATGTTATGAGTGAAGGTTTAATGGCTGTTCAAGTAGGAGAGAAGTGGGGTTACGTAGATTGTACAGGAGAAACAGTTATAGAGCCGATTTTTGAAGAAGCCTATGAATTTCTTGATGGAATGGCAAGAGTTGAAGTTGGAAAAAAAATTGGATATATTAATAAATTAGGGGAATATATTTGGAAAATGCAATCTTAAAAGTTTACAGTAAGGCATCTATATATTATAGGTGCCTTAATTAATGTTTTTAAAAATACGTTTTAATATGGAAGTGTTAGCACTCATTGTATCATCCTCAAGACTTGATTCTAATGTTTTATTATTTTGAATAATCTCTCTTTCACACTCAACTATCTTATCTTTTAATGTGGTTATTTCTTCATAATTAATAATCATATTAATCCCCTTATGATACAACTTAATATCTATAATATAAATATGCTGAGACTGCCTGTGGATATACATGAAATTATAAATATTATAATGAATTTCATATATGTAGTTAGGAACTTTTATAATATAAATTAATAGTATATAAATAAAACAAAATAAATAAAAGTAATATTATGTTTAGTGATACGTTATAAATAAACATAACTTAGCATAGTTATATGGTAAAAGTAGCAAACTATAGGGGGATTTGTGCCATGAAAGTTCTATTGTGTATTAGACAAGATTATTATAAAAATTTTGCAGGAGATTCTATGCAGATAATTAAGACAGCTGAATACCTACGAAAATTAGGCGTAACTGTGGATATAAATGATGGTGGCATATATGACTATTCTGATTATGATATAGTGCATTTATTCAATATTGCTACTACAGGAGAGACCTATAGATACTATAAGATTGCACATTTTTACAAGAAAAATCTAGTGGTATCTCCCATGCACTGGGATATGAGAAAATATCATATGATAAACAATAAAATTGAAAGTATGAAACTATATGAAAGATGTAGCATTTATAAAAAGGAAATTTTAAAAAGGAGTAAAATTGTATTTTGCAATAGCAAATTAGAAAAAGATATTATTCAGAGTGAATTTAATGTAAATACGGATTACAGAGTTATTTATAGTGGGGTACAAGTAGAAAATGAAGACATACCGCTATATAATTTTACAGATAGATATAATCTAAATAACTATGTTTTATGTGTGGGGAGAATTTGTGAGAGTAAAAATCAATTGGCATTATGTAACATATGTGATAAACTCGGAAAACAGCTAGTTTTAATAGGAAGTGTAAATGACAATGAGTATCTTAAAAAATGTACTAATTTTAAAAATGTGATATATCTAGGATTTATGGATAGTTATAATGTATATAATGCCTATAGATTTGCAAAAGTACATGTTAATCCAAGTTTTGTAGAAATGCCGGGCTTATCATCATTGGAGGCAGCAGCAAGTGGATGCAACATAGTATCAACACAAGAGGGCTGTGCAAGCGAATATTTTAAAGATATGGCCTTATATTGTGATCCATATGATACTAATAGTATAATGAGTGCAGTGAAGAGTGGATTTGAAAAGCGAAAGGATAATAGACTGAAAAATTATGTGAATGATAATTATAATTGGGAGAAATCGATAAATGAATTATATAAAGCATATTTAGAAATTCTTCATTAGAGGGAGCTCATATTACAATCTAAGAGATTTTTCTTATATTATGCTTTAACGAAAAGTATAGTGCGAGCTGCGAAGCAGCACGCAAACACGTGTTGTTTCCTCTTGAAAATGGAAACAATTCTATTTTCATTAGTAAGTTATTAACAAATAGTAGGGAAACCCTACCAGGAAAGGTCTAACTAACCGCCTGTACCGAGTCCTTGGAGTTGAAGCGGTAACGTCAGATTTAAGCGTAGGACAGGGAGTAAACGAGCCGAAACGAAAGTGAAGCTATTGAGCCACGAAATTGTTATCTAAATGAAGAGGTCGATGCCGTTATACTGGTAGCAGACAACATTATATGCATCGTAATGGTGAGCTGTATATAACTCTTCCGGGGTCAGAGTGCTTGGCGAGTTTAATGATAAATTTGTTATTAGAACAGCAGAGGTCCTATAATATCTGAGAAAAAAATCAGTATGTGAAGTCAAGCAAGGGAACTAGTAAGATGAGCAAATGTATTATAGGAAGTCCGACTAACTCATAGTACCATAGAAACCTGTGAAAGCAGATGGAGGGAAGGGGTTAGCACAACATAGCTTCGAGCAAAACGTGTAATTTTACAGACAGGAGAGCTGAAGAATATGATTAACGAGTTACTTGGAATACAATACAATATAGAAAAAGCTAGGATTGATGGAAAGGTTCAAAACATTGATTCATACATTAACGAAATACACTGAAAGCCATTCACAAGAGTATGAATGGAAATAAAGCAAAAGGGATTGATGGAGTAGCAAAGGAGGATTATTCTGCAAACTTAGAAGCAAACGTAGGAAATTTGGTAAAACGAATGAAAAGCGGTAGCTTCAAGCCAGAATCTATAAGGAGAGTGTATATCCCAAAGGATGGAAGCGACAAAATGAGACCGTTATGTATATCATGCTATGAAGATAAATTAGTTGAGAATAATATATCACAGATATTAACTATGATATATGACCCAAAGTTCTTTAATGAATCCTTTGGATTCAGACCAAATAGAAATTGTCATCAAGCGGTCAAAGAAATCATAGAGAATGTGTAGTACCATAAAGTGAATTATATTGTGGAAGCTGTACAGGGCAAAACGAGGATTGTGCAAACCCGAAACTTTCGATTTTCTAGGATTTACATTTTATTGTAGTTTAAATGGCGATAAGCGATTCTTTCGTTGCAAGGTTAAGACTAGCAAGAAGAAATTTCGAAGCAAAGTCAAGACAATGAAGGAATGGGTTAAGAATAATCGAATAATGCCTTTAGGTGAATTGTTTAAGAAAATTAATCAGAAACTTAGGGGACACTATCAGTATTATGGAGTTACGGATAATACAAGAGGTGTGAAAAGTTATCAAAATGAAGTCAAATGGTCACTGTTTAAATGGCTTAATAGAAGAAGTCAAAGAAGAAGTTACACAATTGATACATTCTATAATGGTTTGCTGAAAACTTTTCCGTTATTAGAACCAACTATAAAAGTAAGTTTATTCTATAGGTAATTGAAATATGATGTGAAGAGCCGTATTCCTAAATAGGGCAAGTACGGTTCCGTAGAGGAGCATGGGCGGTAACACCTGTGTTTACTCAAGTATTGCTTTAATGCTTTCATTTCGCCAAGTAATTCTAAAATTTATTTTATTTGCAGATGCTAAAACCCGCAAACTCGCTTCGCTCAAACATGCGGGTTTCTTAACGCATATGCAAATAAAATAAATTTCTAATTACTAAAGCTTGTTCGAATGCATTCTGCGCAATATATACTTTTGTTAGCATAATATAAGAAAAATTATCTAAGACTAAAAATGTTTAGTTGCTATTTTTTAGTTTCCGATGAAGAGTGTTATCTAGGGAACTAAACAATTAATAATTGGTTAGGGGGTTTAGTAGAATATTGAAGTATTGGGTACAAAATAATTTAAAAATTAATTTTCTATCTGTGTAAGTTTCAATTCTTGTATCCACAAAATTAATTGTACTACTGATTATAATATTTTTATTTTTGATTATATCTTTATCATCAAGAAAACACCTTATAGTTTTGTATAAGGTGTTTTCTTATGATAAACTCAATGCGATTTACGATTGGAATATTGCGATTAAATTAGCTGCTTATCGAAGATGTTTTCTAGTCCTGAATTTTTTACTCTATTTTTAATTTCTTCGTTATCTGTAGAATATAGTCCTAATTGCTCCATTCTATCTAAGTATTCAGAGCCTGAAAAAGAAAGTTTAACTTTTTTTCCACCTTCAGTGGATAACAGATAATTTGAGTATGAGATTATATCACCAGTACATAGGGTATTTGGAAGTACAAGAGGTTCGACGTTTAATAAAAACCTAACTGCATTATGACCAGCTAAGGAGCCGGTACAAATTGCTTCAGTATGGCCAACAAAAAATCCGGATTTCTCCCCGGCACAAAATAAATTTTTTATTCCAGTTACCTTCATATCATTTCCTCTAGGTGCAGCGGCTAAATATCTAATAGAATTACCTATGCCTCCAGAGTAGGGGTCCATAAATCTAACTCTTTCAAGTCCTTTTATTTTTCTTAATTTATCTAAGGGATAAAATGGGGTCATGAGTTTTATATGACCAGTATCAAGCAGAATAACATTTTCAGCAAACTCTCTGTAATTATATTGTTGGCATACCTTTAAATTTAACTTACTAGAATTAACATCTTCTGGAGGGGTTTTTAGTATCACTACTCCCTTTTTGTCTAGCTCAGCTATAATTTCATCTGCCAAACAATCTTTAGGTATTTCACAAGAACCGCTAAAAGCACCTATGCTTCCATCATCTTTTTCTGAGAGGATATCTTTAATGCCTGCTTTTTCACTTATACTAACTCTAGACCCAAAGGTAGGACATCTTAGAATACACATAACGCAGCCATTGCCATATTTCAAACAATTGGCCATTCCACCAGTAGAACCAGTACAATCAATAAAAACATCACCCACTACATAACTGCCATTATAAAGTTTAATAGATTTTATACTGTCTTCCTCTTTTTCTACATTTACTATTCTGGATTTAAGATGTACCTTAACTCCCATATTTAATAAAGTTTTTGTTACTTCGGGTTCGATTTTTCCTACATCATATAAACAGCAGTGCTTGTGGTGAGGAAAGTATAGGTTTTTATGTTTGCTATTAGTATCAGTTATAAGAAATAGTTCCTTAGCTCCTAAATTTATTAGCTCCTCAGCAGCCGTATACCTTCCATTGTTTCTCATTATTCCTCCAACATTTCCAAGGCCTAAAAGTAGATCTGTTCTTTCGTATAGTTCCACCTGGGCACCTGCTTTTTTTGCAGTAATTGCAGCAGCGCAGCCAGACCAGCCTCCACCTATAATTATAACTTTCAAATTAATTTCACCTTTCACAAATTGCTACCATTTAAATGATATGATATTTAAAGTTAATTATTCTTTTTTATAAGGCATTCCTCACATAAAGTATATATTTAGCTCTATCTAAAGGATTAACACCAATTCTTTCTCTTATGGATCCGATTTGTAAGCAGCAGGGCTCATAACTTGAAAATTCGGTTGTCATTATTCCTTTACCTGAGGAAATTCTTCCTAATTCTTCTGGATATTCAAGCGATGTGGATACGGGCATTTTTCCTTCTATTGTGAAAGTACCATTGTGTATAAAGGGTGCTTCAAAACTCCCACGCATCTTTATAATATCATTTAAAACTCTTCCTCCCACATTCTCAGGAACGGTAATCCTAAACTTAATTATTGGCTCTAGGAGTGTAGTGCCTATTTCATTTAGACCTCTCATGATGCCCATGGCTGCAGAGGTGGCAAAGTCGCCTGTTCGCGAATGCATAACATGGTCTTCACCGCACGTGAAGGTTATCTTTAAATCTGTTACTGGCCAACCGTATATACCTTGACTTAAGATTTGATCTATATTATCTTCTATTTCTCTCTGATACTTTAACTTTACTTTTTCAGTTCTCACCTTAGATTCATAGATAAGACCAGTTCCCATTGGCAGTGGCTCAATTAAAAATTCAACTATAGCCCAGCAGGGTTTGGGCATAGTATAACGAGACTTACCATATCCGCTTGCTATAGGAGTTTCTTTGTAGATAACAGAAGGTGGACCAAAAGTTACCTCTAGGTTGAATTTTTCCGTTAAAATAGCTTCAATATATTCAATTTGTATTTTACCCATAATCCGAAGATGAAGTTCTTTTTTTTCTTTTATCCATTGCATATTAAGAAGAGGGTCTTCTTCTTGCAGCAGTGTTAAAGCTTCAACTAAGGCTATGTAGTCTTCTTGAATTTTTGGAAAAATTCTTAATGTCAGAAGGGGGATTGTAATTGTTTTAAGACTCGGAATATGAGTTTTGCTTCCAAGGATATCGTAGGTGCTACAATTGAGGCCACTCACCATTACCAAATCACCACTGCCAGCTGAGGGTACATCAATTTGTTTTTGATTAATCAGTTTTTTTATCATTGTGATCTTTTCACTTTTGGCTGTAGTTACATTAAAAATATCATCTCTAGTAGATAAGGATCCACTAAAAATTTTTATATGAGCTATTTTACCTGTGCTTTTGTTATGGGAAATTTTATATACTAGCGCCGAGAGCTCACAATCATCTAGGTTCTCTGGACCTTGTATATAATCTATAATGCCGTCTAGAAGCTCCTGAATTCCTTCACCTCTTAGTGCAGTGCCATAAAGAACAGGATAGATTTTGCCTTTAATTGATTGCAGGGCTATTTCATCACTTATCATGCCTAAGGTTAAAGTACCCTGGAAAAATTGCTCTAAAATATTTTCATTGTAATTACCTAGCATATCGATTATATCTTCAAGTAATTGTTTGTGAGTAGCCTCCTTTATTTCTGAAATATTTTTTGAATAATTTGTCTTATCAAATAAATTGCACACAATAAACTCGTTATTTTTTTCATAGACGAGTTGTAGTGGTATAAGATTCTTTGTTAAAAGCTTTTTCATATCCATGATAGTCTTAGAGGGCGATGCTCCTATACGATCTAGCTTATTTATAAAGAATATTGAGGGAGTATTTAAGTCATTTAAAGCATTAAAGTAAACCTCTGTTTGAGGTTGCACTCCTTCTACGCAGGACAATACTACTATAGCTCCATCTAGAACACCTATACTTCTCTCCACCTCAGAGCTAAAGTCAATATGCCCAGGAGTATCTATAACATGGATATTAGTTTCTTTATAAATAAGATCAATTTCAGCAGCTTTTACTGAAATACCTCTTTGCTTTTCAATATCTAAAGAATCTGTATGGGTTGTACCTTTATCTACACTGCCTAAGATTCTACTAGAACCGCTTTGATATAGTAATTGTTCAGTTAAAGTTGTTTTTCCAGCATCTACATGGGCAACTATTCCAATATTTCTAATACTATTCTTTATCGTCATATTCATATCTCCATTAGTGAAAATTTTATTAGATTCTATTATTTCTATTATATAGGAAACACCTTGCGGAAAGCAATGTGGATAATTTTTTTATAGGTGAGTATGAAATATGAGTAATATTAGTACAAAATATTAAAATCTCTTAATTTATGACAACTTTTATTGTATAATAAGACATAGAACACTTATTAGGAGAGATGTAAATGGATAAAATAGAATTACTAGCCCCTGCTGGAAGTATGGAAAGTGTAACTGCAGCGGTACAAATGGGAGCAAACGCAGTTTATATAGGAGGGAGCAAATTCTCAGCAAGAGCTTATGCTTTTAATTTTGATAATGAGAATATTACCCGCGCTGTAGATTATTGCCACATATATGGCGTTCGCATATATGTTACTTTAAATACCTTAGTAAAAGATAATGAAATAAAAGAAATTATGGAGTATGTAGGATTTTTATATAGTGTTGGAGTAGATGCACTTATAGTTCAAGATACAGGACTCATTTATTTAATAAGAAATAATTTTCCTGGTTTTGAACTTCACGCATCTACGCAAATGACAGTACATAATGGTGAAGGTACGTTGTTTTTGAAAAATATGGGTTTTAAAAGGATAGTTCTTTCAAGAGAACTTAGTTTAAAAGAAATAGATTATATATCTAATACTTTAAAAGTGGAAACAGAAGTTTTTGTTCATGGAGCACTGTGTATATGTTACTCAGGCCAGTGCCTTATGAGTAGTATTATAGGTGGTAGAAGTGGAAATAGGGGTAGATGTGCCCAGCCCTGTAGATTACCTTATACGCTAATAGATAAAGATACTAATAGAGATCATAAAGCATACATTTTAAGTCCTAAAGATATTTGTACTTTAGAGAACTTAAAAGACATAGTACGAGCAGGTACCTCTTCATTAAAAATTGAAGGAAGAATGAAAAAACCGGAATATGTTTCAGGTGTGGTGGAGATATATAGACGTGCATTGGACAATATTTATAGCAATACAATACAAAAGTTAGATAAAGATACTAGAGTTTTAAAACAATTATTCAATAGAGAAGGATTTTCAAAGGCTTATTTATATGGGAATAGTGGAAAAGATATGATGGCATATAGGGTTCCTAAAAATTCCGGACTTCCAATAGGAAAAGTTGCTTCTGATTTGTCAATAACTCTTTTGGAGAATGTAGCATTAAAAGATGGTATAATGTTCGGTGAAGATGGGTTTGCTATATCAAAAATTATTGTGAATGGAATAGAGGCCCAAAAGGCAGTAATGGGAGATAGGGTATTATTAAAACCTACTAAATATAAAGCTGGGGATTTTTTATATAAGATTTATGATGTGGAACTCATGAATGAACTGTCAAAAACTTATAGTGATGTATTTAAAAGGAAAATAAAACTAAATCTTTCAATAGAATTTAGTGTAAATAATCCACTATGTATAAGTGCTAGTTACATGGGAGAGAACTTCTATGCTGTTGGAGAGCTTGTTCAAACAGCCCTGAACAAACCATTAGATAGAGAACGTATTATTAAAAATTTATCCAAAACAGGAGATACTCCTTTCAAAATAAATGAAGTGAATTTCGGAAGCTTTGAAGATGGCTTCCTGCCAATGGCTGCATTAAATTCGGTTAGGCGAGAATTAACAGAGAGTATTCAAAATCATATAATAGGAAAGTATAAAAGAGAAAAATACAATAAACAGATTAATTATGATAAAAATAAGAGTTTACAAGTTCAAAATAACTTTAAAGAAATTGTAGTTAAGCAAGATAAATTTATACCAGAGACACTTATATATGTAAGTAATGAGCAGCAGCTAAAAGCTGTACTAGAAATGGGCTTTGATAATATTGCTATAAACCCTTTTATGAGAGATTGTAATATTAGCATTAACAAGTATGATGTAGATTTTTATCTTAAGGTACCTAATATTATTAAGGGTGAGTTTGAAAGTGTTTGTGAGTTTATTGAAAATAACCTGAATAGCATAAAAGGTATTATTACAGCTAATTTAGGAATAATCAATAGATTCAGTAAGAAAATAAGTATAATTGGAGATTATAAGTTGAATGTTTTCAATAGTTATGCAAGCGATTTTTACAAGGATTTTCTCGCTGGAACTTGTGTTAGCGCTGAATTAAATCAAAAGGAAATTAAAGAAATAGGGGCTAAAAGTTCATTGCCACTGCAAATTATGGTCTATGGTAAGTATGAGCTTATGGTTAGTGAATACTGTGCTATAGGAAGTGTTTTTGGTGACAAAAGCGAAAACAAAACTTGCAGTGAAAAATGTACTAATGGATGTTATACACTTAAAGATAGAATGGGCGAAGAATTTAGAATTAATAATGACAAATATTGTAGAAGTTACATATACAATAATGTGCCAGTAAATTTGATTTCTAATATGGCAGAAATCATAAAAAATAATATTTCTTGTTTTAGATTAGATTTTATCCATGAAAATTATGAAGAAACTTTAGATGTTCTTAGAAATTACATTAAAAGAACTTGGAGTACAGAATTTAAAAATTATACTAGGGGTCACTATAAAAGAGGCGTGGAATAAGGGAGAGACGGTGAAATCGTGAATACTAAATCATTAAGAGTTTTAGAATATTTTAAAATTAAGGACAAAATTAAAGAATATACGCATACTACAGCTGGTAAGGATATTATAGAAAAATTAGAACCATATACTAATATTTATGAAGTAAAAGAACACTTGCAAGAAACTAATGAGGCACTACTTCTTTTATCAAAAAAAGGAAGTGCACCATTTGAAGGGATATATGACGTGCGTGATGCAATAAGTAGGGCTTCTAAAGGAGCCTCACTTATGCCCACACAATTGATACGAATAGCTCAAATGCTTAGGTGTGCTAGATTATTCCAGAATTATGTTGGTAACAAAGGTGCCGAAACTTCTAGAGTTTTAGAAGATATATGTATTGGAATTGTTCCAATAAAAAAACTAGAAGATGAAATTTTTATAGCTATAATAAGTGATGAAGAAATTTCTGATAGGGCTAGTAGTTTGCTTTTTAATCTAAGAAGGTCTCTAAAAGAAAAGAATGCTTCTGTAAAAGAAAAGGTAAATTCACTAGTTAGATCTAATGCAAAATATCTTCAAGAGAGTCTTTATACTATAAGGGGAGATAGATATGTAATTCCTGTTAAAATAGAACATAAAAGCAGTGTTCCAGGTATTGTGCATGATCAGAGTTCCTCTGGTGCTACACTATTCATTGAGCCAATGAGTCTAGTTAATTTAAATAACGAAATCAAAGAAATTATGTTAAAAGAAAAAGCTGAGGTTGAAAGAATCCTAGCTGAATTATCTTATAAGGTATACGAGAATATAGATATTGTTACAAACAATGCAAATATAGTATGGGAATTAGATTTTATTTTTGCAAAGGCAAAGTATGCAATAGAAATTAATGCTATTATTCCTAGTGTTAATGACGAGGGAATAATAGATATAATTGAGGCTAGGCATCCTTTAATAGACCCTAAAGTAGTAGTTCCAAGTAATATTTACTTAGGAAGAGATTTTACATCACTAGTAATAACAGGACCCAATACTGGAGGTAAAACAGTAACCTTAAAAACTGCAGGCTTAATTCAGTTAATGGCTATGAGTGGAATTTTAATTCCAGCTAGAGATGGATCAATGGTAAGTTTTTTCAATGAAATTTTTGCAGATATAGGTGATGAGCAAAGTATAGAACAAAGCTTATCTACTTTTTCATCTCATATGACAAATATAGTTAATATTATTGAAAAGGCTGATAAAAAGACTTTGGCTCTATTTGATGAATTGGGGGCTGGAACAGATCCCACAGAAGGAGCAGCTCTTGCTGTGTCAATTCTTGAAAATTTAAGATCAAGAGGTACAAAAGTAGTTGCAACAACACATTATAGCGAATTAAAAGGATATGCGCTAAAAACTACAGGGGTGGAGAATGCATCTGTAGAATTCAATGTAGACACACTAAGTCCTACTTATAGACTAATAATTGGGGTGCCTGGTAAGTCCAATGCTTTTGAAATTTCTAAGAGGCTCGGTTTACCTGATTATATTATTAAAAGTGCCAAAGAAAACATTTCTAGTGAAACCTTAGAGTTTGAAGAATTAGTTCAAAGTTTACAAGAAAAGAGCATAAAGGCAGAAAGAGATGCTAGGATGGCAGAGGTTTTGAAACTAGAAGCTAGTAAGTTAAAAGATAAATATCAGGAAAAATTATATAAAATGGAAAACATCAGAGAAAATGCTATGTATGAGGCTCAAAGAGAAGCAAAGAGGTTAATAAGAAATGCTAAAGAAGAATCTGATGTTATTCTTAAAAATATGAGAGAATTAGAGAAATTGGGATACCCATCTGAAGCAAGACAAATGCTTGAACAGGAAAGAACTAAGATTAAAGATAAACTTGAAAGCTTAGATAAACATGTTCAGAAAAATGAAGAAGAACTTGGTGAAAAGCTTAAAACTGTAAAAGAAGGTGAAGAAGTATATTTACCATCTCTTAACCAAAAGGTTATTGTAATTTCAAAACCCGATAGCAGAGGTGAGCTGCAAGTTCAAGCTGGTATTATGAAGATAACTGTTAAAGTAGATGATTTGCGCAAATCAAAGATTACGCAGGAAGAAAAGAAAAAGGCGAAAATTAATAGAAGAGAACTTAAGCTAAATTTAAAAAACGTACCAACTTCCGTTGATTTAAGAGGTATGGATGCGCAAGAGGCTATATATACCGTTGATAAATATTTAGATGAGGCTTATGTAGCAGGACTTAAAAAAATTACTATTATTCATGGTAAAGGCACGGGAGTTCTAAGAAACACTATCACAGATATGTTAAAAAGACATGGTCATGCTAAAGCCTACAGACTAGGAAATTATGGTGAAGGTGGTAGTGGAGTTACTATGGTAGAACTTAAATAGCATGGAGTTAAATTACATGCCTTAATAAAGGACGGTGAGCTATGATTATTGTAAGTGCTTGTTTATGTGGAATTAATTGTAAGTATGATGGCGGTAATAATTTAGATGAACGTGTGCTTAAACTCTTTAAGGATGGAAAAGCAATACCTGTTTGTCCAGAACAACTAGGGGGACAACAAACTCCTAGGGCTCCTCATGAAATTGTAAATGGAAATGGTTTAGAC
The DNA here is from genome assembly GCF_018861315.1 of Clostridium bowmanii. GTDB lineage: Bacteria > Bacillota > Clostridia > Clostridiales > Clostridiaceae > Clostridium_AD > Clostridium_AD bowmanii. The sequence goes on along the minus strand of NZ_JAHLDL010000024.1, from coordinate 57,830 downwards.
GTGCTAATGGGCAAAGCTAGAATTATGGGTCCAGAAGATGACGATGTAACCTCAGAGTTTGTAAAAGGCGCTTATGAAACACTTAAAATTGCACAAGCAGTAGGGGCCAATATAGCTATTTTAAAGGCACGAAGTCCTTCTTGTGGAGTTTTAAAAATATACGATGGAACTTTTAGTGGAACTAAAAGGTGCGGTAATGGAGTTACTGCGGAATTATTATTATTTAGTGGCATAAAAGTTTTTACTGAAGAAAATTTGGATGAAATAAAATTAACTAAGGGGGAAATAAATGAATTATAAAGATGTTTTAAAGGAAGCTAAAGGAAATTTAAACAAAAGTTGTAGAGTCTGTCCTATATGTAATGGAGTTGCTTGTGCTGGCGAGGTACCTGGAATGGGTGGAAAAGGAACTGGAGATGCTTTTAAGATTAACATAGAGGCATTAGATGCTTATAAACTTAATATGAGAACTATCCATGATGCTAAAAATCCGGATACCTCTATAGAACTATTTGGACGAAAAATGGATATGCCCGTGTTTGCTGCACCTGTATCTGGAACTACCTTAAATATGGGTGGAAAATTTAGTGAAGAAGAGTATATATCTTGGGTTATTAGTGGATGTTTAAATGGTGGAATTTTCCCTATGGTAGGTGATACCGCTGTGGATTCATTTTTCACAACTAATCTGGCAGAACTAGAAAAACAAGGTGGAGAAGGTATTGCAATCATAAAGCCATGGGAAAATGCAAAGGTTATAGAAAAAATTAAATTAGCAGAAAAAGCGGGCGCATTTGCTATAGGTATGGATATAGATGCATGTGGACTTATTACCTTAGCACTTCATGGCAAACCAGTTATGCCTAAAAATGTAGAAGAAATTAAAGAAATTGTTAAGTCCACGAAGCTTCCATTTATTCTTAAGGGGATAATGACGCCTGATGAAGCAAAACTAGCAGTAGATGCTGGGGTAGCTGCCATTGTAGTGTCGAACCATGGAGGAAGAGTACTTGATCAAACTCCTGGTGTTGCAGATGTTCTTAAGGAAATTGCTGAGGCTGCCCAGGGAAAAGTAATTATTTTAGCTGATGGTGGAGTTCGAAGCGGGGCAGATATACTTAAAATGTTAGCGCTAGGTGCAGATGCAGTACTTATTGGTAGACCATTTGTAACAGCTTCTTTTGGAGGTGAGGCAGAAGGTGTAAAAACCTATATTGATTACCTTAAAAGTGAATTGAAGTCAGCTATGGTTCTCACTGGATGTAAATCCATAAAATGTGTAAACGATAGAATTTTATATTAAAGTTTGAAAGAAGTCACATAAATATTGTGGCTTTTTTTGATTTATTCTAATTCCTTTAGCAAGTTGAATTGACAAAAAAAAATCATGCATTATACTAAAATTGAGAATATTAAAAATTTTCATTAAGATGCAGGGGGGCTTACAAATGTTTAAAAATATAAATGAAGTACAAGAATTTATAAAGGAAAATAATATTAAGTTTGTAGATTTTAAGGTAGTGACACTGCCAGGTAAATGGAATCATTTAACTATACCGGTTGAAAGACTATCTGAAAAGACTTTTTCTGAAGGGATAGGATTTGATGGTTCAAGCTATGGATATTCAACTATAGAGGATTCAGATATGAGATTCCTTCCTGATATGACTACAGCTTTTGTTGATCCATATTGCAAAATACCAACTCTAAGCATGATTGCCAATATGTACACCCTTGGCAAGAATGAAGGAAGATTTTCTGGTGATCCAAGATTTATAGCTGAAAAAGCAGAAAAATATATGAGAGACATGGGAATAGCTGATGAATACGTAATAGGACCTGAATTTGAGTTTTATATATTTGATCATATAAATTTTGAAGTTACAAATCATCATCAAGAGGTTTGTATAGATTCTAAGCAAGCACCATGGAACACTAATAATAAAGAGCAGAATTTTGGATATAAGGCACCCTTTCAAAAAAGTTACCATTTAGGATTACCCTACGATCTCAATAATGATCTAAGAAGTGAGATGTGTTTAAAATTAGAACAGATGGGTATTCCTGTTAAATACCATCACCATGAAGTAGGATCTGCTGGCCAACTTGAAATAGAGGTTGAATTAGAGAAAATGAGTAAAATGGCGGATGCTACAATGATGGCAAAATACTTAATCAAAAATGAAGCTGTAGCCCATGGTAAAACAGCTACTTTTATGCCTAAACCATTATTTGGAGAAGCAGGAAGTGGAATGCATGTTCATATGCTTTTGAGAAAAGATGGAAGAAACCTTTTCTTTGATGAAAATGGATACTCTCAAATGAGTAGAACTGCACTTTTTTTCATTGGAGGAATATTAAAGCATTCTAAAGCATTACTTGCATTTACTAATCCGTCAACCAATTCTTATAAGAGATTAGTGCCAGGCTTTGAAGCACCAGTATCAATTTGTTTTGCTACAGGGAACAGAAGCGCAGTAATAAGAATTCCAGGATACGTTAAAGACCCTGAAACTAGAAGATTTGAATTTAGACCATCAGATGGTACGGCAAATCCATATTTAGCTTATTCAGCACTACTTATGGCTGGTATTGATGGTATAGCAAATAAAATTAATCCTACTGCGGAAGGCTTTGGACCATATGATGTAAACGTTTTTGATTTACCCAAGGAAGAAAGAGATAAAATTGATGTGTTACCTAGGTCTTTAGATGACGCACTCGAAGAACTTAAAAGTGATTCTGGCTTCTTATTGAAAGGTGGCGTATTTGATGAACATTTTATTAATAACTGGATTAAATTTAAATATGAAAAGGAAATCAAAAAAGTGATGCCTGTTCCATCACCAATAGAATTCCAATTATACTATGACTTATAGCAGTAAACTTGGAAAAAACAATTAAACTTATAGATATTATGAAAGAAGGGTTAAATCATGGTAAAAAGACTTGATGAACTATTAGAACTGGCTACTAAGAAAGATAAAAAAATATTATCAGTGGCTGTAGCACAAGATAATGTAGTTTTAAAGGCAGTAGTTGAAGCAGTTAAATTACAAATTGTAGATGCGATACTTGTTGGTGATGAGGATAAAATAAAAGAAATTGCACTTAAAGAAAATTTAAGCCTTCAAAATATTAGAATTGTAAATGAAAAAGACATCATAAAAGCTGCAGCAAAGGCTGTAGAACTTGTATCTAGTGGACAGGCTCATTTTATAATGAAAGGAATGCTTGGAACTTCCGACTTATTAAAAGCAGTATTAAATAAAGAGGCAGGACTCAGAGGAAAGGGGCTTTTGTCACATGTTATGATTTATGATGTACCTGCTTACCACAAATTGCTTTTTTTAACAGATGGAGGCATGGTTACGTATCCCGAACTTAAAGAAAAAATCGAGATAATTAATAATGCAGTGCAAGTAGCACATGCGCTAGAAATAGATATTCCAAAGATAGCTCCTATTTGTGCAGTAGAAGTTGTTAATCCTTCAATGCAGGCAACAATAGACGCGGCAGCACTATCACAAATGAATAAAAGAGGACAAATAAAGGGCTGTTTAATTGATGGCCCATTGGGACTAGATAATGCAATATCAAAGGAGGCTGCTGAGCATAAGGGTATTATTAGTGAGGTAGCTGGTGATAGTGATATATTACTTGTTCCAAGTATAGAAGCCGGAAACTTTTTAGGCAAATCGCTTACCTATTTTGCAAAATCTGAAAGTGCAGGCATTATAGTAGGAGCAAAATGCCCAGTAGTATTGGTTTCCAGGGCTGATAGTGCAAAATCAAAATTATACTCTATAGCTCTTGGAGCAGTAGTAGTATAAAAGGGAGGAATTATATATGAAAAAAGTAATTATGTCAGGTAATGAGGCCATTGCTAGAGGTGCTTATGAGGCTGGATGTCATATAGCTTCTGGTTATCCAGGAACACCTAGCACAGAAATCCTTGAAAACTTCGCCAAATACGAAGGTGTTTATGCAGAATGGGCACCTAATGAAAAAGTAGGATTTGAAGTTGCAGCAGGAGCATCTATTGGTGGAGCTAGGACCCTTACCACTATGAAACATGTAGGATTAAATGTAGCAGCAGATCCATTATTTACAATCGCTTATGAAGGTGTTAATGGAGGATTTGTTGTGGTAACAGCAGATGACCCTGGGATGCATTCGTCGCAGAATGAGCAGGATAATAGATACTATGCACCACATGCTAAAGTAGCTATGCTAGAGCCATCTGATTCACAAGAATGTTTATATTATATGAAAGCTGCTTATGAAATTAGTGAAAAATTTGATACACTTGTTTTGTTTAGAGTTACTACAAGGATATGTCACTCAAAATCTGTAATAAAGCTTGGAGAGAAGGAATCAGTATCTGTAAGGCCATATGAAAAAAATGTAAAGAAATATATTATGATACCTGCACATTCAAAAGCAAAACATTATGAGGTAGAAGAAAGATTAGAAGCATTAAGAAAATTTTCTAATAATACTTCATTAAACGGAGTGGAGATGGGTAATAGTAAAATAGGAATAATCACAAGTGGTATTTCTTATCAATATGCTAAAGAAGTTCTAGGAGATAATGCTTCTTATCTAAAAATAGGAATGAGTTATCCCCTTCCAGATGAAATGATTAGAGAATTTGCAGCTAAGGTTGAAAAACTTTATATAATAGAAGAGAATGACCCTTATTTAGAAACTGCTATAAAGGCAATGGGAATCGCCTGCGTAGGAAAAGAAATAATACCTATTTGTGACGAATTAAACCCTGACATCTTGCGAAAGGCTATTTTAGGTGAAGTTAATAATATTGCTTATACAACAGATATACAAGCACCTTCAAGACCACCAGTATTATGCCCAGGTTGCCCACATAGAGGAATCTTTTATGAAGTATCAAAATATAAAGATATAATAGCTTCAGGGGATATAGGATGCTACACATTAGGGATGGTTGCGCCTCTTAGTGTAACTGATACAGTTATATGTATGGGAGCTTCAATTTCTGCAGGTACCGGTATTGAAAGAGCTAATATGGTTTCTAATAGACATGATAAAAAGGTTTTCTCTTTTATTGGAGATTCAACTTTCTTCCATTCAGGAGTAACGGGACTTATAAATGCAGTATATAATCATACTCCAATTGTTATTTGTATTTTAGATAATAGAATTACTGGTATGACAGGACATCAAGAAAATCCTGGCACAGGTAAAACCCTTCAAAAGAACCTTGCACCAATGATTGATATAGAAAAATTAGTTCTTGCCTGTGGTATTAAAGCTGAAAATATAAGAGTAGTAGACCCCTATAAACTAGGTGAGACAAAAAATGCAGTAAAGCAGGCGCATGATAGCACAGAGCCTTTTGTAATAATTACAAAACAACCTTGTGCATTGATTAAAGATGTACTTAAAGCTAGAGCAGGTATAAAGTGTGTCATAGATGAAGAAAAATGCAAAAAGTGTAAGGCTTGCTTAAAAGTAGGTTGCCCAGCAATAAAATTCCAAAATGGAGTTGTAACTATAGATGCAACCATGTGTAATGGATGCGGTGTATGTTTGCAAGTATGTCCATTTAAAGCTATAGAAAAGGTTGGTGAATAATATGAGTGAAAATAAAAATGTATTATTTGTAGGTGTAGGTGGACAAGGAACTATTCTAGCATCTAAAATTTTGACAGAAGGACTTTTAAAAAGTGGATATGATGTTAAAATGTCAGAAGTTCATGGCATGGCGCAAAGAGGTGGAAGTGTTACTACTCAAGTAAGATTTGGAGAAAAGGTATATTCTCCACTAGTAGAAAAAGGTAAAGTAGATGTAATAGTTTCCTTTGAAAAAAGTGAAGCAGCTAGATACCTTCCTTATTTAAAGAAAGACGGGTACATGGTAGTTAATGACTATGAAATATACCCAATACCAGTTTTAATAGGCAAAGAAAAATATCCTGAAAATGTAAATGAAAAACTATCAGAAATAGTGCATAACATAGTAATTATTAATGCAGCTGAAATTGCTGAAAATCTTGGAAATGTTAAAGCGCAAAATGTGGTTTTACTAGGTGCATTAATTAAAGTACTTAAACTAGAAAATATAAATTGGGATGAGGTTATTAGTGATATAGTACCTCCAAAAGCTATAGAAATAAATAAGAAGGCATTTAAAGCAGGAATGGAAGTTTAGTGTGAATAAAAAATAGGAGCTTTGAGTTAAAGCTCCTATTTTTATTTTGTTTTTTATACACAATAAATAGTAATTGGTTGAATTTGCATAATAAGTATTATACAAAGTAGAAAAATGTACATTTTTGTGGGATATTTCTAAAAATTTGTTATAATATAAATATGGACTATAAAGAACTACAAGTGGCAAAACAATTAATAATTGTTTTGTACCCCAGAGACCGACAAGGAGGAATAAAAATGCCACTATACTCATTAGCATCTAAAGAAATATTAGGGTGCATAAAAGAATACATAAAAAGAGGAGAATTAGTTAGAATCTCTGATGCTTTGGAATATAATAATATATTGTATAGAGAGATTACATTTTCTAAAAAATTGTTTAAAAATTTACGGAAAGAGAATTTGGGGTATCTTTATATTAATGAAAAAAATGAAATTGTTAATGAAAAGTCGCTACAGGAAAGATTAGCGAAATTGGCTTATTTTTCTGAGGTGCTTTATAATAAAGAAAGCAGAATCTGTATAATAAATGCATATCAAGAGGAAGCCAAAGTTGAAAAGGACAGGAAAGATTATAAATTAGTAGCTAACGGTTTAGATTTCTTAACTAAAGAAGGAATTTCAGATTCAGAAAAAGTAAAACAAATTGTTATTAAATTGCCCGAAATTAGAAAAAACAACAATCTAGTGTTGAAACAACTTATGGCTGCGGCTTACAAATGTAAAGAAGAAAAGAAGTATTTTAATCTCTATATGTTGGAGGAACTATTACCAACATATAGAAATGCTTTAAGCATAAACCTCCAAAAGATAAAACTTATAAATTCAGCCAGAGATTGCTATACAAATATTAAAAAAACTTCCGATAAAAAAAGTAAACAAATGTCTATTAGATTTAATCACAAATTAACAGAACCTTTAATAAGGTTAAGCTTTACCATGGGATATTTTATTAAATTGGTGAATACTTGTGAAACAATAAGTGAAATGTCAGATACTCAATATTTTAAGTATTTAGGCACTATAGAAAAAGAAAATATTGATTTTAGAGTAAAACTTAATAGAAGTAAAAAGAACTCCTAATTTGGAGTTCTTTTTACTTCTATTCAACCGTTATATATACAGCATCTTCTTCACGGACAACTTTTATATATTCAACTTCTGGATCTTCAGTTCCTTGAACATATAATCCAGTTGCTTTTAATTTTTCAACATAATCTATAATTTCTTGAGTTATTCTCTCACCAGGGCAAAGTATTGGAATACCAGGCGGATATGCCATTAGGAATTCACCACTTATCATACCAACACTCTTTTTAATTTCTACAGCAGTATTTACACTGTTGAAAGCCTCCCGAGGAATTTGAACTTGCTGCGGAATACTAGGAATATCAATAAAATCAGATTTCTTTGCGCCTTTGCCATAATATTCACTACTAACTTCTCTTAATGCCGTAAGTAATAGCTCCATTCCATGTTCTGTATCACCAAAGGATCCAACTGCGAGCACGTTATAAAGATCAGATAATTCCATTTGTATATGATATTTGTTAGAGAGGATCATATCTAAGTCATAACCTGTTATACCTAAATCTCTACAAGTTATTGTAATTTTAGTTGGATCAATAGCGAAAGCTCCAAAACCATCTAAAACCTCTTCCCCGAAACAATATAAACCAGGGATCTTATTTACTTCGCTTCTTACATAATTAGATAAATCAATAGTTTTATCTAAAAGTTCTGTGCCATGCAAAGCAATCTGACGCCTAGCACAATCCAGTGATGCCATTAGTATGTAGGAAGGAGAAGTTGTATGTAGTAAATTCATTAGTTGTTTAACTCTAGCTGGGTTAACACGATTTGAACAAACATGTAGTAACGAAGTTTGAGTTAATGAACCTATTATTTTATGAGTACTTTGAGCACATATGTCTGCACCAGCTTCCATTGCTGACATTGGTAATCTGCTATTAAAATTAAGATGAGGACCATGAGCTTCGTCAACTATAAGCGGGATGTCATATTCATGAACCATTTCTGCAATTTTTTCGATATCAGTGGAAACTCCATAATATGTAGGGTTAATTATAAGCACGGCTTTTGCATCAGGATTCTCTTTTAGTGTTGTTTCCACTGTCTCTGGAGATACACCATGAGCAACCCCTATTTTCTTATCTAGTTCTGGTTGCATATAAACTGGGACAGCACCGGCAAGGATTATTCCACCAGTTATAGATTTATGAACATTTCTAGGTACAATTATCTTATCGCCAGATCCAACCACAGACATAATCATAGCTTGAATGGCACCAGAGGTTCCATGAACTGAGAAAAATGTTTCATCAGCACCATAAGCATCCGCTGCTAACTCTTGGGCCTTTTTAATAGGTCCAGTTGGGTGATGCAAGGAATCAACAAGTTTAAAAACTGTAACATCAATTTTAAAAGGGTTTGCCCCCATAAAATTTCTAAATTCTTCATCAGCACCTACTCCCTTTTTATGACCAGGTACGTGAAGTGGCAAGGTATCTCTGTCGACATATTCCATTAATGCATCAAATAATGGAGTTTCATTTTGATTTAATCTATACATTTATACACCCCTTCCAAGTGAACTTATATTGTGAAGTATTTAAATAAACAAAAAAATATGCTCATTTATTTACTTGAATATTCCTAATTTTTAAAATAGTTATTGCTAGTAAATTCATTGGGCCAATTTATAATTATAGAGGATTAGATATGCAAATGCAATAATAATTTCAAATTGTTAAATAAATTGCTAAATAAATTATAAAGAGAATAGTTTATAATAAAGACACTTAATGTTCCTTTTATTTATAATGGATTGATAGTATAATGTGATAGACTAAAGAGAGTGGGTTGGTGATGGGAAAGAGTTTAGTTGATAATTTCTATGGCAGATGAATGTAAGGAGGAAAATATATGAATTACAAAGAAAAGTATAAAAGTTGGATTAACTCTAATTTGATAGATTTTAAATTAAAGAAAGAGTTAGAACAGTTAATTAATGAAAAAGAAATTGAAGATAGATTTTATAAAGACTTAGAGTTTGGGACAGGTGGACTTAGAGGAGTAATGGGAGCAGGAACAAACCGGATGAATATACACACCATAGGTAAAGCTACTCAGGGTTTAGCTGATTATTTAAATTCGAAATACACGGGAAATATATCAGTTTGCATTGCCTATGATTCAAGAAATATGTCAAAAGAATTTGCAGGAGCTGCTGCAAAAACTCTTTGCGGAAATGGTATTTACGTTAATTTATTTGAAAAATTAACACCAACTCCAATTTTATCTTATGCGGTTCGAGAACTTAAAAGTAAAGCGGGTATTGTTATTACTGCATCACATAATCCTAAAGAATATAATGGGTACAAGGTTTATGGAGAAGATGGTGGACAAGTTACTGATGAGGCGGCTAAAGAAATTATAACATGTGCAGGGAAAGTAAATGATTTTTCACAAGTGAAAACTATAGAAGTTAATATAGCAAAAACTAATGGATTACTAAAAATTATTGGAGAAGATATTTATTTATCATACATTGATAGGGTTAAAAACTTAACACTGAGAGAAGACCTGGTTATTAAATATGCTAAGGATTTAAAAGTAATATATACGCCCATTCATGGTTCTGGAAATGTTCCTGTTAGAAGAGTTTTAAGTGAACTTGGTTATGATAATGTGTCGGTTGTAAAGGAGCAAGAAATGCCAGATGGTAATTTCCCAACAGCAGCATATCCTAATCCAGAAGATCCAAAGGTATTTGAATTGGCTCTTAAAATGGCGGAAGAAATTAATCCAGACATTATTTTTGGAACAGACCCTGATTGTGACCGTATTGGTGTAGTAGTTAAGGATAAACTTGGTAAGTATAAGGTTCTTACAGGAAATCAGACAGGGGTATTATTGTGTAATTATATTTTAAATTCCTTGTGTGAAACTAATAAATTGCCTAAGAATGGTGTGGTAATAAAAACTATTGTTACATCTAATATGGTAGATGGTATTGCACTGAAATATAATGTTGAAGTATTAGATGTGTTAACTGGATTTAAATATATTGGCGAAAAAATAAAAGAGTTCGAAGTAAAAAGTGAAAAAGAATTTATATTGGGTTTTGAAGAAAGCTTTGGCTATTTAGCCGGTAATTTTGTTCGGGATAAAGATGCAGTTATAGCGGCAACACTAATTTGTGAAATGACACTTTATTATAAAAATAAAGGCATGAGTTTATATGATGCATTGACTGATCTTTATAAGAAACATGGATATTACGAGGAAAGTTTAGTTTCAATAGAACTAAAGGGAATAGATGGCGCAGAAAAAATAGGTAATATTTTAGAGTATTTGAGGCATTCAATGAAGGCTTCAATAGGAAATAATAAAATTATAAAAAAAATGGATTATAGAGCTGGTTTAGAAATGAATTTAATAGAGTGTACTGAAAAAACAATTAAACTACCGAAATCAAATGTATTAAAGTTTGTTTTGGAAGATGGTTCTTGGGTTGTAGTTAGACCTTCTGGGACTGAACCAAAGATGAAAATTTATTTATCTGTTAAAGGGAACAGCTTAGAGGATACATCTGAAAAAATAATTAGGCTAAAAGAAAATGTTATGTCAATAGTTGACGAAGCAAGCATAAACTAAAGTTTCTAAATTTACATAAAACTATAATATCCATTACTATGATTTTATGTGGTTTACAAATTACCATCAATATATTATCATTAACAGTAGTTGTACCATAAATATTTAAGATTAGTAGGAAGGTGTAAACATGGACATTAAAGCATACTTTTCAGAAAAACTATCAGCTATTCTTTTTCTGGAAATAAAGAAGAACAGTAAAATTAATGATTTTGTTATATTGGATGACATATATTTTCCAGTGAGAACTAATGAAATAATCCAAAAGGTAAAGAAAAAAGAAGATTTTGATAATATACCAGTTAATCTATTTATAGAAGGAATGATTTATGTTTTAGGAGCCGATGAATTTTTCAAGTATACCAAAGAGTATAAAGAAATAATAAAGGCTATTCCAAATTCAATTGGGTTCATAAAGGGTGTAATTTTCAAAGAAATTCAAAATGAAAATTATGAGGAAGCATATATTATTTTAAAAGGATTATTAACAATAGAAGAGAATAGCGAGAATTATGATAAGATTTTTCTGCTGGTGGACAAATTAAGAGTCACTAATATTATGTTCAAAGATGAAGAAGTGAAACTTATAGAAAAGGCTAAAAAAATTACTGATTACAGTAAGCCATATCTATATGAGGCATTAGTTTTTAATAGTGAAATGGAACATGAAATGGCTTTAATAGCTTTAAGTAATTATGCTATTAATGGTGGAGAACAAACATCAGATGTTATAGACCTAAAAAACACTTTGGAAACTATAACAAGTTTTCAAAAGGGCAAAGAGCTAGTAGCTACAAGTCCTAAGGCTGCACTCCAAATCTTGATTCCACTAATGGAACAGTTAGGGGATAGCCCAGATATATATTACCATAGCGCTGTAGCTTATAGACTTTTGCAAAATTACGAGAAGGCTATATACTATTTAAATGAAGCAGCAGCAATTGACAAGAATTTAATAGAGGTAATAATAGAGTTTGGTATTAATTATGCTCTTCTTGAAAATTACAAGAGGGCTATCCAATACTTTAGGAATGCATTTGAAGTTACAAAGTCTATAGAGGTATGTACAAATCTTGTTATGTGTTATATAAATATTAAAAACTTAGATGCAGCTAGAATACATTTAGATATGGCTAAAAAAATTGATCCAAAAGATGAAATTGTAATAGAACTCGAAAAACTATTGACGGAGGCTAAATAATGGAATTGATGGAATACTTTACGATAATAAAAAAAAGGATACTACTGGTGATTTTAATTACACTAGGAGCAACGGTACTTAGCGGAGTATTAAGTTATTTTGTTATTAAACCTACTTACAAAGCTGATATATCAGTAATAATTGGAAAAATAGAAAATAAAACTGAGGTACCTCAGACTAACATGGATGCTGTGCTTATGTATCAAAAACTAGTTAAAACATATAGTGAATTTGCAAAGTCCAGAAGGGTTTCAGACCATGTTATTACAGCACTTAAATTAAAAATGGACCCTGGTGAACTTCAAAGCATGGTAACAGTAGAACCAAAAGGAGATACAGAGTTTTTAACTATAACTGTTAAGTCTAAGGATCCCAAAGAGGCAATGGACATTGCTAATCAGTTAGCTAAGTCATTAAAGTTTATCAGTAATGATGTGAAAAAATCAGATAACGTGCAACTTTTAGATGATGCACTACAACCTACGGCCCCAGATAGTCCAAATCCAAAGCTAAATATAGCAATCGCATTTTTCATTGGACTTATGATTTCTTTAGGTATAGCCTTTTTATTAGAATACTTAGATAACACTGTAAAAAGTCAAGAGGATATAGAGAAACTAACTGGATTACCAGTTATTGGAATAATTCCTTTTATTGAAGAAAAAAAATAGGAGAGTGAGAATATGTTAAAAAAAATGATAACATTAAAAAATCCAAAATCTAGATCAGCAGAAGCTTTTAGAACATTAAGAACTAATATTCAATTCTCTTCTTTAGATAAAGAGTTTAAATCTATAGTAGTTACTTCATCAGGTGCGGGAGAAGGAAAAAGTACTGTTTTGTCAAATTTAGCTATAACTATGGCTGAAAGTGGAAAAAAAGTTATTCTTGTAGATTGTGATTTTAGAAAACCATCAATACATAAGAAAATGGGAATTACCAATTCAGTTGGACTGACAAACATATTAGTTCAAGATGTTAAAAAGGAAGAATGTATTGTTAAAACAGATGTTAATAATCTTTTTATATTAACTAGTGGGCCAATACCTCCAAACCCAGCAGAGTTATTAGGAACTCAGAAAATGAAGAATTTTATTGAAATTCTAAAAAGTGAATATGATTTAGTTCTTATTGATGCACCACCAGTACTTGCAGTGACAGATGCTCAAATTTTAGCTACAATAACAGATGGTGTGATTTTTGTAGCTTCATACGGTGAAGCTCAAAAGGATGCGTTGGTAGATGCAAAAGAATTGATAGATAAGGTTGGCGGAAAGATTTTAGGTATAGTATTTAATAAAGTACCTGAAACTGTAAGTGGATATTATGGAAAATATTATGAAGGGTATTATGATAAAGAAAAATAAGGTTTTAGAAGGTGTAAATATATGATAGATTTTCATAGTCATATAATTCATGGAGTTGATGATGGAGCAAAAAGTTTAGATATGTCTCTTGAAATGTTAAAAATTGCAGAAAGTGAAGGGGTAGAGTACATTTGTGCTACTCCTCATTTTATACCTGAAGAATATGAAATTACTAGAGAAAAATATATAGCAAAATTTGATAGCCTAGTTTTAGCATCTAGTGAAACAAATCTTAAAATTCAGATTTTATCTGGACTAGAGGTTTATATGCACCCCAATTTACCAAAACTATATAAAGAAAAGAGGATTTGGGGAATTAATGGCTCAGAATATTTACTTATTGAGCTTCCAATGGGTCAATTTCCTAGGTACACAGAAGATGTGTTTTATGAATTAATGTTACTGGGGGTTAAACCTATACTAGCTCATCCAGAGCGTAATATTAAAATTATGGAAAATCATGATTTAAGTATTAATTTAATTAAACAAGGGGTATTAATGCAAGTGAATTCTGCTAGTTTATTAGGCGATTATGGAAAAGAAGTAAAAAACACCGCCCAGCAATTTGTAAAAAAGAATATGGTACATATTTTGGGCAGTGATGGACATAATATCACAAGTAGAAAAACTAGGATAAAAACGGCTTTTGATATAATAAAAGATAAAAATGAACCCATGTACAACTGGATTTCTCAAAATCAAACTAATATTATTAATAATAAACCCACCATGGAATTGTTAGAAATAAAAGCTGAAAAAAGAAAATTTTCTTTTTTAAATTTTTTTAAAAAGTTTTAATAAAGGGTGTAATCTATAAGTATTTTATTTGAGGGGAGAAGAACTATGAGAGTTAAAAAAGCTATTATACCTGCAGCAGGACTTGGCACAAGGTTTTTACCAGCTACAAAGGCGCAACCTAAAGAAATGTTACCAATTGTTGATAAGCCAACAATACAGTATATTATTGAGGAAGCAGTTGCCTCTGGAATTGAGGAAATATTAATTATAACAGGAAGAAATAAAAGAGCAATTGAAGATCATTTTGACAAATCCATTGAACTTGAATATCAATTGCAACAAAATGGTAAAGAAGATGTCTTAAAAATGGTCCAGGATATATCCAACTTGGCTAATATTTATTATATACGCCAAAAGGAACCTAAGGGGCTAGGCCATGCCATTAGTTGTGCAAAAACCTTTGTAGGAAATGAACCTTTTGCTGTAATGCTCGGTGATGATGTAGTAGATAGCGATGTTCCTTGCCTAAAACAACTTATAGATTGCTATAGTGAATATGGGACTTCGGTTTTAGGAGTTCAAGAAGTGCCTGGGAGCGAAGTATATAAATATGGTATAGTAGACGGAGACTCAATAGATAATAGGGTTTACAAGGTCAAAGATGTTATTGAAAAACCTAACGCGTGCGAAGCACCATCAAACATAGCGATACTTGGAAGATATATTATAACACCTAGAATATTTGATATTTTAGAAAATACAAAGCCTGGAAAGGGTGGAGAAATACAACTCACAGATGCATTAAAGACTTTAATAGAAGAGGAAGATATGTATGCTTATAAGTTTCAGGGTAGAAGATATGATGTAGGCGATAAAGAAGGATTTTTGGAAGCTACTGTTGAATATGCACTTAAAAGGGATGATCTTAAAAAAACTTTTATGAATTATCTTTTAACTATCAAGGACAACGATATGTTTAAAGAAATTTACAGTGAATGTAATGATAATAAATAA
The DNA here is from genome assembly GCF_018861315.1 of Clostridium bowmanii. Lineage (GTDB taxonomy): Bacteria > Bacillota > Clostridia > Clostridiales > Clostridiaceae > Clostridium_AD > Clostridium_AD bowmanii. The sequence continues at coordinate 42,635 of NZ_JAHLDL010000024.1, read as the reverse complement.
TAGCCTAATGAAATAGGAGATTTTTTTAATATAATAAATTTGTAATTAATAAAAATAGAGAAGACATAGTAATTACTAATTGCTATGTCTTCTTTATTTTTAAATTTTACTACATTAAACATCTACATTTTGCGGAATTATAAATAAATAATTAATAAACTCCATTAAATTATACAAAAACAAGGTTTTAGGATATAATAATATATGCAAAGATACTGAACAATAAAAGAGAAGAAATATGTTGAATAATTTTTGAAATGAGGTAGAATGATTAAGGGGAGTAGCAAAGGATTTAAAACTAAATAAAGGATGTGAACTTCATGAAAACGGATAAAAGGGTCTTTGCGGTGGATATTATTTGCATTTTGGCTTCGTTATATATAACTTTACTTTTGAAATTTGATTTTAATATCCCTATAAAAGACCTTGAATTTTTTAAACTTTCAATTATTCCAGTGTTGATTCTAATAATAGGATTTAATAAAATATTTGGATTGTATCGAAGTATATGGAAATACGCATCCATAGCAGAATTGTTTTCTATAGTATATTCAATAACCCTTGCCAATATAGTGTTCGTAATTTATAGCTATTTAGTTAGTCATATTTTATTTAAAAGTCACTATTATAGATTTCCTTTTACTGTACATATTATATTTTGGCTTCTATGTGTAATTACCCTAGGTGGAATTAGAATTATATATAGAATATCAGAGCAAAAAAAAGGCGAAAATAAACAGTGTGATAATAACATAAACATCCTTATTGTAGGCGCCGGAGATGCAGGCGTAATGCTAGTAAAAGAGATTAGTAAGCATAGTGAATTAAAATATTATGTTGTTGGATTAATTGATGATGATAAATCTAAAAATGATAAAATAATTAACGGTATTAAAGTATTAGGTGGTAGAGATAAGATAATTTCAATTTGTAAGGCAGAGTCCGTTGAGGAAATAATTATTACCATGCCTTCAGCAGATTTTAAAACTAAAACTGAAATACTAAACATCTGCAAAAGGACTAAATGCAAGTTAAAAACAATTCCTGGCATTTATGAAATTGTAGACGAGAAAGTAAACATTAGTGAGCTTCGTGATGTAAATATTGAGGACCTTTTAGGAAGGGAACCAGTTAAATTAAGTACCGAAGATATTGACAAATATATTAAAGAAAAAACAATATTAGTTACAGGTGGTGGCGGTTCTATAGGGTCTGAGTTATGTAGGCAAATCGCTAAGTTTAATCCTAAGAAATTAATAGTTTTAGATATTTACGAAAACAATGCATACGACTTACAAATGGAGCTTAACTATGAGTTTCCTATGTTAAATAAAGAGTTTATCATTGCATCTGTTAGAGATATTGATAGATTAAAAGAAATTTTTGAAACCTATAAGCCAGATGTAGTATTTCATGCAGCGGCTCATAAACATGTGCCACTTATGGAGAATAACCCAGCAGAAGCTATTAAGAATAATGTAATAGGAACTTATAACGTTGTAAAATGTAGTCATGAGACTGGTGTAAAAAGATTTGTTCAAATTAGTACAGATAAGGCAGTAAATCCTACAAACATAATGGGCGCTACCAAGAGATTTTGTGAACTCATAATTCAAGCTTTTGATACAATTAGCGATACGCAGTATGTAGCTGTAAGATTTGGTAATGTTTTAGGAAGCAATGGTTCCGTAATACCATTATTTAAAAAACAAATAGCTCATGGAGGCCCAGTAACAGTAATGCACCCTGAAATAAATAGATTCTTTATGACAATACCTGAAGCTGCACAATTAGTTATTCAGGCTGGAGGTATGGCAAAAGGTGGAGAAATATTTGTTTTAGATATGGGAGAACCTGTAAAAATAGTTGACTTAGCTAGAGATTTAATAACTCTTTCAGGGCTTGAACCAGATGTAGATATAAAAATTCAATTTGTTGGACTAAGGCCTGGAGAAAAACTATATGAAGAACTTCTGATGGATGAGGTAGCATTAACATCCACTTCTCATAATAAAATTTATGTTGAAAAGCCTATTGGAAATGATATAGATTTTATTGAAAAATCTATTGAGGATTTTAAAACTGTAGTAGGAAGAGAAAAAGAGGCTGTATTTGCTTTAATGGAAGAAAAAGTTCCAACTTATAAAAGAAAGCTGGACTAAAAAAATTAACACTTTGTGATAGTATTTTATTTAACTTGCCTTATGAAAATTATTTTACACTAGGACAATTATAAAAAAATCTAACATCGCAAAAAAATATAAATTAAAGTATTAAATTAGACCTTTAAGGTTATAGGAGGTAACAAAATGTTTCAATTAAAAGATGAGTTATTATTAAAATTAAAAAATAAAACAGCTAAACTTGGTGTAGTTGGCCTGGGCTATGTGGGATTACCGCTAGCTGTAGAGAAGGCTAAAGTAGGGTATGAAGTAATAGGGTTTGATGTTCAAGATCAAAAGGTTAAAATGATAAATGAAGGAATTAATTATATTGGGGATATTGTAGATACAGATTTAGCTAAATTAGTAAAAGCAGGAAAACTTAAAGCTACTACAGATTTTAGTTTTGTTAAGGATGTTGATACAGTGTGTATCGCAGTTCCTACACCACTAGATTTATATAAGCAACCAGATTTATCTTACGTAGTAGATTCAACTAGAAGTGTAGCTAAGTATTTACATAGAGGAATGCTGGTAGTACTCGAAAGCACCACGTACCCAGGAACTACTGAAGAAGTATTAAAACCAATACTTGAAGAATCAGGTTTAAAATGTGGTGTAGACTTTTTCTTAGCTTTCTCTCCAGAGAGAATTGATCCAGGGAATAAACAATTTAACACAAAAAATACTCCAAAGGTAGTTGGAGGATGTACAAAAGACTGTACTGAGGTAGCAGGAATGTTATATAGAAGTGTACTAGAGGGAGATATAATGGAAGTGTCTTCTCCAGCAGTAGCAGAAATGGAAAAGATTCTTGAAAATACTTTTAGAAATGTAAATATAGCATTAGCAAATGAAATGGCTATTTTATGTAAAAGAATGAACATTGATATTTGGGAAGTAATAGATGCAGCTAAAACTAAGCCTTATGGGTTTATGCCATTCTACCCAGGTCCAGGACTTGGAGGACATTGCATACCACTTGACCCGTTCTACCTAGAATGGAAAGCAAAAGAGTTTGATTATCATACAAAATTAATAGAAGCATCAGGTATAATTAACGATTATATGCCTGAATTCGTGCTTGAAAATGTTATGAAACTTTTAAATGGTCAGAAAAAAGCACTAAACGGAGCAAAAGTACTCCTTATGGGTGCGGCATATAAGAAAGATATAGACGATATGAGAGAATCACCAACACTAAAGGTTATTGAGCAATTAGAAAAGAATGGTGCTGATATTATAGTAGATGATCCATTTATTCCTAAATTTACTCATAAGGGCAAAGAATATGTAACAGCAAATTGGGAAAATGAAATAGCAAATGCAGATATAGTAATAATAACAACTGATCATAGCTCTTATGATTATGAAAAAATAGTAGCTGAAGCTAGTTTATTATATGATACTAGAAATGCTACAAAGCATGTTGTAAACAATAGAGAAAAAATTAATAAACTTTAAGAGTAATTGAAATAAAATTATGGCATGCAAACATTGTAAACTATTTTATAATATTGCATGCCAAAATTATAGGGAAATCATCAAGGAGGAATTTAAATGAAAAAATTAAGAGTAGCAATAATAGGATGTGGAAGAATATCTTACAAACATGTAGAGGCTATAACTCAAAATAAATCTGAAATTCAGCTAGTTGCAGTTTGTGATGTTGTAGAAGCTAATGCTATTGCTAAAAAAGCTGAGTACATAAAAACACTAGGGGAAAATTCAGATATAAAAGTTTATACGGATTATAAAGAAATGCTTGAGAATGCTGATATAGATATGGTATCTATATCTACTGAAAGTGGATACCATCCAGAAATAGCTATATATTGCATGAATAAGGGTAAACATGTACTTGTAGAAAAACCAATGGCACTATCTACTCAAGATGCAGATAGAATGATTGAGTGTGCAAGAAAAAATAATGTAAAGCTTTGTGTTAGTCACCAAAACAGATTTAATGAACCAATACAAAAATTAAGAGCTGCAGTCGACGCAAATAGATTTGGAAAATTGGTTAACGGTACAGCTAGAATTCTTTGGAATAGAAATATGGGATACTATCAGCAAGCTCCTTGGAGAGGCACATGGCAATTAGATGGTGGTACACTAATGAATCAATGCATTCACAATATTGATTTGTTACAATGGATGATGGGTGGAGAAATAGACACTGTTTATGCTCAGTGTGATACTTTTCTTCGAGATATAGAAGCTGAGGATTTTGGAGCTATAATGATAAGATTTAAAAATGGAGCTATAGGTATAGTTGAAGGTTCCGCTTGTGTATATCCTAAAAATTTAGAAGAGACATTAAGTATCTTTGGTGAAACAGGTACAGTTTGTATAGGAGGACTTGCAGTCAACTCAATAGAAACTTGGAAGTTTGCAGATAATGTGGATACTGAGCAGGAAATATTAAGTCAGCAAAAGGGAGATCCAGATTCAGTATATGGTTTCGGTCATACACCACTATATAAAGACATGATAGATGCTATAAATATGGATAGACAACCGCTTATAAATGGAGAAGAAGGTAAAAAAGGGATGTCTATTATACTTGCAGCTTATAAATCAAGACTTACAGGGCTTCCAGTTAAATTCCCAATGGGAGATTTTTCAACTATGCAAATGAAAAAATAGTTTATCTATATTATATGAAATGAGGTTATTTTCATGAATTATATTTCAGAAAAAAGCAAATTGGGCAACGATGTAACAATGGGACATTTCGTAGTAATAGAGGATGAAGTATCAATAGGTGCTAATTGCATTATAGGCAGCAATGTAGTTATACACATAGGGACTATTATTGGAGATAATGTTAGAATAGATGATAATACGGTAATAGGTAAACAACCTATGAGGTCCGTCAACAGTATTTTTAAAGATGAGGAAAAATTGCTTCCAGCTAAAATAAGTGAGGGCTGTCTTATAGGTGCCGGGGTGATAATATATTGTGGATGCGTCATTGGACAAAAAACACTTATTGCGGACACTGCAGTAATAAGAGAAAATGTAACCGTAGGCTCTAAAACAATTATTGGTCGGGCAGCAACTATTGAAAATTATTGCAAGGTTGGTTCTAATTGCAAGATACAAACTAATGTGTATTTAACAGCTTATTCAGAAGTTGGCGATTATGTATTTATTGCGCCTTGTGTTACAACTTCTAATGATAATTATGCTGCCCGTTCTAAGGAAAGGTTTGGAAAATTTAAAGGGGTAACTATAAAAAAAGGTGGTAGAATTGGGGCCGGAGCAGTTATTCTACCAGGAAAAACTATACACGAAGATGGTTTCGTAGCAGCAGGTAGTGTAGTTACAAAAGACGTGCAAGCAGGAAAAATTGTAGTTGGAAATCCGGCTAAAGTGCTTCGAGATGTACCAGAGGAACAACTGCTTAAAAATCAATAAAAGAAAGTATGTTATAGTAGGCTACTTTAATTTAGATGTTAGCATCTTTAAAATGTACCCTATAGTGTAGACAAAATAAAAAGGCTACACTACGGGGTATTTCTACGTATTAAATTTCAACTTTTTAACAATAGTTGCGATACATATAAGTTGCATATGTTAAATATGTATTATATAATAAGAGTTGCTTTATTTCGACTATTAATTAAGCAAATTTTTACTATTAATAAAGAGAAAAAAATAACATTGAGTATAAAATATATTGAAGAGAAACAAATTAATTAAGAATATTAAAGATACTATTATATTCTTTTGAGTAAATAGTATATTTTTTTATTTAAGTATTATGGAGGATTTAATTATGTCTATAAAAGTATGTCATATTACTACAGTTCATCCATCAGCTGATGTTAGAATTTTTCACAAAGAATGTAAAACACTTGCCAGAGAAGGGTATGAGGTATATTTAATAGCACCTCATGATAATGAAGAAGAGATAGATGGTGTGCATGTTATTCCACTTCCTCAAAAGAGTGGTCGGTTATATAGATTTATATTTAAAAAAAGAATTGCATTAAAAAAAGCAAAAGAAATAAATGCGCAGATATATCATTTTCATGATCCAGAATTGATTATTTTAGGACTCAAATTAAAATTATCAGGGAAAAAAGTAATATATGATGTTCATGAAGATGTACCAGCACAAATTATGAATAAAGATTGGCTTGGTAGTCTTTTTTTTAGAAAAATAATTTCTAAATTGTTTAATGCTTTTGAAAAGTGGGCTTGTAGATATTTCGATGGTGTGGTAACAGTTACCAATGATATAGTTGGAAAATTTTACATGAACAAGCGGACTACGCTATTAAGAAATTTACCGTCTATAGCTATAATCGATGAAAGCAAGCGATTAGAAGTAAAACGCGAAAAATTTACTATGCTTTATGCCGGAGGACTTACTGAAATAAGAGGTATAAAGGAGATAATACAAGCAGTCAATTACCTAAATGGTGAAGTAGAATTGTTAATTTTAGGTAAATGGGATGATCCTGAATTCAAAAAAGAATGTGAAGGATTAGAAGGCTGGCAATATACAAAATTTTTGGGGTTTAAGCCAGTTAAAGAAGTTTATTCATACATGAAAAGTGTGGATTTGGGACTTTGCACACTTTATCCAACTCTTAATCATATAAAAAGTTCGCCAGTAAAGGCATATGAATACATGGCATGCGCACTACCAATATTGATGTCTGATTTTCCATATTGGGTGGAAGCATTTGAGGAAAATGCTATATTTGTGGACCCAAAGAAACCTAAAGAAATAGCAGACAAGATTAGCGGGTTAGTAAAAAATATTGAAACTACAAGGCAGATAGGAACAAATAACAGATGTGTAGTTGAAAATTCACTATCTTGGGAAGCTGAAAAAATAAATTTAATCAATTTGTATAAAGATATACTACAAGATAATTCTAAGATTAAATAATTACGAGACCTAGATTTGGAGTTGTTGGACTTGCACTGGCAAGCACCATCTCGGTTAAAATTTTCCATAGCTATGTTTATAGAATTGAAAGTAAAGTGGAAAAATGTGGAATTTATTCTATCTTTTAAAGTACTGTAAAAGAAACAATAGTTAACAATATTTTAAAATAAGAAAGAGGATGATAATTTTGAAAAAATTTCCTTTGAAGTTTAAAGTTTATATAGTAATTGTATTAGTTTTTTTAGGAATGGCATATGCTTATAAATTTAAATTAGTTGAAGACAATAGAAAAATGGTAGAAAATGATGAAAATAGAGGTAAAACTATAGTCAGTGTATGGTTAAAAGACTCCACAGAGGTAGAAACCAGAGTAAACCAGATAGATAGGTATAATGATGAAAATAAGGATAATATATTTATAAATCTTAAAGTAGAAGGTAAAAGTTATGATAACTTATTAAAAACGGCCTTAGCTACATCTGATAAACCTGATATTTTCGAGTATGGATATTCTGATTTATATAAATATGAAAGAATAATGAATATGGAGCAGTTTGGACTTGATATTGACAAAATTGGTAAGGAAAATTTTTTATATTATAAGAAAAAACCAATGGGAGTGAAAATATTAGGTAATAATGTAAAATTAATATGGAATAAGGAAATGTTAAAAGGGGCTGGAATCGATCCGGAATCACAGCCTAAAACATTTGAAGAGCTGTTGGACTATGGTATAAAAATTAAAAAAGCATACCCAAATGTTGTCCCCTTTGAATTCCCTGCTACTACTATGGGAGAACTTCAAATAGCCATTGGTGAAATGAGTGTAAATAAAGGTAGTATTTATACGACCTTTTGGGATTACAAGACAGGAAAGTATAATTTTGATTACTCAAAGGATATCCTAAATATTTATAGTAAGATGTATTCATTAGGTTTACTCGACAAAGAGTTTGCTGATAAAAACAAAGGCAATTTAAGAAGAGATTTTGCATCGCAAAAGGCTGCTATGATAATTAGCACTTTTGAAGATAAGAACTATTTTGACAATGTTATGCCACTTAGTTTTTCAATGGGTATATCAGACTTACCAAAGATAGATTTAAAAGATACACAAAATTATTATTATACAGAGAATTACAGTTGTCTCGTAGTAAATAGTGATATAAAAAATGAAGGTAAGAATAAGGCTGCTATTAAAAAAGTTTATGAACTATTTTTAGATCGAGAAATAAATAACCAAATACTAGCAAGTAAAAAGGCACTTCCAATTTTCATGGATAAAAAAGTTCAAGAGAATGACATTTATAAAGAATATAATAATGATACTAATTTTAGAAATGAGTTATTTGATCCTACTTCTTTCATAAATTATAAAGAAAAGATAACAAGACAGTTATTTTATGATGCTATTAAGGGAGATCAAAAAGTAGATATTGTTATAAAGAAACTGAATGAGAATTATGCTGAGTATTGTAGATTTATGAAAGATAATTACTCTTTTGATTTTAGTGAATTTAGAGAGAAATAATTTATCGCTTTTTCAGTTGCTTAATTAACTAAATTTAGGTAGTAAGGAGAACAATATGAATATTAAAGAATTTTTAAAGAAAAATCATATAAGTATAAAGGAATTTTCAAAAAAGAATTATATGATTTTATGTAGCATAATTGTGATTTCCATAATAGTTTTTTTGTTTTTATTTAAGAAAATTGGAATAAAGGACTCAGGAATGGCTTCAATGGCCACTGCGTTATTAGTATTTGAATTATATTATGCATCCATTGACATGAAAAAATCCATACTTTTATTTATAGTATCTTTTCCAATATTTGTTACGGCAAGAAAGGTTGTTTATTTTGATGTATTGTTTATAAAAGTAACCTACGAAAGTATTTATATTGCTATAATGTTTATATTAAATATAAAAAATATTGGCAAATTAATTAAACGTAAATTATATAATAAAGAATCTCTCAGTAGCAAATTTATATTTTTGATTATAATTTTTGTAGTGCTTGCAACTAATAGTAATATATTTTCCGAACACATATTAAAAAGCTTAAGCAGTACATATATATCTATTTTTGTACCCGTTATGTTTATGTTTGTGATTTTAGTTAATTTTAAAAGTGAAGATGTAAAAAAAATTTATTTTGCATTAATAGTAAGTATAGATTTCAGCTGTTTTTATGGATTCACTCAAGTGATTACAAATAGAATGAGCTTAGGAGATGTAATGCGAAATAGAAATCTTATAACTTTTGGATATCATAATGTAAACATAGGTGCTGGAATAATACTTTTGATTGTACCAATAGTTTTAGAATTAGTATTATATAGAAAACTTATTAAAGAAGAAAAAATATTTGTATATGGTTCCTTATTTATAAATATGATTGCACTATTCATTACATTTACTAGAGGAGCTTGGCTTTGTTTTATTATAGTGACTTTTATTATGTTAATAAGTAAAAAGTACAAGAAAATATTTTATTTCTTTGGAATAGCCTTTTTAATATCATCAAAGTGGATTATTACATTTATACTTCAAAGAGGGCAAGTGAATGTGGATATTTTAAAGAATGAATCTATAATGGCAAGATTACAAGCAATTGTTGCAAGTTGCATAATTGTAATAAAATATCCGTTTGGTGCAGGCGGAGCAACTTTTGCAGAATTGTACAGAAAATATGCTATGAATGCATACTTGGCTTTCCCAGAAAGCTTTAGGATAAATGCACCAGTTGCAAATTACTCTATGGAAAATGCTCATAATTTGTGGTTTCAAGTTGCAGTGGAGTTTGGAATAGTATGTTCTATTTTATTCTTTATTATAATTATAAATCGAATAAAGGTTATTTTCGAAAATTATAGTGAAAACAGAGGTGTTTTTACTACAATTATAATTTATATGATTTATTCAGTTTTAACAGGAAATGAATTTGACCATAAAGGTGTAATTACAGGAACATTAATTATGTGGTTAATATTTGCAATAGTAGAATTAAATAATAAAGAAGAATGTTTAAATGAAAAACTTACTTAAAAATATTATACTTTAGGAGTTTAGCCTTGGTAAATAATAATTAGCACAAGAGCAATAAGGAGAGATAAAATGGATGATCAAGGGAATGTAAAAGTCTCTGTAGTTATTCCTTGCAGAAATGAAGAAAATCATATCGGTAAATGTATACAATCTATAATAGAACAAAGCTACGATATAGATAATATTGAAGTTATGGTTTGTGATGGATGTTCAGATGATAACACTCAAAAAATAATAAAAGAATATAACATTAAATATCCACAGATAAAATTAGTTGTAAATGAAAAAAGAGTAGCCCCTTCTGCGATGAATTTAGGAATAAAAGCCTCTGTGGGGGAGATAATAGTAATTTTTGGAGCTCATGCTTATATGGATAGTGATTATGTCAAAATTTGCGTGGAAAAATTAAAAAGTTCAGATATTGCTTGTGTAGGTGGAAGAATAATAAATATTAGTGAAAACAGTATGGCAGAGGCTATATCTTTTTCTATGGGGTCTCCATTTGGCGTAGGAAATGCATTATTTAGATTTTCAGAAAAAGAACAGCTTGTTGACACTGTTGCTTTTGGAGCTTATAGAAGAAGTATATTTGATGAAATAGGATATTTTGATGAAGAGCTTGTACGCAATCAAGATGATGAATTGAATTTTAGAATATCTAAGAGCGGTAATAAGATACTTCTAGCTCCAGATATAATTTCTCACTATTATACGAGAGGATCTTTTGGTAAGCTTTGGACACAATATTTCCAGTATGGCTTTTGGAAAGTTAGAGTTATTCAAAAACATAAAAAGCCAGCAGCAGTAAGACATTTAATTCCATTACTATTTGTTGTAAGCTTAATTTTGGGCACTATAGTAAGCCCGTTCTCAAAGATAGCTAGATATCTATTTATAACAGAACTAATAGCTTATTTATTTGGTGCTGTTACATTCTCTTTAAAAGCTTCTGGTGGGAAAATTAAGTATGCACCTCGGATGATAGTAGCCTTCTTGATATTACATTTAAGCTATGGAATCGGATTTCTAGAGGGTTTAATAGTATTTTACTGTTTGAGATCTAATAAAGCAGTCCAAAAAAATACAAAATCATCGAGATAATTTTATATCATTTGAAATGAGATGGGAGAGTTAAAGTGGATTTTTATAAAAAAACACTATTTGCATTAACATGCGTTTATATTATATTATTACCATTAATTCCAAAAGAATTTATATTTCATGGAGTACTTTTCACTGATTTAATTTTAGCATTAATGATTTTTGTTTACATAATAGGTATAATTGTTTCTAAAAAAGGAAGAGAAAATTTTATTAATGGCATTGTGAATTTTTTCTTGGATAAACTAAGCATATTTATGACAATACTGCTTGCTATAATGCTTCTATCTACTATTTATGCAGTAGACAAAACACTAGCATTAAGCGAGAGTGCTAGGTTTATAACTTATATCTTTATGTATTTTATTATAAAATATGAGTTCAACAATAAGAAACAAATAAAAATCTTATTAAGATGTTATATATTTGTTTCCTTTGTTTTAAGTTGCATAGGTATTGTTCAGCATTTTACAGGGTTTGGACTTACTGAAAAGTTTACAAAACCTAGCGCCTTTGGAACAGGTATAAGGATTGCATCCACACTATTTAATCCAAATGCTTATGGTGCTTATTTAATATTGATAATTTTTCCCGTGATTATGTTGAGTATTTATGAAAAAAATAAAAATAAAAAAATAATGTACATATTCCTTTCAATATTATTACTTACTAATTTATTGATGACACTTTCTAGAAATGCATTTTTAGGATTTGGACTTGGAGTATTAGTACTTGCACTAATTTATAGCATTAAGTTGATTTTTGCACTTGGAGGTTTTAGTATTTTAATGTTTTTCATTCCTTCTGTTTTTCAAAGAGTTAAAGATGTTACTAATTTATCTCAAGATGAATCAAGAATTAAACTTTGGAAAACAGCTATTATGATGATAAAGGAACATCCCCTTTTGGGTGTTGGTAATGGAAATTATGTCACTAGATATAATGAATATATAAAAAAGTATAAAGAATTGAAATATCAAGAATATAAAAATTACCCAGGTCATAATTCATATTTAAAGGTGCAAAGTGAGTTAGGTTTAATAGGAATTGCTTCTTTTTTAGGAATAGTAACAATAACTCTATGTAGAGTTAAAAAATTGTATAGTATAACTACAGATAACTTTTATAAACCATTTTATATGGGTGTAATGGCAGCTATGGTTGCTTTTCTATTTATGAATTTATTTGATAATTTATTTTTTGTACCTAAAGCGACAACTTACTTTTGGTTTTTATTAGCTACTGTAGAAGCTTTATTAAATAACCGCCCTAAAGGAATATATGAGGGGAGTACAATATAATGTATATCATGATCATATCACGGGGATTTCCAACAAATAAGTATAAGATGAACGGTATATTTGAATTTGACCAGGCTAAGGCACTAGCCAAAGCTGGCTCAAAAGTGGTTTTTGCTGCAATTGATATGCGCTCCATAAGAAGGTGGCGTAAATGGGGGTTGGAACGACATGAAGTAGATGGTGTTAATGTTTATGTTATAAACATTCCTGGAGGCAGACTGCCCAAAGCGATTTTGCACAAAGTTACTAGTATAGGTCTTAGTATTCTTTATAAGATTATATTAAAAGAATTAGGAAAGCCAGATATACTTCATGCACATTTTACTGATTTAGGTTATGCGGCAGCAAAACTGAAACAACAAGTAAATGTTCCGCTAATAATAACTGAGCACTCTTCCCTTATAAACAAGCCCATAATAGAGAAACAACTTTTAAGCATTGCTAAATTAGCATATGAACAAGCTGATACTCTTATTGCAGTAAGCCCAGCACTGGTCAATTGCATAAAAGATAAATTTAATATAAAATCAATTTACGTTCCTAATATTGTGGATACTGACTTATTCACTTATGCAATAAGAGGAGAAGACAAGATATTTAACTTTATATCCTTTGGAAATCTAAACTATGGAAAAAGAATGGATTTGACCATTGAATCATTTTATAGTGCTTTTCGTAAGCTTCCTCTTGTGACACTTACAATATTTGGAGAAGGTGAGGAGAGATCGAAATTAGAAGGTATTATAAAAAAGTATAGCTTGGAGAGTAGAGTTGTACTTATGGGTATGTGTTCTAGGGAAGTTATTAAGGAAAAGCTAAAAAGTAGTGATTGTTTTGTGCTAGCCTCGCGCTCTGAAACTTTTGGGGTTGCTTATATTGAAGCATTAGCCTCTGGAGTTCCTGTAATAGCTACTAAATGTGGTGGACCTGAAGTATTTATTCATGAAGAGAATGGACGTATGATTCCAGTGGATGATTTTGATGCATTAGTAAGTGCGATGAAATATATGTATGAAAATAACATAAAATTTAATCGGGAGAAGATATCTGCCGAGATAAAGCTTAAGTTTTCACCGGAATGTGTTTCAAAAAAATTATTGGAAGTATACAAAGATGTGACTAAATTTTAAATCATTCATTAAAGTTTAGTCACAATTCAAAAGGGTATATCTCACTTTGATATACCCTTATGAATTGTGTAATCCATACTACATTATAAAAAAATATATGAGATTATTATTGATGCAACCCATGTTGTTATGATAGTTGTTGTAAATAATAAAATATGATATTATTAGTGTACAAATAAATGTAAAAAAATTAACATCTCACTTAAATATTCAGGAGAAAGTAGGAATAAACGATGAACGAAAGTATCACTACAAATATAGACAAGAAAATATACATTGAGAATAAAAAGCTTCAATTCATTGTCAAGAGATTAATGGATATAATATTATCAATGCTTGGCATAATTATATTATCTCCTATATATTTAATTATTATTATTGCTATTAAATTAGATTCTAAAGGGCCAGCTATATTTAAACAAGTTAGAGTTGGTAAGGATGGCAAGAATTTCACTATTTATAAATTTAGAACTATGATAGTTCAAGCTGAAAGTAAAAGAGAACTCAATATAGATCCAAATGATCTAGAAAATTTTGTATTTCAAAGTAAGTCAGACAATAGAATAACTAAGCTTGGAAACTTTTTAAGGAGTAGTAGCTTGGATGAAATTCCACAACTTTTTAATGTTTTGTTTGGACAAATGAGCCTTGTAGGTCCGAGACCTGAAATACCAGAGGTAGTTAATTATTATCCAGAAAGTTATCGTCAAAGATTTTTAGTTTTACCAGGGATTACTGGGCTTGCACAGATTAGTGGAAGAGGAGAAATTGAACTGGGAAAAACTATTTCTTACGATTTGAAATATATTATAGATTTCTCAGTGATATTTGACATAAAGATCCTCTTTTTAACAGTGTTATCTGTATTTAAAAAAGAAGGAGCTTATTAATAATTGGCTAAAATAGTTAGTTCAAGTACTCATTATATATACTGTAGTTTCTAAAAAAAGAAGATTATTTGGAGGAGTTTTATGGCAACAATGATTTTTCAATATGAAATTTTTAATGACAACATAGAAGCATTGCTGAGGAGTATAAATAATTTTGAAAAAGTACATATTGTTTCAGGAAATCCAGAGGTTCTAAACAGTGGACTACAAAATAATGTATTACTAGATAATTTTACTAGTGAAAAATCGATTATTATTCCAGATGGAATTAGCACCGTAATATGTTCAAAAATAGTAGGGCAACCTGTGAAAGAAAAAATTGCGGGCATAGAGCTCATGGATCGTTTAGTGAAAAAATGTGAAAAAGAAAACCAGGGGATATATTTGTTAGGCTCTACAAAGGAAACAGTGGATATGTGTAATATTAATTTGCAAACAAAATATCGGAAATTAAATGTTTTAGGTAGTCATGATGGATATTTCGATTTAAACAACTGTGAAGAATTATTAGAGGAAATAGAAAAAGTGAGTCCTAAGGTATTATTTGTTGCAATGGGATGTCCAAGGCAAGAGTTATTCATAGCAAAGTATATGGAGAGACTTCCATGCAGTATATTTATGGGGGTTGGAGGAAGTTTTGACATTATAGCGGGTAACCTTAAAAGGGCACCTAAATGGATGATAAATACAGGCTTGGAATGGTTATATAGAGTTGCAAAAGAGCCCTTTAGAATTAAAAGATTATCATCTATACCTAAATTTATTTTAATGGTTATAAAGGATAAATATAAGCATAAATGATTATATATATTAAGATGAGTATGAGGAGGGGAGCTACATTAAAGTTTTACATATCATATCTGGCAATGATAATGGCGGCGGTGGAAACCACGTATTAAATATATGCAATAAATGTAATGATAATTTTGAAAATATAATTGGTTGTGTGGGAGAAGGTCCACTTTACTTAAAGGCTAAAACTATAGATGTTAGATATAAACTTTTTACAAAAAAGCTTAATAATATGGAGCTTATTGAATTCATAAACAATAATTCCATAAGTATAGTAAATTTCCATGGAGCAAAACCATTTTTAATGCATTTGCTTTTAAAAAGAAAAATAAAGGTGCCTACAGTAGCTGTAGTTCACAGTGATTTCAGATATGATTTTCTTAATAATAAAATAAAATATTATATTTTTACTCCTCTTAGTATTAAAGGGTTAAAGAGCTTTAATAATTATATTTGTGTATCAAATAATTTAAAGAAGTTATTAGAAGAAAAAGAATTTAAGGGAAATAAAGCGGTTGTAAACAATGGCATAGATATAAAAAAAATTAATATTGCGACCTCAGTAGAAGATATGCGAAATAATTTAAATTTAAACCAACAGGATTTTGTATATGTTATGGTTGCAAGATTGCATCCTATAAAGAACCATAGAGGAGTAATACTAGCCTTTAGCAAATTAACGCTCCAGTTTGATGATGTAAAATTGCTTTTAGTTGGTGAGGGGAAGCTACGACTCCAATTAGAAAAATTAATAGTGGATTTAAAACTAGAAAATAAAGTTATTATGGTTGGAAATGTAACAAATCCTATGGACTACATAAATTGTTCTAATATTAGTGTTTTGGCTTCTTTTAGTGAGGGCGGAGCACCACCGTTAACTGTTTTAGAATCAGGAATTGTAAAGAAAACCACAATCTATACTGAGGTAGGAGATTTAGAGTCTATATTGGATGAGAATAGCGGATATAAAATAGAAAACCAAACAAATGAAAGTATTTACAATGCTATGAAAGCAGCATATTTTGATGTGGATAATTTAAAGCAAAAAGGTGAGAATTTACATAAAATCGTTTTGAAAAAATATACCATAGAAAAGTTTTGGGAAAATTATCTAAGAATTTATAAAAATATAATAAAAAAATAACTACATTATTTGTTTCGAAATTACACATACTAAAATTAAAGGAGTGTGATTTTATGGAATTTTATGATGTAGTCAAAACGAGGCAAAGTATTAAAAAATTTAAGAATACCCCAATAGATAATGAAAAATTAGGTAGAATGATTAATGCAGCAATGATGTCACCTTCATGGAAAAACAATACTTCTTACAAGTTTATTCTAGTTGATGAAAAAAAGAAATTAGAACAGATTTCAAAGTCTATAATTAATAAGGATAATTCTGCAGCTCAGTCAATATTAGATGCACCAATGACAGCGGTTATAGTTTCAGATCCTAATGATTCTGGAGAAGTACAAAACAAAGAGTATTATTTAGTGGATAGTGCCATAGCACTAGAACATTTTGTTTTATCAGCTACTAATGAGGGATATGGAACATGTTGGATTGCTGCTATCAATGAAGATATTATTAAAAGTACATTGTCCATTCCACAAAAATACAAAGTGGTTGCTATGACTCCTATTGGAGAAATTGCTGAAAGTAAAGAACATAATGATAAAAAATCTGTCAGTGATTATGTATTTTTAAATACATGGGATAATGCTTATTCTTAGAAGTACTTAAAAAAGGTTTTTGTTTAATTTTGTAAAAACCCTAGGTCTGCATGCAGACCTAGGGTTTTTAATTATTTTACCAATATTAATTATAAAATTTATGATTAAATGATGAAAACTTTATATAAAGATGATACACTTTAAAAGCTATTAGAAATGATTATATGTATCTTTTTTGAAAATGGGGGGATTACTATGGAAAAAACGAAAGGAATTTTATATATTGTTTTATCTGCTATTTCTTTTGGTATTATGCCAATACTTGCAAAATTATCATATAGAGGAGGTGCTAATACATATACCACCTTATTCTTAAGATTTTTTTTTGCAGCAATTATGCTTTTGTATTATTTGAAATCCAAAGGAATATCACTTAAATTGGCCAAAAATCAAATATTTTTAGTTACAATTATAGGCGTGTTTGGATTTGCATTTACGTCCACAAGTTTATTTATGTCCTATAATTATATAAGTATTGGATTGGCAACCATGATTTTTTATACATACCCTGCTATTGTTACTTTATTTTCGTATTTGTTTTATAAAGAAAAAATATACCCTAGAAAAATCATATCTTTGATTATTTCCACAATAGGTATTTTTATTTTAATTGATAGTAGGAGTGCTACTTTCAATTTAATAGGGATAATACTGGCAGGCATAGCTGCAGTGCTTTATTCACTATATGTGCTAGGCGCATCTCATAAAGAATTTAGGACTATTAACAGTTACGTTTTAACCTTCTATATCTCATGCGCATCTGCTGTTGTCATGTTTATTGCAGCAATCTCTACTAGTAATTTTAATATGCATATATCTTTTTATGCACTGGTTGCAATTTTATTATTAGCATTAATATCTACAGTGGTTGCTTTAATGGCATTTTTAGAAGGGGTCAGAATTATAGGCCCATCTAAGGCTTCAATTTTTAGTACAATTGAACCTATTGTTGCATTAACACTAGGAATATTAATTTTAGGGGAGTCTATATCAGCTAGGATTGTAATTGGAAGTATATTGATTTTAATGTCTGTAGTTATATTAACAAGAGAATAATTAAAATTTTAACCCCTTTGCAATTCGAGTTAAAATTTTTTTATTTGCTTTCATGAAATTAACAATCATTTTTTCTTAAAAGTGCAATTTTAAATGTTAAAATAAATCTCTCTAGTCTCAATTATAGTTCACCATAGTGTGCATTTATGATATAATTTAATAGGTTTTTAAGTTTCAGATAGGTGGGGAATAATAAATGCTGGATTTGTTCAAACAAAAAATATGTGAATTATATAATATCATTTTAAGTCCAATAGATGAAATGTTTAAAATAACTGCACTAGAAAATTATAAACGGGAAATAGAGTTCACACATCAGAAAAGTTTTGGTGAAGCCTATTATGAGTTTATTAAAAATAATAAAGAAAAAGGTACAGTTTACACTCCAGGTCCAATATCCTCTTATATGGTAGAAAAAACTATAAAAGCAGAGCAGATAATAGAGGATCCTTATATAAAAGTTGTGGATCCCTCTTGTGGTACAGGGAATATATTAATTTGCTGTTTTGAACTTCTTAGAACTTTATTTAGGGATAATTTAGTCGAAATAAATGAGAAAAATGGGTTAAATTTAGAACATCAAAGTATTGATGAACATATAATAGCACATAACTTATATGGTTTTGATATTGACGATATAGCTGTAAAAATCCTTACTATAGATTTATATGATTTAAGTAGGGGGAGAATATGTAGTAATGTTTTAAATGTGGATTTTTTATTATATGAAAATGAATTCAAATATGATATTTTCATAGGGAATCCACCTTATGTTGGTAAAAAATCTATCGATAAGGAGTATGCTTCATATTTAAAAATTAGGTATAAGGAAGTATATAGAGATAAAGGAGATTTGTCTTATTGTTTTTTTAAGAAGGCATTAGAAGACTTGAATAAGGGTGGAAAGTTGACTTTTATTACTTCAAGATACTTTTTAGAGTCACCAAGTGGAGAAGATCTTAGGAAGGTTTTAAAAGATATATGTACTATAGACAAAATTGTTGATTTTTATGGTATACGACCATTTAAAAATATAGGGATAGACCCTGTAATTTTGTTTACAACAAATAATCAAGATGAGAATAGTGAAATTCAAATTGTGAAACCATTAAACATAAAAGGTAAAAACAGAAAAGAATTCTACAATAGTGTATTTTTGAAAAATGGGAATGAATATAATAGTTTTCTTCTTAACAAAAACAAATTAAATAACAAGGGCTGGATTTTAATAGATGAAAAAGAGAGAAATATAATAAATAAAATAGAAGAGAGAAGTTTTACTCATTTAAGTAATATGTGTAATAGCTATCAAGGCATAATAACAGGGTGTGATAAAGCTTTTGTAGTTAATAATGATATTGTTATAAGAGAAAACATAGAAAAAAATATAATAAAACCATGGATTAAAAGTAGTTACATAGAAAAAAATTCGGTCTCAAGAGAAGATAGTTACATAATATATTCAGATTTGATCCAAAGCCCCAAAGAATACACTAATGCAATAGGTCATATTGGATTGCATAGGGAAAAATTATTAAAAAGAAGAGAATGCCAAAGAGGTATTAGAAAATGGTACCAACTTCAATGGGGCAGAAATCAAAACATATTTGAAGGCGAAAAAATAGTATTCCCATTTAAAGCTAGTTGCAATAGATTTGCTCTTGACAAAGGGAGTTATTTTAGTGCTGATGTATATGCATTAATATTAAAAGAAGATGTACCCTTTACTTATGATTTTTTATTGTATTTATTAAATAGTAAAATCTATGAATTTTACTTTAAGACCTTTGCAAAAAAACTGGGTGAAGATGCTTATGAGTATTATCCAAATAATTTAATGAAATTATGTATGCCAATTATGATGGATTTTAAGGGCAAGGACGAAAATTATTTATATGATTATTTTCAATTTAGTGAAGAGGAAAAAAAGATTATACTTGGTGAAGTATAATCTTTTTTTGATTGGCATAAAACTTGCTATAATATTGTGTAGGAGGTGATTGTATGAAAATCATAATTAGTGATTTAGCATTAAAGTACTTTAAAAAACACAATG
Source organism: Clostridium bowmanii (assembly GCF_018861315.1). Taxonomy (GTDB): domain Bacteria; phylum Bacillota; class Clostridia; order Clostridiales; family Clostridiaceae; genus Clostridium_AD; species Clostridium_AD bowmanii. The sequence continues at coordinate 22,451 of NZ_JAHLDL010000024.1, read as the reverse complement.
CAAATTCGGTTATAATTTATAACATTGCAAATGAGACAAGTGCAGGATGAGGTTGTGGAAGTACTAAAAAGTACTATGTCCCTTCGGTACGAATGGGATTTTACAATTGCAACCTAAAGGCATATTCAATTTACTATTATGAAGGATTCAAAATACTTTTGTCAAACAATATAGAAATAAATGAAGAGCGAGAAATAGTTATAGATATAGAAAAAATATTATTTATACAGGAGCTTACTATAAAGGGAATAGATATTAAAATGATATAATTGTAGGATTATTAAAAAACGCATCATTATTGCTACAAATATAAAAAAATATTATAATTTAGGAGGAACTATTATGACTAATTTAGAAAAACTAAACAAGGTGTTATTCTATGTATTTGATTTTAAAAAATTGGAGGATATAAATGATGAACTGGGACCTGATGAAATAGAAAATTGGGATTCTTTAGGACACATAGAACTTATAACAGGTTTAGAAGAGAGTTTTGACATATCTTTCGAGGTAGTAGATATCTCTAGAATGTATACCATAGGAGGCATCAAGAAAATACTTGGGAAATATGGCATTCAGATATGACCTTCACAGATTATATATTCGAGTTTTCATCTAAATACGATAAGACGTCTGTAATTTTTGAAAATGAAATAAGTTATAAGCAAACCTTTGAAAATGTAAATAGAAAAGCTTCTTTTATAAAAAACAAGAAGCTTTTTAAAAAGGATGCTGTACTCTTGGTTTCAGATAATTCTAATTTTTTTATTGAAGCTTATTTTGGGATAATTAAAAGTGGAGTTATTTGTGTTCCTATAAATCCAGCTTTAAGTAATAATGAAATAAAATATATTATTGATTCTCTTAATATTAAGTTGATTTTTACTCAAAATAAATTCCTCGAAAAAATAAATGGATTGATTTGTGATGATGTTGAGATTTATACAGAATATAGTGAGTTTAATTTTACTGAAGTACATGAAAATAGTTATAGTGAAAATATAAGAATAGAAGAAGACGTAGCTGTAATACTCTTTACTTCTGGTTCTACAGGAAGTCCTAAAGGGGTAATGCTTACTCATTATAATCTCATGTATAATACGAATTCTATAATAGAGTTTCTGGAACTTACATTGCAAGATAGAGTAGAAATGGTTTTACCATTTTATTATTGTTATGGAACTTCAATTTTGCATACTCATTTTAGGGTAGGGGGAAGTATTGTCATTAATAATAGATTTATGTTTCCACAAACAGTAGTTGAGGATATAAATAAATATAATTGCACAGGCTTTTCAGGGGTTCCTAGCAATTATCAAATACTTCTTAGAATGACAGATATAAAGCAAACTAGATTTCCATCCTTGAGATACATAACTCAAGCAGGGGGGAAGCTTTCTGAGATTTTTATAAATGAACTTATAGACTCGTTAAAAGGAGTAGACATTTTTATAATGTATGGTCAGACTGAGGCGACAGCAAGGCTATCTTATTTACCACCACATTTAATTAGTAAAAAGATGAATTCTATAGGAAAAGGCATTAGTGGAACTGAACTGGTGGTTTTAAATAGCGAAGGAACCCATGTGAAATCAGGAGAAATTGGTGAAATTGCTGCTAGGGGCGGAAATGTAATGAAGGGGTATTTCAATGATAAGGTAGAGACTGAAAAAGTTATAAAGAAGGGATACTTATACACAGGAGATCTAGCAAAAGTTGATGATGAGGGGTATATATATATTGTTTCAAGAGAAAAAAATATCATTAAAAGTGGTGGAAACAGAATAAGTCCTAAGGAAATTGAGGATATAATATTACAAATTCCCGAGGTAGTGGAATGTGCAGTTATTGGAGTTTACGATGATATTTTAGGCGAAGCTGTAAAGTGCTTTGTAGTAATATTAGAAAACAAATCTTATATAAACCTTAAATATGTATTAGAATTTTGTAAAAAACAGTTGCCCTCATATAAAACTCCAAGGTATATAGAATTTCTAAAGGTACTTCCTAAAAATTCCTCAGGTAAAGTATTAACAAAAGAGCTTAAATAATAATTAGAGGGTGAAATAAATGGAGACTTCAGAATTAATAGATGAGCTAGTACTAGAAGAGCAGTTTAATATTGATCAAGAAAAGAAGGAAAAGCTACTTTTAAATATTATCTTATCGCAGCTAGAACACAATAGGTCAAATTTAAACATAAAAGCTATGTATGATAAATTAGGTATAGATATTAGTAGTATTAAAACACTAGAGCAGGTTCCATATATACCTGTAAATATGTTTAAATACTTTGACCTTAGAATATGCACACAAGAGCAGGTGGTAAGGGTGTTAAACTCTAGTGCTACCACCACAGGGATTCCTAGCAAAATATATTTAGATAAAAGGACTTCTATAAGACAAACACAGGGATTAATAAGTACTTTAACAAGTTTTTTAGGAGGAAAAAGAAGGCCGATGCTTATAATTGATTGCGCTGAAAGTAATAAAAGAGGAGACAATATAACTGCGCGTGGGGCTGCTATAAGAGGGATAAGTACTTTTGCTAGTAAAATTTTTTATGTTATGAATAGTGAAAATGGCGAACTTAAGTTAAATTTAGATAGACTTCGTGAATTTGAAAGATCGTATAAGGATGAGGAAATTTTAGTTTATGGATTTACTTATATATTGTGGTCTAGATTCTTAAATGTATTAAAACAGGAAGGAATAAAGGTGGATATGCCTAAACTAAAGCTCTTACATAGTGGCGGGTGGAAAAAACTTATTTCTGAAAAGGTTGAAAAGAAAATTTTTTCGGAAACTGCATCCAACCTATTAAACACAAGTGCAACTAACATCATAGATTTTTATGGGATGGTGGAACAGGTGGGAGTAATTTTTATTGATTGTCCCAGCGGATATAAACATGTACCGAATTTTGCAGAGATTATTATAAGAGATATACAGACTTTAGAAGAGGTGAAAATTGGTGGAACAGGGCTTATAGAAGTTATGAGTATTTTAGGCTCAAGCTATCCGTCCCAAGCTATTCTAACTGAGGATATAGGCGAATTTGTAGGCATAGATGATTGTCCTTGCGGTAGACGGGGTAAGTATTTTAGATTTAAGTCACGAGTAGATAAGGCCGAGATTCGCGGCTGTGGAGATACCTTTGCGGAAAGGCAGGTGAGAAGATGATAAATTGCTATGGACTAAATGGAGAGTTCTATAAAAGTGGAATAAAATTTGAAGGCTTTGATGAAATAGATACCTACTTAAATAACAATCTCAAGGAGCTACACGCACTTCCTGTAGAAGTTTTATTACTTATTATAAATAAATATAGCAAGAGAATTGCAATAAATAGAGAAATATTAAGAATGGAAGGCGTTTCATTTTTATGCTTTTATTTAAAAAAGGTAAATATGGAAAAACAACTAATACTTAATTTGGGGAATACAGAATATCTTAATAATTTTGTACCTGTAGGGGAAGAAAAATATATTAAAGCTCAGCCCAGGGGTGTGGTATGCCATTGGATGGCTGGGAATGTAGCAACCCTTGGAATTTATTCAGTACTTCAGAGTATATTATGTAAGAATGCCAATATTCTTCGTGTATCTGTGGAATGTGTTAGTGCGGTATATGAGTTATTAGTGCTTTTGGATAATATTGAGGTTGTATATGAGGGGAACGCGTATTCCTCTAAAGTTATATTGAAAAATATTGCTCTTATTTATTTTAAAAGTAAAGATGTATATCATAATTCCCAGATGTCTTTAAAAGCAGATGCACGAATAGTTTGGGGTGGAGAGACAGCAGTAAATGCTATTTCAATTTTACCCAAAAAAACTACTTGTGTAGATTTGATTTTTGGTCCTAAGTACTCCTTTGCAGTGTTTGACAAGTCTGCTATTGAAAGTGATGACTTTGAAGAATACTTAGAAAATCTAGTTACAGATATAATTGCGTTTAAGCAAAAGGCATGTTCTTCACCTCAGGTATTGTTTTTAGAGAAAAGTAAATTACTTGTGGAAGAAATAGCTCAAATCTTAAGTGGAAAATTTCAAAAATTTATTAAAAGATATAATAATTTAGATTTAGAGGAGGCTATAGCTGCAAAGATAATTAATAAAAGAGGGGAATATTCTCTGTGTTTGGATAAATCGTTTTATGCAAGTAAAGGACTTCAATATACAATACTAATTGATAGTGAATTAAAGCTTGAGGAACCCATTACAGGACGAACTATATTTATAAAACAAGTGGATGATATATTGGAGGTATGTCCACTAATTACTAAGAACATACAAACCATTGGCATAGCATCAAAAGATATTAATAAGACAATAGATTTCACGGACAGGGTCACAGCTCTTGGAGTTGATAGAGTTGTGAAAATTGGATATATGAATTTCTATGATTCCCCTTGGGACGGTAGGTTAATAATGAGTGAATTAGTTAGATGGTGCTCTATTAATATAGTGGGAATGATTTAATCTGAACATTCAATTTAAGAATAAACTGAATGTTTAGATTAAACTAGACTTTTTCTGATATAATAAGATTATACTATGTATTGCCAATACAATTCATAGTATGATTTTATTATATATTGAGGGGTGTTTTTATATGAAAGTACAGGATGATATAATGAAATGTAATTATACACTTAAAGAAAATAATACTTTTTATGAAGCAACTCAGCTATTTCAAAATGATGAAGTTGAAGTAATACCAATAATAGATGAAAATGAAATTTTAGTTGGTGCTATAACTAAAAATGATATAATTAGAAATTTTATTAAAGGGACTAAGCCAGATGTATTTGTAAAAAACCTCTCCTTAAGCAAGAAAAGTATTATTAATAAAAATTCTGCAACACAAGATTATATTGCTTCTAAGGAAAGTTATCTGGCAGTTAAAAATGATCAAGGTAAAGCTGTTGGCATTTTTAGCATGAATAGTATATATAAGCAGCAGCTTGCCAATGCATTAGAAAAAATAACTGATCTAAAGCAAAGATTAAAATGTATTGATGAATGCGACGAGGCAAAGCTTAATTGTACAGAATTAGATGCAATTATTGAATCATCTTATGATGGTATATATATAACTGATGGGAATGCTAATACATTAAAGATTAATAGATCTTATGAAAGTATAACTGGTTTAAAGAGAAAAGATATGTTAAATAGGAATATGTATGATTTGCAAAAGGAGGGCTATATATCTAAGTCATCTACTCTTATGGTATTAAAAAATAAAAAATCTAATACCATTGAGCAGGAGTTTAGAACAGGTAAAAAAGTTCTTGTTTCTAGTAACCCTATATTTGACAAACATGGTAATATAACTATGGTGGTTACAAATGTACGAGATATAACAAAATTATACGAGTTGGAAGAAGAACTAGCTAAAACTATGGAGCTTACAGAAAAATATTATTCAGAGATAGAAGCAATGAGAATTCAGTATTTAGATTTAACAAATATTATTGCTAAGGATAAATCAATGTTAAATTTATTGGAGATTGCTAAAAGAGTAGCTAATGTTGATACTACTGTTCTAATACTTGGAGAAACAGGGGTGGGCAAGGAAGAAATCGCAAAGTTTATATATAAAAATAGTACAAGACGAGACAACCATTTTATAAAAATCAATTGCGGAGCAATCCCTCAGAACCTTATAGAATCAGAACTATTTGGATATGTAAAAGGAGCTTTTACAGGAGCCAATAAAGAAGGAAAGATTGGACTTTTTGAATTGGCAGATGGAGGGACGGTTTTTTTAGACGAAATAGGGGAACTTCCACTAGACATACAAGTTAAGCTACTTAATGTCCTTCAAGAGGGGGAAGTGGAAAGAGTTGGATCAATAAAACGAATTAAAATTGATGTAAGAGTACTTGCAGCTACTAATAGGGACTTAGAAAGTATGTCAAAAGAAAAAACCTTTAGATCAGACTTATATTATCGTTTAAATGTTGTCCCACTTATAGTTCCACCATTAAGGGAAAGAAGAGAGGACATTGTACCTTTAATTCAGCATTTTTTATCTGAATTAAATGAAAAATATAATTTTGAGAAAACTTTCACTATTGAAGCTATAAATACATTTTATAATTACAATTGGCCCGGTAATGTTCGTGAACTAAAAAATATTGTAGAAAGAGTTATAGTCATGAGCAGTAGTAATAAAATATTTGAAAGTGATTTACCAATGAAAAACTTTTCTAGTTACAATGAAAAAAATATTTGTAATGATGACATATGTAATTTAAAAGAGGCAGTTGGAAAAATCGAAGCTAACCTCATTAGTAGGTCATTTGAAAATGCAGGTAATGTTCGTGATGCTGCAAAAATGCTTGGCATAGATGCTTCTACGTTTGTTAGAAAACGTAAAAGATATTTAGAAAAAGGGATGTTGTAAAAATGAAACGTGTTGCAAAAATGCAATAAATAATTAATGTTAAACGTATACACATCGTATACAAGCATTTACCGATTTTTGCAAATAAAATTTTTAATATTTGTTGCTTTTATGCAACAAATATTTTTTTTAACCATTTATGTGTGATAAAAATCATAATCACACATTATAATGCTAGGTAAAAACTTTGATATACTTTAAAATCTTGCTACTTTTTTAATAATTGTAGTAATTTATAACTTTGGCACAGGTATTGCTATGTATATAAATAGAAAGTTAATAAAATATATATGTGAAAGGAATGATTTTAATGGGATTAATGACTGGAGAACAATATGTAGAAAGTCTTAGGAAACTGGATTTGAATGTTTATATGTTTGGAGAAAAAGTAGAAAATGTAGTGGACAACCCTATAATTCGACCTTCAATGAATTCAGTTAAAATGACGTATGACTTAGCACAAATGCCTGAATACGAAGATTTAATGACAACAACTTCGACTATTACAGGAGAAAAAATTAACAGATTTGCTACACTTCATCAAAGTACTGAGGACTTAATTAAAAAAGTTAAAATGCAAAGATTATGTGGTCAAAAAACCGCTTCATGTTTCCAACGATGTGTTGGAATGGATGCCTTTAACTCTGAATATAGTACTACATATGAAATTGATAAAGAATATGGTACTGAGTATCATAAAAGATTTAAAAACTTTTTAAAATACGTTCATGAAAATGATTTAGTAGTAGATGGTGCAATGACAGATCCAAAAGGAGATAGAGGACTATCACCATCAAAACAATCAGATCCAGATATGTATCTTAGAGTAGTTGAAAGAAGAGCTGATGGTATTGTAGTTAGAGGAGCAAAAGCTCATCAAACTGGTATATGTAATTCTCACGAAGTTTTAGTTATGCCAACTATGGCTATGAGACCAGAAGATAAGGATTATGCAGTATCATTTTCAATTCCAACAGACACAAAAGGTATTATTATGATTGTTGGACGTCAATCATGTGATACAAGGAAAAGTGAAGAAGGCGCGGATCTTGATGTAGGAAATTATAATTTTGGTGGAGTAGAAGCTTTAACTATTTTTGATAATGTATTCGTACCAAATGAAAGAATATTCTTAAATGGAGAAACTGAATTTGCAGGAATGCTTGTCGAGAGATTTGCAGGATATCATAGACAAAGCTATGGTGGATGTAAAGTTGGTGTAGGCGATGTACTCATTGGAGCTACTGCTCTAGCTGCAGAATATAATGGAACTGGTAGAGTATCACACATTAAAGACAAATTAATTGAAATGACTCATTTAAATGAAACACTATATGCTTGTGGAATTGCATGCTCTGCAGAAGGTCATAAAACTGTAGCCGGTAACTTCATGATAGATTTGTTACTTGCTAATGTATGTAAGCAAAATGTTACAAGATTCCCATATGAAATAGTAAGACTTGCTGAAGATATTGCTGGAGGACTCATGGTAACTATGCCTTCAGGTAAAGATTTTAAAGGCACAATAACTGGACCTTACTGTGAAAAGTACTTGCAAGGTGTCGCATCTGTATCCACTGAAAATAGAATGAGAGTATTAAGATTAATAGAGAATATGTCACTTGGAACAGCTGCAGTTGGTTATAGAACAGAATCGATGCATGGTGCAGGTTCCCCACAAGCTCAAAGAATAATGATAGCTAGACAAAGTAATTTGCCTCATAAAAAAGCTTTGGCAAAAGTGATTGCTAGGATACAAGAATAATTCATCAAATAAATACGTCTTTCACAATATGAAATATCTAAATATATGTGGGCTTAGTCTAGCCCACATATTAAAAAGAATGGAGTGATGTTATGTTTGCTGAAATTGAAAAAATCCTTGAGGTGAATGTTAGGCCAAAGCTTGCAGATCACTATGGAAATATTAAGCTTGTCAGCTATGATGATGGAATAGTTGAAGTGAAGCTTTTGGGGCAATGCAAAGGGTGTTTATCTGCAAAATATACCATTGAGGATTTAGTTGAAGTAACACTCAAAGAAGAAATACCTGGCATTAAAAAGGTAATACTGAGAAATGAAGTTAGTGAAGAGCTATTAGAACAAGCTAGAAAAATTTTAAGTGAAGGTAATAGAGGAAGATAATGAAAATTGGTATTAAATATTGTGGAGGATGCAATCCAACATATGATAGAACAGATGTAGCCTCAAGATTAAAAAAACATAGTGGCTTCAATCACAATATTGAATTGGCAAAGCAAGGAACTATTTATGATGTAATTGTTATTATATGTGGTTGTATCTGTGCCTGTGCTGATCATCAGAATCTTGAAGCTAAATATGAAAAAGTATGCATAATTAGTGAAAGTGATATTATAAAATTACTAAATAATATAGACAAAATAAAAGTTTTGTGATTTGGGGAGTGATATGCATGAACTTAGAACAAATTTATAAATCGAAGGTTGTTACTGCAGCACAAGCTGTGGGGAAAATAAAGTCTGGAAACAGGATAGTTGCAGGACATGCTTGTGGAGAACCAACAGAGGTTATAGCTGCAATGGTTGCTAATTGTGAAGCTTATGAAAATGTTGAAATCGTACACATGGTGGCAATGAGTAGTAGTGAATATGCAAAGCCAGGCATGGAAGTGCATTTTAGACATAACTCACTATTTGTAGGCGGAAATACAAGGGAAGCGGTAAGTTCAGGAAGAGCAGATTTTACACCTTGCTATTTTTCAGAAGTGCCAAGTCTTTTTAAAGGAAATTTACCAGTAGATGTAGCACTTATTCAAGTTTCTACACCTGATGAACATGGTTATTGTAGTTTCGGCGTATCTAACGATTATACAAAACCCGCTGCAGAATGTGCAAAATTAGTAATTGCAGAGGTAAACAATAGAATGCCAAGAACTATGGGAGACTCTTTTATACATGTATCTGAAATTGATTATATAGTAGAAGTAAGTCATCAAATTATAGAACTACAGCCTCCTAAAATTGGAGATGTTGAGAAGGCTATTGGACAGCATTGTGCTTCTTTAATTGAAGATGGGTCCACTCTTCAACTTGGAATAGGAGCTATTCCAGATGCAGTACTTTTATTTTTAAGGGACAAAAAAGATTTAGGTATACATTCGGAAATGATTTCAGATGGAGTAGTTGAACTAGTAGAAGCGGGAGTTGTAACAAATAAGGCGAAGACAATTCATCCTGGAAAAATAGTAGTAACTTTCCTTATGGGAACGCAAAGACTCTATGATTTTGTAAATAATAATCCAATGGTGGAAATGTATCCTGTAGATTACGTAAATGACCCAACTGTAATTATGAAAAATTCAAAGATGATATCAATAAATTCTTGTGTACAGGTGGACCTAATGGGGCAAGTAGCATCAGAAAGTGTTGGGCTAAAACAAATAAGTGGAGTCGGCGGTCAGGTGGATTTTGTACGAGGTTCAAATATGTGTGAAGACGGTAAATCTATTATGGCAATGGCATCCACTGCGGCTAAAGGGACAATCTCTAAAATTGTACCACTGCTTGCAGAAGGTTCAGCAGTTACAACTGGTAGAAATGATGTTAATTATGTGGTTACAGAATACGGAATAGCACAACTTAAGGGTAAAAGCCTGAAGGATAGAGCTAGGGCACTAATAAACATTGCTCATCCAAATTTCAAAAATGAATTAATACGAGAATTTCAAAAAAGATTTAGCTGTGAGTTTTAGCTAATATATAACATTTATTAAAAAATATATATTTGTGGAGGTTTAATTATGGCTATTAAAAGAGAATTTGGGAAAGAACAACCATATATACCTGCTGGTCCATTTAAAATACGTATTCCTTTTGTACATTATAAGTTTGAATGGGCGGATTATGTTCAAGGATTATTGATGTGTGCAGTTTGCCTTGGAGCCATCCCTATGCTTCAGGAATACTTAGGGATGCCGTTTGAAGTAGCAATTGCTGTTGTTGTGCTAAATGGAATACTTTATTGTGCCCATGTATTTTTAGGTGATCCAGTAGTACCAGGCTGGGTTACACCCGCCATTCCACTGCTTATGCTGTATGTGAGTGATTATAAAATGGGACCAGAAAGAATGCAAGCGTTAATAGCATTTGAAATGACTCTTGGTCTTTTAGCATTATTCTTAGGTATTACAGGACTTGGCAAGAAGATAGTTCATATTGTTCCAAATGCAATGCAGGCCGGTATTATAATTGGAGCAGGTATTGCCGCCGTAAATGTTATCTTTGTAAAAGGTGCTCGTTTTGATCAATTTCCGATTTCTATTATTGTATGTGTAGGCCTCGGATTCTACCTTTTATTTTCAAATCATTTTAAAAGTATCTGCAAAAAAAATCGTTTTTTGAAAATAGTATCTAATTTAGGAATATTACCTATTATAGCTCTTGCAATAATATTTGCACCTTTAGTTGGAGAAACAGCTTGGCCTAAGATAGAATGGGGTATAACAAAACCGGCTTTTGGAGTTTTATGGACACAATGGACATTTTTTTCTAAAAATATAGGGTTTCCTCCAATTAGTATGTTTATAAAAGCCTTACCAATGGTTATCACTGCATATGTAGTTCTATTTGGTGATATGATTCAATCTCAAGCATTATTAGACGACTGTAAGAAAGATCGTCCAGATGAACTTATAGATTATGATCCAAACAGATCTCACATAATATTTGGCCTTCGTAACTTGTTAATGTCTGTAATAGGACCAGATCTTACAATGTGTGGACCACTATGGGCAGCAATGCAGGTTGTTGTTTGTGAAAGATTTAAGCATGGTAAAGAATCTATGGATTCAATTAATGGTGGAGCAGGGTCTTTCAGATTTGGTACCCTTACAGGATATTTTCTTCTACCAATAGTGTCATTATGCAAACCTATTTTAGGAATTGCTCTTGCCTCTACAATGTTAATTCAAGGGTATGTTTCTATAAGAGTTGGAGTTATGAAGGCACGTACTGCTAATGACTTAGGTATAGCAGGTATTATGGCAGCAATAGTTGCAACAAGAGGTGCAGCTTGGGGTCTGGCAGCAGGTGTTGTACTTTGTATATTAATTAAATTGGGAAATAAACCTAAATACGATGTTATGATTTTTGAAAATGAAAACTTAGATATTTAGGTAATACAAAGAGTTTAAACTAAAATAAAAGCAGGATAATTATATATTTAATTATGCTGCTTTTATTGCTTTTAATATTTACTTGTTTTTATTTTAATAAATCTTCTACAAACTTAGGTAAAGCAAAACAAGCTTTTTTAATTTTTTAGTAAAGTATCTACTAGCAAATTCATAAGAAGCTGATAAAGTAACTACTTTAGAAGAAAAAATGGAGTATAGTATTTATACACAATGATTTTGATATAGGGTAATAGTTTGATGTATTCAACTTATTTATGAAGATTATTTATCACATATTGTATTAAATGATTACAAATGGTTAGTATATAAAAGAATGAATAAATATTTTAAAAAAAAGAAGGAAAATTATGTAACTTGTAGAATATATAAGAAGAGAAAATTATTTAGAAAAAATTGAGAAATTTTATTAATTTCTAATTATTCGGGGGGGAAGCAGATGCATTTAAATTTTGAGAATAATGACGATAGATTGATTGTTTACATGTCGGGAGAATTAGACCATCATAGTGCTGAAGAAGTAAGGAATCTTATAGACGATCGTTTAGACAGAGATAGCTACAATAAATTAATCATGGATTTCGGAGGAGTGTCCTTTATGGATAGCTCAGGTATTGGTGTAGTTATTGGAAGATACAAAAAGTTACATACGAGGAATGGCAGTGTATGTGTAACTAGCATTCAGTCTTCAGTAAAAAGGGTGTTTGAATTGTCAGGAATGTTTAAGATAATCATGTTATATGATAATGTTGAACAAGCTGTAAACAATATTTAGTGGGGGGATTAATATGTGTCACAATAGAATTAAAATTGAGTTTTTAAGTAAATCGCAGAACGAGAGCTTCGCAAGAGTAGCAGTAGCGGCATTCGCATCACAATTAGATCCTACAATTGATGAAATTAGTGATGTTAAGACAGCGGTATCTGAAGCAGTTACTAATGCAATTATTCATGGTTATGAAAGTGAAGAAGAAATGATAACTATAGAAGCTATTATTGATGGAACTGAATTAACAGTTATTATTAACGATACTGGAAAAGGAATTGACAATCTAGAGATGGCTATGCAACCATTATATACTTCTCGCCCAGACTTAGAGAGGTCAGGTATGGGTTTTACTGTAATGGAAACTTTTATGGATAGTTTAGAAGTAAAGTCTGATAAAGGTAGGGGAACAAGTATAATAATGAAAAAAATATTTAATCCTTTAAGTTAGGTGGAATATTATGGATCAGAAAACAGTGAAAAAAAATAATTATAATTATGAAGATAATATGCAACTCATTCAATTGGTTAGAAGTGGAGAGCCAGGTGCATTAGATAGGTTAGTAGAAATGAACTTACCTTTAGTTGCATCAATTAGTAAAAAATTTCTAAATAGGGGTTATGAGTATGATGATATCTTTCAAATTGGCTGTATTGGCCTAGTAAAAGCTATTAATAATTTTGATACTAAATATAATGTTAAATTTTCTACATATGCCGTTCCAATGATAATGGGAGAAATCAAAAGATTTCTTAGAGATGACGGGATTATAAAAGTTAGTAGAAGTGTTAAAAACACAGCGCGAAAATTACATTATGATAAAGATACTTTAACAAAAGAATTAGGTAGAGACCCCACCATTGAAGAATTATCAGTTTTTTCTAATGTAGAAAAAGAAGATATAGTGTATGCTCTAGAATCTGCAAGTAATATGCAGTATCTATTTGATACAATACACCAAGATGATGGCGCACCGGTACTATTAATAGATAAATTAAGCGAGAGATACGAAGAAGATAACGAGGTTTTAGATAAAATTGCCCTTAAAGAAGCGCTTAGAAAACTTGATTCAAAATCAAGACAAATAATTATGCTGAGATATTTTAAAGATAATACACAAATTCAGGTAGCAAAAATGATGGGAATAAGTCAAGTACAAGTATCAAGAATAGAAAAAAAAGTTTTGAAAATAATGAAGGAAAAGTTAAGTGGTTAAGATGAAAATTAGATAAGCAACTTTAATGTTTGATTTGTAAGTTGCTTATCTAAATGCATCTTATTTTTTTTTGACTAAAAATCATATTATTGCAAACAATATATAAGCACTCAAAATATTTTATATGGATAACATAATTTAATTAATATTTGCTATTTCTATCGAGAAATGCAAGGAGGAAGATCTATGAAAGTGGAAGAAAAAACTATAAGGAAAAAATTTGATAAGCTTAATTCTAATAAAATCCCTAAGCCTAATCTACTGCTACATTGTTTTAATGCATTTTGGGTGGGCGGAACAATATGTGTAATTGGACAATTTATCGGAGACTTTTTTTCTCGAATGGGTGTGCCTAAGGATGAGAAAGGAACTTATGTTTCCATAGTTATGGTGTTTTTAGGAGCTATACTTACAGGTATTGGTATTTATGATAAGTTAGGCGATTTTGCAGGAGCAGGCTCTGTTGTTCCAATTACGGGCTTTGCAAACTCCATTGTTGCACCAGCCATGGAGTTTAAAAAAGAAGGTTTTGTTTTTGGTGTAGCTGCTAAAATGTTTACAATTGCAGGACCTGTTTTAGTATATGGGATTGGGTCATCCGTAATTGTTGGAATTTTATATTACTTTTTAAGGTGGTGATTTAAAATGGGCAGAAGAATTGGTGTTCAAACTGTAGAAATTGTTAGTAAACCTAGAATTATTAGTACATATAATATAGTTGGCCCAAAAGAAGGCCAGGGACCACTGGCAAAGTATTTTGATAAAATCTTAGAAGATGATCTGAATGGAACAGAAAGTTTTGAAAAAGCTGAAACAAGTCTTTTATATACAGCAGTATCGGAGAGTATAAAAAAAGCAAAACTAAAAGAAACTGATATAAATTTTTTATTAGCAGGAGACTTACTAAATCAATTATTTTCTTCAACTTTTGCAGCTAGAGAGCTGAATATTCCCTTCCTAGGACTTTATGGAGCTTGTTCAACCATGGCAGAGTCTTTAAGTGTGGGAGCAATGATAATGGAAGGAGGATTTGCTAATTATGTTGTAGCAGCTACTTCATCACATTTTTCTGCCGCTGAAAGACAATATAGATTACCACTGGAAATGGGAAGTCAGAGAGCTCCAACAGCACAATGGACAGTTACAGGCTCAGGTGCAATGGTTTTAGGGAAAAAAGGTAATTTTCCTTGTGTTACTCATGTTACAATTGGAAAAGTTAAAGACTATGGAATAAAAGATGTAAATAATATGGGGGTTTCCATGGCACCTGCTGCTGTAGACACTATTAAACAACACTTCATGGATACTGGTAGAAAGCCTTCAGATTATGATATTATTGCTACAGGAGACCTGGGAAAGATAGGAAGGCAATTTACAGAAGAATTGCTCTTAGAATATAAATACGATATGAAGGGGAATTATATTGATTGTGGTGAGGAAATTTTTAATTCTGAAAAACAAGGAACTAATGCGGGCGGTAGTGGTTGTGGATGTTCAGCAGTGGTTGCAACAGGTTACTTATACAAAAATATGCTAAAGGGGAAATTTAAAAGGATACTTCTAGTTTCAACAGGTGCACTTCTAAGTACAACTTCATCTCTGCAAGGAGAGACAATACCTGGAATCGCACATGCTGTTTCAATAGAATTTGGGGGTGAATAAATGAATAATTACATAATGGCTTTTATAGTTGGAGGGGTGATTTGTGTAATAGGTCAAATACTTATGGACACCACTAAATTAACTCCAGCTAGAATATTAGTTGTATTTGTAACTGCCGGAGTAATATTAGGTGCACTAAATATATATGATGTGGTGATTGAATATGGCAAAGCAGGTGGAAGTATTCCGCTTCCAGGGTTTGGATATAGCTTA
The DNA here is from genome assembly GCF_018861315.1 of Clostridium bowmanii. Lineage (GTDB taxonomy): Bacteria > Bacillota > Clostridia > Clostridiales > Clostridiaceae > Clostridium_AD > Clostridium_AD bowmanii. The sequence continues at coordinate 7,003 of NZ_JAHLDL010000024.1, read as the reverse complement.
GCTAAAAGCGTAATGAAGGAAGTAGATGAGATTGGATTTATAGGGGCATTTACAGGAGGTATAAAAGGTACTGCAGGAGGTATTACTGCTGCAATCTTTTTTGGATATATTATGGCATTAATATTTAATCCTAAATCTAAAGGATAAAAAAAGCTACTATCAAAAATTGTATTTGATAGTAGTTTTATATTTTGTGTTAGGGGGTAGTAACAGGTGGATCCGTGACGGTTGGATCAGTAACTGGCGGATCGGTAACTGGTGGATCAGTTACTGGTGGATCAGTAACTGGTGGTTCAGTTACTGGTGGAACCGTAACTGGCGGAACTACAATTTGCTGTGAAAAGTTATCAACTGCTGTTGGTAATACATAATCTGAGTCTTCTAAATTCGCATTAGGATTATCTCTCCTTATAAAAATCCTTGTTTCAATCTTTTCAGCTGGTGTAAAGTCTGAGATAAGAACATAATTACCACTAGGGCTTCTGGTAACTTTAGCCAAAACATGTATGCTATCAAGTGTTGTTGGCTGAGTTCCATCAATAAAGAGTTCAGAGTAAGCTCTATTGCCTCTCGGATCTCCATAGGTTAGTTCAGTAGGGATATCGCCAGAATCCTTTGATACTGAATAAGAGGATATACCAGCAGGCCTTTGTACATTAGTCACTGGAAGAGTAGTATGGGCTTCTTTCATAATTTTACCCCATAATAAAGCGGCAGCAGTATTACTGCCCATATCTTGAATTTTAGACCCATTATCTGTTCCAATCCAAATAGCAGCTGAGTAATATGGAGTTAACCCAACAAACCATAAGTTCTTTGAATCAGATGAAGTACCAGTTTTACCTCTAACTGGCATATTGCCAAAAACAGCATTTGTTCCAGTACCACCTGGACTTACAGGGCCTTGTAATAAATCATACATTATATAAGCACTTTGAGGCGATAAAACAGACTTTGCTTCAAATTTTGTAGCTAGCAATACTTTTCCAGATCTATCTACTACCTTAGTATATAATCTTGGAGTAGTACGCATTCCGTTGTTACCAAAAACACCATATGCAGCTGCCATAGTTAGAGGATTAGTCCCCCTATAACTACCGCCATCTAATTGACCTAAGGCCATGGCGGACATACTGGTTTTATCTGTTTCATCTAGTTGCAATCCAAATTTTTCACCATAAGAAACACCAGTCTTAAGACTAATCATATCCTCGAGTTTCACAGCTGCAACGTTAACAGAATATTTTAAACAATCTCTTAGAGTTAAGTATCCTCTATATTTATCCGGTGAATTTCTAGGATCATAAGAAGCTTTACCCGGAGCAACATATTTTTTTCCAATTGCTTCAGGCACAGGTGAATCTTCGATAATTGTTGAGGCCGTAGCTATTTTCGAATCAATAGCTGGACTATATACTGTTAAAGGCTTAATGCTTGAGCCAGGTGCTTTTAAAAAATCATTAGACGCAGCCCTGTTATAAGACATAGGACCTTCATCACCACGTCCGGCTATAATAGTCTTAACTTCACCTGTATGATAATCCATGATAACACAGGAAGCTTGGATATCTGCTTGCTTAAGTTTAAGGTTACTATCTCTAGGGAATATATAATCATAGCTATTTGTTTTTCCTGGTTGTATAGGATCGTCGATTAGGGTTTGCGATTTGTTTTGGAGAGCCCTATCCATAGTTGTAGTAATTTTTAATCCATCGTACATAATCATTGAGCGGGCTTCTTCTTTGCTAATGTTAAGTGTTTTCACTAAATCCTCAGTAACCTGAAGAATTACAGGTCTAGAGAAGGCCTCGAAGTTCATTTTGTTCGCATTTTTTGTTGAAAATTTAAATTTTAACTCTTCAGCCATAGCTGAATCAAGTTGTTTTTTATCAATTTTACCATATTTGTACATGGTCTCAAGAACAGCTTTAGTTCTATTAGAGCTAAAAACAGCTTTAGTTTTAGATGCTTTATATGCCAAACTATATGAAAGACTAGGATTTTGTGCTGCACTTGCAATAAAAGCAGATTGTTTTAAGCTTAGTTTACCAATAGACTTACCAAAATATTGTTGCGCCGCTGCTTCTACACCATTAGCATTTCCACCTAAATAAATGGTGTTCATATAAGCCTCTAAAATTTGAGGTTTGGTTAAAACTTTTTCTAGTTGAAGTGACAGTGAAATTTCTTGAACTTTTCTTTTTATAGATGTTCTATTTTCTATAGAATCTTCTAAAAACATTCTATATTTAACCAACTGCTGAGTTATAGTTGATGCACCTTGTAGACTTTCGTCACTTCCCTTTAATTTAATTTTTACATCATTAAATATAGCACCGCCTAATCTTTTTAAGTCAATGCCTGAGTGAGTGTCAAATCTAGAATCCTCAATACTTGTAAAAGCATCTTTAAGAATAGATGGAACGTTATTAATAGATATATTAATTCTTTTTTCTGAGGTGATGTATTCGTCCATATACTTGCCAGAATTGTCATATAATATTGAGGGCTCATCTAATTTTAAAAAGGCATTGATATCTAAGTCAGGCGCTGTCTTAATCATAGCAAGGACTACTCCACCCATAGCTACAATAGTTATTAAGGCTATAAACAGAATAGTAAAAACGAGGGTTTTAAAAACTTTCTTACCCGTTCTTTTTTTCTTCTTTTTCTGCGTAGTTTCTTTATCGTTCATTGTGAATCCTCCTTGTATTTCTCTGGAGTGGATGACAATTAATATGCGCTAGATGTTCCACTAAAAAATTCATGCTATCTAACTATAATTATTCTTAATATTATACCATATAATTATACTAATATAAAATATCCATTTTCATAAGGTATTTAATTCTGCAAGTTAATACAGTTACATATAATAACATATAACCTTTTATGGAGGTAATAAATATCAAACATAAAATAAGAAATAGGGCATTATTAATTATAACCATAATTATAATAAATTTTACAATTTTCATATATATTTTTGATAGAACCGTAATGCCCACCGTAATGGCGGTGGCAGATGCAGAAATGAGAGCAAAAGCTACAGAGATTGTTAATAGAGCAATTATAAATGAATACTCTAAGCAATTTAAATATGATGAAATTATAAGGGTGGATAAAGATTCTGAGGGGAATATTGTAATGTTAAAAGCGGATACTTTAAAAATGAATAAAATAGCCTGTGATGTTGCGTTGGAATCCCAAAAGGAACTAATGAAATTAGGAGAAATAGGTATTAAAATTCCGATAGGTTACATAACAAGAAATAATATTTTGTCATATTATGGTCCTTGCATTACAATAAATATGCAACCGATAGGCCTTGTAGAGACTAAATATTCCTCTGAGTTTGAAAGTGCAGGTATAAATCAAACCAGGCATAAAATTTATGTTAAAGTGAAAACCACGGTTAGAGTAATTATTCCATTGAGAAGCAATGATATTGAGGTAGCCAATGAAATACCGATTGCTGAAACTATTATAGTGGGGAAAACACCTAATACTGCAATTGGGTTAGATTTAAATGGCACAGGTTTTAAATTAGGGAATAGTAGTAATAATTAATTTAAACATAAAAAGAGTATGCAATTGATTAAATTGCATACTCTTTTTATGTTTAAAAACATTTTTAAATGAAATATTTAAAATTACTTAATCTTCCCAATTAAATACATAAGGTATATTTCTATAGTAGTCCCCATAATTTAGTCCATAACCTACCACAAAAAGATCAGGAATTTCAAAACAACAATAATCAGGTACTATATCAATTTTCCTTCTTTCATGTTTATCTAAAAGTACACAAGATTTAACACTAGCAACTCCTAAAGATTTAACCCGAGTCATAATGGAATCCATAGTTATTCCAGTATCAACAATATCATCTACTATTAATACGTCAAAGCCAGAAATATTGTCTGGTATATCATTTATAATATTAACTGACCCGCTAGACTCTTCATCTGCACCATAGCTAGAAGTTGTCATAAAGCCTATTTTTGTAGGTACAGTAATTTTACGTACAAGGTCCGCAGTAAATATAAAGCTCCCTCGGAGTAATGAAAGAATATATAATTTCTTTCCATCATAATCTTTGGAAATTTCTGCGCCAAGTTGTTCAACTCTTTCATCAATTTGCTCTTTAGATATAAGAATATTTACTTTTTTATTATCCAATGTTAATCCCGCCCTCATTATATATTTACAATATTCCTTTAATAGTATAAAATTATAAGAAAGTTGTCAAGTATAACAATAAGAAAAATTATTTAAATATTAATGAAATGGAGTGATTTATGATGATATATGGAAATGTTGATGGGGTTAAGAATTCAATTTTAAATAAATTAGAAAATGCTTGTGAAATAAGAGTTTCTAAAGATTGTATTTTATCTGAAGAATTGGTAGATATATTAGTTGAGGTAACAAGGGATTTAGAAAGGGAAGTCAGTGCGGCTATCGATAGAAAAGGTAAAATAATTAGTATGGCAATTGGTGATAGTAGTTCAGTTGACCTGCCTATAATTGACATAAGAGAAGGACGATTATCTGGGGTTAAAATAATACACACTCACCCAAACGGTAATTCTAGATTGTCTGCTCTTGATATGTCAGCACTAATAAAATTAAAATTAGATTGTATAGTGGCTATTGGAGTAGCAGCAGAAAAAGAAAAAATAAGATATAATGTAGGCTTTTGTGTAATAGAAGATAATATTTTAATAGAAGAAGAAGTAGGACCTATAAATATAAATCAGATATTGGAATATGATGTAATAGGCAAAGTTAAACAAATTGAAAAAGCAATGAAAACAAGTGAAATTATGGAAGATGATGCTGAGAGAGCTGTTTTAGTGGGTATTGAAAGTGAAGAGGATTTATTAGAGCTTCGGGAATTGGCAAAGGCATGTAATGTAGAAACTGTAGATATGATTCTGCAAAATAGACATAAAATAGATGCAGCACTATATATCGGTAGCGGTAAAGCAGAAGAAATAGCGGTTATTAGGCAAGCACTAAGAGCAAATTTAGTTATTTTTGATGATGAATTATCAGGATCTCAAGTCAGAAATCTGGAGGAAGTGCTTGGGTGTAAGGTTATAGATAGAACCACACTCATATTGGAAATATTTGCACGAAGAGCTAAAACTCGTGAAGCCAAGATTCAAGTTGAACTTGCACAATTAAAATATAGGCTACCACGTTTAACGGGACTTGGGACAATGCTTTCAAGAACTGGTGCAGGAATTGGAACTAGGGGTCCTGGAGAGAAAAAGCTAGAAATTGATAAAAGACGAATAAGAGAAGGTATTTTTGATTTAAACAAAGAATTAGAAAAAATAAGAACCACTAGAAATGTACAAAGAGAAAAGAGAAGTCGCGAAAGCATTTCAAAAATATCCTTAGTTGGGTACACTAACTCTGGTAAATCAACACTTAGAAATGTACTATGCGAGGTAGCAGCTTTAAAAACTATTGTGCAAAAGGATAAGGTTTTTGAAGCAGATATGCTTTTTGCAACATTAGATGTAACAACAAGAGCCCTATTATTACCTGACAATCGTGTGGCAGCAGTAACGGATACTGTAGGTTTTATAAGAAAACTTCCACATGACTTAGTAGAAGCATTTAAATCAACCCTTGAAGAAGTGGTGTATTCAGATTTGCTTATGCATGTTGTAGATGCATCTTCAGACAATGCCGAGATACAAATCGAGGCTGTAGATGCGGTTTTAACAGAACTTGCAGTAATTGATAAGCCAATGATATTGTTATTAAATAAGATTGATAAAGCCTCACCAGAAAACATTTTGAAGCTCAAAGAAAAATATAAAAACTTAAAATGTATAGAAATATCAGCTAAATATGGTACTAATTTGGAAGAGTTATTGAAAGAAGCTTGTGAAGAACTTCCATATATGCTTAAAAAAATCAAGGTGCTTATTCCATACACAGATCAAGCTATGGTGGCATATTTGCACAGAGGTTCAAAGGTGGACTCAGAAGAATATAATGAAGAAGGAACACTTATGACTGTGCAAGGGGACGATGAAGTTTATAATAAGTGTGAAAAATATATTGTAATTTAATTAAAATTCTAAATAAGGATAAAGAAAATACTTTACTCATAAAAAAATCACAATAAGTGTAATAAAGTTTGTAGCTAGATTATATAATTTAATAGAAGGTCTATTGCATTTATCATAGGATTTAGGAGTAGATATGGGAGAGGAAAAATCAAATTCAGAGAAGAGAAAAAGTCATATTAAAAAAACACTTAAATATAATTCCAAGAATCAAGATAAGATGCCGAATGAAGGTGACACTCTTGCTCAGCCTGTACCTGATGCCTCTGACACAACTGGGACCGTTGGAACAACTAACAATTTTGATGTTGCATCATTGGCAGATAAGGCTGTAAATATAAATATTTTGAAATATGAAGTAGACAGATTGCCACTAGATTTTAAAGCAAGAGCTTATTTTGAAAATGATGTAAGGCCATTAGTAGACACTTTGTATACTCTATCTCTTGCATCTATTGATTACTCAACTGCTGCAAAAAATTTGGCGGGTATAAATTTTGGACATACTTCACAAATAAAAGATGCTATAGATTTAACTGACGAAATCAATGAGATTTCTGAAGATCTAGTAAAAGTATTGAGATGTAAAATTGACAACATGCTGAATTTATCAAAGTACGATTGTAAATGTAAATGATTCTTTAAATTTTAAAGAGAACAAGTTTAATTAACGTTAGGCTTGTTCTATTATTTTATTTTTAAGAAAATATCTTTGCTTTTCATACTAAGATTATTTTATAAAAAAGTGGTAAAAATAAATAGGATAATAAATTTGGAGGTAGCGTTATGGAAAAAATATGTCCTGTTTGTAATAAAATTGAACTTCAATTCGTAATTTAGATCTACAGAATTAAAAACTTACAAATTTGCATTTGTTTTACAAATATTTACAAAAAGGATTTTAAACTTTT
>NZ_JAHLDL010000023.1 GCF_018861315.1 Clostridium bowmanii | reverse complement strand
GGGGTCATTGTTTTTTTGTTATAAAGGTAGCTTGAAGCCTTGCAAATACAAGGATTTAAATAAATAAAACAAAGATAGTGTTTACACTATCACTAAATTGGTTGTGTGAATGATAGTATGGAAAAAGACAGAGTTATATTAATTCGTAGCGAATGTCTATAAAAACTAAGGGGGAAGACGTGAGATGAAAATAAGGACTATAATAATTGTATTTTTGTCTTTAATAATGGTAACACTTACGGGCTGTTCAAGTACTACACTAAGTAGAAATGACGAGTACATACTTATGGTGAAAAATGGACATCCAATTGGCAATCCGGATTCAACATATGGGGAAGCATTTAAAAATTTTTTTGGTTCTCCAACTTGAAAATATTTTAAATCTGATGATGGCAGAAATATTGTGGATTTTACAGTATTGCACATATCAAAATGTGGAAGTTAAAGCAAAGCAGCAATTTATATTAAATATAGATGCAGGTACGTTTGAAGCTGGAGCACTATATTTTAATGATGTACCACAAAATGCTTTAATAACAGCTAGTATGTTGAGTAAAGCATTTGAAAGTGATTCTGCTACGACACTGGAAGTTCAACCTACTACCGCTCAGGATACTCAATCTACTACAACATCTACTAAAGAAAATGCAGATGATCCATATGAATGGGCTCCTGGAATAAAAGCAAAATTGAAGATGATATTATAAAAAGTGGATATGCAGATTCACTAAATAATATTAGATATGAAAAAGCTAATATATATAACAGTCAGGGATACTATGAAGTTTATACTAAAATAGATGGAAAAGAATGCCGCATTGTTAGTGTTAATGCAAAAACAGGAGAATATCATGGATAAGTAAATATAAAGATTAAATGATTTTATATAATGGGCGACTATGGCATAGTTATATTTTTGATAGAATATAATAAAATTATTAAAGAAAATTTGATTTTTAAGGAGAGAGGCAGATGTACAGACCGATTTAATACACAATAAAGTTGCAAGGAATTTCAAAATTAACCTTTAAAACAAGGTTTTTTTGTTGTGTAACTTTGGAGGTGTGTTAAAATTGAATAAAAAGGTAAATATTTATTTAATGTATATTATCGTATTCCTACAGGGATTTGTTTTTTATGGTCCTATTGCTACATTATATAGGCAAAATAGAAACTTGTCTTTGTCTAATATGTTTTTAATAGAGTCTATATCCTGGATATTAATGATTATTTTTGAAATTCCATGGGGATGGTTTGCAGATAAATTTGGGTATAAAAAAACACTTATTATTTCGAATTTTATATTTTTCATATCAAAAATAGTTTTTTATAAAGCTGATTCCTTTGTGATGTTCTTCTTAGAACGAGTGTTATTAGCAATATCTCTAGCAGGAATTTCAGGGTGTGACATTGCCCTACTATATTCATCCATGGAGCAAGATGAGAGTGAAAAAGTATTTGGTAGATATAATGCATTTTCAACTGGTGGATATTTAATTGCCTCATTTATATTTTCAATACTTATAAAAAAATCCATGGATAGTACTGCGTTATGGACTATCATACCGTATGCAATGGCATCTGTATTAACTTTATTTATAAAAGAGGTTAATGTGACACAGGTTGAAAAGCACAAGTTTAAGCAAAGTTTACTAACAGTCTTTAAAAACAAAACTATTATATTACTGGTAATTTCATTTGCATTAATAAATGAAGTGGTTCAAGTAGTAGGTGTGTTTTTAAATCAATCACAATATGTACGCTGCGGAATAAATATTAAATATTTTGGAATATTGGCAGTTGTTATGCAGATTGTTCGATTAAGCTCAAGCAAAGCTTATAAATTTAGTAATAAGCTAGGTGCAAATAGAAGCATTCAGGTTTTATATAGCATTATTACTTTAGGTTGTATAACACTTGTATTTACATCTAATGTGACATTAACTATACTTTCAATAACTTTTATATGTGCCAGTGCAGCTATAATTTCTCCCATAGTTTTAAATATTGAAAATAAAAGTATAAGTACTATGGATAGGGCAACTCTTTTATCAATATTTGCTATGTTTGGAGATTTAACTGGTGCAGGGGTCAACGTGATTATTGGAAAGACAGCGGATATTTCTATCTCGTCAGCATTTATAACTTGTGTAGGTATGTGTGTTTGTGCCTATATATTATTGCTTGTCTATAAGAAAAATGTTATTCCTTCGTAAATAAAATAATTGTATTTTCATGTTGCCAAATTTTTTCTGAAGATTTAAAACCTGCCTTATAAAGCATAATTATAGGTGAAATAAATTTAAATGATAAAATTTGTAGTATAATGTAGATAATAGTGCTCTTAATTGGGCATGATTTTTAGTTGAATTAATATTAACAGAGGAGTAATGTATAATGATTTTAAGTAGAAATGATAAATGCTGGTGTGGAAGTGGACTAAAATATAAAAAGTGCCACTTGGACTTTGATAAAAAATTAGAAACCTTGAAAAATAAAGGCTGCGTAGTTCCAACAAAAGATCTTATTAAGAATAAAGAGCAAATTGAAGGAATAAGGAAAAGTGCTAAAATTAATAATGGTCTATTAGATTTAGTTAGTGAGAATATTAAAGAAGGAATGACAACAGAAGATATTGATAAACTAGCTTATGATTTTACAATAGCTCATGGTGGAATTCCGGCGACCCTTAATTATGATGGATTTCCAAAAAGTATTTGTACATCAATCAATGATGAAGTGTGTCATGGAATACCAAGTAAAGATGTAGTACTTAAAAATGGTGATATTATAAATGTTGATGCTACAACTATGCTTAATGGATATTATTCAGATGCATCAAGAATGTTTACCATTGGAAAAGTAAGTGATGAAGCTAAGAAGATAGTAGAAATAACGAAAGAATGCCTAAATAAGGGGATAGAAGCAATAAAACCTTGGGGATTTTTAGGGGACATAGGAGCAGCTATTCAAGAACATGCAGAAAAGAATGGATGTTCAGTAGTTAGAGATTATGGAGGACACGGGGTTGGACTTCAGATGCATGAGGAGCCATTTGTTTTCCATTTTGGAACTAAAGGAACAGATATGATCTTAGCACCAGGAATGGTATTTACCATTGAACCAATGATAAATGGCGGAAGTTATGAAATAGATATAGATGAAGATAATGGATGGACAGCATCTACAGTTGATGGGTCACTTTCAGCACAGTGGGAACATACAGTCCTTGTAACCGAGGATGGCCTAGAGATAATTGCAAAATAAACATTGAAACCCTGGACTAATTAGTCCAGGGTTTTCTTTTGTTTTAATTTAGTATAGAGAAAAATTTGAAATAGTTCAGAAAAAAGAGGATTTGTAAAAAGAGTTTATACTTTGTTTATACTTAGTTTAGGAAAAATATAGGGTTATGTTTTACAATTAGATTATTGAGGTAAACAAATAGAAATAAAGAAAATTTTTCTTAATAAATTTGTAAGAATTATGATAAGTATTTTGTAAAAAATGTTTTGTATACTTATTTATATAGTGAAGTTGATAAATACAAAAGTATGGGAGGAGTATCTAAGATGATTAAAATATTGTTTGCAATGAATAGTCTATTAATAATAACATCCTTACTTTTTTTGGCTATGGGAATAAAGCATTTTAAAAAGGATGAATACGATAAAAAATGTATTAAATGTATACTTGGGGCCAGCAGTATTTCAGGAATCTGTATTATTATGGGAGCTATACTTTTTATTCCAACCTTTTTTCCCTTATAAAAATAGGGTTGCCACACTTTTATACATAATAATTCCTATGATATTATCTATCACATATGAAAAAAATATTTTAAAAACTAAAACATATATTGACAACAAACATACTATGGAATATAATTACTTTAAATTAAAAACTGTGAAGAGGAAAAGTAGATAATTTACTGTTAAAAGAGAGAGAAACTCATCGGCTGAAAGGTTTCTTAAGCAAGTGTTATTGAAAACCACCTCTGAGTTGATTACTGAACTTTAAGTAGGTAATTCCGCAAACCTGCGTTATTGGTATTGAGTGACAGAAGTGAACTAAAACTATACCTTTTGTAATTTGGGTGGAAGCGCGATATAACTCGTCCCTTATTTGGGGACGGGTATTTTATTTTTTTGAAGGAGGAATATTCATGTTAAAGGTTGTATTAAAAGATGGTAGTGTAATGGACTCTAATGAAGAGCAAGGAAGAAGGGCACTAAGACATACCGCATCTCACATACTTGCTCAAGCAGTAAAGAGATTGTATCCAAAGGCTAAGTTGGCGATAGGTCCTACAATAGAAAATGGATTTTATTATGACTTTGATGTGGAAGAAACTTTCACTATGGAGATACTTGAGAAAATTGAAGTAGAAATGAGGAAAATAGTAAAAGAAGAATTAAAATTAGAGAGAAGTGTGCTATCTAGAGAAGAAGCATTAAAGTTTATGGAAGAAAAGGGTGAGAGTTATAAAGTAGAACTTATTAATGATCTACCTGAAGACGAAGAACTAACTTTCTTTAAACAAGGAGATTTTATAGATCTCTGCGCTGGTCCCCATGTATTGTCAACTTCAAAAGTAAAAGCCTTAAAATTAATATCAGTTGCTGGGGCTTACTGGAGGGGCAGTGAAAAAAATAAGATGCTTCAAAGGATATATGGAACAGCATTTGCTAAGAAGAGTGAACTTGATGAGTATTTAAATATGCTTGAAGAAGCAAAAAAGCGAGATCATAGAAAACTGGGAAAAGAATTAAAACTATTTGCTTTAATGGATGAAGGACCAGGGTTTCCGTTCTTTCTTCCTAATGGGGTAGTTTTAAAAAATAAATTAATTGAGTACTGGAGAGAACTTCACAAGACATATGGTTATGTTGAGATAGAAACTCCTATGATATTAAATAAAAAACTTTGGGAAACATCCGGGCATTGGGATCATTATAAGGAAAATATGTATACTGTTAATATAGATGAAGAAGAGTTTGCAATTAAACCAATGAACTGTCCAGGAGGAATGCTTGTATATAAATTAGAAGCTCATTCTTACAGGGATTTACCAATGAGAGTTGGAGAAATAGGAAGAGTCCATAGACATGAATTGTCTGGAGCACTACATGGACTTATGAGAGCTAGAGCATTTACTCAAGATGATGCTCATATATTTATGTTGCCGGAACAGATTAAAGATGAAATAAAGGGCGTAATTAGACTTATAGATGAAGTTTATGGACGGTTTGGATTTAAATATAGAGTAGAATTTTCAACAAGACCGGAAAATTCTATGGGAAGTGATGAAGAATGGGAATTGGCAGAAAGTTCACTTCAAGGGGCATTAGAGGAAATAAATATGGATTTCAAGATAAATGCCGGAGACGGGGCATTTTATGGACCTAAAATTGATTTTCATTTAGAGGATAGTATAGGAAGGACATGGCAATGTGGAACTATACAATTGGATCTTCAACTTCCTCAAAGATTTAACTTGCAATATATTGGAAGTGATGGAGAAAAGCATACGCCAATTGTTATACACAGAGTGATTTTTGGCAGTATAGAAAGATTTATTGGTATATTGATAGAGCATTTTGAAGGGAAGTTCCCAACATGGATATCTCCTGTTCAAGTTAAAATATTACCTATATCTGAATTGTATAATGATTATGCAGAAGCTGTAGTAAATAAACTTACAGAAAATAATATTAGGGTTACCAAAGATTTTAGAGCAGAAAAAATAGGCTATAAAATTAGAGAGGCCCGAAGTGAGAGACTGCCATATATTATTGTTATAGGAGAAAAAGAACAAAATTCAGGAAGTATATCACTTAGAAGTAGAAAGAATGGTGATGAGGGTAGTTGTATACTTGAGGACTTCATTTCAAGGATTACACAGGAAATAGATAGTAAGATGCTAGATGAGTAATCTTTAAGTTATCCACAATCACCATTTCAAAAACAAACTTTATCAACATTTTATTCATGTTAGTGCACAGTGAAGCAAAAAGGTAGTTAAGAATTATCTTAACTACCTTTTTTAAACACAACATTTATTTCAAAATACTTTCCAAGATTAGCCTTACCCCTTCGCTCTTTTTTACGTTGCTTGCGGTGCAGAAACTTTCCAAGGCACTTGATAGTTCTTCACTTATTCTCACATGGATTAATTCACTTTTAGAGTTTTCCATTTTCTTTCTTCCTCTAGACATAATTATCACCTCATAATATTAGTGTTACATAGAGTAACCTTATAGATGCTTAACTATACTTTGTATTACAATAATAAGTATACTATTAATTTACATATATTACCACATAAATATTTTACTATTTTATTGTGTCGCTAGGGTTATAGCTCATTTTAGATATACTTTATATTTTTTAAATAATTGGGAAAATAAAAATGGGTTATTGTAGCATATAAATGTTGAAATTACATTAATATACAAATTAAGATTTGTATTAAATAGATTACAATTAAGATGGTTTTGTAATATAATAATTGATATAATTATATGGAAAATAAGAATTTTTAAAATTTACATAACATTAAGGAAGGTGTAAACATGAAAAAAAATTACATTGCAAATGGAGAAATAAATGCATCAGAGATTGCCTTAGGATGCATGAGAATAAATAATCTTTCAAACATTGAGGCATCTAAACTTATAAGTACTGCATTAGATGAGGGAATTAATTTCTTTGATCATGCTGATATTTATGGCGGAGGTAAATCTGAGGAAGTTTTTGCAGAGGCTTTTGATGCAAATCACATTACTCGAGAAAAAATTATAATTCAAAGTAAATGTGGCATAAGAGATGGATATTTTGATTTTTCTAAGGAGCACATTTTAAATTCTGTAGAGCATAGTTTGAAACGTTTGAAAATGGATTACTTAGATATCCTGCTTCTTCATCGCCCCGATACTCTTATGGAGCCGGAAGAGGTTGCCGAAGCTTTTTCAAAACTCCACAGTAGTGGAAAAGTTAAATACTTTGGAGTGTGTAATCAAAATCCTATGCAAATTGAACTTTTGAATAAATATTTAAATAACAAAATCATTATAAATCAATTGCAGCTAAGTATTACAAATACCGGTATGATTGATTCAGGGTTGAATGTAAATATGCAAATTGATCCATCCATTGATAGAGATGGAAGTATTCTGGAGTACTGTCGTTTGAAGGATATCACTATTCAAGCATGGTCTCCCTTCCAGTTCGGGTTTTTTGAGGGAGTGTTTTTAAATAACGATAAATATCCAGAGTTAAACAATAAGATAAACGAAATTGCAGCTACTAAAGGTGTAACAAACTCAGCAATTGCAATTGCGTGGATACTAAGGCATCCTGCTAAAATTCAGCCATTGGTGGGTACTACAAATTCAAAGCGGCTAGTAGATATTTGCAAGGCGACGCAAGTTGAACTAACAAGACAGGAATGGTATGAGATATATAGGGCAGCAGGTAATAAGCTACCATAAATATAAAATATATAGTCAATTTTACTTATCCTATAAAATAAGGATCTACTGTTAAACAGTAAGTCCTTGTTTATTTTTAAATCCAATTTTTTTTTTTAACAATTTTGATAGTAGATGTTCAAAGCCCATATTAGAGTGCTTCATTTTAATCCACATCTGTAGCTATTAATATAACATCATCAATAGAGTAACCGTGAATGTTTTCAAAGCTTGAGTAATTATTTTTTATTTTTTTATAAAGCTTTCTTGTATATGACATCCTAAAAGGATAGTATTTCTCAATATTTTTAATATAATCACTACTATATAAGTTATAGTTTTGTGAAATTGCTTCAAAGATAAGAGAAATTAAATTTTTCTTTAAGAAAGTTTTCATTTTAGTGCCTTCTATTGAAGTAAAACCCTCATCTAGATCTATTATCTTATTAGAATAGTCAAACAGTGCATTGGTAATATTATCTAGTGGCCATTTTTCTGAGGTCTCCGAAAATATAGTCATATGTTCATTGCTTAAATCTTCTTTTGCATCCTGAAGATCATCACAAAGCTGAAGTAACGTTCCATAAGCAAATATAAAATCTGACTCAGCTTCAGATAGTCTTCCATTTACAAGATAGGCATCTGCAAGTACTGAAGTGCCACCTTTTTCAGTACTTATTCCTAGAATATCGCTTTCATAAGGAGAGGTCATGTGGCTTTGCTGCGTAAGACTTCGGCTCTGAGCAGAATGTATGCATAAAAGGCTTTCATATACTTCACTATAGTGAGCTCTCGGATATTGACCCTCAATTAAACTAACTAATTTAAATAGTGCTGCTTCATAGGAGTTATTAGATTTTATTTCTTTACCTTCTAATCTTGATTTGAATCTTTCATTAATTGATTTTTTATCTTCAAGGGATATTAAAGGGCTATCTAAATAATTATCAGTATAGGGGTAGAGCATACTATAAGCAAAAATTGAGGGAGTATATTCTACCTTAAGGTTAAAGAGAACTTGTAGTATATTCATAATCCAAACATTTCTAAGCGCTTGGACCATTTTATCTAATCTTATAGTATTATCGAATCCTTTAACACTACAGATAAACTTATGAGTTATGGTTGGAAGTGATTTCGAAAAATCACCATTAATTTCATCTTCAGTAAAGCCAGAAGCATGACCAAAGGTTTTTATCATGGACCACAGTGTATTTCTCCATTCTACCTGAGTATTTTCATTTTCAGGACAGTTTTTAAGATGAGAAAATAGGTCGCTTAAAAATTTATTCATAGCTCTTTCTTTTAGAATTTTTTCTTTGAGATTAATTTCTTCGCTGAAGATAGGAGAAAATTTATCTGTGTCCCACCATAATTTAGTACATTTATCTTTAAGTTTTTCTACGGTATTACATATGACTAAGCTATCCATAATTCACCTCTTTTTACTAATTATAATAGCCTGTGTTAGATTTGTATAGTGCTTGTGAAATGAAAGTAAAAACTGCACTGAATTTTCAGTACGGTTTTTACTTTAGTTAAATTAATAAATGTTATTTCATGTGAGCCACAGCTCCAGAGATAAAAGGAACCAGCCAAATAATCCAAACTATTATACTGAATTTGTGGAATTTAGCGATTATCTCTTCATTTTTCTTTATAAGAACTACTGCGGCCCATATAGCATGTATAAGCATTAGGGCTATAGCAATAACACCGGTAATTCCATGTAAATTAAAGCCTGATACTACTTTAACAGAATTATTTGCTATATTCTCCATAAGTAGAGTGCCGGTTGTATCGCATACGAGGCCAAATAGAAATAGACCTAAATGCCAAGGCTTAAGAGTTCCTTGAAGTTTTTCACTCCAGACACCAATTGTATAAACTACAAGAGCTAAGGTTATAAAAACAATTGCATAAATTAACATATTTACATCCTCCATTTTTTATATATTAGAATATTGAAAATAATACTTTTGACAGAATTATACTATGTGAACTGTGTTCATATAGTTTTAAAAGAATATCTTATATTAATTTCTAATATAAGATAATAGGGATTACTAAATTTTTAAATTGTCATATAGCTCATTAAAACTTATAAATTTATTTTTATTAAGATACATTAAGTTAGAAACAATAAGTTCTGCCAGCTTATAAGAAGAAAGATTTGAGATTACATTACCCTTAGCTTTTTCAATATCTAACAGCTCACCTAACTTAGTGTATAAAGCATCATATCTGTTAGGTTCATGACATCTATTATCGTTTCCGTTAAGCATAGCCATTTCATAAAAAATTGGGATATAGCTGTTTACAAACATTCCAATTGATAAATATATTCTTCTGATTTTTTCTTTACAAGGTTCCTCTGTAAATTTTAGATCTTCTACTAGATTAGATACTTTTTTCCAATCTTCCCTAAAGATATCAGCTACTAGATCTTCTTTAGTTGAAAAATAGTTATAAAATGTACCAGTGCCAATATTACAATTTTTTGCAATTTCTCGTATGTTTAAATCTTTAAAGCCTTGAGTTAATAGAATGTTTTTAGCCTCTAAGATTATTGTCTCTCTTAAGTTTTCGATAACTTTGGGCATATTGTCACCCCTTTTATGAACTATGTTCATTATAACATTTATATTTTGTCATTTCAAGTATATCATAAAAAATAATATGATTTTGCACTTGCTTTTTATTTTTAAAGATTTAATTGTAATATTTAGAAAAAATCCTATTGAAATTTACATTACCTTGAAGTATACTAGATATGAAAGCGGTAACATATTTCAGAAAATTAAGTTATTAATTTACCACACTGGTTTATAAGACAATTTAATATGGATATAGTGGATTATAAGCTAAACTTCATCATTGGTTATTCAGAATTCTGTAAGCGTTTTCCTGAATATGAGGAGGATTAAGATGGCAGTTACAATAAATGATATCGCTGTAAACGTTGGCGTATCACATGCGACAGTATCAAGAGTTTTAAATAATTCAGGTTATGTAAAAAATGAAACTAGAGAAAAAATTCTAAAGGTGATAAAAGATCTAAATTATACGCCTAGTGCTATAGCTAGAAGTTTATCCACAAGTAAAACCAATACCATTGGTGTTATAATCCCTGATATAAACAATCTATTTTTTGGGGAGATTATTAAAGGCATTACTGAAATTGCTGATGAGCATAACTTAAACATTATTCTTTGTGTTACTGATGAGGACAAAGATAAAGAATTAAAAGCTATTAATGTTCTTAAAGAGCAAAGAATTCAGGGATTACTTATGACACCCACCTTCTTTAAGGATGTAGGTAATAGTGAAAATTTAGACACTCTCAATAACTTAGGAATTCCAATAATTTTAATTGATGGACATGTTGAATATCTTGATTTTAGTGGAGTTTTTATAGATCATATAAAGGGTGCTTATGATGGAACAGTTGCTTTAATACAAGCAGGCCACAGAAAAATAGCTATAATTACAGGAAACATGAAGTCTAGACCTGCAAAAGAGAGATTGATAGGATATGAAAAAGCCTTAGAAGATAATAATATTTCTATAGAAAAGGAATATATACTTTATGGTGATTACACATATGACACTGCTTATAAAATAACGAAGCAAATATTGAAAATGGATAATAGACCTACTGCTATTTTTGTAAGTAGTAATACTATGATTTTAGGATGCTTAAAAGCTTTTTATGAGGAAAAGATAATTATACCAAAGGATATGGCTATTATAGGTTTTGATAGGGTTGATGTATTGAATATAATAGGGATGAATATTAGTTTTATTAATGGCCCATCTATTGAACTTGGTAGAATTGGCATGGAAATGTTACTAGAAAATTTAAATAGCAAGGGACCTAGGTCAATTAAAAGACAAACTATTTTGCCGAAAATAGAATTAAAGGGATCAGAAAAGTATATAGAAGAAAATGAAAATAAAATAAATTTTAAAAATGTAAAGGAGAAGATTAATATGAAAATTGAGCAATATATAGACCACACATTATTAAAACAAGGAGCAAGTGAGGAAGACATTATAAAGGTTTGCGCGGAAGCTAAAGAATACGGATTTGCTTCAGTATGTGCAAATGCATTTTATGCATCATTAGTAAGCAAACAATTACAGGGAAGCAACGTTAAAACTTGTATAGTTGTTGGATTTCCACTAGGAGCTACTACTAAAGAAGTTAAGGCCTTTGAAGCAAAACAAGCTATTGAAAATGGTGCACAGGAAATAGATATGGTAGTTAATGTTGGAGCTGTAAAATCAAAAAAATATGATGTAGTAAAAGATGAAATCAAAGCGGTTGTTGAAGCTTCTAAAGGAAGCGCATTAGTTAAAGTAATAATAGAAACTTGTCTTTTAACTGACGAAGAAAAAGTCAAGGTATGTGAGATAGCTAAAGAGGCTAAAGCAAACTTTGTAAAGACTTCAACAGGATTTTCAACAGGAGGAGCAACGGTTCATGACATAAAGTTAATGAGACAAACTGTAGGACCTGATATGGGTGTTAAGGCTTCAGGAGCAGTAAGAACAGCTGAAGATGCAAAAGCTGTTATTGAAGCTGGTGCTAGTAGAATAGGGGCTAGTAGTTCTATAGAAATAGTTAAAGGGTATAAAGAGTAAGGTTTTGAACAACGGATTTGATTATATGTGTATAAAATTAAATAAGTGATTACGGGGTGAATATCATGAGAATGTACGATTTAATAATGAAAAAAAGAAATGGTAATGAACTAAGTAAGGAAGAAATTGATTTTTTTGTGGATGGATATACGCAAGGTTCCATTCCAGATTATCAAGTTTCAGCATTGCTTATGGCAATATATTTTCAAAAGATGAATAAGACAGAAACAACGAATTTAACAATGGCAATGGTTAATAGTGGCGAAATTATTGATTTATCGGCTATTGAGGGTGTAAAGGTTGATAAACATAGTACTGGCGGAGTAGGGGATACAACCACACTAATACTTGGACCTATTGTTGCAGCAGCTGGTGTACCAGTTGCTAAAATGTCTGGAAGAGGACTTGGACATACTGGTGGAACTATTGATAAATTAGAATCTTTCGATGGGTTCTCAGTTGCCATGTCAATAGAAAAGTTTATACAAAACGTAAATGAAGTAAAAATTGCTATAGGTGGTCAAACTGCAGATTTAGCACCAGCAGATAAAAAGCTATATGCACTTCGTGATGTTACTGCAACTGTTGATAATATGTCCTTAATTGCAGGAAGCATAATGAGTAAAAAAATAGCTTCAGGGGCAGATGCTATAGTACTTGATATAAAAACAGGCAGTGGTGCATTTATGAAAAGTGAAGATGATGCTTTTGAACTTGCCAGGGAAATGGTTGACATAGGGACTAATGTTTCCAGAAACACTATTGGTGTAATAACTGATATGGATCAACCATTAGGGTTTGCAGTTGGTAATGCACTGGAAGTAAAAGAAGCTATAGATACATTAAAAGGTGAAGGACCAGAAGAGCTTACGGAACTTTGTTTAACCTTAGGTGCACATATGCTTGTACTGGGTAAAAAAGCAAAGGATGCGCAGGAAGCAAGGGAAATACTAAAAGATATTATAAAATCAGGAAAAGGTCTTCAGAAATTAAGAGAACTTGTAGTAGCACAAGGTGGAAATCCAGCTTATGTAGATGATCCTTCTTTATTCCCATTGCCAACTATTGTAGAGCCTATTATATCAACTCAAGAGGGCTATGTAAAAGCAATAAAAGCGGATGACATAGGGAAAGCAGCACTAGTTTTAGGGGCTGGTCGTGAAACTAAAGAAAGTATAATAGATTTAGCGGTGGGAATAGTTCTTCATAAGAAAATCGGGGATTTTGTAAAAATAGGTGATGCTATTGCAACTATTTATGCTAATGATTCTGAAAAACAAAAGGTAGCTATAAAAATGGTATTAAACGCATATGAAATAGTAGCTGGTAAAATAATAGCTAAACCATTAATTAAGGGTATTGTTACAAAAGATGGTATGACAAAATTTTAATTAAATATTTTAATTAGTAAAAGAATAGAAGGTGGTATACCTTCTATTCTTTATTTGGGTTACAATGTATATAGGATGGGGGAGGATACATGATGAATATATTAATTGTAGAAGATGAGCAAGACATTAGAGAATTGCTAGAAATCCATTTATCCAAAGAAGGATATAATATTTTCACGGCAGAAGATGGCGTGCAAGCTTTAGATATATTCCAAAATAAAGATATAGATATTGCACTGCTGGATGTTATGATTCCAAAAATCAATGGATTTAAGGTTCTGAAAAAGATTAGAGAAACTAGTGAAATTCCAGTGATTTTTATAACAGCAAGAGAAGAAGAATCGGATAAAATCCTGGGGCTTGGACTGGGGGCAGATGATTATGTGCTAAAACCTTTTAGTCCTATTGAAATAATTGCAAGAGTTAAGGCCCAGCTTAGACGATATTATAAATATTCAAATAAAACTCGCAAAACCGAAATAATAATTGGGGAGTTAATGCTAGACAAGGAAAGTTGTAGTATTTATAAAAATAATATAGAGCTAGCATTAAACCCAAAAGAATATAGACTACTTGCGTTTATTTTAGAGAACCCAGGAAAGGTATACACTAAAAAGCAACTATATGAAATAGTTTGGGAAAATCCCTATTATGGAGATTCTAATACTATTATGGTTCATATAAGTCATATTAGAGAAAAGATTGAAGAGGATGCTAAGAATCCTAAATATTTAAAAACTATAAGAGGCATAGGGTATAAGATGGAGCAACACCATGATTACTAGAAATAAATTAAGGAAAATATCATCACACTTTAAAAGCAAAAAAATGGCTACTCAATTATTTAAAAATTATATTATGTTTTTAGTTATTTTAATTGGGATATTTATTTTGACAATGGGTGCTTTACTTTTTTATTTTTCTATTAATTTTGAGGAGTCAACAACAGACAAGACTACAGCGCAGTATATTATAAAGCAAAGTTATAAGGACATTAAGGCCTTAAATTTTATAAAATATAAGGGATATGTTGAAGTGCTTGATAAAAACTTAGTTATTATTATGCAAAATGGCAGTAAACATGAAGTGGGATATAAATATACAGTGCAATATTATCATGATATGATTACTAATAATTTAAAAGATGGTTACTTTTATTCTAGTAAATATGGTGATAAAAAAGAATTTATTTTAATTACGGCTATGCCCAATAGCATTTTCGACACTTACACTTGGGGAGTTGAGCACCAAGAACAATTAGAAGCAAGTGGTATCCACGCAGACACGGTATTCACTTTTTTAAATATATTTCCCTTTATAATATTCGCATTTTTGCTATCAACAATGGTACTCTATTCTAAACTTACATCAAGGATTTTTGTTAAACCCTTAAAAAAGCTTTTAAAAGGGGTTAATACAATGAAAAATGGCGAATATTCGGCTCGAGTTGAAATTGATTCTTTAAATGAAATAGGTGAATTAATGGATGCTTTTAATTCAATGGCAGAAAAAATACAACAAGAAAAGTTATTAAAGAAAAAAGCAGAAGACAATAGGAAAAGAATGATTCTTGACATATCTCATGATTTAAAAAATCCTTTAACAAGTATATTAGGGTATTCAGAATTCTTATTAGAGAATGATGACATTGTGCCAGAAGAGAAAAATAAGTTATTAAAAGTCATTAATAATAATAGTATGCGTGCAAACGACTTAATTCAAGATCTTTTTGAATATTCTCGGGTTGAAAGTACGGAATATAAATTAGATATAGGAAAGCATGATATAGGTGAATTTCTGCGAGAACTTATTGCGGGTTATGTTCCCATAATGGAGCAAAAGGGTGTGCAATACGAATTTGATATTACCGAAGATGAAGTGGTTATTTCATTTGATAGGAAGAATTTGGATAGAGCTATAAGCAATATTATACTAAATAGTATTAAATATAATAAGCCAGGGATTACTATTAGCATCAAGCTTTTAATAGCTGATGCAAAGGCTGTAATTATTATTGAAGATGATGGAATAGGAATATCTAAAGAATTCCAAGGAGATATTTTTGAGCCTTTTGTTAGAGTAGATGATGCAAGAAACTCCAAAAATGGAGGTACTGGGCTTGGCCTTGCCATATCAAAGTCCATAATTGAAAAACATGGAGGAAGTATATATTTGGTTCGTGATATAAATAAAGGTTGTAGATTTATAATCAGATTAAAGGAGAACGCAAATGAGTGATAAATTTGTGCTTACAATAGATTGTGGAACACAAAGTATAAGGGCACTTATCTTTGATAAAGATGGTATATTAATTGGTAAGAAAAAAAGAGAATTCGAACCTTATTTTTCTAATTACCCAGGCTGGGCAGAGCAGACCCCTGAGGTATATTGGGATAACTTATGTGTAGTATGCAAGGAACTTAAGGAAGAATGTAGTGATATTTGGCAAAAGATTGAGGCAGTAGTTGTAACAACTCTTAGAGATACTTGCATTAATCTTGACAAAGATGGCAATGTATTAAGACCAGCTATTCTTTGGCTTGACCAGAGAATAGCTGATAAGGTTAATGAATTTTCAAACATTGAAAATTTGGCATTTAGAACTATAGGTATGAAGGATGCTATTACCATTTCTCAAAAAAAGGGGAAGGCTTATTGGATAAGGCAGCATGAACCGGAAATATGGAAAAAAACACATAAATATGTGCTTATTTCAGCGTATTTTCATTTTAAGCTCACTGGGAGAATTGTAGACTCAATAGCCAACCAAATAGCACATATACCCTTTGATTATAAAAATAAGTGTTGGCCCAAAAGCAATAGAAGTTATAGGTGGACACTTTTTGGAGTTGAAAGAGAGAAACTACCTTTACTTGTAAATCCAGGTGAAATCATAGGGAAAATAACCAAAGAAGCGGCGGAACTTACAGGTATAAGAGCTGGGGTGACTTTAATTGCCGGGGCTTCGGATAAGGGGTGTGAGACCTTAGGAAATGGATGCCTTAATGAAGAATCCGCAAGTATAAGTTTTGGGACTACCGCCACGGTACAAACTACTTCAAAAAAATATATTGAACCTATAAAATTTATGCCGTCCTATCCTTCTGCAATGCAAGGATATTATAATCCTGAGGTAGAGATATTCAGAGGATATTGGATGATAAGCTGGTTTAAGAAAGAATTTTCGATGAGAGAGATGCAGGAAGCTTTGAAAAAGGGAATACCACCAGAAACTCTTTTAAATGAAAGATTAGATGAAATACCACCAGGATCTCATGGACTTCTTCTCCAACCTTATTGGGGGCCAGGACTAAAAACTCCAGATGCTAAAGGAGCAATAATTGGATTTGGGGATGTGCATACTAGGGCGCATATGTATAGAGCAATTATAGAGGGAATTAATTATGCATTGCTTGAAGGTATTGAAAAAATAGAAAAAAATCGGGCAAAAAAATAAAAGAGATTGCAGTTTGTGGAGGTGGTTCACAAAGTGATACCATTTGCCAAATAACTGCAGATATGTTAAATAGGAAAATATATAAAGGTCAGACCTATGAAATATCAGGCCTTGGAGCTTCAATTATAGGTTATGTAGCTTTGGGAATATATAGTTCTTATGAAGAGGCTATAAAACATATGTTTAAAAGAATAAAGGAGTTTAATCCGAGTGTTACTAATGTTGAAATTTACGAAAAGCTTTATAAGAAGGTATATCTAAAAATTTATCCTAGCCTTAAGAATTTATATAAAGACATTAAAGAAATAACGGGGTATCCAAAATATTAAAGAGAGGGGCATGTAGATATAGGATGCAAAGGAGTATGAAATTTCTCCTGCGGGCCTTGCAATAAGAACTTGAAACTGAAAATTTGATTAAGAAATTCTAATCTTTTGAGAATATAAAATACTCTATCCTCTGGAAAGTTCTCTGGGGCACATAACAATTATTAATTGTTATGCACTCACACTCGCCGGCCTGGCTCGGGTTCGCTATGCCGACGTCCTGGCGGCATTACGAGAATTTTATATTCTCGAAAGAAGAATTTTTAAATCAAATTTCAATAGTTTCTGCGTTTCTTATTGCAAGTCACTTCGGAGAAATTTCATACTCATTGTAAGTACTATATTCTACATTAGTATATGAGTATGAGTATAAGTCATAGTTTCATGGGGTTTGGGGTATAATTGAAATATGAAAGTAAAATTAGTGATACAATAAATAAAGAGGGATAAGAGTATGATTATAGGAACAGGTAAAATATATTTATATGTAAATTGGGTTCATTCATTGAAAGAAAAAAGAATGATAGTAAAAAGTACTATAGCTAAGGTGAAAAATAAGTTTAATGTTTCTGTGGCTGAGGTTGAAAATCAAGATTTACACCAATCTATAGTAATCGGAATTGCTTGCGTTAGTAATGATTTTAGGCACGCTAATAGTGTGATACAAAATGTACTGGACTTTATAGAGGATAACACTGAAGCTATTGTGGAAAAAGTAGAGATGGACATTTTATAAATTTTATCTTATCTAAAGGGTTTTTAGGTTTAAGTGTAGAAATATTATTATGTTAGTAGTTTTAGCAAAATAATTAATTTATTATAGAAATTAGATATTGAAAGGAGTAATAAAATGTTACAGAGGATTAAAGTGAATTTAGAAGCGGTAGAGGCTATGCTTTATTTTTGGATGGCTGCAAGTGAAAAAGAAAATGTTGCAGAAAAATTTTTCTATGATGTAGCCGATATGTCGGGGCTCACATGTGCTTATGATGATGAATTTAATGGGGAATCAGTAAGAAGGGCCTTAAGTGCCATTAAGAATAGGGAACCTTTTGTTGGAAACAAGAAAGAAAGAGTGTTTTGGAATAACAATATGTGGATGATGGAGGATTTCGAATATACAAATGCAATGGCAGCTCCTGTAAAGAAACTCAACTTAGATAACCTTGTAGGGAAACTTTCAACGGAGATAGGCGCTGATAAATATGAGGAATTAGAGGTTATATTCTCACCACTACATTCAGATGAGTATATAATTAAAGAAAATAAATTAGTAATTAATTTCTTTAGAGTAAAGCCTGATTTTGTGCAGGATAAAACATTTATCGGAGCAATTGAGCTTAATGAGTACATAGAAGAAAAGCTTAAGGAATTAATTAATAAGTAATATATAAATAAATAGGATATAAAGTAACCAGCATATTATTTAATATAAGGTTGGTTATTTTGCATTATATGAAACGGGTGATTATTTGGATAAGTCAAAACAATTAGGTGAAGAAAGTATCGGTAAGCTACTTATGAAGTTCTCTATTCCAGCTATTGTAGGTATGTTGGTTAATGCACTATATAATGTTGTAGATAGAATATTTATAGGTCGAGGAGTGGGCAAACTTGCACTCACAGGAGTTACGGTTACATTTCCCATTGCTAATATAATTTTAGCTTTTGGTATGTTAGTAGGAATTGGAACTGCAGCACTTATATCTATAAAGCTCGGACAACAAAAAAAAGAAGAGGCAGAGCATATCTTAGGGAATGCACTTACCCTCATAATTATAACCTCAATTATAGTAACTGGTCTAGGACTTTTGTTTTTAGAACCCATGTTAATAAAATTTGGAGCTAGTAGTGAGACATTGCCTTATGCAAAAGAATATATAAGAATAATACTTATTGGTGTAATATTCCAAAACATAGGTTTTGGACTTAATAATACTATACGATCTGAAGGAAATCCACGAGTAGCTATGTATACCATGTTAATTGGTGGAATATTAAATACAGTTTTAGACCCTATATTTATTTTCGTTTTTCACATGGGAACTACAGGGGCGGCTATAGCAACTGTTATTTCTCAAGCTGTAAATACACTATGGGTATTAACTTATTTCCTTGGTGGAAAAAGTGTTTTAAAAATACATTACAAAAATTTAAAACTAAATCTCAAGGTTGTAATGGGTATTTTTGCTATAGGAATGTCTCCATTTTCCATGCAAATAGCAGCAAGTATAGTAACTATTATTTCTAATAGGAGCTTGGTTAAATATGGTGGAGACTTAGCCTTAGGATCCATGGGGATTATTATGAGTATAGTTATGATGGTTCTTATGCCTATATTTGGAATAAACCAAGGAAGCCAACCGATCATTGGATATAATTATGGAGCAAAAAAATACCATCGTGTAAAGCATGCTCTAAAACTGGCAATACTTTCAGCTACAATAATTACTACCACTGGGTTTATAATCATACAATCGTTCCCAGTACAGCTTATAAGTATATTCAATAAGGATCCAGAGTTAATAGCAGTAGGTGTCCATGGAATTAGATTATATTTATTTATGATTCCAGTAATAGGCTTTCAGATAGTTAGTTCTAACTATTTTCAAGCTATAGGTAAAGCTAAAATATCTATATTTTTAGGCTTAAGCAGACAAGTTATAATACTTATACCCTTATTATTTATTTTACCGAGATTTTTGGGCCTAGATGGTGTATGGATATCAGGGCCAGCATCAGATGCATTAGCTTCTATATTAACAGCTATATTCCTATTAGTAGAGATTAAACATCTAAATAAATTACATAGTGAAGATAAGGAAGTAATAATATAACATATACTTAAACAAATAATATAAAAAATAGTAAGTAAACACATTACTATTTTTTATATTATAGAAAAGAACAGAGAATAAAATGTACTATTCTTTATTATCAGTTTTATAAAGTTCTTTTTGAAGTTTTTTTATACGGTTCTCTATTTTTTTTAATGTGTTACAATAATCTAATAGGGATCCATCAACGTGTTTATTAGTTTTAAAAATTGTGTACAATTCCTTACCCATATCTTTGTAGAGGTCTTCCATGCTGTTTTCTTCAGAATGAATTTTATATTTAAGCCTAGATACTTCAACTAAATTTTCCGACTTGCTTGAAATAATTTCTAAACCATTGCTTATTGAATCTTTTATTTTATTTAAACTAGGTAATGAAGGCATACCATTTCCTCCTTTTTATGTTACTATTTAATTAAATGGATAGATTTATTAATATATTATTTGAGGTATAGTGTATATGTGCTAAAAAAATGTGGTTGGTGTAAGATATAGTTGTCTTTTTTATAAATTAGATAATCTTAATGGGGCGGTGATAACGTGAATGATAAAGAAAGACCAATAGGTTTTTTTGACTCAGGTGTTGGTGGGATAAGTGTGTTAAAGGAATCTTTGAAAGTACTTCCAAATGAAGACTTTGTGTATTTTGGGGATTCATTAAATGCACCTTATGGAATTAAAGAGGTAAATGAAGTTAAAAGATTAACATTTAATGCAGTAGACTTTCTACTAGGCAAAGGTGTGAAAGCAGTGGTGATTGCTTGTAATACGGCCACTAGTGCAGCTATAGATGATCTTAGGGAGAGGTACAAGGACATACCTATAATTGGTATAGAACCAGCATTAAAGCCTGCTGTAGAAATTAGTAGGGGTAAAAGTATAATTATTATGGCTACTCCTATGACACTGGCTGAAAAGAAGTTTAGTAATTTAATGAAGCGGTACAATAAAGAAGTGAATATGATACCACTTCCTTGTGCGGGCCTGGTTGAATTAATAGAAAGTGGAATTGTAGAGGGCGAACAAATTGAAAGTTATTTAAAAGATAAATTGAAGGAATTCATGCATTTAGACATAGCTTCCATTGTACTTGGATGTACTCACTATCCATTTATCAAAAATGAATTAGTTAAAATTGTTGGAGATAAAACTTTTATAATTGATGGGAGTATAGGCACAGTAAATCAGCTAAAAAGGCAACTTAATTGTAATAGTCTTTTAAATGAAAAGAAAACGGAAGGTATTGTAACTATATATAGTTCATCTACAACTAGCTGTTCATCTACAAGTAGCAATATGATAGATTTAAGCTATAGGTTATTAAAATCGTAAACACACTTTATAGTCTAGGTGAATACATTAAATTAGGCTCATTAAAACAAATAACAAGTCAGAATAAACTAACATATCGACTTGCTATTTGTTTGTTTTTGCCTTATATAAAAAAACATCAGAAATAAGGTGATGAAATGAAAGTATTCAAATTAAAAAACAACAATGAACTTCATACAGGGCA
This sequence comes from Clostridium bowmanii, assembly GCF_018861315.1. Classification (GTDB taxonomy): domain Bacteria; phylum Bacillota; class Clostridia; order Clostridiales; family Clostridiaceae; genus Clostridium_AD; species Clostridium_AD bowmanii. The sequence goes on along the minus strand of NZ_JAHLDL010000023.1, from coordinate 55,678 downwards.
TGATATATTTAACATGACAATTGAAGAAAGAAAAAAATTTAATTGCATAATAATTAATAATCCAATACAAAGTAATTGTTTATGTGTGGTAAATCATTTAGTATGCAAATCAGTAGAAAATAAAAACATTGCACATTTAATCATTGCAAGTGAGGATAAACAGTTAAATGATATAAGGACCTTTGGTAGTTTAAATGTTGGTTATGATTTTGATGGTGAAGAGACCAATGGAAACTTAGAAATAGATACAGTTAGCATTGATAAAAATCAAGAGGTAGATATACTAGTGGAACATTTCTTAATAATACTTCCCGGAGGAAATATTTATATAAAATTAGAAGAACCTGAGGAAAAAATATTTCTTCAAATAAGTTTGGGGGAAGAAATTATTTAGTTAGGTATTAGTTGTGGCATCTTCAAAAATAACTATTAGGCATATTAGTTATTTTTTTGAAGGTGCGTAATATATAAAAAATAGTAAATAATATAAAATGTGATATAATTTATAAAGAATATATAACAAAAGGAGAGATAATTATATGAATCCAATAGTAACAATTAATATGGAAAGTGGAAAAGTTATAAAGGCAGAATTATACCCAGAGGTTGCACCTAATACAGTAAATAATTTTATTAGTCTTATAAACAAAGGTTTTTACAATGGGATTGGCTTTCATAGAGTAATTCCAGGCTTTATGATTCAAGGTGGATGCCCTGAAGGAACAGGAGTAGGTGGACCAGGATATTCAATAAATGGTGAGTTTTCTTCTAATAAATTTAAAAATGATTTAAAGCATTCCACTGGTGTTTTATCAATGGCTAGATCTAATGATCCAAATTCAGCAGGAAGCCAATTTTTTATTATGGTAGCTAATTCTTATCATTTAGATGGAAGTTACGCAGCTTTTGGAAAAGTAACAGAAGGTATGGAAAATGCACTAGAAATAGCTAAGGTAGACAGAGATTTTAGAGATAAGCCAAAGAAAGAACAAAAAATTAAAAGTATGAGTGTTGAATCTTTTGATATTGAATACAGTGAGCCAAAAAAAATATAATAAAAGTATAATTATCTAATTTAAAAAATATTAAATTGTAGGGGGAAGATAGTATGGAAATTATTGATGAAAGACTTATCCTTGCATATGGACTAACTAAAGAGGAAGAAGAAAAACTTAATAGTTTACTATCAAAGAAAAGTATATTACCTTGCAAAGTAATTCAGAAAAACATGGGTAACGTTACAATTAAAGATATATTAGGCAACGTAGAACATAAAGAGTGTAACATCGAATTACCTCATGAAAAATTACTTTTATTTAACAATTATAAGGATAAGGAACTATATGATCTAATTGATAGTATAAGAGAAATTAAAACTAGTGATACTATACTAGCGGCAGTGACACCAACATCTATAAAGTGGACGGTTAGTTTTTTATTAGAACATTTAATGGAAGAGAGAGAAGCTTATAGAAAAATGTAATATAGCATATGAAAATATAAATCTTCTGCTAATTGCAGAAGATTTATATTTTATGTTAAAATATAACAGAGGTTTTATGAAAATTTTAAATTGTCGAAAATTGATTTCAAAATAATTATTTAATTAGAAGGGCGGAGAATTATGAGCAGAGTGGGAGATAAAATTAAAACAGTAAGAGAAGCAAAAGCAATAACTCAGAAACAATTAGGTAAAAAAATTGGAGTATCTGAGAGTTTTATTAATGAAGTGGAAATGGGTAAAAAAGTTATTAACGAAAAATTTTTAGAAAAAATATCTAAAATTTTAGGTGAAGAGATTGAAGATACTTCTGTTTCCTTTCAAGCTGATGAGCGCGTACAAGAGAGACAACCAAAACTCCAAAGACCTAGCACAGAAAAAGTAAATGAGGTTTGGAATGATGCCTTTAGTTCAGTTTTAAAAGATGTTAATATTTATAAATATGATTTAGTTAAGACTATAGGTGCAAAACAATTGCCTATAATATCAAACAAAGTAGAGGGATATGCTCAAGATAAAGTATTGTTTTTAGAAATAGAAAACGATGATATGCTTGGGTTTAGAATTTGTATTGGAGATATTGCTTTTGCTCATTTGACACATGAAATAGAAAACAACTCTATTTCATTAGTAGATTTTAATGGACAAAGAGTATTGAGACAAATAAAAAAATTGGATGGCAACAAAATATTGTTAATAAGCAATAGAAGTTCTATAAGGACTGATACAGTTAAACATACAGATATTAAAGTGATTGCAAGACTAGATAGAGTAGAGTTTAAAGTATAAGGTAATAGTAATTTATGAGAAATTAAACAAAAATTAATAATTAACCTTATTAACAAAGTACTATTATTAAGTTATAATATATTTTAAAGAAAAGGATTAAGTGCTATATTAAAGAAAAAACACTTTAATAATTTAAATAACAAAAATCAACAATAGATAAACTAGGGGGATTAACATTATGAAAGGAACAGTAGTAGCGACATGGATGAAAACTTGTAGAAAACTTTATGGTGAGAGTGTGGTTGACAATGCTATGGAGTCTGTGGGGTGGAGTTCTAGTAAAATATTTTCACCAGTGGAGAACGTAGATGATGGACAAGTTAAAAATGTAATTGGTAATATATCGCAAGAACAAAACATACCAATTGATAAATTGTGGGGAATCATAGGAAAAGATAATTTAATAGCTTTTCATAGAGACTTTCCTGCGTTTTTTGACACTGAAAATGTATATTCTTTTTTGAAATCGCTATTTGATATACATGTGGTGATGACCAAAAAGTTTGCTGGAGCTAAACCACCACTGGTAGGTATAACACCAATATCAAGTCGACAGGCTATCTTTACTTATAATTCTAAAAGAGGAATGTTTGATTATTTTCTAGGGCTTTTAGATGGAACTTGCGAGTACTTTAATGAGAAAATTGAAATTGAGCAAATAGAAAGAACATCAGAAAGTTTAAGTTTAAAACTTACCTTTGAAAAGGATATTTATTATAAGAAAACATATAAAATTAATAAAATGTTATCTTTGGGATTTATTAAGAATATACCTGGAAAGGTAGGGGCATTTACTTTTATTATATCTTTACTGGTTGCTATGCCAATAATGGGATTAGATAATATGGTAAAGGTAGTAGCACTTGCTATAATTTCTGGAGCTACTTCAAGCCTTGCATCTTTTATAATGGGAAGACCTGCAAAGCTAATTTTACAAACTATAGACCAAATTAATAGCAATAATTATGTTGAAGATGGGGATATAGTCACTGGGGATGAATATGAAGAGCTATTCAGGAAACTTAAGGAATATAAAAAAGGATTTAGAACAGATTTTGTTGAGTTTAAAGGTGTAACTGATGAGATGGATACTTTCGCTGAAAATATAAATAAAATTTCTCATACTATGAACAATACCTCTGAAGACATATCAGGAGCAGCTTTGCAAATGGCTAGCACTTCTTGTAGCCAAGCGGAGAATACTGAAAATGCCGTTTTAATTTTAAATGACAATATTAGATCACTTAATGGTATTGTTAAAAATGAAAATGACAATAAAGATGAATTGGAAAAAGCTATTGTAAAGATAAATAATAGCTATGAAAGTGTTGATAGTACAAGCAAAAATATACTTGGAACACTAGAAAAATTTCAAGAAGTTAAGGATAATGGTATTAGACTAGAAACAAAGGCTCGTGATATAACTAATATAGTATCAATTGTTTCTCAAATTGCCGAACAAACAAATTTGCTTGCCCTAAATGCATCTATAGAGGCTGCCCGTGCAGGTGAGCAAGGAAGAGGGTTTGCTGTAGTTGCAGATGAGGTTAGAAAGCTTGCAGAACAGTCTAAGAGTGCAGTAGAGGAAATTAACAGTAATTTAATAGAATTTGTTAAGGATATAAATATACTTGTTGATAAAATTGGTGATCAGTACGATATTCTCCAAAATGAAACTAAGGGGTTAGAACAAGTAAGAGATATAAGTTATGAGGCTACAATGTCTGTTAGAACAGTTTCAACATCAATGATAAATACTATAAATGATTTAGACAGAGAAGCAAAATCTATTGCAAATATATATGAAACAATAGAGTCTCTAGCTGCTATTGCGGAGGAAAATTCTGCATCTTCAGAGGAGGTAAGTGCAAGTGTCGAAAGTTATACTAATGAAATAAAGAAGCTTACTTTAAATATATATGAATTTAAAAAGATAACAAGCTCCTTTAAAGAGGATTTGAAAAGATACAAAATATAAATAGTATTAAGATGGTTAGGAGGGGCCCAAATGGAGCAATTACAAAAGAAGGCCTCCACGTATGAATGGAAGGATATTATTAAGAGAGCATTATTAGGACTGAGCATACTAATTATAAGTATGACTTATCCAATATTAAATCAATTTAGAGGGGATACTAACTCTGTATTTACAGTTGTGGATAAATTTATACCATTTAATAAATATTTTATATTACCCTATGTATCTTGGTATGTATTTATGCTGATATTTTCTGCTTTTTTATGTATATTAGATAAAGAAAGGTATTTAAAGCTGCTTATAACTCTAAATATAGGTATGATTACATGCTATATAATATATTATTTTTATCCAACATATGTTCCAAGGCCTATGATAAAAGGAACTGACTTCTTCAGCAATTTGGTTTTAAATTTGTATGCAGCTGATAATCCCTATAATTGTTTTCCAAGTATTCATGTTTTAAATTCTGTGCTAATAACTTTGTATACTTGTGAATCGGATAAGGTTTATAAATCCACTAAAATAATTTGTTTTATTATATCTGGCTTAATAATTTTGTCTACTATGTTTATAAAGCAACATTATTTTGCAGACGTGGCTATAGCAATAATATTCGCGTTTTTATTGTATGTTTCTTTTAAAAACATGAAATTCAATTTTTATAGAGATAGAAGTGTGCAATATGTAGAATAATTATATGTTAAAGGCCTCCATGACTAAAGTCATGGAGGCCTTTATTTGGGTGGTTATTTATTGCTTAGGCTTTTTTAGAGATTATACTCCTCTTAAATCAAAGTCAGGGACGAAAGCTTTAGAGGCGGTTCCACCTTCTTGAATAAAGCACTTGGTTATGCCCAAGTTTAAGCAGTAGTCTATTAGACAATCATAGTGATTTGGGTTTAATTGCTTGTTTATTTCAGGATATTCAAATGCCTGGTGCATAGGGGTATATTGATTCATTAAGCTAATATATACTGATTCACTAAAGGTGGTATATAAAAAATCTATCACTTTTTTAGAATCAAATAACAAGCCAGGTAGCATTAAATGCCTAATTATTACTCCCTTTTGAATTATTCCATCATCATTAAATTTTGCTTCTCCAACCTGGGAAACCATTTCAGTAATAATTTTCGAGGCAACATTGAAATAATCAGGAGCATTTGAATATTTAAGGGCATATTTATCCCTATAATATTTTAAGTCTGGTAAATAAACATCAATAAAACCTTTTAGAGCTTTAATTGTGTCAATATTTTCATATGCATTTGAATTATAGAGAATAGGAATGCTAAGGCCCTTACTTTTAGCAAGTTTTAGAGCTTCTATTATCTGCGGTACATAGTGGGTTGGAGTAACTAAATTTATATTGTGAGCTCCCTTTTGTTGTTGCTCTAAAAAAATTTCGCTAAGGCGAGTTATAGACACTATTTTTCCAGTGCCGACCTGACTTATTTTATGATTTTGACAAAATACACAGTTTAGATTACAATTGGAAAAAAACACGGTTCCAGAACCAGATGTACCTGAAATGCAGGGCTCTTCCCAGTCGTACAAGGTGACTTTGGCTATCTTTATATCTTTAGAAGCCGTGCAGAATCCTAATTCTCCATCTAATCTATTAACAAAACATTTCCTAGGACATAAATTGCATTTTTCTAGCATGTATAAAAAACAGGAATTATTTAATTCCTCTGTACCTCTATTAATCATTTTTATCTCCTTGTTTAATAATTTCAATCTTTAGATTTAACGACATTTCAGAAGGAAGGCTCCTACTTCTATAAATGGAAGGTCTGTACTATAACAAAAATAAAACTTTAGTGGGAATCTAAATCTCCTTCTGAAGTCGTTAATATTGCAGCTTCGCAGAAGATGATTTAACTTATTACATATAAGAATTGTACAATTGGATATATATAATGTCAATTCGGTCTTTTGGTAGTTTTCATATAAAATATAACACATTGAATTAGAAAAATAAAACTTATAGCACCGAAACCAGGATAAAGTACTTTAATTAAATTTCTAAAACCAATTTGTGAAATAGGCAAAGCTATAATCAGTACTAATATCACAGCTTTTTTATAAGAAATATTATATTTTTTCTCAAAGGTTTTTCCTACACTGTATATGTCAGAGACTTCAGTTGAAAACATTTCAAACCAAATCACACAAAGTAGAAGAATTTGCATTAACATACCAAAGCGGTGTGTTATGTATAATAGTGGGATTTCGTACTTGAAAATTTGGGGTATGTTTAATAATAGCATTATATTTATCAAATAGCATAATAGTGTTAAAACTAATGCTCCTATTATAACCCCAGGAATAAGAACACGTTTGCGTTTCATTTCTTGACTTATTGGGACTAGCACACCACTACAACATAACATATTAAAGCCAGCATAGAGTAAGGTTGAAAAAAACCATTGACCTGGAATAATACTATTTTTATAAGACGGAATTTGTTTTATATAAGAAGCACTAACCATATCTTTGTAGAACATTAAATATAGAATGAATATAGTTATAATAATTGTAGTAAGAACAGGAACTATAAATGAATTTATAGTTATTAGTCCTTTGGTATCCTTAAGAAGTGTATACAAAGAGATTATAGACATAAGTAAAATACCTATCCATTTTGAAACACCAAAATATTGACGAAGAAGTGCTCCACTTCCTGCTAAAATTATGGCAGCGCCACTGATTAAGAAGAAACTTGTAAAAATATCTGTAATTACACCAAAAAAACCTGGGCTTACAAGAGTTATAAATTCGGTATAGGAACTTAGTTTATAATTTAGACTAATAGAGATTATAATAGAACTTATTACAATATAGATTAAGCCACAAATAAGAATTCCCCAAAAGCTCACATATCCGTAAGTACTGAAGAATTGAGTTATCTCTTGGCCTGAAGCAAGCCCTGCGCCAACTATGGTACCAATGAATACAGCTGCAGTTTGAAATATAGAACCAATGTTTTTTTTCAAATTATCTCCTCCATAAAATTATTAAATAATGGTAATAAGCAAATAAGATACTTGTCTTTATAAATATATGTGTATTTATTAATAATAAATAATGATTTTATAAATTAAAAATTTATTTATAGGGAAACTATAATTACAAGGATAAATTTGATTTTGTAAAGCACAAGTACAAAAGTAATTATAAGTATCATTATTGAATTAAGAGGGAGTGAGAATATTGAAAAAAATATTATGCTGTTTATTAGTACTATTCTATGTTTTATCTTTCACAGCATGTGTAAAAAAAGAGGAAGAGGAAAAACCAAAGGTTAACGCTTTTGAAATCAAAACTGCAACTAATGTAGTTAATAATTATATGGATTTTATAATGAGGGAAGATTATGAAAGTGGTAAGAAATTGTATACTAAAGAATTGCTTGGAAAATCTTTAGACTTTCAACTTAGTGAAATGAAGATAAAGGGGTATAAAGTTACTGAAAGCAATGAGGTTGGTAGATCTGGAGTTTTTAAGGTTAGAATTACAAGAACCTCTATGGATAGTTCGTCTTCTTGTCTGGATGAATACTCTATTAAAGTTGTTAAAGACGGAGCAGAATATAGGATAAGTGAAATTACTAATGCACCACAAAAAGAAGCCTTTGTTGAAGGTATAGGTATAAGATTCAGAGATAAGAAGAATGTTAAAACAAATTTAATTATTGATGAAGCGGGATTTCCTAAATATATGTATTCGAGAGATGATGGAGCACAGTTATATAAATTAATGGTGCCCTTAAAAGAATTCGGTGCAATAAATTTTAGTTATGAAGGAGAAAAACTTGCAATTAGCACCTATAAAACTAATTCATTCATTGGTGTTGTAAATATTGATGAGTCTCTAGCAGTCCAAGGTGATGCTGCAAAATCAGGAGCTCAGGCTTCGGAAGGTGGGGGATCTGGAGCGGTAGCTAAGGAGAAACCAATTGGTAAGGAGTTAATTCCGATAGATTTATTACTAAATTGTAAAGTTGAGTTTATGACTTTTTCCTTAGATGAGAAGTTTCTACTTGTACAATATACCAAGAAAAACATTGGAAAATGTATAAGGGTTTATCAAGTAGACAATGGAGATATGATCCCTATCAATTTCGAAAAAGATTATCCAATTGAAAAAGTACAGATAGTATTTTCTTCTTTTGGTGAAGGAACTATGATTTATGAAGTGATACCTAAAACTAATGTTAGTAATTCAGAAACAGACATTATTGGTAAATGGAAATTGGATTTAAAGGATTTTACTGTAGATAAATTATAATTAATACATTCACTATGGACATAAGGTATAATTAACATAGTGTTAATAACTTTAATAAAATAACTAGTCTAATGACTAGTTATTTTATTAAATGGTCCACAAATAAAGAAAGGGTGAGGTTAGTGCAGAAAACATGGGGTGACAAAAAATATCACAGCTTAAATTATTTTTTAAGAGATAAATTTGGTGATAAGGTTTTTAAGATTGCTTTGGACGCTGGATTCTCTTGTCCTAACAGAGATGGAACTATTAGCAGCGGAGGGTGTTTGTTTTGTAGCGAAAGGGGTTCAGGAGATTTTGGTGGTGATAGAAGATTTTCTATCACAAGTCAATTTGAAGATATAGTTAGTATGATGAGCAAAAAATGGAAGACAGGAAAATACATTGCATATTTTCAAGCTTATACCAATACATATGCTTCTGTAGAAGTATTAAGGAAAAAATATGAGGAGGCAATATCACAGGAGGGAGTAGTAGCAATGGCTATAGCTACAAGACCTGATTGCTTAGATGATGAGGTGCTTGACCTTATAGAGGAATATTCAAATAGAGTATACACCTGGGTAGAACTAGGTCTTCAAACTCGAAGTGATGAAAGTGCCGCTATCATTAATAGAGGATATAAACTTTTGAAATTCGAAGAGGCTCTTAAAGAGCTTAATAAAAGAAATATTGATGTGATAGTTCACACTATTTTTGGCCTTCCTGGAGAAAGTGGATCTGATATGTTGAAAACAATAGACTACGTGGCGCATAAAGACATAAAAGGTATAAAAATGCATTTGCTCTATCTTGTAGAGCATACGCCAATGGTGGATCTATACAACCAAGGAAAACTTAGGTTCATGGAAAAAGACGAGTACATAGATATAATTGTTAAGGCAATCACTATGCTGCCACCTAATATGGTTATACATAGATTAACTGGGGATGCTCCAAGGGAACTATTAATAGGGCCAATGTGGAGTTTGAAAAAATGGGAAGTCTTAAATGCCATAGATAACAAATTAAAGGAAATGGATTTATATCAAGGAGTGAATTTTAAGCTTTAGATTAAAAATGGTACAATTGTCGCAATTGGTGCATTTGTGTCTTTCTACAAATTAACTTTACCACTTTTGGGGGTTTTGCAAATAGATAAATATGGTTTAAAGGTTTACAATATATATATAGAAAACATTTAGAATGTACATGTAGGAGGAATATATTATGTCAAATTTATCATTAAGGCACATATACAAGGTTTATACTGGAAACGTAACAGCAGTTAAAGATTTTAATCTTGAGATAGAAGATAAGGAATTTATAGTTTTTGTAGGACCATCAGGTTGTGGTAAATCAACAACTTTAAGAATGATAGCAGGTCTTGAAGAAATTTCACAAGGTGAAATATATATTGGAGATAAACTCGTAAATGATATGGCACCTAAGGATAGAGATATAGCTATGGTTTTTCAAAACTATGCACTATATCCTCACATGACTGTATATGATAACATGGCATTTGGTTTAAAACTAAGAAAAATGCCTAAAGATCAAATAAAGCAAAAAGTTACTGACGTAGCTAAAGTACTTGATATTGAGCATTTACTTGATAGAAAACCAAAAGCATTATCAGGTGGACAAAGACAAAGAGTAGCACTTGGAAGAGCTATAGTAAGAAATCCAAAGGTATTCTTGATGGACGAGCCTCTATCAAATTTAGATGCAAAACTTAGAGTACAAATGAGAACTGAAATAGCAAAACTTCATCATAAACTACAAACAACTTTTATATACGTAACTCATGATCAAACAGAAGCTATGACTATGGGAACGAGAATAGTTGTAATGAAGGATGGTCTAGCTCAACAAGTAGATACTCCTTCTAATATATATGAGCACCCAGTTAATATGTTTGTTGCTGGGTTTATAGGAAGCCCTCAAATGAACTTTATGGAAGCTAAGGTTTTAGAACAAAATGGTGAAATCGTACTTTCTTTTGATGATGAAATTGTAATATTACCAAAGGATAAAGCTGATATTATAAAAGAGAAATCCTATATAGGAAAAACTGTTGTAATGGGTATTAGACCAGAAGATATTGATGACAGTATTGAATTTATAGAGAAAAATAAAAATTCAGTAATAGCAGTTCAAGTTGAGGTTGCAGAGCTTATGGGTGCAGAAACTAACATATATATGAAAAAAGGAAATACAAATATTGTAGCTAGAGTTAATGGATCCTCTAAAGCTAAGGTTGGGGATACAATTAAAATTGCGCTAGATACAAGTAAAATTCATGTGTTTGATAAAGAAACTGAAAACACAATAATTTAGGGGGAAATCCAATATGTACAATTTCACAGAATTCTTGAAGGATTTAAGTCATTCTTCAAATATACCATTTAATGTAGTTACAGAAGATGGTATTGCACTGTACATTAGTGACTTAGATATTGAAAATTCACATATAACTAACTTTACTATTATGCTAGGGAGAGTTAAGGGTATAATCAGTTTAGAAAAGAAGTATGAAAATTGTACATCTTTACTTGAATATATTATAGAAAACAAATATACCCAGCATTTTTTAACTAAAGAACAAGCAGTTATTGATATATTAGAAAATAGAGAAATTTCTATTGATAATGTTAGTCTTAATTTGCCTTTTCTTAAGAATGGGTGTTATGTGCTACTAATAAGTGTAGACGGAAGTAATTATGAATCTCTTAACATAATAAAACAAATATATGATAATGAGCCAGTTGTAAGTTTAATATATAACGATAGCATAATTGTAATTGGTGATTTTGATGAAGTAGAGGGCCACACAGAAAGTATAAAGGAATCTATCTCATCAGATTTGTATTGCAAATGTTATGTAAGTTATGCAGATAGAACTTATGATATAAAGGGGCTTAAGAAAGCTTACAATGATGCACTGCAATGTATGGAACTTGGGAAAAAATTCGATATAAAAGACCATACATTTAGTTATAATAAGATGTTATTTGAAAAAATTGTATATAATGTAGACGGTAAAATTAAGCAGGAGCTATTATCCATGCTAAAGGACAAATTCGATGCCCTTGATAGTGAAATGGTAATAACTATTGAGCAATTTGTAGATTGTGGTCTTAATATAAGTGATGCTGCTAGAAAACTATATGTTCATAGGAATACTCTTATTTATAGATTGGATAAGATTAAGAAAGAAACAAACTTTGATATCAGGGACTTTAAAGATGCCTCCGTATTTCTTATAGCCTTCCTAATATGGAAGGAAAATAAGGAATAATTATACAATTAATTAAAAAACTCTGATTTTACTTATTGTAAAAGCAGAGTTTTTTTAGCGAGGGGGGAGAAAGTGGGATAAAAGGGGACGGTTAACAATTAACTCATTTATCAACAAAATAAATGGGGACGGTTAACAATTGTTAAGCATATAGGTTATTTTTAATTTTCTATAAAAACGCACTCCTTTTATTCCTAAATTTATGTATTAATAAGATATTTCATTATTTAACTTAATAGAACAATAAATTTTTAAATGCTTGTCCGACTCAATTAAAAATAAAATAACTATTTATCAAATATGAAAATTTTTGTTTGTTATTATAAATTTATAAATATATGGGCTAAATAGATTAAATCAATAAATTTTATCTATTTGACATAAATTGCTTAATAGCATTTATATAATTACATTCTTAATAAGCATAGAATTAATAAAATCCTCCATAATATTTTCATGTTGTTTCTCAGTTTCAATTAACTCAATACCGATGCTAGTTAATTGAGAAATTCGAGACTGTGTAATGTTTCCAAGTGCGTTGGATATATCGCTAAACTTAAAATTGCAGAGACTCCTCATTAAAACAACTGTTAGGGCTTTTGCACCTACAAGCTTTCTACTGTATCTTGTATGAAAATGAAACTCTGATATATTCATCTTTGATGCTATAAATTTCAGCACGTCTTCGGATGTGAAATTTCGTTCAATTATTTTTCTACCACGTCTATATTCTGTTTTTTCATCTTTAAATTCAAGTTCTTCTTTTAATTTTTCATCGGTGCATCCCAAAATAAGGCTAATGTAATTTTTTCTTGCAGTGTCAAGATTATTACCGAAAAAGCCCATAACAAATCTATAATCAATTATGTTGAAATAATCTCGTCTTTTGCCTATATATATTCCTAAACTAGAAAAAGCATAGGTTTCAGGACAATCCTTAAATTTACCTATATCTGTAGGATTATTATGTATATATAAAGATACTGTCTTCAAGTATGAGTCATTATCTACTATTTTACTCTTGAATCTATCTTTAAAAAGATGTCCGTCCCTTTTATATTTTTTATTAAAGTATGCTGCATAAGAAAAGTTTACTCCATGCATGACTTTTGATATGTCTGAGCCATTAGAATCAACCAATAAATGTACATGGTTATCCATAAGACAGTACCCGTAAATTTTAACATTATAGAGCTTTTTGTATTTCTTAACAAGGTATAAATACTTTTCCTTATCTTCAGAATCCCTATATAAATCTACCTCGCTGATACTTTTACACATAATGTGATATATAGCATCAGCTGCTTTTAATCTTGCCATTCTCGCCATGAAAAATCACCCCTAGTCATTAGTTTTTATATATATTATTCCCAATGAGTAGGGTAATATTCATATTATTAAGGTATTAGTTTAATTAGTTGTTAACCGTCCCCGACATTTTTTGTTAATTTAATTTAACTTAAAAAGTTGTTAACCGTCCCCAGTTATTCTATAATTGTAGGTGAATCACAAAGGAGAGAAAAAAATGAAAATAGATATAATAGTTTCTGCTGAAGATATAAAGAAAGAAAAGATAGAAAATAAAACTGTGGTAGTTATAGATATGCTTAGAGCAACTAGTGTAATAATTACTGCTATGAATAATGGTTGCATCGGTGTAATCCCTGTTTTAACTGTGGACGACGCAGCTAAAATTGTGAGAAATAGCAAAGAGGAGTTTATGCTTGGAGGAGAGCGAGATGCACTAAAAATAGAGGGTTTTAACTATTCAAACTCTCCATTAGAATACACCAGAGGCACCATAGAAGGCAAAACACTTGTGATGACTACTACCAATGGTACTAAAGCTATAAAGGGCTGCACTGGGGCTAGTAGCATTCTATTAGGGGCCATGTTAAATGCTAAGGCTATAGCAAAGAAGATATTAGAAATAAATAAAGATGTAGTAATAGTTAATGCAGGCACTTATGGTGAATTTTCTATAGATGATTTTTTATGTAGTGGCTACATAATAGATTGTGTGTTAAAAGAAATTGAGGCAGATCTTTCCGACATTGCTTTTACTTCTCATTATATTTATAAAAACAATGAAGATATCCACAGTTTTATAAAGTATGCAAGTCACTATAAAAGAATTACAGAGTTAGGCCTGGAGGCAGATTTAGAATACTGCTGTAGAAAAGATATTATAGACAAGGTTCCAGAATATAAGAATGGTATTATCCTTTAAAAAAGTTTTAAGCTCGCTAAAAAAGTATATATTACGTAAGAGGCATTTGAACAAGTCCTAGCAATTCTTAATTCATTTTATTTATAGCTTCGTGAAGAAAAATGCGTGTTTGAGCATTAGCGAGTTCGCATTTTTTAGAAGCTGTAAATAAAATGAATTTTAGAATTACTAGGCGACGTGAAAGCCTCTTTAGTAATATATACTTTTTTCTTTTAAACCACCTGGAATATATAAAATTTTAAGTAGTAAGATTCATCAGAATTCCATAGTATAGGATGATCTGCTGCCTGAGTTCTAAACTCTACTTGTCTAAGTGTTCGCTTAGCATCTAATGCCGCTTCAGCTATTGTATCTCTAAATAAATCAGGGTACATAAAATGAGAGCAAGAGCAAGTTACAAAATATCCGCCTGGCTTAACCAATTTGATACCACGTAGATTAATTTCTTTATATCCTCTTGTAGCACCATCTATAGTAGAACGTGACTTTGTAAATGCAGGTGGATCTAGGATTACAACGTCATATTGCCTTCCATCTCTTGACCATTCTCTTAATACATCAAAAGCATTATGGGATTCGAATTTAACGGTATCTGAAAGTCCGTTAAGTTCTGCATTTTTTCTAGAGCATTCTACTGCATAATCGGAAATATCCACCCCAAGTACACTTTTAGCCCCAGCTATACCTGCATTAAGCGCAAAAGAACCTGTGTGCGTAAAGCAATCTAAAACATCAGCGCCCTTGCATAATCTTTGAATGGCAGCTCTGTTTTCCTTTTGGTCTAGGAAAAATCCAGTCTTTTGACCATTTTCAATGTCAACATTATATTTAACTCCGTTTTCAACAATTTGTATATTGGTATCAAAGGGCTCAGTTAAAAAGCCTTTTGTTTGTTCCATGCCTTCGAGTTCACGGACTCTAGCATCACTTCTTTCATATACACCCTTTGCATGATATTCCTCCGTTAGTAGCTTAACAACTATGTCTTTATATTTATCTATACCTAATGCTAAAGATTGAATAACGTAATAGTCTTCATATTTATCTATAATCATTCCCGGTATAAAGTCTGCTTCTCCAAATAAAAATCTACAACTAGAAGTGTCTATAACTGTTTCTCTATATGTCCAAGCTGCGCGAAGCCTTTTTTTGAAAAACTCTTCATTTATTTCTTCGTCAATATCTCTGGTCATTATTCTTATAGCAATTTTAGAAGCATCGTTTACGAAACCTTTTCCAATAAATTCTCCTCTAAAATTATATGCTTCAATTATATCTCCATTTTCATATTCACCATCAAAATTTTCAATTTCATTAGCATATATCCAAAGGTGACCATTTTCGGCATTTCTGCCTTTACCTCTATATAAGTAAAATTTACAAGTCATTCAAAATCCCTCCTGTACTTTTTAGGGTTACAAAACAATATTTAATAAAAAATATCAAGTTATTTATCTATAGTATTATACCACACTGCTTTAATTTGTAATATGAAATACATAAAATTCTTTTGACAAAAGTTCATTTATAAATTACACTTGTATATGTGCGATTTTTAAATGCACACTTGAATTAAGGATATTTAGATAAAAATTGGACGGATTTTCTTTGATTGGTAATCCATATATATAATGTCCAGATATTATATATAAATAAGTGTATGAGTAGAAATACTTTTAAAATAGAAAAAATAATAAATATATAGAATTACACTATATTAAGGAGAAAAAACAAATGAGTAGATTAGTAGTAAAAAATATGAGTCATGGATTTGGCGACAGATCAATATTTGAAGATGTATCTTTTAGATTACTTAAAGGGGAACACATAGCCCTTATAGGAGCTAACGGAGAAGGTAAATCAACCTTTATGAATATTATCACAGGTAAGCTTATGCCGGATGAAGGTGACGTTGAATGGTCAAGTAACGTCAGATTTGGATATATGGATCAGCATACTGTTCTTGAAAAAGGAAAAACCATTAGGGAAATTTTAAGGGAGGCTTTTAAATATCTTTTTGATTTAGAAGAGGAAATGCTTAATGTAACGGAGAAAATGGGAGAAGCGACACCTGACGAACTAGAAAAGTTATTGGATAGAATGGGAATAATTCAAGACTTGCTTGATAATAATGGATTTTATGCTATTGATTCTAAGATAGATGAGGTAGCAGCAGGAATTGGACTTAAAGATGTTGGTCTTGAAAATGATGTTGCAGATTTAAGTGGAGGACAAAGAACGAAAGTTCTTCTTGCAAAACTTTTATTAGAAGCTCCAGATGTACTACTGCTTGATGAGCCTACTAACTTTTTGGATGAACATCATGTGGAGTGGCTTAAGAGATATCTTCAAAATTATGAAAGTGCATTTATCCTAATATCTCATGATATTGAATTCCTAAAAGATGCAGTTAATATAATATATCATGTGGAAAATAAAAAGTTAACTAGATATATTGGTTCTTATGAAGAATTTTTGAGAGTCCATGATGCTAAAAGGCTTCAAATGGAAGCTGATTATGAAAGACAACAAAAAGAAATTACTAGACTTGAGGTATTTGTTGCTAAAAATAAAGCAAGAGCTTCTACTAGTGGTATGGCAAAATCAAGACAAAAGAAATTAGATAAAATTGATAGAATGGAAGTTACAAAAGATAAACCAAAACCACAATTTAATTTTAAAACTGCAAGAGCATCGGGGAAGATAATATTTAAAACGGTGGATTTAGTCACTGGATATGATACCCCTTTATCTAAGCCATTAGATTTGTATATGGAAAGAGGACAAAAAATTGCTCTAACTGGTGCAAATGGTGTTGGTAAAACAACTTTGTTAAAAAGCCTTATGGGTGATATCAAAGCTGTTTCCGGTCATACAAACTTAGGAGATTATCAATATATTGGATATTATGAACAAGAAATAAAGGGAGTCAACCGCAATAATTGTATTGAAGAATTTTGGAAAGAATTCCCTAGCTTCACCCAAGGCCAGGTAAGATCTGCACTTGCTAAGTGTGGACTTACTACAAAGCATATTGAAAGTAGAATTACTGTGCTTAGTGGTGGAGAGCAAGCAAAGGTAAGACTTGCGAAACTTCTAAATAGGGAAACTAATATATTAATTCTAGATGAACCTACCAATCATTTAGATGTAGATGCTAAAGAAGAGCTCAAGAGGGCATTAAAAGAATATACAGGAAGTATACTTATAGTTTGCCATGAGCCAGATTTCTATGAGGATGTAGTAACAGATGTATGGGACTGTGAAGAATGGACAACTAAAATAGTATAATGATAACTAAATTTTAAGAGCATTATTTATAATAGATTGGTCAAATCTGATTGAAAACGTACAAGTAATTGTGTACATGAATGGACAAAAGCCTAGGAGATATTTTTATAATATTTTCTAGGCTTTCTTTTATTTCATAGGGGATAAAATATGAAAAGCAATTACTATTTCTTTCTTATATAATTACATATCTTTTTCATGTTTATATTGTTCAATTTTCCATTTGCATTTCCAAACTATTTGTAATATTGCCAAACATATTACTGCAAGTAATACAGTGAATATTGCGAAAATATAGGAACCAGTATTAATTGTTGCCATAGCCTCCATAAAGAAACAAATCAATTCTACAACCAGAGCTACTTTGAAAAAATTCTTAATCTTATTGTATTGAGTGATTTTTGATTCTATATCTGTATACATTTCAAAGGGACCATCCGATGCCATCTTCTGTAAATACACCCACCTCCACCATTGAGATATAACTTTTACTTCTGTATCCTCCATAAAAGCTGAATAATCATGTTTTTCCCCATTCCAACTATCAAGCAACTCTATTTGATAATTGTATTCTCCAGGCTCACATTTTTCAAAAGTATAAAATCCAAGGAAAAATTTTTTGAATGCCCATCCATTTAAACACATTTTCTTCAACCAATCTTCCTCTACGTCCTTGTCATAATATAGTTTGAATTTTAACATATAATCGCATCCCCCTAATCATCCATCTTTTTTGCATTTTTTATAAGTTCATTTAACCTTTTTACTTCATTTTGGAATACTTCTTTCCCTGTATTTGTGATAAGGTATTCCTTTTTTTTTCTAGATTCCTTATCCTCACTATACAGAGTAATCCATCCTTTTGTAAGCAGTGAATTAATAGCTCCATATAATGTTCCTGGGCCTAATACTACACTTCTACTTGTCATTTCGCTTACATCTTGAATAATGCCATATCCATAATTTGGTGTACGTGTAGCCAATAATATATAAAATAAAGCTTCTGTCAAAGGGGTATTAGTGTACAAATGTATCAACCTCCAATATATCGTGTGATGATATATTTGTCAATGATATATTAAAAATATTGTTGCAGAAATTATACAACAGAAATATTGTGATTTAACCTAAAAAGAGCTAGAATAATTTCTAGCTCTTTTTATATTTAATAATATTTTAGAAGGAAAGTCTCCCAATTTTAAATTAGGAAAATTTCCTTCTGAAGTTGTTAATATTGTGGCAGGGAATACTATTATTTAATAGCATTTTTAGTTTAAAACTTCGAGTCCTAGGTCTAGTATATTAGCAAATAATGATAATGTATTAGTATTTGGAATAACATTATTTTTAACATCTAATAATTTTCCTAGTCCATAATTGGTGTATATGCTGATAGTAGGAAAATTAATTTCACTTAGATCACAAATAATATCATTTTCATTTAACTTTATTTTAGTTGTCTCATTAATAGGTTCTAGTATGGTATAAAGTCTTGTAGAACTGTTATATCTTAGAACTTTTAGTATATCACTTAGTAGTATATCGTAAGGTTTAGCATTAATGTCATACTTTGAAGTGGTTGCAGCGATGTTATTTATAACAAAATAATAAATATTTCTTTTGTAGTTTACCTTATCTTTAAATTCTTGCAATCTTTCTAAATTCAACATTATATCTACTGTGGCTTCATCTTTTTCGGAAATTCTAAAACAATCTTTTATGTAAGTTAATTCTTCTTTTTCATGAAGTTCTCTAGTTAAGATATCCATACAATTTTTATAAATATCTTCGAATGAGCTAAATGGTAAGGAATATTTTATATTACATAAAACAAGGTAAACCTTGAATTTAGATTTATTACTATTTCCAGATGAATAATTGACTTCAACTAATAAGAGTTCATTCAATAATTCTGTATCAAGTGTTATTTTCTCAATTCCATTACTTGATTGTAGAATGTAATTCTCATTAGTAGATAAGTTTTGTGTATGTTGATTTATTATATAGGTACTTTTAAAACCAGCTTCAGTAATTTCACCTACTCTTAATGAAGTTTTTAGGGGTAGTTTTTTTAAATTTATATATGGTCTATTTAAACATAGGTTATTTTCAGATATTATTCTCATATTAAACTCCTTTAGTTCTAACAAAATTGTTAGCTTTATGTATAAATTATAACATAATTAGCATTCGAAAATATAAAAACCTTTATTTGATCACATGAAATGACAGTGATAGAAAAAACACCTATATCAAAATAATTTTGATATAGGTGTTTTTTCTCCTTATGTAGTTGGTTATAATCCTAAAAAATGGGTTTCTTAAAAATAATAATAATAATAATATCAATAATTAATTTTTTATTAAACAATCTTTCAAAAGTTCTTTCCACATGCAATAAGTCTTTTGTCACCTTTTATTAATTTAGTTTTATCTATTCCGACCTTTACTTTTATTTTTTTCATATAAAATCAACCTCACTTTATACCCATTAGATATATTATTACTATATCCTAATATATGTAAAAATATTCCTTTAAATTTATATGTTAAAAAATAAATGTTGTAAATAACCTAAAGTTAATAGAGTAAAATTAGAGATAGATGGAATTGAGTAAAGTTAATTCGTAATTATTACATAAAATGTAACATTGATTATTGTTATTAATTTCATAGCATTATAATTTGTATATTGAACAAAATAGTAAAGTGATATTAGAATTAAATATTTTGTTTAAGGGAGGTATAAATGCTATGGGAGAAAAGAAGGATCCGTCTTGTGCAAGCCAACAAGAAAAGGAGAAAAAAGTAAATAATTTAGGAACTAAACACAATAAAAAAACAAATAAAAAAGACTGATATTAGATTGCTTTTAAAGAGCATATATTTTACAAAAATATATGCCCTTTGATAATTTTATTAGATTGTATCATCTTAATTGTTAATGGTGTCATCCTGGGTAATTATGCTGACTTTTTTTATCCAGCCTTTATTATTAATGTTAGTCTGGGAATTCACAGATATTTCATACCATCCAATATCAAAGAGCTCAGCAGAATCTTGAATTTCTACAACAATGTTTTTAGCAATGTTAGATATAACGGGTGAATTTTCCATAGGACTTAGATATAGGCTACAAATCTCTTTTGTAGTTCCTTCTTTAAAGAGTGGAGCTTTGTATTTTATTATAACAGGTACTTGCGCATTATGCGCGCTTGTAATTTTTGATTTGAATTCTCTATTTTGTCTAGAAACAACCTTTAGTTGAGTTTTCTGAGTTGATAGCTTTTGATTCATTAGAGTGTAATATACACCAAAACCTATCAAAACAACTGAAAATAAAAAAATAAGCAATAGTATCTCTCCTTAAAAATTACTTATTAAAACAATGATTTATTAATATAATAGAGTATAGCTCAAAAGTTTGTGCATATGTTATATTTATGCTTAGTATATACTATTCTACATAAAACAAAAAAATTCATATAAAAAAACTCATGTGGATGCATGAGTTTTAAATGGCTGGAGTTAATTCACGATATTCGATTATATACATATCTGCATGACTCGTAATATCTTCCCTTTGTTCTTTGGAAAAATCATCATATACACCTACTACCTTCATTCCAGCAGCTTTTGCACCTTTAACTGCGGGGAGTATATCTTCAAATACAATGCATTCCTCTGGTTTTACACCTAATTTTTCAGCAGCAAGCAAATATACATCAGGAAAGTTTTTACCTCTAGAGACTTCACTAGTGAGAGTTATGCAGTCAAAATAATGGTATATACCATTAGCTTTAAGCACAGCTTCTAACAATAATTTACTATTGCTTGTAGCCAGTCCAATTTTTATATTGGAGGTTTTAAGTAAAGATAAAAATTCAACTACACCAGGTTTTAGTTTTACATTGTTAAGATACTCCCCATAGGCAAAATCTGTCCATTCTTTTTTAATTTCTTCTATAGTATCTAATATACCAAAATTGGTTCTAAAATACTGCGCAGTGTCATCAAAGCTAAGATGTTCTATTTGGCTTTTTAGATTTTTTGGTAAATCCATATTTCTATTCTTAAAATAATCCTCGTCTATTTTACCCCAAACCCACATAGAGTCGATAAGGGTACCATCTAAATCGAAAATCGCAGCTTTAATATTTGTTAGCATTAAATCACCTCTTATATAATTATAGTATTATGGAATATGGTAATATATTAAAATTTTAAATTCAGCAAGTATCTTTATTTAACAACAGCTACCACAGGTTCTCTGCGGTAGCTATTGTTATTTGTTTTCAGTTACATTAAAAGAACCTGTAAGTTAGAAAAGAACAGGTAATTCCTAGAAAAGCACCCACCATGACATCGGTAGGGTAATGAACTCCTATATACATTCTAGAGATTCCTACACAACAGGCTAGTGGTATAGTTATAAATCCGAAAATAGGGAAATATAAAGCTATTATCACAGCTAATGAAAACGCGCCAGTAGTATGTCCAGACGGGAAGGAGTATTTATCTATACCTATTTTTTTTATATTTAAATTTGGAATATCTATAAAGGGTCTTAATCTAGTCACAGTTATTTTAAGAAGTTTACCAATACCAGTACTAATTGTAATAGAAATCATAGCGCGAGTAGCCATGACGTGAAGTAGGGTAGTACTCAAAAAAAAAGCTAAAGTGCAGAATGCAAACATAAATGGAAAAGAGCCTAAGTAAGTCATAGCTGGCATTATAGTATCTAGAAACCTACACTTCCAAGAATTATTTATAATTCTAAGAATGTTAATGTCCCTATGGTTTATATATTCAAATAATGCTTTCATAAAACCCTCCCTCGGACTCGAAAAATATTTATTCTAATTACTAAATATTGTATCATATCTTAGTCAATAATTACATTGTAAAATATTAACTAAAATTCTCTGCGAAATATTTTAGTTTTATCTTTATCTTTAAAATCCACAGCATTGTTAATTCCGATTCTATTTAGAATTTCCTTCATACAATCGCTATCTATGGCTATCTTGATTTTCGAATTCTCTGCAAATTCATCTACTCTAAGTTTACCAGAACTTGCTCTAATCAGTGATTTTGGTCCTCCAACGCAGCCACCAATACAACCCATACCCTCTATAAAATTTGCATTAATTTCTCCGTTTTGAGCTTTAGTAAGTAGATCTTTACATTCTTTTACACCATTCCCTTGAATAGCATTAAACAAACCATATTTTTCAGGAAATAATCTTTCTAGAACCTCCCCAATAGCTATAGATACCCCTCCGGTACGAGCATAAAGTCTACCACCTCTAGAAGCATATTCACTAGAGACATCTTCTTGAAGTTTTTCAGGCTCAATGTTTAATGTATCAAAAATATTCTTAAGTTCTGAGAAGGTAAGCACATAATCTATGTCACCTAAAAGGTCTTTATCCTTAGCCTCACCTTTTTTAGCAATACAGGGTCCTATAAAGACTACTTTGCATTTTGGGTTTAATTGTTTTAAGACTCTTCCAGCTGCTATCATAGGAGAAATAGATGGAGATACATGGGTAACTAAATTATAGTATACCTTTTTTACCATTCCTACCCACATTGGACAACAGCAAGAGGTAATCATTAAATCCTCTTTTACTTTGACGTGTTCATCAAATTCTATGGCTTCTTTTAAAGTAAGCATATCAGCGAAAAAAGCAACTTCAACCATATCTGTGAAGCCAATCTTTTTAAAAGCGGTTCTAAGGTTATCTATATTAACATTTTCTCCAAATTGGCCAGTAATTGCAGGGGCTACAGCTGCTATTATTGTAGTATTTCCTTTTAGTAAATCTAAAAGTGGAATAAACTCTACTTTATCCATTAAGGCACCAGTACGACATGCATCTACGCAAAATCCGCAGTCTGTACATTTATCATTATCAATATAGGTAGTATTACATTTGTTATCAATTAATATAGCATCAAATGGGCAGGAAGCTTGGCAAAGAGTCTTTCCAGGTTTCTCTGTACACTCCATATTGCAGTGTTTAACTTTGTTTACAATTTTATAATTTGATTCATAACAGCGGATAGCTTTTTTTAAATCATCTATGTAACTATCTGAAAAGCCTACATCAACTCCACAAAGTGAAGAAATTATAGAACTCAATTCAGTTTTATTAACATTATCTTTTGATAATAATTCGTGTACCTTGATTTCAAAATTATCTTCATGATATGATTTAACTAGGGTTTTAAAAACCTCATTATAGTATTTATTCACAATAATCACTCCTAAGGCATATTTGCTATGTAATAATGTTGGCATGATATTCAGAAAAAACAATGAAATAGTATGACATTGTTTATCTTGTGAAAAAGGAGTTGTTTTATACATAAATCAGGAAAAATTCACAATAAAAAAAGAGTTGTCGTTAAACAACTCTTTTTTGGTCGGGGTGACAGGGATTGAACCTGCGACCTCATGGTCCCAAACCACGCGCGCTCCCAGCTGCGCTACACCCCGATGACTTCTTTATTATATAATAGGAAGATATAAATGTCAACAGTATTTGCAAATTTTTTTCCAAATGTAAGAAATATA
The DNA here is from genome assembly GCF_018861315.1 of Clostridium bowmanii. Classification (GTDB taxonomy): domain Bacteria; phylum Bacillota; class Clostridia; order Clostridiales; family Clostridiaceae; genus Clostridium_AD; species Clostridium_AD bowmanii. Next base: position 31,727 of record NZ_JAHLDL010000023.1, on the reverse strand, counting down.
GGAGTTTATCTTATAAATTTCTTATGAAGTACTTAATATTGGAATTCAGAAAGTAATGAATTAAGAAGGGGGAAAATAATGTATGATTATGTAGTGCAAGGGCTTCTTTTAGGTTTTGCTTATGTATGGATTTAGATTAACATATACTTTTGTGAAATTAATAATTTAAAAGAACAGAGCAGTTTCTCTTAGAGTATTAAAACATTCTAACAGAAACTGCTCTATATTTATTACTATTTTTTAGCATCTTTTTCTTTATCACCTACACCTCTAGTAGGTACAGTAGACATAACAAAACCAACCAGTATAGATACTAGGGCAGGAGCTACTATGTTGATATATACTATATACCTTGTTTTGTATAAAACTAGTGCAGTAAGAGAAGTGACTAGCGTACTAGCCACGAAAATAATGATTACAAATTTCGCGAAAGAACTCATAAATTTTTCGTATAATCTATGACGAGTTGGTCCACTTATAACACTTCTAAATAGAAAATATGAAGAAAAAATTATTATAATATCTACTATAGCCGAAATCAGAAAATTTTTCATGGCTTTTGTGGCTGGATACTCGTGATTTTGACCATGAGAGGAATGCCTTAGGCACTCAAATCCAACCTACCTCCTTTTTATATTTTAATATAGTAGTATATAAACAAGTTAGTAGCAACTTTTTGCAAGCAATTACCAAACCTGTTTATTACCCTTCGACAATGTTGTAATGGCTTATCATGTATAACATATAGCACACCGTTTTTTACCCTCAAATCTTTTTACACTATACGATATAGCTACAAACTAGGATTCGTAGGTATCATGACCTAAACAACATAGCTCTCGCTTAGTCTAATCAACTAAGACACTAGAAAATTTATTCTTCATGCCTACGACTTTAATCGTGGGGTAGTTGATGTTTAGTGTTACCAAAGATTAATGTTTTTACGCAATATATTTATAAAAATTGAAACTAAATTATATAAATAAAGTATTCACATAAGTTGAGTATTTTAATGATGTTAGATCATGTAATTTTAAAAATTGTTTTCTAAATCAATAATGATTGTCAAATGAAATGAAAAAGACTAAACTATGCTTAATAGAAAAAACAAAAATATAGAGTTTAGTTATGGGAACCAAAAAAACACCTTATGAGTAAAACTTAAATATGCATAAAAGAAAATATTAGGGGGAGAGTAGTGAAAAATGAGTAAGATAAAGAGAACTTTAGAAAAGCAAAGGAAATATTTTGATTCTGGAGCCACAAGAAATTTAGATTTTCGTATTGAAAAATTGTGTGCCCTAAAAAAGTCTATTAAAAATAACGAGAAACAAATATTGGAGGCTCTATGGGTTGATTTGCATAAATCTGAGTTTGAAGCCTATGCTACTGAAATTGGAATAATTTTAGAAGAGATAAATTTTGCTATAAAGCATTTAAAGTCTTGGGCAAAAACTAAAAAAGTAAGAACTCCATTAACGCATTTTTTATCTTCAAGTTATATTTATTCAGAGCCTTATGGGGTTAGTTTAATTATTTCACCTTGGAATTATCCGTTCCAACTATTAATATCACCCTTAATTGGGTCCATAGCTGCAGGTAATTGTGCTATGTTAAAACCTTCTGAAAATGCTCCAAAGACTACTGAAGTAATTATAAAAATCATTGAAGAGAGCTTTTCTGAGGAATTCGTTTGTGTGGTTGAAGCATATGGTGGGAAGGAGTCTTCGGAGGCACTTTTGAAAGAGGCATTTAATTACATATTTTTCACGGGTAGTGTACCTGTTGGTAAAATAGTGATGGAGGCTGCATCTAAACATCTTACTCCAGTAACATTAGAACTGGGTGGAAAAAGCCCCTGCATTGTGGATAAAGACACTGATATAAAGCTAGCAGCAAAAAGAATAGCTTGGGGAAAATTTATAAATGCAGGACAAACTTGTGTTGCACCAGATTATATATTAGTACACAAAAGTGTTAAAGAAAAACTTATAACCGAAATGGCGGAGTGCATTGTGGAGTTTTTTGGTGAAAATCCAGAAAAGAGCAATGATTTTCCAAGGATTATAAATAAAAGACAGTTTGATAGGCTTATAGGATTATTAGGTGGCGGTAAAATTGTAACTGGGGGGGAATATAATAGGGCGGAAAAATATATTGCACCAACTATTATTGATAATATAACTTGGAATGATCCTATTATGCTAGATGAGATATTTGGACCTATTCTGCCAATTTTAGAATTTGATGATTTAGGGCAGGTTATAGAAATGGTTAATTCAAGGCCTAAACCTCTAGCATTATATCTCTTCTCTAATAATAAAAAGCACCAAGAGAGGATTATAGATAGAATTTCTTATGGTGGAGGATGCATAAATGATACAATTATGCATGTAGCATCGCCATATTTACCTTTCGGCGGAGTAGGTGCTAGTGGTATGAATGCTTATCATGGAAAAGGAAGCTATGATGTTTTTTCACATAAAAAAAGTGTTACCAAAAAAAGCAATCTATTAGATGTTAAAATAAGATATGCACCATATAGTGGTAAGATTAAACTATTAAAGAAACTTATGAAATAGCATAAAATAATAAGCCCTGCATTTTGCAAGGCTTATCATTTTATTTAATTTTATCTAATATCTTTCTAAATTCTTCTATAGGTTGTGCACCAACTACTGAGTATTTATCATTTATTATAAAAGTAGGAGTGCTATTAATATCCATACTATGTGCATCATTAGCGCTATTATTTAAAATAGTTTCATAGTTCCTGTTTTTAACAGCATCAATAAGTTCTTCTTTATTTAGGCCTAAATTTTTGCCTAAGTCGGAAAGCACATCTAAATCACCGATATCTTTTAAATCTCTAAAGTAAGCATCCATTAATGAAGAATGATACTCTTTTAACTTTTCGTGGGACCTAGCAAATTCTGCAGCCTCTAAAGCATTATGGGAGTTAGGCATTCTTTCTAATTTTCCAAAGTTAATTCCATAAAGAGAGCCCGAGTGATTAAGGTTTTTTAGCATACTATCTAAATTAGATTTGCTAAATTTTTCGTTAAGGCTTACACCGCTGGAAGGAGTTTCGGGGTGTATTTCTAGTCCTAACCATTCCACATCCAGGTCGTATTCACTTTCTAGCTTTTCGACAATACCTTTGCCGACATAACAGAAGGGTCAAATATAGTCGGAGAAAATTTTAATTTTTATACTCATAATAATACCTCCAAATTTTTTATAATATAAATGTACACATTAATTACTATTATTTATTTATTTATTTATATTATAGTTGTATCAATAACTATTTTCAAGTAATAAAAATTATTTTTGCGTATATAATTTGTTGGTAAGATAAGAAGATGAGAATTAAGAAATATTAAAATGAATATGATATAATATTGTAATAAAATAATTATATTGAATCTTTTATCGGAGGCACCTATGATTTATGAAAAAAGTAACCTAAAAGTAATTAGTGATTTTGAAGTAAGGCAAATACAAAAGAATGAGTATGACCTTGATTTAATAATTCCAATAAATTTTAGCTGCGTAAATCTGTATTTATGCAATCCTCCTAAATATATGGTGTCTAGAGTGCAATTTCCGTCAGTTAAAAGCATACTTATTAGATTTTGTACTATAGAAGATAATAATATATGTACGGTACACTTTTTAAATGACAGTGGGATTCATTCTACTATGGCAAACTTTGAAATGGATTATAAAGAAACATACATAGAAGTAAGAGCAAGAGAGTTTTTTGTAGATATGAAAGTCAGTGGGAAAGAAAGCTCTCCTTCTAAGAAATTTACCATAAGGTAATTACATATGAAAGGCAAAGCCTTTATATTATTATTGCTAGAAAGGAAGTGAATATTTAGTGAGCTTAGGGTACTTAACCTCTCTCACTAAAAAGAATTTATGCATATAATAGAATATACTTCTGATGATTTTAAAAAATATAGTAAAATAATCAATACAGTAATTATTCCAATAGGATCAGTGGAAGCACATGGACATCATTTGCCCTTAGGTACAGATATTTATTCGCCAAGACTATTTTGTGAAAAGATAAATCAGAGTATGGGTGAGGTAATATGGGTTGCTCCAGAAATTCCATATGGTCAGAGCTATGCGGCACAGGTATAATATATAATCCACATGAAATAGAAATTAATATATAGTAGGAGGATATTCATGGGGGCGAAGGCAAAAATACTAATACTAGGAACCTACAATTTTGAAAATTTTGGACAGCATTTAATTAATCTTGAAGTAGGAGATATTACCGTTGATAAAAAGCAAGATGAGATTAAAGAAGTTGTACAAAAGCTATCTCAATTTAAGCCAAATAAAATTGCAGTGGAATTAAATAATGGGAAAGAAAAGGAGCTAAATGAGGTTTATTCAAGGTATTGCCAAAATAATTCTTATTTGTATAATGAAACAATAAGTTATAGGAGTGAAATCGTTCAATTAGGATTTAGGCTGGGACAAATGTTTAATCATAGTAAAATTTATCCTATAGATTATCCAGTAGATTTACCAGAGGAGTTATTTGAATATGTTGAAAAGAATTTACCACAGCTTTATGAGAAGTTTATGAGGATAATAAAGGAATATGGGATAAGGGAAAAGGAATTTATAAAAAATAATACTGTTAGAGAAATTCTAAGACATCTTAATGATCCCAAGCGAATTTTAAATGAGCATAGTAATTTATATTTACATTTGGCTCAAGTAAGGTCAATAGATACTTATTATGGGGTAGACATGCTTACCCAGTGGTATAGAAGAAATTTATATATTTTAGGAAACCTACAAAGTATAGCGGAATCTGGAGATAGAATATTGGTTATTTATGGAGCTGGCCATTGCAAAGTACTTCAAAATCTTGTGCGAGACTATAATAAATTTGAACTAGTAGATATTTTAAAGTATTTGTAAGTAAAAAAACAGCAAGTTTTCCTAAAGGGTAAGCTTGCTGTTTCTATAATTTCAATAATTAGAAGTATTGGCTTTATCTTAATTGTTAATCATTAGATCTCAATTGTAAGCGCCCTTAAGCCCCTTCATTCAAAAATTTATATTGAGACATATAGAGATCGTAATATAATCCTTTTAAATTTATAAGTTGAGCATGAGTTCCACCCTCTACTATTCTTCCATCATCTATAACCATTATCTTATCACAATCTCTTACAGTTGATAGTCTGTGTGCTATAACAAAGGAAGTCCTATTAAATAGGAGTTTTTTAATGCCCTTTTGTACAAGCCTTTCTGTGGTGGTATCAATATTTGAAGTAGCTTCATCTAGTATTAATATTCTTGGGTTAGCAAGGAGTGCGCGAGCGAATGATATAAGCTGCCTTTGACCAACAGAAAGTCTAGATCCCCTTTCATTTACATCCGTAGCATAACCATTATCTAACTTCATGATAAAAGAATCTGCGTTAACTGCAACAGCGCAGGCTATTACTTCCGCATCTGTGGCATCTAATTTTCCATAACGAATATTTTCCATAATAGTAGTAGAGAAGAGAAAAGTATCTTGTAGCATTATTCCCATTTGACTTCGGAGAGATTCAATATCAACATGAGACACATTTTTACCGTCTACTAAAACCTCTCCACTGTCAGCATCGTAAAATCTACTAATTAAGTTTATTATTGTAGTTTTACCAGCCCCGGTAGGTCCTACTAAAGCTATAGTTTCTCCAGCTTTTATTTTAAAGCTTACATTATTTAATACAGAAACATCATTATCATAGCTGAAAACTACATTTTTGAATTCAACATCGCCTTTTATTTTAGGCATTTTTATAGCCTTATCAATAGTTATGATATCTGGCTTGATATCTAGTATTTCAAAGATTCTTTCCGCAGAAGAAAAGTTTGTTATTAACGTATTGTAAAAATTACTGATATTCATAATAGGTCTCCAAAACATTGAAATATATGCAGTAAAGGCAACCAGTTCACCAATAGTTAAGGCTTTTGATTTTATAAGAGGCACACTATACCAGTATACGAGTAGACTTCCAACCCCCCAAGATAATTCCACCATGGGCCAAAATAAATCATTTAACCTAACAGCCTTCAGAAAGGAATTCATCATATCGCTAACATAGTTTACAAAGGTTTTAGAGGTTTTGTCTTCAGTGGCAAAAGATTGAACTATTCTTATGCCAGAGAAATCTTCATGAGTAAAGGCATTAAGATTAGACCGTTTGGCTCTATATATTTGCCAACGCTTTCTAGAAAATATCTCTATAGAAAAAAGGCAAATAACTAGCACTGGTAGGAATGAGATTGAAATTAGAGCTAATTTAATATTCATAGAAAACATAATAATTGTTACAAACACAAGAGTCAAGATTTCAGGGATAAAGCTAGTTACACTATTATCAAATAGATCTTGCAGAGAACTTACGTCTCCAATAACTCTTGCAAGTATTTTTCCAACGGGTCTGTTATCAAAAAAGGTAAAGGATAGTTTCTGAATATGAGTATACAATTCTTGCCTTATATTCAGTAGTGCAGAGTTAGTAACCGACGCCATAATATTAATTCTTATTCGAGAGGCAATGAGGGATATTACATTGAAAACTAACATAAATCCAGCAATTTGTGCAAGGCCTCGTATATTAGAGGTCCCTATATATTTGTCTATGGCAAGCTTTAAAATATAAGGGTTTAGTAGAGAACATACCATGACGAGTATCATAAGCAGAATAACTAAAACGACTTTTAATTTAAAAGGTTTTAGATAACTAAATATCCTTATCATTAATTTTCCCTTTGAAGTTTCTTCAAACTGTTCATCTTGCTGTGTTGAATTTCTAGCCATTATACTACCACCCCTTCTAGGTCAATAAAGTCTTTAAATTGTTGATTGTACACATCATAGTACTTTCCTCTCGTTTCAAGGAGAGTCTGGTGATTTCCTATTTCCGCCACATGACCATCCTCAAGGAATAGAATCATATCAGCATTTTTGACTGCAGATATTCTATGTGCAATTATAAAAGTAGTTTGTTTGTTATTTCTATTGTGAAGATTCTTAAGAAGATTGTATTCAGTATCCATATCTAGGGCTGAAGTGGCATCATCTAGTATTAGGATGCTAGAGTCTTTAACTAGCGCTCTTGCAATAGAAAGTCTTTGTTTTTGACCGCCGGAAAGCCCTAGTCCTCTTTCTCCGATAATTGTTTCATAGCCATCGGGTAGACTGCCTAGAAATTCCTCCACGCAGGCATCCGTGCAAGCTTTTTTTATTTGTATAGGTGAGGCTTCAAGGTTTCCAAAACGAATATTTTCATAAATACTCTCTGAAAACAAGAAGGTATCTTGATGGACTACAGCCATTTTACTTCTCAAATCATGGAGGCATATATCACGAACATCATTGCCATCTACAGTAATGCAGCCTTTGGAAATATCATAATATCTGCCTATAAGATTTACAAGAGAGCTTTTGCCAGAACCTGTTGTGCCCATTATTGCCACAGTGCTTCCGGCAGGTATCTCTAAATTTATATTTTCCAATATATAATTTTCATTATATTTAAAAGACACATTTTCAAATTTTATGGTGCCTTTAATTAAAGGCATACGTAAGGCATCATCTTTATCTTTAATTTCCGGTTTAACATCCATTATATCAAAGATTTTTTTAGCAGAAGTATTTGCTTGAGTTATAATATTTGTAAGCCAACCTATCATTCTCATAGGCCAAATTAGCATCCACACATATTGGCTAAAAGCAACCAATTCACCAATAGATAGGCTTTTCCCAATTACTAGCACTCCACCAACACATACTACGGCCAGAACCGATATGTTACATAAGAACTCTATCATAGGGAAATGTTTACTCCATATCTTAGTTTGTTTCATATTTAGATCATAATTTGTTCTGTTGTGGTTTAAAAACTTTAAGGTCTCATGTCTCTCTCTAGCAAAAGCTTTTACAAGCCTTACACCAGCAATGTTTTCTTGAGCTGTGGTGTTTAAAACTGCATTATGATCACTTATGTCGCCATAAGCCTGCCCAACTTCTTTCTCAAGCTTCATTGCTATATAGCCAATAAGAGGCATAGTTATAAGAGTTACCAGTGCAAGTTTCCAGTTCATACGAAATATAAGTACAGAGGCAGCTAGAAAATAAATTACCTGCTCTATAGCAAGGCCTATTCCAAAAGCAATGGACCTCCATACATTATCTACGTCAGAACCCATTCTTGACATAAGTTCACCAGTGTTCATGCTGTCAAAATATTCAAATGGTAAACTTTGAATATGATCAAATAGTTCTGTCTTTAAATCTATGCTTACTTTAGAGGATAAATAGTCTAAGCTGTATTCTCTAATATATCCAAGTATTGAACGAGTGAGAGTAATTCCAGCAAGGGATATTAACACAAAGTTTAGAAGATTATATTCACTATTTCGTAGAACTTTATCAATCATAATTTTTACTAAATAAGGATTAAACATGTCAAGTGCTATGCTAACTAACATTGCAATAGTAGCTATAATAATAAAGAATTTGTATTTTGTAACATATTTTAAAATTCGTTTCATAAAAATGTCGCCTCCTTTAAATGGTCAGTTTTGATTAGTATATTTTCAGAAATAGAAATTACTCTATTTCTGAAAATATTTAAGGCATTTATATAATATATAAATCATAATTATCAGTGGCACAATGCTACAAGATTAGACACGTTTATTTAATATCATAAAATAATATAAGGCATTGTTATGGCAATTATTGCTTAAATATAATGGCTTTCGCCGATAACGACTGTGTAGAACTCTACTTTTAAAGAATGTAAACCCCATAGTGATTCCTCCTAAAATAGATTTTGATTTTGTTAAACCTTTTGATGTGTACAATGTAATTCCTCCCTTTATTTGTTTTTGATATTTATAATTAATCACTTATGTGATTAGTTAACATAAAAAAGCCATGGAGATATCCATGACTTAAAAAATCATTAATCTTATGCTGCATCAATATGCAAACATAATAAATTAATTCATATAAAAAGGTCATGGGCGAGTAGCCCATGACCAATGTTTATAATTTCATAAAATACTTTAATAAAGATAAACAATTATGAAAAGATAATTTTCATTAAGGTAGAGCTATCATATATAATTTTAGACATAAAAATATTGCTGAATGTAATACAATTAGATGTAACGTTGGCATTAGCATACATTTTTTTATTTATCATGATGACTACCTCCTTTTCAAATTTAAAATTATTAACAGTTTTTTCATTTGGTTACTTTTTAAGAATACTTTATTTGACAATGTATGTCAATACTAAATTTGGAAAAAAATAAATTTTATTATTTTAAGTACATTTCCCCTATCTTAAATACATCTCCTGCGCCCATTGTAAGAAGCAAATCTCCCTCTTTTAAATTGTTCTTTAGATATTGAACAATTTCAGCGAAGTTATGAAGATTTATGCAATTTACATTCTTCTCTCTTATTCTATCGCCGAGCATATCGGAATTTATTACCCCTGTATCTTTTTCTCTAGCTGCATAAATATCTGCGAGGATTAAATTGTCTATGTCATAAAAAGAATTTGAAAAATCTTCAAATAAGCTTATGGTTCTTGAATAAGTATGTGGTTGAAAAACACAATAAATTTTATTGTGAGGATAATTTTTTGCAGCACTTAAAGCTGCTTTAATTTCTGTAGGATGATGAGCATAATCGTCAATAACAGTAACACCATCTTTAGTTCCCTTTAGTTCGAATCTTCTATGGGTACCCCTAAAACTAGAAAGCCCAGAAATAATTGAGGCTTTAGAAAAATTAAGGCACAGGGAAGCTCCTATACTTGCAAGAGCATTTAAAACATTATGAAGGCCGGGTACATTAAGCTTTATTTGGAATAGTAGAAGTCCTTCTTTATACACATCAAAGGTACCACAACCTGACTCGTTATAGCTAATATTTTTAGCTTGAAGTATTCCTTCATTAAGACCATAAGTAATTATATTACATTTGTATTCATAGTTGTGGAGAATAGTTTTAACATTTTCATCCTCAATACATGTAATTAAATAGCCTTCCTTAGGGATAAGATCAATAAATTTCTTGAAGGTATCTTTAATGTGGTTTATGTCTCTATAGTAATCTAGGTGATCTGCATCTATATTTGTTATTGCCCCTATATAGGGAAAGAATTTTAAGAATGAGGCCTTATATTCACAGGCTTCAGTAATAAAATAATCACTATTTCCAGCTAGAACATTACCGCTTATAGCATCCAGTTCTCCACCTACCAATATGGTAGGGTCTACATCTTCATTTAAAATTATGTGAGCAATCATGGAAGTTGTGGTAGTTTTACCATGGGTTCCAGCTACAGCTACATTATATTTATGTCCTTTCATAATTTGACCTAAAAATTCAGCTCTATCCATTAAAGGTAGATTTAACTCCACAGCCTTAATATATTCAGGATTTTCAGGAGAAATAGCAGCAGTGTAAACAACTAAATCTGCATCACCTATGTTATCACCATTATGGCCTATATAAATTTCAGCACCACTTTTACTAAGTTTATCTGTTATATGTGATGACTGCATGTCTGACCCAGAAACCTTATAATTGTTTTTTATAAGTATTTCAGCAAGGCCACTCATGCTTATACCGCCGATTCCTATAAAATGAATCTTCTTGTTTTTATCTTTTATAAAATCAAAAGACATTATATCAACTCCTTAAAAATTATTACACCTATTTAGGATATGCAGAATACATAGTATTGATTATAACAAAGTAATCAATATAAGGCACACTAAAATAAATATTAAATCAGTATGAAAGTCTTTTTCAGTGGCTTAAGACCTTCTTTTAATTATATACAACATCATATAAAAACAACACACAAAACGAATAATATTTTTAAAACGCACACAATATGAGATTATAAATTGTAAAAAATAAAAATAATCAATAAAATATTGATTATGAATAAACAGTTTATATGAAATAACCACAATGTTTTGAAATTAGTTCGATAAGCATTGTAATAGTGGCAAAAAAGATTTACAATAAAATTACGAATGATAATTAAAATTTAATCGATAAAATTCGCAAAATAAAGATATGGGTGATATATAGTGAATAAATATAGTAGAAATCAAAGAGTTACAGGTATTACTAAAATATTAACGGAAAATCCTAACAAGATAATAAATTTAAAAAACTTTACAGAGTTATTTAATGCAGCTAAATCTACAATTAGCGAAGATATTGTTATTGTTCGCGAAACTTTGAGCATGCTATCTATGGGAAAAATAGAAACAGTTGCAGGCGCAGCTGGTGGGGTAAGGTATATTTGTGGAGTCTCAAGGCCTGAAAGTAGAATATTTGCTGAGGAACTATGTGAAGTTTTAAGCCATAAGGATAGAGTAATACCAGGGAATTTTATATATATGACTGATATTATGTATAATCCAGAAATTGTGCATAAAGCAGGAGTAATTCTTGCATCTGCTTTTAATGAGTTACACATTGATTATGTTGTAACTGTAGAGACTAAAGGAATACCACTAGCCTTCGAAGTGGCAAAGATGCTGGGGGTTCAATTAGTTATTGTAAGGCGTGATCCTAAGGTTACTGAAGGAAGTACTGTTAGTATCAACTATGTGTCCGGTTCTAGCAATAGAATTCAAACTATGTCCCTTACAAGAAACTCTATAAAGAAAGGAAGTAAATGTATTTTTATAGATGATTTTATGAAAGCTGGAGGCACTGCAAGAGGCATAATTAATTTGCTTAAAGAGTTTGAAAGTGAACTTTTAGGAATTGGAGTTTTCATGGATAATGTTGAAAGTGGGCATAAATTAATTGAGGAGTACATATCGATTATTCAATTTAAGGGAATAAGTATAGAAGGTAAATCTGAGCTAACTCCATCAAAATTCTTCGAAAAAGCATAATATTCAAAAGATTTAATATTTTTTTACAATTTAAGAAGGAAAAACCTAAGTTATAGAGAAATAGTATAATTATAACGCAATATAAAGCAACTTGGAGGTGGAGTGTATGGAAATTACAGATGTTAGAATTAGAAAAATAGCTACAGAGGGTAAAATGAAAGCGATTGTATCAATAACTTTTGACAATGAATTTGTTGTTCATGATATTAAGGTTATAGAAGGACAAAGCGGACTTTTTATTGCTATGCCGAGTAGGAAAACTCCGGATGGAGAATTCAAGGATATAGCTCACCCAATAAATACTGGAACAAGAGAGAAGATTCAGACAGCTATTTTGGAAGAGTATGAGAAAGTAAAAAGTGAAGAGCCTGTAGTAAAGGCGGTAGAAAAAGTAGAAGAAAAGGTAGAAGAAAATTTAGAAAAATAAAAAGGGTGAAAACCCTTTTTGTTTTTTTGAAAGAAAGTATATAAAAAGTGAGAAGTCTGGTTGCAATTAAATATAATATAAAATATACTATAAGAAGTGTTTTAATTGAATATAATATAAGATATAATGTTTGTATGTGTCGAATTTTTGTATAAAGAGGTGTTTTATTTGTATAAATGCGCTATAATATTAGCTGCTGGTGAAGGGAAAAGAATGAACTCTAATACTCCTAAGGTTCTGCATAAAGTTTGTGGTAAAGAAATGATAAACCATGTTATTGACACTATGAGAAGTGCTGATATTGAAATGGTTGATGTGGTAATTGGAAGAGGAGCTTCGACGGTTAAAGAAGCAACAGAAAGTAGAAAAGTTAATTACTCCCTTCAAAAAGATCAGTTAGGGACAGGACATGCAGTAATGTGTACAAAAGAATTCTTAGAGGGTAATGATGGCATCGTAGCAATATTTGTTGGAGATGGTCCGCTGATTACTGAAAATACCGTTAGGGAAATGTTACAATATCATCAAAAAGGGGAGTTTAAAGCTACCATATTAACTTCAAAGATGGATGACCCTGCAAAATATGGAAGAGTAATTAGAAATGAAAACAATGAGGTTGAAAAAATAGTTGAGTTTAAAGATTGTACAGAGGAAGAATTATTAGTTAAAGAAATAAATTCAGGAATGTACTGCTTTAATATAAAAGAATTACTTAATAGTTTAGATAGATTAAATAATAATAATGCACAAGAGGAATACTATTTAACAGATGTTATTGGTATTTTGAAAAGTGGAGGGTTTAAGGTTGGAGCTTTTGATGTACCAGTGGAAGAAATTACTGCTGTTAATTCTAAAGTTGAGCTTGCAGATGCAGAATTAATTATGAAAATAAGAATTAATAGAAAACACATGGAAAATGGAGTTACGATAATGGATCCTAATAACACTTATATTGACTTAGAAGTGGAAATAGGAAAAGATACTATTATATATCCAGGCAATATACTACAAGGTACCACAATTATTAAAGAAAACTGTGTTCTTTATCAGAATAATAGAATCGTTGATAGTACTATTGAAAATGGAGTTTCAGTTCAGAGTTCTGTAATAATTGAAAGTAAGGTAGGCGAATGTACCACAGTTGGTCCATATGCGTATATTAGACCAGAAAGTAATATCGGGAAACATGCTAGAATAGGAGATTTTGTTGAAATTAAAAAATCAATTATTGGAGATAATACAAAGGTATCCCATCTTACCTATATAGGTGATGCAGAGGTTGGAAGTGGCTGTAATTTTGGTTGCGGAACTGTAGTTGTAAATTATAATGGAATATCAAAATTTAAAACGATAATAGGCAATAATGCATTTATAGGATGTAATACTAACTTAGTATCACCTGTAAAAGTTAATGATAATACATACATTGCAGCTGGATCTACAATCACAAATGAAGTTCCTGAGAATGCTTTGGCCATAGCTAGAGCAAGGCAGAGAAACATTGAGAATTGGGTAGTGAAAAAAGGACATAATAAATAAGGCATAAAGTACAATATCTAATAAGTAAAATATAAAGGGAGGTGGAAAACTGATTTTTGTAGTAAAATCGATATTTATATACTGCTAAATGCACATAAAATGTAAATTAGTGGTTAAATATTATGATACTACCATTCTATTTAGTGTATGGAATGAAAATTGATATAAAGTATACTTAAATATATTTTTATATTATTTTGAAAATCAGGATTACAGATGATAAACCACGGCAAAAATATTAAAATTTTTACAGGGAATTCAAATCCTAAATTAGCCGCAGATATAGCTGAAATACTAGGGCTAAAAGTTGGAGATTCAAATGTTACAACTTTTAGTGATGGTGAAATATCTGTTAATATTCATGAAACTGTTAGAGGCGCTGATGTGTTTGTTGTTCAATCAACTAATGAACCAGTAAATGACAATTTAATGGAATTACTTATTATGATTGATGCCTTTAAGAGAGCTTCAGCAGGAAGGATAACAGCTGTAATACCATATTATGGATATGCAAGGCAAGATAGAAAAGCAAAAGCTAGAGATCCAATAACAGCGAAACTTGTGGCAGATATTATAACAACTGCAGGAGCTGATAGAGTACTTACTATGGATTTACATGCAGCTCAAATACAAGGTTATTTTAATATTCCTGTTGATAATTTAATGGGAACCCCTATACTTGCAAAATATTACATTCAAAATGGATTTAAGGATAGAGATGATGTAGTTGTAGTAGCGCCAGATCTTGGAAGTGTTGCTAGATCAAGAAAATTTGCAGATAAATTGCATGCATCAATAGCTATAATTGATAAGAGAAGACCAAAGGCTAATGTTTCTGAGATTATGAATGTTATAGGTGATATTAAGGGAAAAACCTGTATTATGATGGACGACATGATAGATACTGCTGGAACTATTACTAACGGGGCTAATGCACTAGTTAAACTAGGAGCAAAGGATGTTTATGCTTGTTGCAGTCATGGAGTATTATCTGGGCCTGCTATTCAAAGAATAAATGACTCAGTAATAAAACAATTAATAATATTAAATACCATTGATTTGCCAGAGGATAAACATTGTGATAAGTTCATTACATTATCCGTAGCACCAATTTTGGCAGAGGCTATAAAGAGAATATACGAGGATGTCTCTGTAAGTAAATTATTTGAGGAAGAATCTGATTTATAGATACATATTTTAAAATAGTGATGCTCAATTATTTTTATAGTTGAGCATCACTATTTTTTTGTTCCATTAAAATTTAAAATTATTTATATAATAGAGAGAAAAGGTTTATACTGAATATAAGCATCGTATGTGTAAAAAATGCAAATTAACGGTGTATAACAGTGAATAATTTGTAACATTTTTATAAAAACTGATTAGTTAACATTAAAGTATGATAAATTAGTGATAAGATAAATTATTTCTAAAATGAATTGTTACTAGAAAGCTCAATAAAAATAAACTAGTCAGATTGGCTAGTCCTTTTAAAAGTGAAGAACAGAAAAGTAGCAGAGAAAAAAATATACGAGAATAATAGATTGAAATAATAGAAAAATAAGTTGGAGGTAAGGATATGGAAGGAACTATAGGAAAAATATTAATAGTTGATGATGATAAAAATATTGCTGAGGTAATTAAGATGTATCTTGAAAATTCAGGATATGCAACAAAAGTAGTACATGATGGTAGGGCTGCGCAGGAAGCATTTTTAAGTTATAAACCAGATTTGGTATTGCTGGATATAATGTTGCCTTATATTGATGGTATAGATGTTCTAAAATGGATAAGAAAAGAACACGAAACACCGGTTATTATGCTTACGGCTAAAGGAGAAACCTTTGATAAGGTATTAGGGCTAGAACTGGGAGCTGATGACTATGTAGTAAAGCCTTTTGAGCCAAAAGAAATAATTGCAAGAGTCAAGGCTGTGCTTAGGCGTTACAACTTAGATAATGGTGGTAAAGAAGTTTTAAATTTTGAGGATTTAGAAATTGATATTAATTCTTATAATGTTACTTATAAAGGTGAAGAAGTAAAAATGCCACCTAAAGAATTTGAATTAGTACATTATTTAGCTCTTAATAAGAATAGGGTTTTTACTAGGCAACAGTTACTATGTGAGGTTTGGGGATACGATTATCCAGGTGACTCTAGAACTGTAGATGTACATGTTAAAAGGGTAAGAGAAAAGCTTCAAGGGGGGCCAAATTGGCAAATCGAGACAGTTTGGGGAGTAGGATATAAATTTGAGGTGAAATAAATGGTTAAAAAAGGGCTGTTTCCCAAGATGCTAGCCACCTATACTATTATAATATCTATGAGCCTTATAATTATTGCTTCTTTTTTATCTTATTGGTTCCAAAATTATTTTTTCGATGAGCGGAAAGACCAATTTTTAAGTAACTCCAATATGATACAAGATTATGCTAAGAAGTATATGGCAGGGGAGGTTACCTCGCAGCAAGTGAATGATATAATAACAATAATTGGTGATTATATTAAGTCGGATATTTGGCTTACAAATAGCTCAGGGTTTGTTTATGCTGTATCTAATAAAGACCATAAGGAATTTATGGGAAAGCAGGTATTTGCAAAGGAACTAGAGCAGCTTAGACTTGGTAACACTTTTGAGGTTACAGGACCCTATGCTGGAATATTTGATAAAGCGGTGAGAGTTTACGGTACTCCCATAATGGATTCGGGTACATATAAGGGCTCTATAATATTATACAACTCAATTGAAGAATTAAGTCAATCCTTAAAAAGGGTTTACGAAATAATTTGGATATCCTCAATTTTTGCAATAATACTTTCTTGTATAGTTATATATTATTTTTCACAAAAAATAATAATAAAGCCCTTAGCAGAGATTAATTCTGTAGCTAGAAAAATATCTAATGGAGATGTAGATAAGAGAGTTTATTTGAAATCAGATGATGAAATAGGGGAACTTGCTCAATCCTTTAATTTTATGGCTGATTCCATAGAAAAAAACGAGAAGAATAGGCGTGAATTTATATCCAATGTATCCCATGAGATTAGATCTCCTATAACTTCAATTAAAGGATTTATTAGCGGAATACTAGATGGTGTAATTCCACAAGAGAAGGAAAAATACTATTTGTCTATTGCCTATGAAGAAATTCAAAGATTAACTAGACTTGTAAATGACTTGCTTGATATGTCTGCCATTGAAGCAGGGGAGTTTAGTTTAAGAATCATGGAAGTAGATATTAACGAAATAATTAGACTTACAGTTATAAATTATGAAACAAAAATCAAAGAAAAAAGGGCCTCTGTAGATGTCTGCTTTGATGAGGATAATTTATTTGTAGCGGGAGACAAGGATAGGTTAGTTCAAGTGATTACAAATTTATTAGATAATTCAATAAAATATGTAAACACTGGCGGTAAAATAAAAATCAGTTCAAAAACTAAAGGAAAAAAAGCCTTCATTTCTGTCTTCAATGATGGCCCTAAAATAGCAGAAGAAGATCTACTTCATATTTGGGATAGATTTTATAAAGCAGATAAAGCAAGAACAGCTAAAGAAAGTACTGGGCTTGGATTATCTATAGTGAGAAATATAATAACCCAATTGCAGGAAGATATATGGGTTGAAAATAAGGAAAATGGTGTTTGCTTTACGTTTACATTAATGAAAGTAAAATAAGATACTGCATGATTTAATTATAACCATTAGGGGGTGATGTTATGGGTAATAAGAATAAATATGAATCACGTGAAGAAATAGAAGATGCTATGTGGAAAAATGCAGAGTCTGGTAATGATATCTTTGGTGAAATTAAATTTAGAAAAAGCAATAAAAAAAGTCATGTTAAATCATTTTTAAAAGTAGTTAGTTTTATACTAATAGCATCTCTTTCTGGCGGAATTACAGCTCAGTATGTAGTTAATAAAGATAAAGGGGTAGATGCTAGCCCAAGTACTCTTAGTAACAGCCTTCAAGGAATAGCAGAAAATCCTATTTGGAAGGTTTCTCAAAAGGTATCACCAGCAGTAGTTGGCATAAGTAATAAAGAAGGAGGGTTATGGGATACTCCAGAAGAAAGTGGTTCAGGAATTATATATAAAAGTGATGGGTTTATTATTACTAACTACCATGTGGTTGAAGGTGCAACAGAAATAAAAGTAAAGCTGAGTAATGATAACGTCTTGAAAGCAAAAGTTGTAGGAAGTGATGCTATATCGGATCTGGCGGTTATAAAAGTTGAAGCTAATAACTTACCTATTGCAAAATTTGGAGATTCCTCAAAGCTTAAGGTGGGTGATTTAGCCATTGCCATTGGTAATCCACTGGGAGATCAGTTTTCAGGAAGTGTTACTGCTGGAATTATAAGTGCACTAGATAGAAGAATTAATATAGTTAATAAAAAAACTGGGGAACAAACTATATATAAAGTAATACAAACTGATGCGGCAATAAATCCGGGGAATAGTGGTGGAGCATTGTGCAACAGCTATGGGGAAGTTGTTGGTATAAATAGTTTTAAAATTAATTCGGTTATTGGAAGTGAAGGAACGGGTTTTGCTATTAGTACAAATGAAGCTAAAGAAATTATTGATGATCTGATGACCTATGGTAAAGTTATTAGACCAGCTTTAGGTATTTATGGAGGAACTGCAATTTCGGTGGGCGATGATGGTGTAGAGGGTGTGTATGTGCAAGATGTTGTACGAGAGAGTGGCGCTGCTGTAGCCGGCATTATGCCTACTGACATTATAACCGAAATAGGCGGAAAGAGTGTTAAAAACATGGAGGATTTAAGTAAGGTGCTGGAAAGTTACAAGGTTGGAGGGACTTTATCCTGTAAGATTTGGAGAGACGGTAAAATTAAAGGCATTAGTATAATTCTCTCTGAATTAAAGGCTCATTAAAACTTGTTCCAAAAAAATACGCATTAAGTACTAAAAAAAAGAAATATGTTAATAATATAATTAACATAATTTTAACATGTATATAGGTTAGGTTCCTGAAAAACAGCAAGCATGATAACTAGTTGTTTTTTAAAAGCTGACCTACAAGAAAAATATATAGTACATGGTATATTCTATATAAAACTAATTTTTTATATAAATTTATGGATTTAAATATTTTTTTAGTATAATATTAGAAATAAAATAAAAAATAATTATGTGCTAGATATATGGCTTAAACATAATAAAATTTGGAGGCAATAATGTACTTGGTAATTGGACTTGGAAATCCAGGAGATGAATATAGACATACGAGACATAATGTAGGATTTGATGTAATTGATTTAATGGCAGGTAAGTATAATATTTCGGTTAATAGGATAAAATTTAAAGGCATGTGTGGTGAAACTAATATAGCAGGCGAAAAAGTAATCCTATTAAAACCTAATACATATATGAATTTAAGTGGGGAGAGTGTAAGAGAAGCCGCTTCTTTTTATAAAATTCTCAGTGAAAATATCATCATAATATATGATGATATTAGTTTGGATGTAGGCAAATTAAGAATACGAAGTAAAGGTAGTGCTGGGGGTCATAATGGGATAAAAAGTATTATTAGTAATATGAATTCAGATATATTTCCGAGAATAAAAATAGGTGTAGGACAACCAGAAAGGTCATTAATACCTTATGTTTTAGGACGATTCTCTAGTGAGGATCGAATACTCGTAGAAAAGACCTTTGAAGCTGGCATAAAAGCTGTTGAAACTCTAATAGCAAAGGGATGTACTGAAGCTATGAACGAATTTAATGGTTTTATTGCTTAAATAAAATTATTATTAAAATATTATTATATATTTATGCAGTGAGTGAGAGGTGTTAAGATGAGACTGGGTGGGCTTATGAAGCCTTTGAAAGATAGCAAACAGTTTGAAAATATATTGAAAAATATAGAAGACAAAACATACCCAATAGGTGTATACGGGCTTTCGGAATCAGCTAAGAATTATTTAGTGAATGGTGTGTACGAGCAATTAGACAAATCCATATTAATTTTAACACATAGTGATGTAGAGGCTAAAAACATATATGATGACTTATCTTTTTATGCAAATGATGTGTATTATTTCCCAACCAGAGAAGTGGGTTTTTATAATGCGGATGCAATATCAGGGGACCTTCGATGGGAAAGACTTAAGGTAATGAAAAAGATTACAGAAAAGGGTAAGAAAATAATAATTACATGTATTGAAGCTTTGGCGGCTACTTATATTCCTATAGATTTATTACAAAAATATATTTTTAAATTATCGGTAGGAAGTACATTGAATTTAAAAGATTTTTCAGAAAAGTTAATTCAGTGTGGATATGAAAGAGTAGATAGAGTAGATAATAAAGGTCAATTTTCTATTAGAGGAGGGATTATAGATTTATACCCCCCTATATCTGCGTTGCCTTTTAGAATAGAACTTTTTGATGATGAAATAGATTCTATAAGGACCTTCAATAGTGAAACTCAGAGAAGTATTGACAAGGTTAAAAAAATAGATATATTCCCGGCAAAGGAAATAATACTAACACAGGAAAGAATGGAAAAGGGATACAATGAAATAAAGAGTGATTTTGACACTATACGAGCTAGCTTTCATAAGAAAAAAGATAAAGAAGTTATTGAAAGAATAACATCTTTAGTTAATTCTAACTTAGAAGCACTTAAAGAAACCTGGAGATTTGAAGCCATTGACAGCTATATGCCTTATTTTTATGATACTACCTCTACTTTTTTAGATTACATGAAGGACTCATTTATAGTAGTCGATGATGCACAAAGATGCTTCGGTAAACTAGATAGTGTGTATTTTGAGTTTCGGGAAAACTATCAAAATTTTTTAAAACGAGGAAGTATACTGCCCAGGCAAGCTGGACTTTTGATTGATAAGGAGCATATATATGAAGATTTAGAGGGTTTAGAGGTTATGACAATAAATGGTATTGCTAAAAGTACAAAAATACTTAAGCCCAGGTCAATAATATCTTTTTCTCAAATTACTATTCATGATTATCATGGTCAATTAGATATGCTTATTGAAGATATAAAGGATAAAAAAGTTAAAGGATATAAGACGGTAATTCTTTCTGGTACAAGAACTAGAGGGGAGAGACTTATAGATATACTTAGGGATAGAGGCATTGAGAGTGTCTATAAAGACAGTATTTTAGAAATCCAGTTTGGACAAGTGATTGTAACTTTTGGTAATCAATTAAAGGGATTTGAATACCCGGAATTAAGATTATGTGTTATCTCAGATAGTGAGGTTTTTGGACAATCAAAAAGAAAAACTACTAGTCGTGCAAAAAAAAAGGGTGTAAGTAAAATTAAAAGTTTTACAGAACTTAAACTGGGGGACTATGTTGTTCACGTAAATCACGGAATAGGAGTATACAGAGGAATTAAGCAATTAGAGGTTCATGGTCATAAAAGAGATTATTTAGACCTTGGTTATAATTCTGGAGATACCCTTTATGTTCCAGTGGAACAATTAGATTTGGTACAAAAATATATTGGAAGTGAGGGCAAAGCTCCAAAGATTAGCAAATTAGGTGGAGTAGAATGGGTTAAGGCAAAAAATAAGGTGAAAATTTCTATTGCAGATATTGCAGAGGACTTGGTAAAGCTTTATGCATCAAGAGCAACACTTAAAGGATATAGATATAGCAAGGATACTGTATGGCAAAAACAATTTGAAGAAGAATTTCCATTTGATGAAACACCAGATCAATTAATAGCAATTGAAGAGATTAAAAAAGATATGGAATCGGATAAACCTATGGATAGATTGATATGTGGAGACGTTGGGTATGGTAAAACAGAAGTAGCCATTAGAGCGGCATTTAAAGCAGTTATGGATGGAAAACAAGTAGCGTTCTTGGTGCCAACTACAATACTTGCTGAGCAACATTATAAAAATCTTACCAAAAGATTTTCAGATTTTCCTGTAAAAATTGAAATGGTAAGTAGATTTAGAACACCCGCACAGCAGAAAGTTGTTCTTAAGGCTACAAAAGAAGGAAATGTGGATATACTAATAGGAACCCACAGGATAATTCAGCGTGATGTAAAATTTAAAGATTTAGGGGTACTAATAATAGATGAGGAGCAACGATTTGGAGTTACTCACAAGGAAAAAATAAAGAGTATAAGAAAGAATATAGATGTAATCACTCTAACAGCCACTCCAATTCCTAGAACATTACATATGTCACTTACTGGAGTTAGAGACATAAGTATAATAGAGACACCACCAGAGGAGCGGTATCCAATACAAACTTATGTGGTGGAGTTTAATGACCAACTAATAAGGGATGCAATTCTCAGGGAACTAACTAGGAATGGTCAAGTTTTCTTTGTGTATAATAGGGTAGAAACTATTAATGAGATGGCAGCATTTATAGGTAAGTTAGTTCCAGAAGCTAGAGTGGGCATTGCACATGGTCAAATGACAGAAAGAGAATTAGAATCTGTTATGATAGATTTTATGGAGAATAAGTACGATATATTAATGTGTACTACCATTATAGAGACAGGAATAGATATCCAAAATACAAATACCATGATAATTTATGAAGCTGATAAGATGGGACTTTCACAACTTTATCAATTAAGAGGTAGAGTTGGGCGTTCAAATAGAATCGCCTATGCATATTTTACTTATAGAAAAGATAAGGTATTAACTGAAGTGGCTGAAAAAAGACTTAAAGCAATTAAGGATTTTACGGAACTAGGGTCAGGTTTTAAAATTGCAATGAGAGATCTTGAAATTAGAGGTGCTGGCAATATGATGGGTGCCGCTCAACATGGTCATATGGCTGCTGTAGGCTATGATCTATACTGTAGGATGCTAGAAGATACAGTGAAAAAAATAAGAGGTGATGTGGAAGTAGAACCTATTGAGACATCAGTTGAAATTAAGATAGATGCATATATTCCTAGTACTTATATTGAGGATGAGTCCCAGAAAATTGAGATTTATAAAAAAATTGCAGCTATTGAATGCCATGAGGACATGTTAGATATACAAGAGGAAATAGAAGATAGGTTTTCAGATATTCCATCACCAGTTGCTAATCTTATGGATATTGCCTATCTTAGGTCTATATCAAAACAGGTTGGGATAATAGAAATTAAGGAGGTGAATGAGGAGGTAGTATTACAATTTGATAGGAGTGAAAGAATAAATGGAGAGTTAGTTAAAGCCTTAGTTAGTAAATATAATAGAAATATCATATTTAAATTAGGAAATAAACCAGTATTTGCATATAAATACAAAAGCTTAAAGAAAGAAGAAATTCTTTCAATTCTTATAGAGATTGTTAAGTTTATAAAAAGTATAGTTGAAATAAAGTGAATTTGTGATAAAATAAATATGTGTTAAAATTAATATGTAATGTATTGTAACAAAACTTTAAATGTCAATATTACATACAGAATGGGGGAAATATAATGAAAAATGTAAAAAAGATAATAACTGCAGCTTTGATAACTATATTTGCTACATCTTTAGTTGGTTGTAATATGATTGAAAAAACACCTGAAGGTATTGCTAAAAGTACAGTAGCTAAGGTTTTCGATGCTAAAGTAACTAGAGGACAGGTGGACGAACAATTAGCGGCTGTTATGAAACAGATTGAAACACAGTATGGAGCAAATTATAAAGATAATGCTGAAGCTATGACAGAAATAACAAAGCAAAAACAACAGGTGTTAGAAGGCCTTATTACTGAAAAAATAGTAATTTATAAAGCTAATGAGTTAAAAGTAATGCCTACTGAAGCCAAATTAAATGAAGAAATTGCTAAGCAATTAGCAGAAATCAAGAAAAGCTTAGGAACAGATGCTAAGTATAAGGAAGCATTAACACAGGCTAACCTTACAGAAGAGCAATTAAAAGGAAGAATAAAACCAAGTATTATTCAAGATACATTATATAAAGAAGTTACAAAAAATGTTAAAACAGATGAGACAAAACAAAAAGCATACTACAATAGTAATTTAACACTATACACAGAAAAGCCAAACAGAGTTCATGCAGCTCATATTTTACTTAAAACGGAAGCAGAAGCGGTAGCGGTTAAAAAACGATTAGATGCTGGTGAGAATTTTGCAAAGGTAGCAAAAGAAAAGAGTACAGACCAAACTGCTGCTGAGAATGGCGGAGATTTAGGATTCGTAGAGTACAATGATACTCAAATGGATAAAACTTTTATGGCAGCGGCATCAACTTTAGGAGTAGGTAAGATTTCAGCTCCTGTTCAAACTCAATTTGGATGGCATATAATAAAAACCATTGCAAAAGAAGAGTATCCTGTAAAGAAATTTGAAGCGGTTAAGGCAGAAGTAGAAAAAACCCTTATAGCACAGGAAAAAGAAGCAGCATGGAAAGCTGCCATGACAAAATGGCAAACAGAAGCTAAGATAACAAAAAATGAAAAAAATCTATAAGATTTTATATTTATAAAGCTATACAGAATACCTTAATATTTAGGTATTCTCTATTTTTTTTATTCGTATTTATAATATTAAAATAAAACATATATAAATGTGCATAAAATTCCAACTTTAGAAAGATAATAATAGTGCAAGTATATTATATAAGATTTTATTTAAGGAGGGAATTATTTAAATGAAAGCAACGGGCATAGTAAGACGTATAGATGATTTAGGCAGAGTTGTTATCCCTAAAGAAATAAGAAGAACTCTGAGAATACGAGAAGGAGATCCGCTTGAAATATTTACTGATAGAGAAGGTGGAGTTATTTTAAAAAAATACTCGCCTATAGGGGAATTAAGTGAATTTTCTAGAGAATATGCTGAGTCATTACAGCAAACTATAGGTAATATAATAATTATATGCGATAAAGATAACATAATATCTGTAAGCGGCGGTGCTAAAAAAGAGTATGTTGATAAAAAAGTTAGCATGGAGTTAGAAAAAGCAATGGAAGATAGAAAAGCTGTTCTATTAGGGGAAGGCTCAGAAAAAGTTATAGCCTTGTATGATGATGAGATGGAAAATAAATATAAGGCTCAGGTAATAGCGCCTATAATAACAGAAGGAGATGCAATTGGGGCAGTACTAATAATATCAACAGATGCAGAAGTTAAATTTGGAAATTTAGAATTGAAATTAGCAGAAACTGCAGCATCTTTTTTAGGAAAACAGATGGAACAATAAAAGTAAACACCTAAAAGTATATATTACGAGGCAAAGTGAAACATATTTGCGGTAATATATACTTTTATTTTTTTAATATAAGTAATAATAAGTCCTTAAGTTAAATAATTATAATCAGAGAATGTAATTATTACCTACCACATAGCATTATAAGGAGGATATTATGAAGAAACATTCATTGATAAAAGGGACAATTATACTTGGACTGGCAGGAATATTCGCAAGATTTTTAGGACTATTTTTTAGAATTCCAATACAGGCGCTTATAAAGGATGAAGGCATGGGATACTATCAGATGTCGTATCCGCTTTACATGACGTTTGTGGCATTAGCTTCAGGTGTTCCCATAGCTATGTCTAAACTTATTGCAGAGATGAATGCTAGAAATGATAGAGAAGGAGTAGGGCAGGTATTAAGGCAAACACTTTTTTTTATGCTTACATTAGGGTCAGTGGTTACTATGCTGATGATAATGTTTGCAAAGCCTATTATATCTATTTTAAAATGGGATCCTAAATCCTATTACTCTTTTACAGTAATTGCAATAGCACCAATTTTTGTTTCTGTTATGTGTACCTTTAGGGGATTTTTCCAAGGGCTACAGAATGTTAGACCTACCGCTATTTCGCAAATAGTTGAACAGGTGGGAAGAGTTGTGGCTGGAGTTTTATTTGCATATTTATTGTTTCCAAAGGGAATTGAATATGCTGCTGGAGGAGCAGCACTTGGAACTTTAGTTGGTGCAGTTATGGGAAGTATATATTTAATGCTAACTTATTTTAGGATGAAAAAAGAGCTGCCAGTAAGAAAAACATCAAAGAAAAAAAATATTTTATCAGATTTAGGTAAGGCTGCACTACCAATATCTTTAGGTGCTGCAGTGGGTACTATTATGTCATTGATAGATTCAGTTTTAGTACCCCAGCAACTTCTAAAAGCCGGATTTACGCAAACACAATCAGCAGTAATGTATGGCCAGTTGACTGGAAAGGCATTTACCCTGATGAATGTACCTTTAGCTCTTTCTGTGGCACTATGCGCGTCTTTGGTGCCAATAATTGCAGAAGCCTTTTATTTAGGGAAAAGGAGAGAACTCATTATAAGAGTAGATATGGCTGTGAAATTGTCAAATGTTATCTCACTTCCATCGTCACTAGGTATGTTTTTTATGGCTTATCCTATAATGCATTTGGTTTTTATGAAGGATGCAGCGGGGTATGAAATCCTCAAATATATATCAATATCTATACCATTTTTAATTTTAACTCAAACCAGCACGGCAATACTCCAAAGTATAGGCAATTATATGAAACCTGTATACAATTTAGCACTGGGGTGCATTATAAAGATTATTGTAACATATGTATTAGTTACGTTTTCATCTGTAAATATCTATGGTGCGGTTATAGGAACTATTTTAGGATATATTACAAGTTGCTTATTAAATATGAGGGATTTAAAGAATGTACTAAATATAAAAATTAAGATTTTAGATGCTTTTGTAAAACCATCAATTGCAGCTGGTATAATGATAATTGCAGTTGTATTTAGTAACGCAAATGTCTATAATTATACAATGAGCAGTGGACTTGCTTGCGTAGTATCCATCACAATAGGAATTATTGTTTACGTAATATTAATTTTTTTGCTCAGAATATTTGAATATCAGGAAATTAAAAATAAGCTTTCTAGGCAAAAATAAAAAACAAAGGAGTGAAAGCTAATGATTAAAGTAGTGGGACTGGGTCCTGGTGCAATAGGATCACTAACTATCGAAACAGTTGAGATTCTTAAAGCGGGGAAAAAAATTTATTTAAGAACAGAAAAGCATCCTACTGTGGAATATCTAAAAACACTATCAATTAAATTTGAGACCTATGACCATAGATATGAAGAAAATAATAATTTTGATGATATTTATAAGGCCATTGCAGAGGATCTTATCCAAAAACATGAAACATACGGAGATATAATTTATGGAGTACCTGGTAACCCCCTTGTGGCAGAAACTTCTGTTAAACTATTATTAAAACTTTGTGAAGAGAATAACATAGATATAGAAATTCTCCCCGCAGTTAGTTTTATAGATGCAGTTATTCAAAGCTTAAAATTAGATCCTATTGAAGGACTAAAAATTATAGATGCCTTCGATATAAAAAATCAAGTGTTAGATAAAAGGGTAGGGCTGTTAATAACACAAGTTTACAATAAATCTATAGCAACAGACGTAAAACTTGCTCTGCTGGAGTATTACAAAGATGATATGGAAATTTATTTTGTTAGAGCAGCGGGTGTAAAAGGACTGGAAAATACTAGAAATATTAAATTATATGAGCTAGATAGGCAAGAAGATATCGACTACTTAACTTCAATTTATATGCCAAAAGAATTAGAAGCGGCAGTGGATTTTTACGATTTGTTGGCAGTTATGAATATCTTAAGAGGTGAAAATGGATGTGCGTGGGATAAGGAGCAAACACATGAATCTTTGAAGAAATGTCTTATTGAAGAATGTTATGAAGTTTTGGAAGCCATAGACCACAAGGACGAAGATGAAATTATTGAGGAATTAGGGGATGTGCTACTACAGGTGGTTTTTCATGCCCAAATAGGAAAAGATGAAGGATATTTTAATATAAATGATATTATTAAAGGTATTACAAATAAGATGATAAAAAGGCATCCTCATATTTTTAAAATTCCAGAAAGTAAAGATTCTAAAGGTGTTTTAGAAAGCTGGGAAAACATTAAAATGGAAGAAAAAGGATTTACAAATTACACAGATACTCTAAAGCATGTTCCTAAAAATTTGCCTGGTTTAATGAGAGCACATAAGGTTCAAGAAAAAGCATCGAAAATAGGTTTTGACTTTGACTCAGTTGAACCAGCTATGGAAAAGGTGTTAGAGGAGCTACAAGAAGTAAAAGATGTATATAAAGGCAAAAATAGGGCAAAAATACTAGAAGAAGTGGGAGATTTGGTATTTTCTACTGTAAATGTTGCTAGACTACTTGACACAGACCCCGAATTTGCAGTAAATTATACTATAGATAAATTTATCAAGCGCTTTCAGTACATAGAAGAAAATGCAAGTAGCAGAAACATAGATTTAGGCAACATGTCACTTGCAGAAATGGACATTTTATGGAACGAATCCAAAAGTTGATAAATTTATTTAGAAATAAAACAAGTTCAAAAGAAGGAATTTTAAAATTGGTGAAGAATATGCTATTTAATAGTGAAGAATATGCTTAATAGCGTACGCACTACTAAGTAGTGTACTCAATAATAAGGAGGTAACAAAAGTGAATAAATCAGAATTAATAACAAGTATTGCAGACAAATCTAAGTTAACTAAAAAAGACGCAGAAGCAGCTCTAAAAGGTATTATAGAAAGTATTGAAGAAACATTAGAAAAAGGTGAAAAAGTTCAACTAGTTGGATTCGGAACTTTCGAAACAAGAGCAAGAGCTGCTAGAATGGGTAGAAACCCAAGAACAAAAGAAGAAATTCAAATCTCAGCATCAACAGTTCCAGTATTTAAAGCTGGTAAAGAATTTAAAGATATAGTAAATAAATAGTTTTACTGTGATGTGAAAAACCTAGATATTTATCTGGGTTTTTTGTTTTAAAATTTTGTTTTACAAATGCTAAAAATAGCAAATCATATTAAAAAGGAGAAGCATATATGAGATTAGATAAATATTTAAAGGTTTCAAGGATTATTAAGAGAAGAACTATAGCAAAGGAAGCTTGCGAAAGTGGTAGGGTTTCTATAAATGATAAAGTAGCAAAAGCAGGGACAGTGGTGGCTGAAGGTGATACTATCGAAATTCAATTTGCAAATCAAATTTTACAAGCTAAAATTATAAATATTGCCGAACATGTAACAAAAGATAGTGCAAAAGAAATGTATGAAATAGTTTCAGGAAGAGAAGACAATGAATAAATGTTGTTAAATATAATTCTTAATTAAGTTTAATAAGCATATACATTTTATAGGAATATAATGGTATGTACCTAATTGTGAATAGGATTAGCTTCTTAATTCCCAATTTTTATTATTAAAATTAATAAGGAGGATATTATGGAAGTAAAGAAAGAAACCAAAATAGAGGATAGAAAAAGCAATTTAATGCTTGAAAACAGAAAAAAGCTCACTATTAATGGAGTTATTGAGGTTATAAATTTCAATGAAAATCAAATATTATTGAACACAGATGTAGGAACAATGATAGTAAAAGGAAAAGAATTAAAGATGAATAAATTAGATGTTCAAAATGGAGATGTAATAATAACTGGGAAGGTAGATGCTTTTGTTTATACTAGCGACAAAAGTAAAGTCAAAAAAGATAGTATAATATCAAGATTGTTCAGGTAAAAGAGTTATGATAATTTCATTGATAAACCAAGTTAGACTTATAATTTTCAGTTTATTGTCTGGAA
The DNA here is from genome assembly GCF_018861315.1 of Clostridium bowmanii. Classification (GTDB taxonomy): domain Bacteria; phylum Bacillota; class Clostridia; order Clostridiales; family Clostridiaceae; genus Clostridium_AD; species Clostridium_AD bowmanii. The sequence continues at coordinate 2,153 of NZ_JAHLDL010000023.1, read as the reverse complement.
TAATAACTGGTATATTTTTTGACATATATAGATTAATTAGAGGATTCGAAAATCCTAACAAATTTTTAACGATAATACAAGATTTACTATTTTGGACATTAACTTCTATAGTCGTTTTTATATTTTTGATGTATACTAATGAGGGCTACATAAACTTTTATGTGTATGTATGTTTGATAATAGGGGCATACTTATATTTAAAACTCTTAAGTAGGGCTTTTATAAAACTGCAATATAGAGCTCTAAAACTCAATGGGAAAGTATTTAGAATTGCATGGAATCACATTTTGTATCCATTAAATTTATTATTTTGTAAGCTTGGAATAAAAAAAAATAGTAAATTATAAAAAAATAGCTTGAAGAAATGTGAAATACAATTTAGAATAGATTTATGAAGTTTATAGAATACTCATTCCATTGAAAGGAAAAGGGTATGTAATATGAAAAAAAAATTTAGTATTAAGAGTGTGGTATTAGTTTTTGCTGTGGTGTATGTATGTTATGTTTTAATTCACCAACAGGCAACGATGGTAAGACAAAAGAATGAGTTACAAAAGTATAATGTTGAATTACAAAAGAGAAAAGAAGAAAAAAAAGTATTGCAGGATGAAGTAGAGTTATCTAAAACTGACAAATATATAGAAAAATTGGCAAGAGAAATTTTAGGTCTTGTTAAAGAAGGTGAAACTCCTGTAATGGATAATAAAAACTAAATGCTATAATTATTGTTATGCTTATTATTAAATTAATATATAAAATAAAAACATTATTTTTGAGGAGGAGTCTTTTTAATATGACCTTAATGGCTGGAAGCATTGTAGAAGGTAAAGTAGTAAATATCACCAATTTTGGTGCGTTTGTAGAAGTGGAGGGCAAGACAGGACTAGTGCATATATCTGAGGTTTCGGATACATTCGTTAAAAATGTTAATGATCATCTTAAAGAAAATGATATAGTTAAAGTTAAAGTAATTTCTGTAGATGATAATGGTAAAATTAGTTTGTCCATAAAACAAGCTGGAGTGCCTAAAAAATCTATTAAACCAATGGAGATAGATTGGGAAAAGGAAAAAAGCAAAGCAAATGCAAGTGGATTTGAAGACATAATGACTAAATTTTTAAAAGACAGTGAAGAAAGATTTCAAGACGTTAAAAAACATCAAGAGGGAAAAGGCAGAGGATATAGTAAAAAAACGTCAAGTTATTAGTGAAATCTGTAGGAACTAAGTACTTAGTTCCTATTTTAAAAAAACAAAAAGTTATTGACAATAGTTTCTACATCATATATAATAAAAAATGTTGCTGACAAGTAACACTTCGAATGCTAGTAAATGTGGAACAAGTTAAGTTAGTAACTAATTAGCAAGACGCAGATGAAATTATAGTCAATAAGCTGGAGTGGCGGAACTGGCAGACGCACAGGACTTAAAATCCTGCGGTGGTTAAACACCGTACCGGTTCAATTCCGGTCTTCAGCACCAAATATCGCGGGATGGAGCAGTTGGTAGCTCGTCGGGCTCATAACCCGAAGGTCGCAGGTTCAAGTCCTGCTCCCGCAACCAAATGTGGCGGAATAGCTCAGCTGGCTAGAGCATTCGGTTCATACCCGAAGGGTCGTAGGTTCAAGTCCTATTTCCGCTACCATTTACATTTAATCTTTAGTTCATAAAAAAATATTGACATATGGTACATATTAGTATAAAATTATAATTGTTTTCAAAAAAGCTTATTTACAATTTAGAATTAATGTCGCGGGATGGAGCAGTTGGTAGCTCGTCGGGCTCATAACCCGAAGGTCGTAGGTTCAAGTCCTACTCCCGCAACCAATAAGTTTTAAATTATTGATTGTATAGTTATACTGTTTAATCATTAAAATAAGATTTTGTATTAGTTTTAATTTTTAGATTCAACTTTAATATCGCGGGATGGAGCAGTTGGTAGCTCGTCGGGCTCATAACCCGAAGGTCGTGGGTTCAAGTCCTACTCCCGCAACCAATGAGTTTTAAATTACTCATTACGTTGAATAAGTAAAATCTCACATTGTGTAAGTCGAAAGCAAATAAGCTGGAGTGGCGGAACTGGCAGACGCACAGGACTTAAAATCCTGCGGTGGTTAAACACCGTACCGGTTCGATTCCGGTCTTCAGCACCAAA
>NZ_JAHLDL010000022.1 GCF_018861315.1 Clostridium bowmanii | reverse complement strand
GGAGCAGTAAATAAGAAGGTTAAGCTGCTGTCTATAAGAAAATGGAATTGTGAAGAGTGTAAAAGCATTCATGATAGGGATGAAAATGCATTAAAAAATATTTTTAAACAGGGAATAAACGAATTAGGATTAGAAATGGTTATTTAATAAATTATAAAAATTCATATAGAGGAAATGTAGGGTAGGAACTTATCCTAAATATAACGCCCATGGAGTTAGTAGGTTACGAGGACGTCGATGTGGGAAATTTTAAGAGTGATCTTAGAAGCACGTGATTTCAATCATGTGAGGTTCACAGTAATCTTCTGAACAAGCATTTTCTGAGAAAACATGGTACAATGCGTATTATGGTCAGAAAAAATAAGCTGATGGAACTTTAAAAATAATATATAGGTGGGAGATTAATATGAGTTATAAACTAGTAGTTACTGATATGGATGGTACTTTTTTAAATAGTAAAGATGAAATATCTGAGGAAAATTTAAAAATCGTCAAGGAGTTAAATGAAAGGGGAATTTTATTTTCTATAGCTACTGGAAGATTGGATACTATGATTAAACCCTATTTGAAACAGATAGGAAATAATAACCCAGTTATCTCTTGTAATGGTGCATTAGTTAGAAATGTTAGTAAAGGTGAGTTCTATTATGCACAGATTATGGAAACAGAGAATTTCATAAAAGTTATAGATATTTGTAAAGCAAATAATCTTATTTTTTCTGTGTATTGTGAGTATACAGTTTATAGTGAAAGTACAGAAGGAAGAATAAAGTATTTTATACAGCGTAATAAGATTTTAAGTGAAGACGAAAAGGTAGCTATAAAAATAGTTAGCAATATATATACAGACATAGATGAAAAAATATTTAAAATTTTAGTTTCAAATGATGATTTGAAGCTTCTTGAACGCGTTAAAGGTGAAATAAATAAAATTCCTGGCATTGAGGCAATTAAATCATCCTCAAATTTACTGGATATTATGGCCACGGGAGTAACTAAAGGCAATGCATTAAAGAATTTAGCAGAGATACTTAAAATTAAAAGAGAAGAAATTATTGCTATAGGTGATAATCATAACGATATAAGTATGCTTAAGTACGCAGGCTATTCCATTGCAGTTGGAAATGCAGAACAGGCTGTAAAAGATATAGTGGATTTGGTAACAGTTTCAAATGATGAAGATGGAGTTGCTAAGGCACTAAGAGAAGTTCTTAGTATATGAATACATTAAGAGCATCATAACATAAAGGGAACAGCCGAAATCTATATTCAATTTCTGTTGTTCCCTTTTTGTATTAAGTAGTTGGCTCTAAAACCACCAAGTCATTTCCAAGGTTTTGATTTTTCCAATTAAAAACCATACATGAATTTAATTTAGGATCATACATATTAACTGCTTCATCCTTTAGAAAATTTTTCAAATTAAAGGCCGTATATATAAAAGCTGCCTTTTTCTTATTTACACTTGTATATTTTCTCAAATTAATTAATCCACAAGCTGTGCCTGCTAGATGAAATGAAGGATCGTATAAGCTGTTACGACTATCACAAACAATTAACTTAACATTTTCACGAAGCTTATTTATAAGCCGTCTTAAAAGACTCATTCCTTTTCCAGTAGGAAGCTCTATTTCTGTTATACCACCACTTGAACTTTCACATACCTTACTCCATAATTCTCTATCTGATTCCTTATCAATTTCTAAACAATCTCCAAGGGTTATGGACTCAAGATATCTTAAATCATGGAAAACGTTACAATCTTCCAGAAGGTCACAAAAATCAATTATAACTGGCTTATTTTCAGTGAGTATAATATTATCTCCTTGAAAATCTCCATGTGCATATGAAGTAAGACAAATTACTTTTAAATTATTCCAAACATTATCATTATTAAAATAATAATATGGATTAGGTAGTAAAATGTCCGTTCCATCTAATGATATCCACTTTATACTTTTGTCTACCCCTATGGATTCAAAAGCCTGTATATATTTACTATCCATATATCTATAGGAAAGTTCATTTTTAATTATATCCATTGGAGACATGTTCTTTTTAACATGTTCTTTGTTCCAAGTAAATAAAAACTTGGTTATCGCTGATACAATATTATCTTTAAGTTCATCTTCATTTAAAACTTTATCTAAAAATGTTTCACTATTATATATATCATCGCCTGCTAAATCATATAAATTAACATATAAGGTAGCTTTATTTTTACCTTGAATTTTATAACTAGATAGGAGTTTGGCAATATACTTTTGCATATTATTTTTTGAAGCTAGTTCATAGGCATTTTTAAATACTTTTCCTTCATTGCTTTTAGTTACCTTTAAAATACCTACCCTATTAGCACTGCCATATTCGACCATAAATACTCCGGCCTCAGATCTTCCGCTTTTAAAGGTTTTTAATACTTGAAAAGGAGCAAATTTATCTTTTGTATCTTCACCTATTTGATTTATTTGCTTTATTACAGATTCAATATCCATGTTAGCCCTCCCAACAAGACGTTTATATATATAATGCTTATTATTAATTTTATAAAATAAGCTCAATCAATCTATTATAGTATAATCACTGATAATACACAAATTACTGTGTTAAATATTGATGCTTAAATCAAAAATTAGGGTTGCAATTTCTTCTAAGCCATATTATAATGTAAAAGATACTTAAATGCAAATCATTTGCATTTGACGAAAGGGTGAAAAAAAATGAAAAATATTATTGCTAAAATAACATCATTAATTCTTGTATCTGTAGTAGTTTTTAGCGGATGTACGTCACAAAAGAGTAATAAGGCATCATCAGATGCTGGCGATAAAAATAAAGAATTGACAGTTGCAGCTTCCTTTTATCCTATGTATATATTTTCATTAAATGTGGCAAAGGATGTCCCTAATGTAAAAGTTATTGATATGACAAAACCAATGACAGGATGCCTTCATGATTATTCTATTACTACTGATGATATGAAAACACTAGATGCTGCACAGGTGTTTGTAACTAATGGCGCTGGAATGGAATCATTTATGGATAAGGTAACAAAACAAATGCCGAATCTTAAAGTGATTGATTCAAGTACTGGAATACAACTTATTAAGGGTGAAGGCGACGAGGGAGATAATCCTCATTTATGGGTAAGTATTTCTAATGCAATTACTCAAGTGAAAAATATTGGAGAACAGTTAGCTATAGCAGATCCTAAAAATTCACAAAAGTACAAATCAAATACTGCCGAATACGTAGTGAAACTTGAGGCTCAAAGAGATAAAATGCATAAGGTATTAGATACTATGCCAAATCGCGACATAGTTACTTTTCACGAAGCATTTCCATACTTTGCAAAGGAATTTAATCTAAACATAGTTGGAGTTATTGAACGTGAACCTGGTTCTGCACCAAGTGCAAAAGAATTACAAGAATCAGTAGAGCAAGTGAAAAAACTAAAAGTAAAAGCATTGTTTGCAGAGCCACAGTACCCTGCCAAATCTGCTGAAACTATTGCAAAAGAAACAGGATCAAAAGTTTATACTCTTGATCCAGTTGTTACAGGTCCTATGGAAGCAGATGCTTATATTAATATCATGGATAGTAATTTAAAAGTATTGCAAGAGGCTTTAAAATGATAAATAGTAATAAAATGACAAGTGGTAATAAAATTATGAATAGTTCTAATATCAAAAATTTAAATTGTAAAAAATGCAGCTGTGGTTTATGTTGCACAAAAATAAAAGACTTTGGTGTCACTATTGGAAAAACACAAATATTAAAAGATGTCAATCTCCACATTCATTGTGGTGATTTGACTGCTTTAATAGGAGCAAATGGTGCAGGTAAGAGTACACTATTAAAAGCTTTATTGGGTGGAATCCAGCATTCGGGACATATTACTTTTGCTAGCGGAAATAAAAAAAGTATAAGTAATCCTAAAATGGGGTATGTTCCTCAGAAACTTGATTTTGACAATAGTTCACCTGTAAGTGTTATCGATATGTTTGCGGCTACATCTAGCAGCAGACCTATTTGGTTTTCTATTTCAAAAGATGTAAGACAAAAGGCTCTTGAAAGTTTATCATTGGTTCAGGGAGAACATCTTATAGATAAGCGCTTAGGGGTATTGTCAGGTGGCGAATTGCAAAGGGTGCTTCTTGCTTTAGCTCTTCAACCTATACCAGATATATTATTACTAGATGAGCCAGTATCGGGTATTGATCAAAATGGTCTAAAATTATTTTATAAAACAGTATCAAATCTAAGAAAAGAATATGATTTATCTATTATTTTAGTTTCTCATGATCTACATTTGGTATCCCAATATGCTGATCGCATTGCATTTATTAATAATAAAACCATTGAATGTTGTGGTACGGCAGAGGAAGTATTTAGTGATGAGAAAGTGATTGATGTGTTTGGTGTGGATTGGAATAAGGTTATGGTAAACAAAAATGACAGGGAGGTTGAATAATGTCTATATGGTATAATATTGTAGATTTTCTACTTCCCTTTGATTGGGCTCATTATACATTTATGAAAAATGCGTTATTAGGGGTTTTATTGGTTACACCTATGTTTGGTTTACTTGGTACCATGGTTGTAAATAATAAAATGGCTTTTTTTGCAGATGCACTGGGACATTCAGCTCTCACGGGAATAGCAATTGGGGTGATTTTAGGTATAAAAAATCCAATATGGTCTATGCTGGCATTTTCACTTCTGCTTGCGGTTGTAATAACTAAGGTTAAAAATGTAAATACATCTTCAACGGATACTATAATAGGTGTTTTTTCATCTACAGCAGTTGCACTTGGTGTTGTGATGCTATCATTTGGGGGCGGGTTTACAAAATATTCGGTTTATCTTATAGGTGATTTGTTAAGTATTAGCAAAATTGATTTGATAATACTTCCAATTATATTTGTAGTTGTGGTTATTATTTGGGTAATTTCTTTTAATAAACTTCTATTAGTAAGTGTAAATCCATTATTAGCTAGGAGCAGAGGTGTTAATGTTGATTTTTATGAGAATTTGTTCACAATTACTGTTGCAGTTATCGTAACAATATCAATTCAATGGGTAGGTGTTCTAATTATAAGTTCAATGCTGGTGCTTCCGGCCGCAGCCGCAAGAAATATTTCTAGTAATATGAGGCAATATCATGTATATTCCATAGCAATTGCTCTAATTTCAGGGATATCAGGACTTATTCTATCATATTTCTTAGGATCTGCATCTGGTGCTACTATGGTACTGATTTCTTCAGTGTTTTTTGCAATTACATTTTTTATGAAAATAAAAATTTACTCATAGAAATTAAAAAAAGGAGCTAAGGCTCCTTTTTTAATTTCCATCTATTCGGTTATATTAAACAAATTACGTCTACAAGAGTTATAACCATATTAATTTCTATTAGATGTTTTAATTTAATTGTGTTGCAGGCTTTAATTATATCTGAAAGTTTTGCAACTCCAGATGGTTCTATAATTATCCTATCTGGATTATAAGTTGCTACAATCTCTTGGATGGCGGTTTCAATTTCACCGAACTCATTTTCAATTATAACTATATTTTCGCTATGTAATTTTTCTTTCAGTAGCTTTTTTATTAAAGTAGTTTTTCCAGAACCTAAAAACCCTGAAATTATGTCGATTTTTGTTTTCAATTTATGTGCCTTCAAGAATAAGATTTTTTACCGAAAAATCTAAATGCAAACCCTGTGCACCTAAATTTCTGTTCCATTATAATATTATATTTTTAAAATTACAAGCTTAACAGTGAAAGTATAGTAGTAATGTATAGTAGTAACTAAAGAATTAAGAAAATGTACATCTATGGTTTACCAAAGTTATAATTTATTTAAAAATAAAACAGCCATAGAAAATATAATGGAACCGTTAATTACAGTAAAGGAAATTAATAAAACTCAATCAAAAGAAATAGCTATGGATATATTAGAAAAAGTACGAAAAATATATGTAAAAAGGATTTGACATTTTTACAGGAATAATGCTAAAATTGTAATGTAAAAAGAATTTTACATTACGGTTTAATATGGGAGTGATTTTGTGAAAAAAATAGATGAGATGGAAATGACTATCAGCAGGATAGCCATAAAAGCGGCTTGGATATATATAATTGTATTTTTAGTGATTTGGGATATCTATGATTATATACATACAGGAAAATTAGGAATAGTAAATTTTCTTTTAATAACGCAGGGACTTGTCTTAATTTCAATTCAATCGTTTTTAAAATGGAAACTCTGCAAAGATGAAAAATAATATAAGACAATTAAGAAAAGAATTTGGATTTAGACAAGAGGATATGGCAACTGAACTGGGTGTTACGAGGCAAACCATAAATGCCATTGAAAATGAAAAGTATAATCCCACTCTGGAACTTGCCATGAAACTTGCGAAGTTATTAAAAACTACAGTGGATGAATTATTTATACTTGACAGTTAAAATGAAAGGCAAGCACTTGCCTCGTGGCGGGCACCTGTTTATGTTATACTAAGATATGGAAGAAATAATACATTCGAGGAGATGGGCAAGGTGGGAAACTCAGAAAGTATAATATCAATTGTGGATTTACAAATGAGCTATGGCAGTAAAAAGGTGCTCAAGGGAATAAATCTTGAGATACCTAGAGGCCAGATAATAGGATACATAGGGACTAATGGTGCTGGAAAAAGTACTACTATAAAAATAATGCTTGGGATACTCGACGGATATACAGGAAAAGTTGAAATATTAGGACAAGATATAAGTAATGGAAGTGTAGAATATAAAAAGAAAATAGGTTATGTTCCAGAGCTTGCAGATATATATGAAAATTTAACTGCTTATGAGTATATAGCTTTTTTAGGTGAAATATATGGATTAGAAGAGGAAAAGCTTATTGAGAAAGCAAAAAAGCTAATGGGATTATTTGGAATGGAGGGTGTTATAAACTCTAGAATATCCTCATATTCAAAAGGTATGAAGCAAAAGTTACTTATAATATGTAGTTTAATTCATAATCCAGAAATATTATTTTTTGATGAGCCTTTAAGTGGTTTAGATGCTAATAGTGTAATGGTGTTTAAGGAGGTTATGCGTTCTCTTGCAAATAACGGAAAAACTATATTTTATTCTTCGCATATAATGGATGTTGTTGAGAAAGTAAGTGATAGAATATTACTGTTAAATGATGGTCAAGTAGTAGCAGACGGAAGTTTTGAGGAGCTTAATAATAATCAAAAGGAAGGTTCACTTGAAGAAATATTCAATCAGCTAACAGGCTTTAATGAGCATGCAAAGATTGCCAAAGAATTTGTTTCTTTGGTGTGCGAGGTGTAATTATGAAGAATTTCACCGTACTTAAAATATTAGATAAATTCCAATCAGCATATAAAAAATCAGGTGTTGATTATAAGACCATGAGAATGATACTGCAAATAAAACTAACCATGGATGGCCGTAGAGTAAGTACTGTTATGGCAAATAATAAAAAAACAGATGACACAGAGGAAAAGAACAATTATTTATCTTTACTTAAAATTAACGGATTTATGAGCATTTTCATTGGACTCATAATGATGGGTAATATGTCCTCTATGATAGCAACAAATATTGTTATAGGTATAAATTTATTTATGATGGTGTCTCTTATGATATCTGATTTTTCAGCAGTTTTACTAGATGTAAAAGAAAAAAATATATTGCTGCCGAAACCTATTGATAGTAAGACGTTTAATGCAGCAAAGACTACTCATATATTTATATATTTAATGGGGTTATCACTGTCATTAAATTTGATTCCACTAGTTCTTGGTACAATAAACTATGGACCCGTGTTTTTTTTGATATTTAGCGTAGAAAATATACTTTCAGTAATGTTAGTTATAGCCTTAACAGCTTTATTATACACTTTAGTTTTGAAGTTTTTTGATGGAGAAAAACTAAAGGATATAATCAACTATTTTCAAATATTATTAGCTTTTGTGTTTGCCTTTGGATATCAGCTAATGATTAGGGTTTTTAATATGCAAAGTATTAATATTGAATATGTACCAAAATTTTGGCATGCACTACTTCCATCTATGTGGTTTGCAGCGCCCTTTGGAATATACATTGATGGTAATAAACAACCTTTTTTAATGCTTTTATGTGTACTTGCAATAGTAGGTCCGATTTTGTTAATTACGGTTTATATTAAAGGGGTAGTGCCTTATTTCGAAAAGAACCTTCAAAAATTAAACGAAAATGGGGAAAATGTAAGTAAGCGAAGTGAAAATAGAAAAGAATTTATAGCATCATTAGTTTGCAGAGATAAGATTGAAAGGAGTATGTTTAAATTTACTCAAAACATGATAGCTACAGAAAGGAATTTGAAACTTAAGGTGTACCCAACACTGGCAATGGCTGTATTTGTGCCAATCCTATTTATGTTCATGGATAGAGGTGATAAATCCATTATGGATAATATTCAAACTGGCTTTGGTGGTAAAGTTCATTTGTTAATGTATGTAAGTATATTCCTGCTATGCTTTTGTACAGCCTTTATAAATAATAGTGATAGTTATAAGGGTGCTTACATCTACAAGGTATTACCCATAGAAAATCCAGGAGTAATATTAAAAGGAGCAGTAAAAGGAACTATATTCAAGCTAATAATACCGCTCTATTTATTAGAGGCTATAGTGTTTTTAATACTTAAAGGTCCCTCAATAATTATAGATTTAATAGTAATGCTTTTAGTGCTTTTAATAGTATCCTTAGTGTATTTTAGAGTATCCAATAAGGAAATGCCCTTTAGTGTAAAGTTTGCTGTGGCAGATAGTGGAAAGCTTATAGGGCCATCCATAATTACAATAGTAATACTTGGTGCTTTTGCAGGAATCCATTTTTTTATTAGAAATAATATGATGTTTGTTTCCATTTATGCGGTGGTGCTTTTAATAGTTAATATAATTCTTTGGAAAATTAGTTTTAAGGTAAGTTGGAAGGATGTAAATATGTAAAGGGGATAATATATGAGGTTACAGGAACATTAACTTGCCACTTGCCACGTAGTAGGGACAGTTCGAAAAAATGGCGATATTATAAATCTCACAGCACAAGAATATAAGCTTTTATTAATATTTATGAATAGACCTAATGTTTTAATGAAGAGGGATGAGATACTGTGTGAATTATTAGAAGGTGAAGACCCTTTTTTTGATGAAAACACACTATCTGTTTATATAAAGAGAATAAGAGGCAAAATAGAAGACAATCCAAGGAAACCACAGTACATTGTTAATAAACGTGGACTAGGGTATAAGTGGAATAAGGATGTTGTAGCACCCTAGGTGATAAATAACTTCAAAACTGATGAACTAGATTAGAAGAAGATGACGTCACCGCGGTGATAATTAAGGAGTAGATTGGTATGAAAAGATATTTCATTAATTCTGAACTGAAAATAAGTACTTCGGTACTTTTGTTTGTAATGACACTATTTTTAATTATTACAGTTTTGTTTTTAAAATCCCATAATGATAATTTGAAGGCTGACTATATAAAAAGTTTAGGAGCTATTGCTGCAAGAGTAGTTGAAAAAAACCCTCAAATTGAAAAGGAAATTATACCACTTATTACAAAGGAAGTTTCTAAGGAAGAAGCTACACATGGAAGTGCTTTCTTAAAGCAATATGGGTTAACCGAGGAGTTAGAGGATTCACTTTTCCCCTATGTAAGTAGGGCTATTTTTATAAAAGAATAAGGAGATTGACAAATGCAGCAAAAAAGGTAGTTGATGGCGATTATGATATAGCTATTAATGAGCATTAAGAAGGCGATTTTTCAAAACTAGCAATTTCTTTTAATTTTATGAGGGAAATTATAAGGAGTAATTTAAGTGATCTACGGCGTGAAAAGCAGTTTCTTGTGGATTTATTATCAGATATATCTCATCAACTAAAAACTCCACTTTCATCCGTGATTTTATACAACGATATTATGGTTACAAAGCAGTTGCCTCAAAATCAAAGGGAAGCCTTTTTATTAAATAATCAAAATCAGCTAGAAAAGATGAACTGGCTTATAAAAAACTTACTTAAGTTAGCTAAATTAGATGCTAAAGCTATAGAAATTGTTAAAGAAAAACAAAGCTTAAATGAAACGGTGCAAGATGCAATAGATGCACTAGAGATCAAGGCATATGATGCAGAGGTTGTTATTACTTTTAAAGAAAATGGAGAAATAGTTTTTCATCATGATAGATTGTGGCTCGAAGAAGCACTTATTAATATTATTAAAAATGGAATAGAGCATACACCTGCGGGTGGAACCATAGATTTGGAACTTTTAGAAAACCCACTGTATACAAGAATTATAATAAAAGATACCGGGGAAGGGATAAGTGAGGTTGATTTGCCTAATATATTTAAGCGGTTTTACAAAGCAAAAGCATCAAAGAAAAGTGAATCCATTGGAATAGGCCTGGCACTATCAAAATCAATAATTGAAGCACATAATGGGATGATTGATGTGCGAAGTGAAATTGGTGTAGGAACCAAATTTATTATTACGTTTATATCATAAAAGTTATAGTTAAAGAAGGTCGCAGACAACTATAAATTTGTTTGCGACCTCCTTCCTTTATTTTATTTTATTTTATTTGAGTTTATATATCTCTTTAAATCATATTTTAACATTATGAAATAACTAGGAATTGTGTATACAAGTACACCTAATTTGAAAATGTCAGGAATATAGCTACCAAACAATACTTCTAATCCATCACCCAAGTAGTATGCTCCAAGTGCTACTAAGAATAAATTTAGTATATAAAATACTAAGCCTATATTAAGATTAGAAATGCCTCTAGATACTAGATAAACAACTAAGGCTGCAGTAGCTAAACCTAATATAGATGAGCCTGTCACTAATAGTGGAGAGCCATCTGGGCTAGTTAAAATAAATAAGGTTGCTTCTAACAATTCTCTAAAGCATGTTACAGCAGCAAGAATAAATACTCCTTTTTGACTAAGCGAAACAAATTGTTGATTTGGAAGGGTGCTAAAAGATTTATTTTTCCTTAAAAGCACTATACTGTATAATATTAAAGCAGCTAATACTATCCCAAGCAATCCATCAAATAATTCGCCAGCAGGACCGTTTAATACCGAAGTTTGTGAGAACATTATTAAAGCGGTTATAGTCGCAATAAACGTTCCTAAAGCTCCGCCTAATAAAGAACTCTTAGTCATATTATATAATTTATTTTTGTTAAAATAAACTACTAGGGGAATAATAACTAAGAAAATTTCTATACCTTCTCTTAAGCATATTATAAAAGGAGCTAACATCGTAAATCACCTCCTAATCTGCAATTGTAGACTTGTCTACTATACATAATATGCATAATTTGAACTATGAGACACCTAGTTATAAGTCCCTTTTTAAATAAATATTATTATAAATGTGGTGTAAATTTAATAAATAAGTATATGGGTTGTAATTTGGGCTGAGATAAGGTAGCATTGCTATTAATATACTAAAATTTAAAGGAGTGTTAAATATGGGAATTGGTGATTGGTTAAAAGAACAAAAGGGTAAAGCGGAAGCGGGAGTTAAGCAATTTGCGAATAAAGATTTTATGGAAGCAGTAGCAGCGGGCTGTGCACTTATTGCAAGTGCTGACGGAAATATAAGTTCTGAAGAAAAGCAAAAGATGGTTGGGTATATTAATCTTAATGATTCATTAAAGGTATTTAAATTAAACGATATTTTAACTAGGTTCAATCATTATGCAGATATGTTTGCATTTGATTACAATGTTGGAAAAGCTGAAGCTATGAAATCAATTAGTAAAATGAAGAGTAAATCAGATGCAGCAAAAACATTAGTATCAGTGTGCTGTTCTATAGGTGCTGCAGATGGGAATTTTGATAAAGATGAAATTGCTTTAGTTAAAGAAATGTGCACAGTTCTTGGGGTGAATTCAGCTGATTTTCAGATTTAATAATAAATATGTATAAAAAGTCTCAATATATATAATATTGTGACTTTTTTCTTCGTAAGAGTGGTATTTAAAGTGGTATAATCTGATTAGCCTATTAAAAATATCAATTTATGGAGGTGTGGAACATGGTAGATAAGTTTTGAAGTGGTTTAGAGGAATACATTACTAAAATAAAGGAAGCTGTAGATGAATTATCTGAAGCAGTAATGGTTTTTGTATATGGTACCCTTATGAGTGGAAATAATAACTAAATGTTCTTATCAGAGGCTAAATTTGCGGGTGATTTTATAGCTGAAAGTTTTGAGTTATACGATTTAGGTAATTATCCTGCCATAATTCACAGTGAAAATAATAAAGTTAAAGGTCAGCTTTATGTTATCGATAAACATATATTAAATAATCTAGATATACTTGAGGGTGAGGGAAGCTTATATATAAGAGAGTTAATTAGAGTAGTTAATGATAAAAATGAGTCTCGAGAAGCTTATGCTTATGTTTATAATCAAAGTGTTTCAGGAAAAGTTAAGGTTAGTTATGAAAACCAACCTTGGGGAGTAATAAAAAAAGTTCTTTAATGAATGTATTTGGAATAGTGTGGATTAAAGTGAAATGCATGAGCTTATAATAAGATACATGAAATATGAGTAGGAGATGACTTTGTGAATAAAACTATAATGCAGTTTTTTGAATGGTATTTGCCCTCAGATGGAGGGCACTGGAATTTTTTGAAAGAACATTGTAAGCAGTTAAGCGATGTGGGTATAAACACTCTTTGGCTTCCTCCGGCATATAAAGGTGGCGGTGGCATTAATGATACTGGTTATGGTGTTTATGACCTATATGATCTTGGGGAATTTGATCAAAAGGGAGCTGTGAGAACTAAATATGGCACAAAAGATCAATATATAGAAGCAATAGCAGAGGCTCACAAAAATAACATTGAGATACTAGCAGATATTGTACTTAATCAGAAAGGGGGAGCAGACGACACCGAATGGGTAAAGGTAGTTAAAGTAGACCCAGCCAATAGAAACAATAAAATTTCTGATGAATATGATATAAAAGCATGGACTAAGTTTAACTTTCCAGGAAGAAATAATAAGTACTCCGACTTTAAGTGGAATTGGGAACATTTTAATGGTGTAGATTGGGATGAGAATAAAAAAGAAAGTGCTATATTTGAATTTACTGGAATAGGTAAGGGATGGGACCAAGATGTAGATTCAGAAAATGGGAACTATGATTATCTTATGCTTACTGATGTAGATGTTAGTTCACCTGTGGTATATGAAGAACTCTTAAAGTGGGCATTATGGTACATAGAAATAGCAAACCTTGACGGATTTAGATTAGATGCAGTAAAACATATAGATTATGAATTTTTCACTAGATTGATAAACGATCTTAGAACTATTACAAAAAAAGAGCTATTTACTGTAGGCGAATATTGGAGTGGTGATACTAATGTTTTAAAAAAGTATGTTGAGGAAACCTGCCATGCGTTTAATATCTTTGATGTACCTCTTCATTATAACTTTTTTTCAGCAGCAAAGGAAAAGGGAAACTATGATTTGAGGTCTTTAAAGTCAAATACCTTAATAAGTTGTAAGCCTGAAAATTCAGTGACTTTTGTGAATAATCATGATACTCAGCCTGGGCAGTCCCTTGAGTCCTTTGTAGATAAATCCTTTAGTTTACAGGCATATACTTTTATTTTGACAAGGCAAGAAGGAGTACCAAACGTTTTTTTTGGTGATTATTATGGCATACCAAATAATAATATAGCTCCACTAAAAGATGAACTAGATAAATTATTAAAAGCTAGAAAAGATTTCGCTTATGGTGTGCAGCATGATTATTTTGATGATGCACATGTTGTAGGATGGACAAGAGAAGATGGACTAGCTGCCTTAATTTCTAATGGAAATGATGATGGATGCATTAAGATGTTCGTTTCTGAAAAACTTTCAGGCAAGAACTTTGTAGATATAACTGGTAATGTCCAAGGAGAAATTAAAATAGCTGAGGATGGGAATGGTGATTTCAAAGTTAATGGTAATTCATATTCGGTTTGGTGTATGGTTTAAAAATTTTAAAAGATTGGTAGGTTAGTATTATGAAAAAAGTATTCGCACCTGGTTGCGCCTTGATGATTTACAAACCAGAACTAGGGAAAAAAGTACTGAATTTTTTAAATAGTGATTTAGGTAATATAGATGAATATCTAATTTGCTGTAGACATGAACCAAAGTTGAATAAGGGGACACAAATAATAAATACCTGTGCTGGTTGTGATAGGCGATATAGAGAACTCTATGAAGGGATAACAACAATTTCACTGTGGGAGGTATTAGCAAATAGCAAAACATTCCCATTCGTGGATTATAAAGGAAAAGAAATGGCTATCTTAGATGCATGTCCTACAAGGGATCAGGAGAGAGTCCATAATTCAGTAAGATTGTTATTAAAAAGAATGAATATTGTTGTGGTGGAGCCAGAAAAAACAAGAACAAAGGGTACTTGTTGTGGAGATAGTTTTTATGGTGTTATTCCTGTAAAGCAAGTTAAAGAGCAAATGAAAAAACGTGCTGGAGAGATGCCAGCTGAAGACGTTGTTGTTTATTGTGTTTCTTGTTCTAAATCAATGTATATTGGCGGCAAAAAACCAAGATATTTAGTAGATCTCTTATTTGGAGAGGATACAATCCCTGGTATTTTTGAACCAGATGAGTGGCATGGACAGATTAATGATTTTATAAAGGAACATTAATTATCATCTTTGATGCTGTTAATCATCATCTTCGATGATGCAATATAAAAGATAAAGCCTCCAATTTCATGGAGGCTCCAGCTTTTGTTAAAAATTTTAGATGTAATGCATATCCACGTACTTTAAATAAAGAACGTGGATTATTTCACTTAATAAAATTCAAATTGTAATTTAACCAAAGAGAGCAACAACTGCTAGCGCACCTACGATGCCTCCGCAAATTGGAGCTACTACTGGTATCCAAGCATATCCCCAATCATTTCCACCTTTGCCGGCTATAGGACAAATAGCATGAGCTATTCTTGGTCCTAAATCTCTGGCAGGATTAATAGCATATCCAGTTGTTCCACCTAAAGATAAACCTATTACTAAAATAATAAATGCAGCGATAAGTGGCCCAAATCCAGGAGATGATTTTGTTTGAGCAACGCCTAGTAATGTAAACACTAATACAAATGTGCCTATAAATTCTGATAAAAAGTTCCATGGTGTATTTCTAATTGCGGGTGCTGTACAGAATACAGCAAGTTTTCCTGCTTTGTCATCAGTAACTGCCCAATGAGGATAATACATTAACCAAACAAGGACTCCACCTACTATAGCTCCAAGCATCTCAGCTACGATATAACCAGGCACTACTGACCAGGATAATTTACCGATTACAGCTAGGGCTAAAGTAAGTGCGGGATTGAAAGAAGCTCCGCTTACTGTAAAGATATAAGCTGGAACACCAACAGCAAATGCCCAACCAAAACAAATAACTATCCATCCAGAATTATTTCCTTTTGTTTTATTTAGAACTACATTTGCAACTACCCCATCACCAAGAAGAATAAGTAACATTGTTCCAAAAAACTCTGCATAATACACTAACATATTATTATACCCCCATATAATTTATTTTGTAGAGAAGTAAAATGTAAGATACATTTTACTCTCTTAAATACGTTTAATTATTTTTCTTCCCAGTCTCTTGATCTTCCAACAGCTTTATGCCAACCTTTTAATAGCTTTACTCTCTTTTCTTCTTCCATTTTTGATTCAAAGGATCTAGAAAGTGCCCAATTCTTTGCAACTTCTTCTTGATCTTTCCAATACCCAACTGCAAGTCCTGCTAAATATGCAGCGCCGAGTGCTGTTGTTTCAATTACTTCTGGTCTATCAACTTGAACATCTAATATATCTGACTGGAATTGCATTAAGAAGTTATTAGCACAAGCACCACCATCAACCTTTAAGGCTTTAAGTGTTATACCTGAATCTTCTTGCATAGCTTTTAATACATCATTTGTCTGATAAGCTAAAGATTCAAGAGCTGCTCTTATAAAGTGTTCTTTCTTAGTTCCACGAGTTAAACCTACTATTGTTCCTCTTGCATAAGGATCCCAATATGGAGCTCCAAGTCCAACGAAGGCTGGTACCATATATACACCATCTGTGTCTTCAACAGCAGTAGCATATTCTTCTGATTCAGGGGCAGTCTTTATCATTCGAAGTTCATCTCTTAACCATTGAATAGTTGCTCCTGCAACAAATACACTGCCTTCAAGAGCATAATTAACTTTACCATTTATACCATAGGCAATAGTTGTAAGCAATCCATTATGAGATTCAACTGCTTTTTCACCAGTGTTCATTAACAAGAAACAACCAGTACCATAAGTATTTTTAGCTGTTCCTGCTTCATAACAAGTTTGTCCAAATAATGCTGCTTGTTGATCGCCTGCTGCGCCAGCTATTGCTATAGGAGAACCAAATATTGAACTATCAGTATGTCCATAAACATAACTTGATGGTTTTACATCAGCAAGCATTGATTTAGGTATATTTAAAGTTTTAAGTATTTCATCGTCCCATTTTAATTCATGAATGTTGTAGAGCATTGTTCTAGATGCATTGGTATAATCCGTTACATGAACTTCTCCTCTTGTTAATTTCCAAATAAGCCAAGTATCAATAGTACCAAATATTAAGTTGCCTTTTTCGGCCTCTGCTCTGGCACCAGAAACATTATCAAGTATCCATTGTACTTTTGTTGCGGAGAAATAAGCATCTAGTATAAGTCCTGTTTTGGCTCTTACCACTTTATCAAAACCAGTAGCTTTTAATTCATCACAAGTACCGGCTGTTCTTCTACACTGCCAAACTATTGCATTGTATACTGGAATACCAGTATTTTTATCCCAAACTACTGTAGTTTCTCTTTGATTTGTGATACCAATAGCAGATATATCTTCTGCTGTTGCATCAATCTTAGCCATAGCTTCTTGAGCCATACCTAATTGAGTAGCCCAAATTTCCATAGGATCATGCTCAACCCAACCAGCTTTAGGAAAAATTTGTGTAAATTCCTTTTGAGCGACACTTACAATTAGTCCTTCTTTGTTAAACAAAATACATCTTGAACTTGTTGTTCCTTGGTCTAGTGCCATTACATACTTAGCCATAATTTTTTACACTCCTTCTTAAATTTATTAGTAACCGTTTACTTGATGCTTATAGAAACATGGTATTAAATTTGTTAATACCATGAATTTATCATTATATAACTAGCAATCTAAAATATATCACTTATCATTTACCACTTGCTGGCACTATACTTGTCCAACTTGCCACTTGCCATGTGAGTGGCACCAGGTCTATGCTTTTTCAATATCCTTAGTAGCTATAATATTTACTCCTGTGTTAAGTACGTTTGCTAATACTACATCACCTATATGGACGGGAGCTTTTATTACAATATTTTTTAATGCTCCTACACACTCATAAATCAGATCTTTTGGAATATCTTTTTCTGTTTTTACAGAAAGTATCTCACTTTTTCCACCGGTAACTAAAACAGAGGACGTAACAACTCTTGTTGGATTAGTACATTCCTTCTTGCCATAATTTTCACCAATTTTACAACTACTTCCTTTTACACTTATAACTTTATCACCATCAAGCTCTACTATAAGAGCACAACCCATTGGACAGCCTATGCATGTCAATTCTCTGGTACTCATAATTTATTACTCCTTTTCTACTTTTATAGTAATTTTCTTGCATCCACTATATTTATTAAAAATTGCTTTAGTCAATTTAACACTTTCCATCTCACCTGGGGTAAGGATCTTCTTCTTTAAATGCATTTCACGTACATCATCAAAGTAAACAGATATATAAGAGTTTTTATAGACTTCGCCAACCCTAAATCTAACATCTATTCCGTCTCCAATATTTTCAGCATTGATAGTCTTTGGTACAGTGTATCTAACTCCATCTGTTGCAAAAACTTCAACTCCTGTTCCCACATGATGAATCCCATTTATATAATCTGCTGCATTTTTACCAGCAGTGTAGCTTTCAGTGGTTACATTATCTACTAAATCGTGAACGTGAAGCACATTACCACAGGTAAATATCCCAGGAATGCTTGTTTGCATACTTTCATCAACCTCAGGGCCTCCAGTAACTCTAGAAAGTTTAACATTTGCTTTTCTAGAAAGTTCGTTTTCTGGTAGAAGTCCAACAGATAATAGTAGTGTATCGCAAGTAATATATTCTTCAGTGCCTTTAATTGGTTTTCTGTTTTCATCTACTTGTGCTATAGTAACACCGCAAAGTCTATCATGTCCAACTATATTTGTTATAGTGTGACTTAATTTTAATGGAATATTAAAATCATCTAAGCACTGTACAATATTTCTCTTAAGTCCACTTGAATGGGGCATAAGTTCTACACAAGCTTTTACTTTCGCACCCTCCAAGGTCATTCTCCTTGCCATTATAAGACCAATATCTCCTGAACCAAGTATTACTACTTCTTTACCAGGCATTAAGCCTTCCATATTAACATATTTTTGAGCTGTTCCTGCTGTATAAATACCTGAGCATCTTGCACCTGGTATATTTAAAGCTCCTCTTGGTCTTTCACGACAGCCCATTGCAAGTATAATTGCTTTTGCCTGAAGCTCAAGAATACCGTCTGCTGTATTTACAGCAGTTACTTGCTTATTATCATTTACATCTAAAACCATAGTATCTAGCTTATACTCAATATCAAGAGCAATAACCTTATCAATAAATCGTTTTGAATATTCAGGACCGGTTAACTCTTCCTTAAATGTATGAAGACCAAAACCATTATGAATACATTGATTGAGGATACCACCTAATTGATTATCTCTTTCTATAATTAAAATGCTGTTTATTCCTTTATCCTTCGCAGAAACTGCAGCTGCAAGTCCTGCTGGACCTCCACCAATTATGATTAAATCGTATTCTTGCATATATATTCCTCCAATTTATAGTGATTCTTTGTTCTTGCCAGTTAATAAAATAGAATCCCCACCTGATTTTGTAACAGCGGAGCGAGGTATATTAAGTTCTTTTGAAAGAATGTCTACAACTCTTGTAGCGCAAAAACCAGATTGGCATCTACCCATTCCTGCTCTTGTACGCCTTTTAACTCCATCAAGTGTTTTTGCTCCAAGAGGTCTTCTTATTGAATCTAAAATTTCACCTTCTGTTACAGTTTCACACCTGCAAATAATTTTTCCGTATTCAGGTATTTTTTTAATTATTTCTTTTCGTTCCTCGTTTGACATTTCTCTAAATTTTCTTATACCTTGTCGTATAGGGTTGAATCCAACATTTTTTTCAGGTGATAATTTTTCTTTTACTATATCCACTACCATTACGGCAATACTTGGAGCACTAGTTAAACCTGGAGAATCAATTGATGCTACATTAATAAAATTTTCAGCATCTGAGGCTTCGCCAATTATAAAATCATTTCCTTTAGTTTTTGCTCTGTTACCTGCAAATGAAGTTATTACCATATTCATGGGAAGCGGCTCTTGAAGACTTAACTGCGCATTCAATAAAATATCATCAATACCTTCCTTGGTTGTATTAAGATCATCTTTGCCTTTTGAATCTACAGCATCAGGTCCAATTAGAAGATTGCCGTCTACAGTAGGAGTAACTAATACACCTTTTCCAAGTTTAGTTGGAAGTTGAAAAATAGTTTTTGTTACTAAATCTCCCACAGCTTTATCAAATAAAACGTATTCTCCTCGTTTTGGAAGTATCTTAAACTTGTGCTGGCTCACCATATTATTAATTTCATCTGAGAATAAACCAGCTGCATTTATGACTATTTTTGTTTCAAAATCACCTTTATTTGTTTTTATAACATAGCTATCTTTATTTTTTTCAATGGAAGTTACTGCGGTTTCAAATTCAAATTTTACTCCATTGGTGTATGCATTTTCAGCCATAGCAATAGTCATTTCATATGGACAAACAATTCCTCCAGTTGGAGCATATAAGGCACCAACACAGGCTTTAGTTACATTAGGTTCCATTTCTCTAACTTGATCACCACTCAAAATAACTAAATCGGGCACTCCATTTTTTTCTCCTTGATGAAGTAAATTATCCAGATCCACTAGATTCTCCTTATCAAAGCACAGAACCAATGATCCATTTCTCTTAAATGGGAAATCTAATTCTTTTGCAAGTTCTGTATACATTGCATTACCTATAGCATTTAATTTCCCCTTCAAAGTACTTGGACTTGCATCATGCCCTGCATGGACAATAGCACTATTTGCCTTTGATGTTCCAGAACCCACATCACTAGATTTTTCAAGTACACAGGTTTTTATATTATATTTAGATAGCTCTCTTGATATTGAGCATCCCACAATACCAGCTCCAATAATAGTTACATCAAACATCATATTACCTCCTAAACGCAAATAAAAAGAGAACCTTGAAAAATAGGTATAAAAATACCTAAAAATCAAGGCTCTCTTCTCTTCGCCTCTAAATTATTTAACTTAATATTAACATAATGATTAAACGATTGCAAGACCTAATCCTTATAAACCTAAATAAAGAATTTATATATCAATTTATATAAACATATTTAAAATAATTTTTTTGCTTTAAATGTTCTCTATAATGTTCCTTATAATGAAAGAATTATTTTTATGTATTTGTATAAGAATAAATAGATAAAATAACTTGAAAGAGAAATAACACTGTGATAAAATTAATTTATTTGAAATATCTCAACATAATACAACCATAATAAGGTGGTATTGTATTTTTTAATTTAAATTGACTAAAATAAATTTTTGGAGGATACACATTGAGAAAACTAGATCAATTACTAATAGAGAACCCAGTTATTGGAGCCATAAGAAATGATGAAGATTTAGAAAAAGTAATTTCTAGTAATGTTCTTGTTGTGTTTGTATTGTATGGAAGCATAATAAATCTAAAGGATATATGTGAAAAGCTTAAAGCGGCAGGCAAAGTAGTATTTGTTCACGTGGATTTAATAGAAGGATTAAAGGGAGACCATACAGGGATGCTTTTTATAAAGCAATGTGGAGCTCCTTATGGGATTATAACTACAAAGGCAACAAATATAAAAAACGGGAAAAAACTAAATTTTTGTGTAATACAGAGAATATTCGTAGTGGATGCACTTTCTCTAATGACAGGAATAAAAAATATACAAGCGGTACTTCCGGATGCAGTAGAGGTTATGCCTGGTGTTGCAAGTAGGATTATTAAAAGCATGGAAAATCAAGTGAGAGTTCCAATTATTGCTGGAGGGCTTATTCAAACTAAGCGGGATGTAATGGATTCACTAGGTGCAGGCGCTATGGCTATTTCAACAACAAATCGTGAATTATGGAATTTATCTTAGGAGTAGAAAAAAACTAACTTCTAGTGTTGTTCTTACTTATTTGTCTGTTGAAGGGAATAACGATTTCAAGTATAATAAATTTGAAACCGTTGTTCCTTATTCTTTTACATTTTATGCATTCGTTTGCACAAAAGAATAAAAAGTGATAAAAGATAGGAAACAATAATAATAGAAAGAGGTGTTTTATGGCTATTAATACAAGGGTGTCTTTGAGAAACAAGGTAATGTACTCTGTGTACGTCAGAAATCATGGAATTAATGGAACATTTAAGAATGTTGAAGAGGATTTAGAAAGAATAAAGTGTTTAGGAACTGATATTATATGGCTAATGCCTATTCATCCTATTGGAATTAAAAATAAAAAAGGTGAAATTGGTTGCCCTTATGCAATAAAAAACTATAGGGAAGTAAACCCTGAGTATGGAAGTTTAGAAGAATTTAAGAGTTTACTTATGAAGATACACTCTCTAGGAATGAAATGTATAATAGATGTAGTTTATAATCATACTTCTCCAGATTCTTGGCTTGTAGAAAATCATCCAGAGTTCTTTTATAAAAAAACAAATGGTTTAATGGGAAACAAGGTTGGAGAGTGGACAGATGTAGTAGACCTTGATTATAACAATATGAAGTTGTGGGATTACCAAATTGAGACCTTGAAATATTGGACAACCATTGGGGTAGATGGATTTAGATGTGATGTGGCTCCACTTGTACCACTAGAATTTTGGCTAAGTGCAAGAGCAGAAGTAGCAAAAATTAATGAAAATATCATATGGCTTTCAGAGAGTGTTCATCCGGAATTCATTCTAACTATGAGAAAAAATGGGTTTGTAGGGCTATCTGATAGTGAAATATACCAGGCCTTTGATATGGCCTACGATTATGATGTGAACGTTGAGTACTTAGGATATTTAAGCGGAAAAAATTCATTAAAACAATATATAGATAGAGTTTCTATTCAAGAATCAACTTATCCAGATAATTATGTTAAGTTAAGGTTTCTAGAAAATCATGATCAGCCTAGAGCAAAAGAGCTTATTCCAGATGAAGAAACATTAAGGATTTGGACAGGATTTCTATATTTCCAAAAGGGATGTACACTTTTATATGCAGGACAGGAGGCAGAGGAAAAACACACACCAAGTCTTTTTGATGTAGATAAAATAAATTTACATTCTATAAAAAAAGACTTTGTAGATTTATTAAAAACTCTTGGAGAAATAAAAAAAAGAGAAATTATGGCTAAGGGCTTTTATGAAATCTATACGGTTCAGGATAAAGATGTTATTTTATCATCTTACAAGCTTAAAAATAGAAAACTTGTAGGAATATTTAATGTAGGTAAGGAGCAGGGAGAGATAATCATAAATGTAGCTGATGGTAAATATAGAAATCTTACAGATGGCACAGTTACTACAGTTGCTCAGGGTAAATTAGTCCTTGAAAATAAGATAATAATTTTTGAAATTTAGGGGGGGATGAAGGAGGAAATAGTGTTTAATGGCTCCTTTGAAAGTATAAATATAAATATTTCAATTATCAAAAATAATTTTCAAAAAACTGTTTGACATATAAAGAAACTAATAGTAAAATAAAGTTAAGCAAACGGTTGCACAGAACGATAAAATCGTTTGCAAGATAAATAAACATTTGGGTAAATTTAAAATCATTAATTTATTATATTAAGGGGGAAAAAAAATGAAAAAAATCAAACTAATAATAGCTATGGCTATGATATCTACTTTAGTAGTAGGATCAATGGCTGGGTGTACAAAAAAGGCAGCAGTTACACCTGAAAAAACAACAGCTGTCGTAGAATCAACTAAACCTGTAAGTTTAGCTATATGGGAAGCAGATGACCCTACAACACAAAAGGCTCTTGATGGATTGATTACTGAATTTAAAGCTGCAAACAAAAACATAACAGTTAAGAGAACACATTATGAAACTGAAGAATTGAGAAAAAATTATACAACAGCATCACTAGGGACAACAGGCCCTGATATAGTTCTTGGACCAAATGATAACCTTGGAGTATTTGTTCCAGGTAGTTTAGTACAACCTATTGATACTATTCTTGGAGCAGATTTTATGGCTCAAATAGATCCATTAGCATTAGAAGCTGCTAAATTTTTAGGAAAACAATATATGCTTCCAGATAGAAATGGTAATGAACTTTTAATTGCTTACAATAAGAAACTAGTTCCAACTCCTCCAAAAACTTTTGAAGAGTTAGAAGCAATGGGATTAAAACTTAAAAAAGAAGGAAAAGTTGATTATGGTCTAGTATTCAATGAAGTAGAACCATTTTTCTCAATTCCTTTCCTCGGAGCATTTGGTGGAGAAGTATTTGATGATGTTAACGCAGCAACACCAAAACCAACATTAGATACACCAGCTGTTGCTCAGTGGATGACTTTCATGAAAAAGATTCACACTGAAGGCTTAATTCCTAAAGAAGCAGATGGAACAGTAGCTGACAACCTCTTCAAAGGTGGAAAAGCCGCATTTGAGCTCAACGGACCTTGGGGATTTGCAGACTATACTAAAGCTGGAATCGACTTTGGTATAATGCCAATACCTACAATAAACGGTAAATCTCCAGCTCCATACTCAGCTGTTAAAGGATATACAGTATCTGCAGGAGTAACTGACAAAGATAAATTAGCAGCAGTTAAAACTTTCCTTTTATTTGTAAATTCAAAAGATTCACAATTGAAAATGGTTGATGGACATCAACAAACTCCAACTAATATTGAGGCTATGAAAGATGTTAAGATTACAGGAAATCCATTAATAGCAGGACAAAAGGATCAATTAGCACTATCAAAACCAATGCCAATTATTACACAAATGAGAGCTATTTGGGATGCTCTTAAACCAGTTCAACAAGACGTATTATCAGGAAAAACAAAGCCAGAAGCTGCAGGAGCAATTATGCAGAAGAAAGCTATCGATGGAATAAAAGCTTTAGGACTATAATTTTCATTTAAGAAAGGGGAGAAATCCCCTTTTTCTTCTAAGAAAGGAGCAATCACATGGACGGTACTGTTAAAAAAATAAAAAAGAAAAAAAACAATAGTAGTGTAGGAATAGGACAAAGTAAGATGACACCTTTCTTTTTTTTAGCACCAGCCACTATAATTTTAGTACTTGTTGTAGCTTATCCACTTATATATGAAATAGTAATTTCCTTTAAAAATGTTACGTTATTAAATTTGAAAAGTCAGAAATATCCTTGGATCGGCTTTGATAATTACAAAAATATACTTGCTGATAGTTTATTTTATTCAACTTTAATTAGAACAATATTATGGACTGCTATCAATGTATTTTTCCATGTTGCCTTTGGATTATTTCTTGCAATAGTTTTAAACAGAAAATTACCTGGTAAAGCATTTATAAGAGTTTTACTTATCCTACCTTGGGCAGTACCACAATACATAGCTGCGATGACATGGAAGGGCATGTATAATGTGGAATACGGTTCTATTAATATTATTTTAACAAAGCTTTTTGGAAGTGCAGCAGCAATTCCATGGCTATCCGTACCAAGTTGGACCTTTGTAGCATGTATTATAACTAATATATGGCTTGGAATTCCTTTTATGATGATGATATCACTTGGCGGACTTACAAGTATTCCAGAGGAGTTATATGAAGCTGCAGATCTTGATGGAGCAACAGGTTTTCAAAAATTTAAAAATATAACATTACCACTTTTAAAGCCAATACTTACCCCTGCTATAATACTGGGAACAGTATGGACATTTAATATGGTTAATGTAATATACATAATTACTACTGGTTCAGCTTCAGATGAATCTCAGATTCTTATAACTATGGTATTTAAAAGAGCATTCCAATATTTCAGGTATGGCCAATCAGCAGCACTTTCAGTAATTATATTCTTAATTTTGCTCGCATTTAGTACATTCTTTATTAGAGCTCAAAAATCAGAAGATTAGAGGGGATTTGTATGAAGAAAAGTGATAGATTCAATAGAGGGGATTCTCTTTCAAAAATAATATTGATATATGCATTTTTGATAGTTGCTTGTATATGCTCAATATATCCAATATTAACTATATTACAAGTATCTTTAAGACCAGCAAATGCAATATATACTAAATCTTTAAGTATAATTCCCCCTAATGCAACATTTGACAATTTCAGACAAGCTTTTATACAATATAATTTGTTAGGCTGGCTTACTCATAGCTTAATTGTATCAACTGCAGCCTGCATTTTTAGTGTATTAGTTTCTGTTACAGCTGGGTATGCATTTTCTAGGTTTGAATTTAGAGGCAAAAAAATGGGGTTATCCTTGATTTTAGTTACTCAGATGTTTCCATTAGCTATGACTTTGTTACCATTGTATTTAATGATAATTAATTTAAAGATGACAAATAGCTATATTGCCTTGGCAATAATCTATGTATCTACTTCAATTCCTTTTAACATTTGGATGATGAAGGGTTTTTATGATACTATTCCTAAGTCTCTTGAAGAGAGTGCTTACGTAGATGGAGCTTCAGTATTTAGGTCTTTTTACCAGATAATATTACCACTTGCAAAGCCTGCTGTTGCATTAACAGCATTGTTCTCATTCATGGGAGCCTGGTCTGAATATATAGTTGCCAGTGTAATCATTAATGAAACGGGAAAATTAACACTGCCCGTTGGACTTATAAGTATGCAAGGACAATTTTCAACTGCATGGGGTATTTACTCTGCAGGGGCCTTAATTACAGCTTTACCTGTAATGATTTTATTTATTTGTCTATCTAAATACCTTGTTGGTGGATTAACCGTAGGTAGTGTTAAGGGTTAATAAATAGAATTGATAAAGTAGGTTAAAACCTAAGGTTAAAAAAAACAATCTCTTTATCTAAATTAATTTAGGTAAAGAGATTGTTTTTTTTAGCTGGTTTAAAGTTGTTTGTCACAATCTAAAGGGCCACATATTTCAAACTCAGAATCAGATGGTGGTTGTTCGTAATTAGCAACTTTTTTTGCCTCTTCAAGTTTAGCTTTTTCTATCTTTGATATTTCCTCTGGACTTAGTTTTTTTTCTTTATCAGGCATTAATTATCCTCTCCTTTTTAAATAGTATCAACTTATTAATTACACTATAACCCTTATTTTAAGTTTTATCAATGATTATGAACAAGTATTAATTATTGTATGGGATTAATTATTAGTAAAGTTTCACCATTAGTTCTAAGTTCTATCATACTTCTATCACAATTGCCCCTTATACTAAATATATAAAGTAAATAAAAAATTATGAGGAGTGAGTGTTTTATGAAAAATATTAAAAAAGTTGTTTTATCTATTGCGGTAGTAAGTGTACTTAGTACCAGCGTTGTTTTTGGAGTAGTAGCTACAAAGTCACCAGCTGATATAACGGCAGGCTTAACAGGGAAAACAGTAGAAGAGGTTGCAAAAGAGAGAACTTCTGGAAAAACTTATGGAACAATTGCAAGCGAAGCAGGCAAGTTAGATGAGTTTAAAGCTGAGTCACTGAAGCAGAAAAAAGTAATACTAGATCAAAGAGTAAAAGATGGTAACTTAACTCAGGCAGAGGCGGACAAAATTTATAATGATATCAAGACTAATCAGCTAACTTGTGATGGAGCAGGCAGTGTGGGAATAGGTAAAATGAATGGCACAGGCTTTGGGAAAGGGCAAGGACGAGGAAAAGGAATGGGTCGAGGTATGGGTCAAGGATCAGGACAACGTAATGGTGATGGATGTGCAGTTACAACAGAAGGAACTACAAAATAAGAATATCAAAGGTTTGCATTAGTAAGCCAATAAAACTACTGAAGTATATAACTATATTTCAGTAGTTTTGCTTAGTTTTACTCAGGAAATTATAGTATAATAGGTTCTATAAGAAGGAGGTGGATTTAATTGGATAATGAAAAAATACTTCTTGTTGATGACGAAGAACGCATGAGAGATATGATAAAAGAATATACCAGCTTAGAAGGGTATGATATACATGAAGCAGCCGATGGTGTAAAAGCACTAGAGCTATTCAAACAGAATAAATATTCATTGATTATATTAGATGTTATGATGCCTAAAATAGATGGTTGGAGTGTATGTAGGGAAATACGTAAGACCTCTGATGTGCCTATAATTATGCTTACTGCAAGGGGAGAGGAATATGATAAGCTTTTCGGTTTTGAGCTTGGTGTGGATGATTACATGATAAAACCATTCAGTCCCAAGGAACTTCTTGCACGTATGAAGGCAATAATAAGAAGAAGTTCTAGCATTGACCTTGAAGCTAAAAAAGAAAATACAGTATCTTTCCAAGGGCTTGTTATAGAATTTGATTCAAGAAATACTTATGTAAATGGCAATATAATTACACTTACTCCTAAAGAATATAGTTTGCTTACTTTTTTTGCTAACAACCCTAATAGAGTATTCTCTAGAGAACAACTGCTTAATGAGGTTTGGGACTATGACTTTATTGGTGATGACAGGACTGTAGACACACATATAAAAATGTTACGAGAGAGTATAGGTGAATATAGGAAATTTATTGTTACAGTATGGGGAACAGGATATAAGTTTGAGGTGGGTGAAAAAAATGAAAAGCATAGCTCTTAAACTATGGTCAGGTATGATAGCACTTGTTGTGGTGATGCTCCTTTTGTTATGGCTTTTCCAAATTGTATTTTTAGAAAAATTCTATACTGGGATAAAGATTTCAGAGGTGAAAAACAAAGGCTACTCTATTCTTAGTGGGTTAGATGTGAAAAGTGGGGAGAACTTGGAAAGTACTTTTGAAACCTTTGCCAGTAAAACAAATTCTAACGTTGAATTTCTGGATTCAAAAGGAGAAACACTTTATAGTGCAGGCTCAAATGGTGTAAATTCTCAGATGCCTATGATGATGATGAATAATTCAAGGCTTGAAGCTATTAATGCTATACATTCAGGAAAAGAAGTAACCTTATCACTAATTCATCCCAAATTTCAAACTACATTTATATTAATTGGATTACCTTATAATGTGCAAAATGAGTCTAAAGGTGGGCTTATTATAAGCATGCCACTAGCACCTGTGAAAGATACAGTATCCATATTGAAAGTGCAACTATTTTATATTACATTAATTCTTCTTTTTATAGCTTTCATACTTGCTTATTTCTTATCTAGAAGTTTTACTAAACCTATACTTGAAATTACAAAAGTCTCTGAGAAAATGGCTTCAGGTAATTTTTCAGTAAAAATAAAATCAAAAGGCAAAGATGAGATTGGAAGACTTGCAATGACTATAAATTACATGGGAGAGGAATTATCGAAAATTGAACAACTTAGAAAGGATTTAATTGCTAATGTATCTCATGAATTACGTACACCCTTAAGTCTTATCCGTGGCTATGCAGAGACCATTAGGGATGTTACAGGAAATGTTCCGCAAAAGAGGGATAAGCAGCTTGAAATTATTATTGAGGAATCAGAAAGACTTTCAAAAATTGTTGATGACATTCTTAATTTATCTCAAATACAAGCTGGGTATATTAATTTGAATAAAATGCAGTTTAATATAAGTGAGCTTTTGGAAAGAGTCATAGCTAAATTTCAAATTTTAAGTGAGAAAACTGGGGTGGATATAGCTTTTGAAAATAATCTAGATAAAGTAGTAGAAGCTGATGAAGTAAGAATAGAACAGGTTATGTATAACCTTATAAATAATGCTTTTAACCACACTAAAAGTGGTGGACATATAAATATAAGGGAAATAGAAAACGAAAAAAACCTAAGGATTGAAGTTACGGATACGGGAATAGGAATATCGGAAGAAGATTTAAAACATATATGGGACAGATTTTATAAAACAGATAAAATAGAGGGCATAAAATCCACAGGGAGTGGTTTAGGGCTTACTATTGTAAAAACTATTTTTGAATCACATGGCTTTAAATATGGAGTAGAAAGCGAAAAAGGAACAGGCACTATGGTTTGGTTTGAGATTTAAAATAAAATCAAAGTTTATAATAATTAGAGGCCCTATCTCTAGAAGATAGGCCCTCTAATTCCATGAGGAAAATTTCACAATCATGTAGAAATTTATATAGAGGGTGCAGTAAAGGAGTCTTATCCTATGCAAGCTACCGCTACATCGGTTTATGTTAATGAAATTAAAAAATAATTTATAAAATTGACACTTGCCACGTGGGTGGCACCTCTATTACCACCCATGTGGCAATTTTATTTGAGTATATTCAAAACTTGACTAATTACCTTTTCGTTATTACATAATTCAGAATGAAATTCCTTAACATAAAAAGTTTTGTTGGGATTAGTTCTTCCACCAATAGTTGCACTATATAATGGTACAGTACCATCTCCTTCAGTATTGGATAAAACAGTGCATTTCTTAAATTTAGTTATAGCATTCTTTATTTCATATTGTTCTTCTATTTTTCCTATAGTACCTGTTTGTCCATTGCCAATTATAAAGTATGAATCTACACTATTTAGTGCATACTTGCCTTTAAACAGAACTGGTTCTAAAGATTTATAGAAATCTTCAGCATTCTTTAAATGTTCTTTAGCATACAATGATATTTTTCTATCTATTATGAAATTTTCACTTTCATTAAAAGTTTTTATGCTTGTTTTAATAGCTTTTTTTGACGAAGTTGTATTAGTGATTATATTTTTATTAATATAATAATTATTTTGTTTATTAAAATATTGCTTTGTAGGAAGCAACTGATATAAAGATCTCATATTTGATATTTGATAATTTAAAGTTCTACTAAGGGTTGTACTACTGAAACCTTCAATATTTCCTGTTTCTAACATATATAATGTTTTTGGTGCGCCTAAATAGGGTACTCCTATAGAAATATATTTATTGATTTTCTTAGAATTACCGTTAGCAATATATTTAGCAGTAATAAGACCACCCATACTGTGTGCTATAATTGACACTTTTTGGTCGCTATCTGTATTAGTATCTATAAATTTTTTTAATCTATCTGCATTAATGCTGTTATCAAGTCTCCAATCATATCCAAACATAAGAACTTCGTATTTATCGGTATTCTCTATTTTTTCTTTTAAGAGATCTGAATAATCCGTTAATGGTGCTCCTATTTCAATATCTTGCATAAATGGATTTCCATTTTCATCGCAAACTAAGGATGCTAAACTTTTAAAAAAAGAGGTTATTGATTTAGTATTTGGTACCCATACTCTTTCTGTATCATAATAAAGTTCTGTTCCCATTATGCCGGGTATAAATATTATAATTTCTCTGTTTTTACTTTTATACAATTCTTCTGCAAAAACATTTTTAATTTGGAAGTTAAATGCAATTGAATTAAATAAAAATACAAAGCATAAGAAGCTACATAGTATTTTTTTCATGAAAATCCCCCTCATAACTGTACTGACTAGTCAATTAAATTATACAACTTAAAAACATTATATTCAATAATTAAGTGAAATGTTAATTTATTCAATTGAATTAAATTAATAACACTTGACATATCATAATTTAAAACATAAGATTTAAGTTATAATATAATTTTATATTTTTATTATGCACAATGAAGTGTATTTTATGAGCAATGTAGCTCCATGGGAATTAAATCCTATGGGGCTTTTTTTATTTTATTGCGAAGGGAGAATATTAATGGAAAGTTTTAATATTAAAACACAGATATATTTTGGGGATGGTTCATTAGAAAGATTAAGTAAGCTTAATTGTAAAAGGGTATTTATAGTTACGGATCCTTTTATGGTAAAGTCAGGTGCCATAAATAAAATTACTGATGAAGTTTCAAAAGGTGATGCCCAGCACCTAGTATTTTCAGATATTGTACCAGATCCACCAATAGAAGTAGTGGTAAAAGGAATCGAGGTTATGATGAAATTTAACCCAGAGGTAGTTATTGCATTAGGTGGTGGCTCTGCTATAGATGCAGCTAAGGCCATATGTTCTTTTAGTTCTAAAGTGCAAGAACGTACTGATTGTGGTGTTAAAAGTAATAATAAAATTAAATTTATAGCTATACCTACAACTAGTGGTACAGGCTCTGAGGTGACAAGTTTTTCTGTTATTACGGATAAAAGCAAAAATATAAAATATCCGTTGATATCAGATGAATTACTTCCGGACGAGGCTATATTAGATGCACAACTTGTTTCAACTGTACCAAATTTTATAACAGCAGATACAGGTATGGATGTACTAACTCATGCTATAGAAGCCTATGTTTCTACAAAGGCAACAGATTATACAGATGCCTTTGCAGAAAAAGCCATTAAACTGGTTTTTGAAAATTTAATCAGAGCTTATAAGAATGGTAATGACATAGGAGCAAGAAAGAAGATGCACAATGCTTCGTGTATGGCTGGAATAGGATTTAATAATGCATCACTGGGATTAAATCATGGAATGGCACATATTGTTGGTGGAAAATTCCATATATCTCATGGAAGAACTAATGCTATATTACTACCATATGTAATAGAATATAATGCAGATTTAAAAGGGTATAGTTCAACGAGTTATACAGAAGCTGCTATTAGATACTGCGAAATAGCAAAAATATTGGGTTTGCCATCATCAAATGTTAGACAAGGGGTAAAAAGTCTAATATTAGCTATAAATAAGTTGCTTAAAGAATTTAAAATACCTACATCGTTAAGTGAAACAGGATTAAAGGCAGAAGACTTTGAAGCGGAAGTTGTGGAAATATCTAAAATAGCTATGGAGGATAGATGTACTGAAACAAATCCAAGGGTGCCCACTCAAGATGAGGTAATAGCTTTATTTCAAAAGGTTTTTTATAATAACTAATCTAAAAAACTTTTAAATTGCAGTTTTTTCATATTGACAAACCAGAATAAAAAGTATAATATTTAGATATGAGTTGCACAATGGCGTGTGAATTTTAGAGAAAGCAATGAGGCTTCTTAAAAATATAATTATATTTTTAAGAAGCCTCTATTTTTGTAAAAATTGGAAGGATTTGTGAACGCTATGGAAGAAAGACAAAGAGTAATACAAGAATATGTTCCAGGAAAACAAGTTACATTAGCTCATTTAATTGCAAATCCCAACAAGGATTTATATAAAAAATTAGGTCTTACATCAGAACATAAGGATGCCCTAGGAATACTTACTATAACACCTGGTGAGGCAGCTATTATAGCTGCAGATGTGGCAACAAAGTCGGCTGATGTATCAATTGGGTTTGTAGATAGATTTAGTGGCTCAGTAGTTATAGTTGGTGATGTTGGCAGTGTAGAGTCGGCACTTAGTGAAGTTATAAAGGTTCTTACTAGTATACTTAATTTTTCTGAATGTAAGATAACTAAATCCTAACTAGAACTTAGAGGTGTGAAATGAAAACGTTAATGTTGATTGGAAAGACCAGTTGTGGTAAAACTACCTTGACTCAAGCATTAAATGAGGAAGCACTAAATTATAAAAAAACTCAGACAGTTGAAATTTTGGATGGAATTATTGATGGAATTATAGATACTCCGGGTGAGTATATTGAAAACAGATCTTATTACAGGGCGCTTATAGTTACTTCAGTAGATAGTGATGTAATCGCTATGGTTCAGGACTGTAGCGAGGAAGGTAGTATTTTTCCGCCAAGCTTTTCTAGTATGTTTTCAAAACCGGTTATTGGAATTATTACAAAAATCGATTTGTGCAAAGATGAAAACAAGATAAAAGCAGCAGAAGAAGTTCTAATAAGCGCAGGAGTAGAAAGAATTTTTAAAGTAAGTGCTTTTGATAGATCCGGGTTAGAAGATTTAAAGAATTATATTATAAATTAAGCTTTTTAATAATCTATTTTTATTTTATGAGGTGAAAGATGAGTAAACGATTAGTAATAGCCGATGATGAGCCTATTACAAGGATGGATTTAAGAGAAATGTTAGAAGCTGCTGGATACAATGTTGTAGGAGAAGCTTCAGATGGATTTGATGCAGTAGCATTGTGTAGAAAACATCTGCCTGATTTAGTGCTTATGGATATAAAGATGCCTCTTCTTGATGGCTTAAACGCAGCTAAAATAATACAAAACGAAAATTTAGCTAGTGGGATTGTATTACTCACAGCTTATAGTGGTAAAGAGTTTGTAGAAAAGGCTACTAAAGTGGGTGCTATAGGATACATAGTTAAGCCTATAGATGAAAAATCACTTATACCTAGCTTGGAGGTAGCTATATCCAAAAGTGCAGAAATAAAGAAAATAAAAATAGATATTGAAAAAGCTTGTAGTAAGTTAGAGGGAAGAAAAGTCATTGAAAAAGCTAAGGGTCTTTTGGTGCAAAGGGATAAAATTACAGAGCAAGAGGCTTATGACCAGATTAGAACCCTTAGTATGAATAAAAGATGTTCAATGGGAGATATAGCTGAGGCTATAATAATGAGTTATGAATAGTGGGAATATATATGAACTATGCAGAATGTACACTAATTTAGATGAAGATGATATTTTTAAAATAGAGCAAATGTCATCTTGTATTAAATCTTTTGCGGATATTTTAAATGCAGATGTTTTTATAGATTGCCCAACTAGAGAAGCAGATGAAGCAATAGTTGTAGCTGAGGCAAAACCTATTAATAGACCTTCCTTGTATCAAAAAACTGTAGTAGGTGAGCTAGCATTAAGAGATAATGAGCCTGCTGTGCTTAGAACACTGGATCTTGGCATAGCAACAAAAGATCTCAAGGCTTTAACTCAAGAGAATATAAGTGTTAGGCAAACTGTTTCCGCTATAGAGAATAATGGGAAAATTATAGGAGTTCTAATAGTAGAAAAGGACATAACAGAAAAAATAAATAAAAATAAACATATGGAAATGTTGGCACAAGGCTACGAGCAGCTAGCAAATACCTTAGTATCTTCTACAGAAAATGAAAATAACATAGCAGATCACTTAGATGAAGCAGTTATTATCTTTGACGAAGAAGGAGTAGTTAGGTTTAAAAATCCTATTGCCGATTTATTATACAAAAAACTTGGCTATAAAGAAACCCTAATAGGCATGGATTATGACAATTTAGCTTTAGATGATACTAATTTTGTGGAAGTAATGAGTTCACCTAATTCTAATGAATGTGAAGTGCATTTAGGAAAATATTTTTTTAAAGTTAAGAGAATAATATTAACTGATAAAAATCTAAAACTGGTTACTATGATTAGGGACATAACAATGATGAAGGAAAAAGACAAGGAATTAATTTTAAAATCTGTAGCTATTAAAGAAATTCATCACAGAGTGAAAAATAATCTACAGACGATAGCAAGTCTACTTAGACTTCAAGCAAGAAGAAGTGATAGCCAGCAGACTAAAGATGCATTAAATGAAAGCATGAATAGAATTTTAAGTATAGCAGCTACACATGAATTATTGTCTAAGGAAGGTTTGGATGAAGTAAATATACAAGAAGTTATTACTAATATAAAAAATAATGCTATAAGATATTTTAATGTAGCTAATAAAAATATTGAAGTGAATTTAATTGGAGATAATTTTAAAGTAAGTTCTGATAAAGCAACTTCAATAGCCCTTGTAGTAAATGAATTACTTCAAAATTCTTTGCAATATGCTTTTATAGACAAACCTTCTGGAAATATAGATCTTATTATTGAAAAAAGCAAAATATATTCTACCATTACTGTAGTTGACAATGGCATAGGTTTTGACATAAATAATGTAAGGAAAAATAGCCTAGGACTTAGTATAGTAAAAAGTATAGTTGTGGAGAAGCTAAATGGAAATATTAATATAGCTTCAGACTTAGATGGAACTAAGGTTTTATTTGATTTTAAGAATTAAGAGCAAACTAATAAAAATTATTTATAGTAACTTTTATTGATTGTAATATATATGAAAGATTAGGTTTTTAAAATTTAATATGGATAACAGAAACACAATGGTGTGTTTTTAGGGTAAGCAATGGGGCTTAAAGTTATTTTTTATAAATAACTTTAAGCCCTTTTTTGTTACCTAAGTGTGTTTCTCAAAATCTATATAACATTTGAAAAGAGGAATTGATATGAGAGAAGAAATTCTAAGTGTTGGTATAGACATTGGTACTTCCACAACACAACTTGTATTTAGCAAGTTAACTATAGAAAATTTAGCCTCAAGTTTTGCTATCCCTAGAATATCAATTGTGGATAAAGAAGTTATATATAGAAGCGAAATATACTTCACCCCACTTAAATCTCAAAAGGAGATAGATGGTGAAAAGGTCCGCGAAATAGTAGAAAGAGAGTATAAAGCGGCTGGGATATCTCCCACAGATGTTATAACGGGTGCGGTTATAATAACTGGTGAAACTGCTAGAAAGCAAAATGCCAATGAGGTTTTGCAGAATTTAAGTGGACTAGCAGGAGATTTTGTTGTAGCTACAGCAGGCCCTGATTTAGAATCAATAATTTCAGCAAAGGGTGCTGGAGCAGATAAAATCTCGGAGGCTTACGATTCTACCATAGTTAACCTGGATGTTGGTGGAGGAACTACTAATATAGCAGTTTTTAAAGAAGGAAAGCTTTTAGATACAGGATGTTTAGACATAGGTGGAAGACTTATTAAAATTGATAAATCATCAGGCAAAGTTACATATATTGCAGGCAAGATAAAGGAATTAGCAAGGTTAAAGCATATTGAATTAGAAGAAGGTCAAAAACCTTCATTAGATAATTTGAATCTTATAGTGGATGAAATGGTTAACCTTTTAGAGGAAAGTGTGAATATAAGAGAAAAGAGCAGCTTCTATGAAAGAATACTTACCAACAAGGGAATTAAAGGTGATATAGAAATACAGTATATTACTTTTTCTGGAGGAGTTGCTGATTATGTTTACAACCTGGACACTGAGGATATGTTTAAGTATGGAGATATAGGAATATTACTTGGACAAGCTATTAGTCGTTCCAGTTTATGTACTAAACTTGTAGTTAAAAAATCTATAGAGACCATAAGAGCTACAGTGGTAGGGGCTGGTTCTCATACCACAGATATTAGTGGTAGTACTATAACATATACAGAAGATAAATTTCCTATTAAAAATCTTCCAATATTAAAGCTTTCGCAGGAAGATGAAAATTCAGGTCATGAAAATATGGTAAGGGTTATTAAGGAAAAACTTAAGTGGTTTACACTAGAAAATGAACTTCAACCTGTGGCTATAGCTATAAAAGGCAAATTAAATCCTAGCTTTGTAGAAATACAAAAACTAGCTGAGACCTTGATTGAAGGTATGGAAGATATTTTAAAAGAAAAATTTCCTGCTATTTTAGTAATAGAAAATGATATAGCAAAGGTTCTTGGACAAACTTTATATAGGCAGCTGGACTTTAAAAAACAAGTTGTTTGTATTGACACTATAAAGGTTGAAAATGGCGATTATATAGATATAGGTAAGCCGCTAGCAAATGGTAGAATTGTGCCTGTAATAATTAAAACACTAATATTTAACTCGTAAAAAATAAGAGGGGTGAATTATCTTGATATTAAAAACAAAGTTATTTGGAAAAGTGTATGATTTTAAAACAATAATGGAAGTTATGGCAAAGGCAAATGAAGAAAAATCAGGAGATAGGTTGGCAGGAGTTGCAGCAGAATCTGCAGAGGAGAGAGTAGCGGCTAAGGTGGTTTTAAGTCATTTAACACTAGAGGATTTAAGAAATTGCCCAGCAGTACCCTATGAAATAGATGAGGTAACAAGAATAATCCAAGATGATGTTAATGAAAAGATATACACTGGAATTAAGGACTTAACAGTGTCTGACTTTAGAGAGTGGATATTAGATGAAAATACATCTGAAGAAGATATTAAAAGAGCAAGTCGCGGTATTACTAGTGAGATGGTAGCTGCGGTAACTAAGTTAATGTCAAATTTAGATTTAATTTACGCAGCGAAAAAGATAAGAATTACTGCACATTGTAATACAACCATAGGACTTGAGGGAACATTATCTGCAAGGCTTCAACCTAACCACACCACAGATAATCCACAGGGTATTTTAGCATCTCTTATGGAAGGATTAACTTATGGTGTTGGCGATGCGGTTATAGGATTAAACCCTGTAGATGATTCCGTTGAAAGCGTAATGAGAATTCTTAAAACTTTTGAAGAATTTAAGAATAAATGGGAAATACCAACTCAAAATTGTGTACTCGCACACGTAACAACACAAATGGAAGCTATAAGACGTGGAGCTCCTGCAGATTTAATTTTCCAAAGTATAGCAGGTTCTCAAAAGGGAAATGAAGCTTTTGGAATAACTGCAGAAATGCTTGAAGAGGCAAGACAATTAGCACTTAAAGAAGGAACAGGATCAGGTCCTAATGTAATGTATTTTGAAACTGGACAAGGCTCTGAATTATCTTCAGATAGTCATTATGGTGTTGACCAATTAACAATGGAAGCAAGATGTTATGGATTTGCTAAGAGATATAGCCCATTCTTAGTAAATACGGTTGTTGGATTTATAGGACCCGAATATTTATATGATAGCAAGGAAGTTATAAGAGCAGGTCTTGAGGATCATTTCATGGGTAAATTAACTGGAATTCCTATGGGTGTTGATGCTTGCTACACAAACCACATGAAGGCAGATCAAAATGATATAGAAAATCTATCTGTACTGCTTACAACAGCTGGATGTAACTACTTTATGGGATTACCTCATGGTGATGATATAATGCTTAACTATCAGTCTACTGGATACCATGAAACAGCAACACTCAGAGAACTTCTAAACTTAAAACCAATAAAAGAGTTTGATGTTTGGATGGAAAAAATGGGATTCACAAAAAATGGTAAATTAACTGAAAAAGCAGGAGATGCATCTGTATTTCTTAAATAATGAGGGGAGGAATAAATAATGGTATCAGAAAACGAATTAAAAAAATTAGTGGAGCAGGTTTTGCTAGAAATGACATCTAAGGGTACAAAAGCTCCAGCTAAGGCTGAAAATACTACAAGTGTTGAGGTTGAAGATGGGTTTATCGAGGATATTACAACTGTTGATATTAAAAGTCAACTTTTAGTTCCAAATCCAGCAGATGCTAAGGGATATTTAAAAATGAAACAAGCTACTCCAGCAAGATTAGGTATTTGGAGAGCCGGGCCTAGGTATAAAACAGAAACAGCTTTAAGAGTTAGAGCCGACCATGCAGCAGCTCAAGATTCAGTTTTCTCATATGTTTCAGAGGAATTCTTAAAAGAAATGAATTTATTTTCTATTGAAACAGAGTGCGTGGATAAAAATGAATATATAACAAGACCAGACCTAGGAAAAAAGATTAATTCAGAGGGTATAAAAGCTATAAAGGATAACTGCAAAATGAGACCACAAGTACAAATATATGTATCGGATGGATTAAGCTCAGCAGCTATAGAAGCTAATATCCGTGATGTACTTCCAGCTATGATTCAAGGTCTTGAGGGTTACAGAATTTCTGTAGGAACACCATTCTTCCTAAAAAATGGTAGAGTAGGGACTATGGATGTAGTGTCTGAAACTACAGAAGCTGAAGTTACTTGTGTACTTATAGGTGAAAGACCAGGCCTAGTTACAGCAGAAAGCATGAGTGCTTATATAGCATATAAAGCTACTGTAAATATGCCAGAAGCTAGAAGAACAGTTGTATCTAATATCCATAGTGGTGGTACACCTCCAGTAGAGGCAGGTGCTCATCTGGCTGATATAATAAAATTAATGCTTGAAAAGAAAGCAAGTGGAGTAGATTTAAAATTATAGTAAAAAAATTATAATTAGGAGGAAAAACACATGAAAAATGAAGCTATTCGTGCAACGGTATTAGGTGTAAAAATAATATCAAATGTTAGTCCAGATTTGGTAAAGGCTTTTAATTTAGCTCCACATCATAAGAGTTTAGGAATTATAACAGCAGATACAGATGATGTTACTTATACTGCTTTAGATGAAGCTACTAAATCAGCAGAGGTAGAAATAGTATATGCTAAATCAATGTATGCAGGTTCTGCAAATGCAAGTACTAAACTTGCAGGTGAAGTTATAGGAATAATGGCTGGGCCAAGTCCAGCTGAGGTTAGAAGTGGACTTAATTGTGCTATAGATTTCATTGAAAGCGGAGCAAATTTTGTAAGTGCTAATGATGATAATTCCATTCCATATTTTGCTCACTGTGTATCAAGAACAGGAAGCTTTTTATCAAAGAGTGCCAACATTAAAGAAGGAGAGCCACTAGCTTATCTAATAGCACCTCCACTTGAAGCTATGTATTCATTAGATGCAGCGTTAAAAGCAGCTGATGTTGAAATGGTAACTTTTTACGGACCACCATCCGAAACTAACTTTGGTGGAGCACTCCTAACAGGAAGCCAATCAGCTTGTAAAGCAGCTTGTGATGCTTTTGCAGCAGCAGTACAATTTGTAGCTGAAAATCCTACAAACTATTAAAGTAGGAAAGTCATATGAATAGAAGAGCCTTAGGCTTAATTGAGGTAAAAGGCTATCTTGGTGCCATAGAAGCTGCAGATATAGCACTTAAGTCAGCTAATGTAAATCTTATAGGTTGTGAAATAGTTAGAGGTGGTTTGGTTACTGTAAAGCTTGAAGGTGATGTTTCTTCAGTTAAAGCGGCTGTGGAGGCTGCTGAAGATGCACTTACTAAGTCAAATATTTTAGTTGTAGCTCATGTAATTGCAAGACCAGATACATCAGTTTGGGATATTATTGAAAACAATGTAGACCAAGAGGAAAAAATACAAAAGATTGAAAAGATAGAACACAAAGATAATACAAAAGATAATAGTGCAAGCCTAAGAGAAGATTTAGAGAGTAAAAAAGTAAATGATCTCAGAACTTTAGCAAGAAGTTTTAACTTAGACAGTATGACTAAGAAACAAATAAAATTTGCTAAAAAAGATAGGCTTGTAGATGAGATTATATTGTTCTATCAGAGGAGGACTAAATAATGGATAAGGATTTAATGTCAATTCAAGAAGTAAGAGATCTTATAGCTAGTGCAAAACTTGCACAAAAGAAACTTGGCGAAATGAGCCAAGGACAAATTGACAAAATAGTTAAAGCTATTTGTGATTCAGCTTTTGACAATGCTGAAAAATTAGCCAAAATGGCGGAGGAAGAAACAGGTTTTGGAAAATGGCAAGATAAAATTGTGAAAAATACTTTTGCAAGTAAATCGGTTTATGAGTATATAAAAGATTTAAAAACTGTAGGAGTAATAAATGAAGATAGTGATAAGAAATTAGTTGAGGTGGCAGTTCCAGTAGGAGTTATTGCAGGACTTATTCCATCAACTAATCCTACATCTACAGCTATATATAAATCAATGATAGCTATAAAAGCAGGAAATTCAATAGTTTTCTCACCACACCCAATGGCTAAAAAATGTATATTGGAAACTGTGAGAATAATATCGCAGGCTGCAATGGCAGCAGGAGCACCAGAAGGAACTATTGGATGTATGTCTATACCAACTATGCAAGGTACAGATGAGTTAATGAAGAATAGTGATATCTCATTAATACTTGCAACAGGTGGTACACCGATGGTTAAAGCAGCTTATAGCTCAGGTAATCCAGCTATAGGTGTAGGACCAGGAAATGGACCAGCTTTCATAGAAAAATCTGCAGATATTGCACTAGCAGTAAAGAGAATTTTAGACAGTAAGACCTTTGATAATGGAACTATCTGTGCTTCAGAACAATCTATAGTAGTTGAAGCTTGTTCTAAAGATAAAGTAATGTCAGAGTTAAAAGCGCAAGGAGCTTATTTCTTAAATAAAGAAGAAGCTGATAGACTTTCCGGATTTATACTTAGAAGCAATGGTTCAATGAACCCTCAAATAGTAGGAAAAAGCGTGCAAGCTATAGCTAAAATGGCTAACTTAAATGTTCCAACTGGAGCAAGAGTACTTATTGCCGAGGAAACAAATGTAGGGCATAAGTATCCATATTCAAGAGAAAAGTTAGCCCCAATTCTAGCATTTTATTGTGAAGAAACTTGGGAAAAGGCTTGCTCAAAATGTATTGATATATTAAATAATGAGGGAGCTGGACATACTCTTATAATTCATTCAAACAATGAAGATATAATTAGAGAGTTCGCACTTAAAAAACCAGTATCAAGATTATTAGTTAATACACCAGGTTCTCTTGGTGGAATAGGAGCTACTACTAGCCTTGTACCAGCTTTAACACTAGGCTGT
This sequence comes from Clostridium bowmanii, assembly GCF_018861315.1. Lineage (GTDB taxonomy): Bacteria > Bacillota > Clostridia > Clostridiales > Clostridiaceae > Clostridium_AD > Clostridium_AD bowmanii. Next base: position 40,360 of record NZ_JAHLDL010000022.1, on the reverse strand, counting down.
GGAGCAGTTGGCGGAAGTGCAACTTCTGATAATATTGGACCTATGAATTTGCTTAATATAAGAAGACTAGTTTATGGCATAAGGGAAATAGAAGATATAGTAGATAGAAAGAATACTGCAAGTACTAATAGTAAAAATGAAAACTTAAATGAGGATTCTATAAATCTAATAGTAGAAAAGATAATGGAAAAATTAAAAAGCCAATTATAAAAATAATTGATATAAATAAACTAATAAAATCTTAGGAGGAATATAAAATGGCAAGTACAAATGCATTAGGAATGATCGAAACAAGAGGACTAGTGGCAGCAATAGAGGCAGCAGATGCAATGGTGAAAGCAGCAAATGTTACATTAGTAGGAAAAGAACAAATTGGAGCAGGACTAGTAACTGTAATGGTTAGAGGTGACGTTGGAGCTGTTAAAGCGGCTACTGATGCAGGAGCTGCAGCTGCAGAGAGAGTAGGAGAATTAGTTTCTGTTCATGTAATTCCAAGACCACATTCTGAAGTAGATGCAATACTTCCAAAAGTGAAAGAAGAAGTAGAAGAAGCTTAATATTTTAAATTATACTATCCCCACAGCTCAAAAGGTTGTGGCGGGTAGTATGTTTATATAAGGCGTTCTTAAGGGGATGTGAGTTATATGAGTTTGTTAACTGAGAGTGAGCTGAGAAAACAACTTAAGAATACAGATATTAAAGAATTTGAAGTACTTAAGGGTGTTATTATTACACCATCTGCAAAACAATATCTACAAGATAAAAACATTAAACTTTTAATTGTTGATACATTAGGTGCGAGTAAACAAGGCGATTTTAAAAGTGACAAAGAAGATGAAACAAAGATTTTCCCGAAATTTTTATGCCTTCAGGGTGGTTATTTAGAGGAAAAACCAGAGCATATGACACAGTTATATGGCAATAAATTAGTACCTAAGGACCATAGGCGGATAGAGTTTAGAGGGCGCCTTGATAGTCTTCAATCTAAAATTTTAGAAACGGAGATTTTAGCTGCAAGGCTTCAAAATGAAGGAGTAGCAAAGGATTTAGAGGAAATTCTAAGTTTTGTACGTAATATATTAAGGGCAGAAGTATTAGAAGAAGAGCTTCCTGAATTCTCTCTACTTGGAATGAGTGAGAATGACCTTAGAGAAATGTCACATAATCCTAAAAAATACTTTAATATGGACCACTTTATGCCAAGTTATAAAATGGGTGAAATAGTTGTTGCACTTAACTCTATAAGAAGTAACACAAGGGAAGTTGAAGTATATGGCTTTAAGGCATTTAAAGATATTGATGGAGAGATAACAAGAAATGATATTATGAAATATTTAAATAGATTAAGTAGCTGTTTATATATAATGATGTTTAAGTTTTTATCAGGAAAATATAAATAGCGAAGATGTAATTTAAATAGGGGAGATGTAATTTTGACAGATATGAACATTGAATATATTGTAGAAGAGGTCATAAAAAGAGTAAATGAAAAATTAAGAATTACCGTAGAGGCTTCAGGGAGACACGTTCACCTTTCAAGAGAAAGTATTGATTTGTTATTTGGAAATGGTTATAAATTAACAAAGGCAAAAGATTTATCACAACCAGGCCAATATAGTTGCAATGAAAGAGTTAGTATAACTGGACCTAAAGGAACAATTAAAAATGTAATTGTGCTTGGACCAGAAAGAAATAAAACACAGGTGGAAATATCTAAGACGGATGCTCTTATTTTAGGAGTAAAACCAACAATTTGCGAGTCAGGAAAATTAGAAGGTACTGTAGGGATAACAATAACTTCAGAAAGTGCCTCTCTAACAATTAAAGAGGGTTTAATTGTTGCAAAGCGCCACATACATTTATCACCAGAAGATGCAAAGCTCTTTAAGGTTTGTGATAAAGAAATAGTAAAGGCTCAGGTATCTGGAGAAAGACCATTAATTTTTGATGATGTTGTAATTAGGGTGGATAAAGAGTATAAAACAACTATGCACATAGATTATGATGAAGCAAATGCTTGTGGATATATTAAGAGTTCTACTGCAAGAATTATGAAATAAAATCCTTATGTAAAGGAAGTGATTTAATTGGATATAGAAAAATTAGTTGATATGATCACGAAAGAAGTTATGAACCGAATTCCTAGCAGTACAAATAGTACTGCAATGGACAAAGAAAAGGTGCTAGTAATAAGTTCATGTAGCGAAGAATTAACAAAGATTATGGAGCTTGTACAAGATAAATATGAGGTTCATGATTATAATAATGAAGATGTAAATTTGAAAAACTATGATCATATAATAGTTACCAATTTATGTAATAGTGGTTTAACTTCATTGGCACTTGGTCTATGCAATAATAAGGTGCAAGCATTTTTAGTAGAGGCTCTTTTCAATGGTAAGAGAGTTTATGTGCTAAAAGAGGGAATACAATATAGAAAATATTCAAAAAATGCAAATGAGTCATTATATAATCTATATAACCAATATGAATGCAAAATCATGTCTTATGGAGCTAATATAGTTCATGAAAGTGATTTAGTTAGGCGTATGGGAATGGATTTAGCTTGCAGTGATGGATCAGCTCAAGTGGATTGCTTAGTAGAATCAAGTATTGCATGCAATGGAGTTAAAACATCTAGTAATGATATGAATAGCAGTGAATCAGCGGCTAAAACAGTTTTTTCAGGGGATTCAGTATTATCTAATCAAGTAGTAGAAATAAATAATAAACGACTTATTACAGAATCAGACCTTAGAAAATTATATATGAATGGAATAAAGGAAGTAAACTTAATTAAAAAAGCTATATTAACCCCACTTGCTCAAGACTTTATAAGAATAAAACGATTGAAGATAAATAGAGTATAGGATTATTTTGAAATATTTCAACAGGTAAAGGGATAAATAGAATAGTTTACAAATAAAAATAAAGGGGGACAGTTAATGATTCAAATAAAAATAAAGGGGACAGTTAATGATTATTGGGAAAGTTATAGGAAATGTTTGGGCTACAAGAAAAGATGAAAAATTAAATGGATTAAAATTCTTGGTGATAGAACCATCTAAATCGTCAACTGGGCAAGATAGCACTATTTTTGTTGCTGCAGATATAGTAGGTGCTGGAATAGGGGATAATGTATTAGTGACTAAAGGTAGCTCTGCAAGGGCATCACTTCATATAAAAGATGTACCTGTGGATGCAGTTATAGTAGGGATAATAGATAGTTTAGAAGTAGATGCAGAATTTTTAAAATAGTGAAATGGTTGTCCCGTAAATAAATTTATTTGGAGCGAATCTATGATTAAAACTTTAGGAATGTTGGAATTTAGAAGTATAGCAAAGGGAATTGAAATAGCGGATGTAGTTTTAAAGGCTGCGCAGGTAGAACTTATAATTTGTAAAACTATTTGTCCAGGAAAATATATGATACTTATGTCAGGAGAAGTAGGAGCTGTTGAAGAAGCATTGCAAAAGGCTAAAGAGGAAAGTATAGGGTTTTTGATAGGCAGTTTTCTACTTCCCAGTGTTCATAAGGACATTATACAAGCATTAAAAAATAAAATTAAAGCAGTGCCAACAGGTGCTATAGGGATAGTGGAAACTACTAATGTAGTCTCAGGATTATTTATTTTAGATAAGGCTCTTAAAGCAGCACAGGTAAAGCTTTTCAAACTTAGTCTTGGCATGGCTGTAGGTGGGAAATCATATTTTGTTATTTATGGTGATGTGAGCTCTGTTAAAGAAGCTGTAAAAGAAGCATTAAGAGTAAGTGATGAAAAAAAGATAGTTTACAGCATTGTAATCCCTTCACCAGCGGATGAATTAATTAACAGTTTATAATTAATAGGCAATAATGTAGGAAAGATATAAAAGTAATATTTACCTCCAAAAATATTTATCACGAAAAGGAGATATAAGCATGGGAATAAATGAAATTATTATATACATAATGGTTATTTTTATGGTTCTAGGTGCAATAGATAAGTGCATAGGAAACAAATATGGTTTAGGAGAGCAATTTGAAGAGGGATTTATGGCTATGGGTTCATTAACTATAGCCATGGTGGGCGTAGTTTGTTTGGCACCAGTACTTGCCAGTGTATTAAAACCAGTAATACTCCCAATTTACACAGCCTTAGGTGCAGATCCATCTATGTTTGCTACTACTTTACTTGCTTGTGATATGGGAGGATACCCTCTTGCAAAAGAACTTGCACAAACAGCAGAGGCAGCTAGTTTTTCAGGTGTAATTATAGGATCTATGATGGGACCAACTATTGTATTTACTATACCCGTTGCTCTTGGAATAATTAGAAAAGAAGATCATAAGTTCTTAGCAACAGGTGTTCTTGCAGGAATAATAACAATTCCTATAGGAGCATTTATAGGAGGAATTGTAGCTGGATTTGGAGTAATAATGGTTCTTAAAAATCTTGTTCCAATAATAATAGTCGCAGCTCTTCTAGCTATAGGCTTATGGAAAATACCTGAAAAAATGATAAAAGGCTTTAGTGTTTTTGGAAAAGGAGTAGTTGTGGTTATAACAATAGGTCTTGCAGCTATAATAATAGAAACTTTAACAGGATTGGTTGTTATTCCGGGTATGGCACCATTATCAGATGGTATCGCTATAGTAGGTTCTATTGCAATAGTTCTTGCAGGAGCCTTCCCAATGGTTTTTGTTATAACAAAAGTATTTAAAAAACCCCTTATGAAGATGGGGTCACTACTAGGTATGAATGATATTTCAGCAGCAGGTATGGTGGCAAGTCTTGCAAATAATATACCAATGTTTGGAATGATGAAGGATATGGATGATAGAGGTAAGATAATTAACGTTGCTTTTGCAGTTAGTGCGTCCTTTGTATTTGGAGATCATTTAGGTTTTGTTGCAGGAGTAGAAAAAGGAATGATATTCCCCATGATAGTTGCAAAATTAATTGGTGGAATCACAGCAGTTACACTTGCTTGCTTTATACTTAAAAGAAATAAAAAAGACAAGGCTATTCAAGCAATATAACAATGAATGGAGGAATTAAATTGGAAAATATAGATTCAAAACTAATTGAAGACATGGTGAGAAAAATAATAACTGAAAGTTTATCTAAGGATAAATGCGGATTTGAAAAGCAAGTAGATCCTAGTGGTATAATGTCAATAAAATTAGACACTGTAAAAATGGGTAAATTTGATACAGGTAAAGAGGGAGACGATGTACTTTTAACTGATGTTGTAACATTAGAAGAGAGCCCAAGACTTGGATGTGGTCTTATGGAGATGAAAGAGACAAGCTTTGATTGGACATTAAATTATGATGAAATAGATTACGTTATTGAGGGAACTTTAGAAGTAATCATTGATGGAAGAAAAGTTGTAGCCAATAAAGGGGAAATAATCTTAATTCCTAAGAATTCAAAAATCCAATTTAGTGTTCCAAACTATGCAAAGTTTATGTTTGTAACATATCCTGCTAATTGGGCGGATTTGAAGTAGATTTATTTTTCTGTGAAATTAGAAAAAGAAGCGGATTGCCGCTTCTTTTTTGCTTTATATTAATAATTAAGGCATAAACTCTAAAAATATGATGGGATAAATCTATTAAATAATAATCTATACAGCAATTAATACCCCTATTAAAAAATATAATCTCATTTTTAAACATAATTAAAATAAATATATAATATTAGGAGGAATTTACCAAAATATCTAGAATATATGTAATATATACTATTTTATATTATAAGGGGAGCGTTTTAGATGGAATTAAGTAAACTTGAAAATCAGATAGTGATGGATATTTATGATGCTGATATGTCGCCAGGAATGTCTTTTGAAATTCAAAATTACAAATTAAATGAGCAAGATCCAAAAGACAAGAAACAAGAATTTGCTTATTATTTAGGAAAATTAAAAAAATTAGGTTTTATAAAATATGAAGAAAAAGAAGCATTTCTAAAAGGTGGAAAAATTAGCGCTAAATATGATAATAGTGTAAGAGTGGTTCGTGAAGATAAAATACACATAGATTATGAGGGAATAAAATTGGTAGAAGGGGATAAAAGAAAACTATAATAAGATTGAAAAAAGAATTCTAGTAATAGGGTTCTTCTTTTGTTATAAACATATTGACCAAAAGTGTATGTTTATGGTTTAGGGGCATATGCCCTTTTCATTTTAAGCTGTTTATGATATATTATTGGTATAAAAATTTTATTTATCATTTATTCTCCGAGTCATATTTCCTAAGGGATGCTATGGAATTATGACCGTTAGGGTTAAATTGAAAACGATTTAGCCTTCCATTTGAAAAGGGGGATGCTTAATTATCATTCTCTTTTATATACAAAAATATAAAGGAGGATTTTTTTATGTCAATATTAAAAAGTAAAGGTCGTTTCAAGGATTTATTAGTAATATCACTTTGTGTTGTTATGGTTTTTACTATAACTGCATGTTCAAAAAAAGAGAGGTCTATGGTACTTGCAACCACAACAAGCACTCAGGATTCAGGACTTTTGGATTATTTGCTGCCATTATTTAAAGAAGACACAGGTATTACAGTTAAGGTACTCGCTAAAGGAACAGGAGAAGCTTTAGAAGTTGCAAAGCGTGGAGATGCGGATACATTGCTTGTACATGCAACGTCTCAAGAACTTCAATTTGTTAAAGATGGATTTGCCACAGAAAGGCTTGAAGTGATGTATAATGACTTTGTATTAGTAGGACCAAAAGATGATCCTGCAAAACTTAAAGAGAAAGCTCCAAGTGATGCACTTGCTGCATTAAAATTAATTAGTAGCAGTAAAGCAAACTTTATATCTAGAGGGGATAAATCAGGTACTAATAGGAAAGAACTTGCTATATGGAAGTCTGCAGGAATAACACCTACTGGAAAATGGTATATATCAGCAGGAAAAGGAATGGGAGCGGTACTTACAATGGCATCTGAGAAAAAAGCTTATACATTGACAGACAGAGCTACATATTTAAATATGAAGTCTACATTAGATTTGGATATTGTTACTGAAAAGGGAAAGGATTTATTAAATCAGTATGCTTTATTAAGAATGGATGATAGTAAGAACAAAATTAAAGTAAAAGAAGAAAACGAATTTATCGATTGGATGTTTTCTGATAAAGGACAAAAGCTTATAGGTGAATATGGCATGCCTTTATTTGTACCTAATGCAAATTAGGACTAATGCGAAAAAATAGGTGATTTTATGAGTTATTATGGAGAAGTTGCACATATAGTTTTTTTATCTTTGTTTGTTTCAATTACTGCAACATTAATAGCATCAATGGCAGGGACGTTACTTGCAATACCTCTTGCCTTAAAAGATTTTAGGATAAAAAAATATATTGTAAGATTATCTGAAACTTCTATGATTATTCCGCCAGTACTAATGGGACTAGTGGTTTATCTAGTGCTTTCAAGGAAGGGACCACTAGGCCATTTTGAACTGTTATACACTCCTACGGCAATGATTATAGCTCAAGGTCTTCTAGTATTTCCAATAGTATTCGGACTTACTGTGTCCGCAATAGGAGGTCGTGGAAGGGCAATTTCTGAGGCCATTACTATAGGAATTATATTACTGTTTGTTGCATTTATGGTCAATTTTATTTTGCATGGACTTAGTAAGATAGATGAAAAATAGGTGATAGCGTATGAATATTAAATTGATAGATGTATGTAAAGAGTATAATGGAAAAGAAGTATTAAATATAGATGAGTTAAATTTTAAAGAAGGCTATGTCTATGCATTGCTTGGTTTAAATGGTAGTGAAAAGACTACACTTTTGCAATGTGTTTCAGGTCTTGAGGATTTTATAAGGGGAACTGTATTATATGACAATAAAGCATTTGGCGAATTTGTGAAAAGTGACATATCAGTTATGCTTCAAAGTCCATATTTATTCAATTCTTCAGTAATTGATAATATAATAATGGGACTTAAATTCAGAAAATTCGATAAAGAAGCAATTGAGGAAAGAATAAGTTTATACGTGAACTGCTTTGAAATAGATGACTTGCTTAATAAAAATACTAGAGAGTTATCGGGTGGGGAACAGGCAAAGGTGTCACTCCTTAGAACAGCAATTTTGGAAACGAAGATGACTTTTTTGGATGAACCAACAGCCAGTATGGACATTGAAAGTACTTTAAGAGCCGAAAAACTTATAAAAGCTATGGCTAAAGGCAAGAGAAGTGTTATTTTAGTTACTCATGACTTTTTGCAAGCAGAGAGAGTAGCTGATTTTGTTATATTTTTAGATAAGGGAAGGATTATTGAACAAGGAGAAAAAAATAAGGTTCTTAAGTTTCCTGAGCATAAGTTGTTAAGACAAATTTTAAAAAGGGGCGATGAACATGATAAAAACAGCAATATTGACCATGAGTGATAATGGCTTTCGAGGAGAAAGAATAGATGGTACGGGTCCTGCAATTAGAAGTGAATTAGAAGGCAAGGGATTTATTATAAGTTATTATAAAATGATTCCTGATGAAATTCGAGAAATAGAAAGAGAACTTATCTATTTATGTGATGAGCTTAAGGTGGACTTAATTTTAACTAATGGAGGGACAGGGTTTTCACAAAGGGATGTTACTCCAGAAGCTACTAAAAATGTAATTGAAAAATATGTGCCTGGTATTGGCGAGGCTATGAGAATGAAATCACTCCAAATTACACCAAAGGCAGTGCTCTCAAGAAGTATTGCAGGAATTCGCGGGAAGACTTTAATTATTAATCTTCCTGGTAGCCCAAAAGCTGCTGTAGAAAATTTGGGGTTTGTATTACCTGCAATTCCACATGGAATTGATATATTGAAAGGAGAGGCTAGCGAGTGCGCTACCAAGTAGCGAGCGCTACCAAATAGTAAGTGCTACCAAAATAGCAAGTGTGCGACTAAATAGTCGGTGCTACAACTAAATTAACATACTAAAACTTAAGCACTAGGGGGAATGACAATGGAACTTTTTAATGTGGTATCTGTAAAGGAAGCTAAAGGAATAATAGATAGTTCATTTACTCACACACTTGGATGTGAAAAAATTAATATTCTGCAAAGTGCTTCTAGAATTAGTTTTAGTGATATAAAAGCAGAATGTAATATACCAGAATTCAAAAGGTCAACAGTAGATGGTTATGCAGTGAGTTCAAGAGATGTGAACGGAGCTAGTGAATCAATGCCTTCCATGCTTGAATTAAAAGGGGAGGTTTTAATGGGAAAGGTACCACCCTCAGATATAGCTTTGGGTGAGTGTATGTATGTGCCAACAGGAGGAATGCTTCCTGGATCCGCAGATGGTGCTGTTATGATTGAGTACACCCATGAAATGGATGCGGACAGCCATGAAATGGATGCGGACAGCCATGAAATGGATGCGGACAGCCATGAAATGGATGCGGATAGCCATGAAATGGATGCGGATACAATACTAATTTATTCACCCGTAGCCATGGGAGAGAATGTAATACAGGTTGGTGAGGATATAAGTGCTGGGGATATTGTTATAAAAAAAGGGGATAAGTTAAGACCCTATGAGATAGGTGTCCTTGCAAGTATCGGAATTTCTGAGGTAACAGTTTATAAAAGACCTAGGGTTGCCATTATTTCAACTGGAGATGAAGTAGTGCCTTGTGAAGCAAAACCATCCATAGGTCAGGTAAGAGACATAAATACACATCTGATTTGGTCCTTGCTTCTTGAGGATGGAATGCAGCCAGTAAGTTATGGAATTATTAAAGATGAATATAATGATTTAAAGAATACAGTTGATAGAGCTTTTAATGAATGTGATATGGTATTGATTTCAGGAGGAAGCTCCGTAGGTAAGAAGGACCAGACCTTAAAGGTTATATCGTCCTACGACGATGGAGAGATTTTGGTACATGGTATAGCAGTAAAACCTGGAAAACCAACTATAATAGGAAAACATAGTGAGAAAATAATATTTGGACTGCCAGGACATCCACTTGCATGCTCCATTGTATATAAGGTACTTGTTAAAGAATATTTATATGGATTAACATCTCAAAGCGAAAAAATATATGGAACGAATGCAGTAATGAGTATAAATTACCATAGTGCTAAAGGGAGAGAGGAATATTTACCTGTAGAGCTTGAAACAATGGGAAATGTGGTGGTTGCAAAACCTGTGTTTGGTAAATCTGGGTTAATATCAGTATTTTCAAAGGCATGGGGATATGTTGTTATAGACAAAAATGTAGAAGGTTTAAAGGAAGGTCAAATAGTTCAAGTTTACAAACTATAAAATTATAGGATTAACTATAGGGACAAAGGGAGATGAGAGTATTGGCTCAAGAAGTTTTTTTATCTAATATGGATTTAAAAGAGGCAATTGATTTATATTTTAATAAATTACTTCCTATAAAGAGTGAAGTGGAAAAGGTAGTTACTTGGGATGCTGCAGGAAGAGTTTCATATTTACCAATTTTTGCGAAAATATCATCACCTTTTTATAATAGTTCAGCTATGGATGGGATTGCAACCATAAGTACAAAAACCTATGGAGCAACAGATAGAAATCATATTAAACTCCTAGAAGGAATTGATTATTTAGTAGTAGATACTGGAGATCCTATACCTAAAGAATATGATTGCGTAATTATGGTAGAGGATTTGATAAATGTAGAAAGTGGAAAAGTAGCTATTTATAAGAGTGCTACTCCTTGGCAGCATATTAGAACAATTGGAGAAGATATTGTTCAAACACAACTTATTATTCCATCAAAGCATTTAATTAGGCCAGTTGATATAGCATCTATTATAGCTGGAGGGGTAAATGAAATTTTGGTGTATAAAAGACCAGTAGTTGGAATAATACCAACTGGAACTGAGATGGTGGAGCCAGGGAAAGAATTAGTGGTTGGGGATATAATTGAGTTTAATTCAAGAGTATTTTCTGCGCAGGTTAAGCAGTGGGGAGGAATACCTCTAAGATTTGATATAGTAATAGATGATTATTCCCTAATTAAAGATGCTGTAAAAAGTGCAGTAGACAAATGTGATATTATACTTATAAGTGCAGGTTCTTCGGCTGGCAGGGAGGATTTTACATGTAAGGTAATAGAAGAACTTGGCGAAGTTTATGTACATGGAGTAGCTATAAAGCCTGGTAAGCCTGTTATTCTTGGTTGTATCGAAGGTAAACCTGTTATTGGTATACCGGGATTTCCTGTATCCGCTTATTTCGTAATGGAAAACATATGTAAAAACATAGTCCGTACTTATCAAGGACTGAATAATGAAGAGGGAAAAACTATTGAGGCTACACTTACTAGGCGTACTATGTCTACACTAAAATATTTAGAGTTTGTTAGAGTTAAGATTGGTTTCGTTTCTGGAAAATATATTGCTACACCTATAGGCCGCGGTGCCGGAACAACAATGTCCTTAGTTAGGGCAGATGGGGTACTAGAAATTCCACAAAACATAGAAGGCTATGAAGTGGGAACAAAGGTGAATGTTAAGCTTCTAAGAAGCCAGGAGGAAATTGAAAATACTCTTGTATGCATTGGGAGTCATGATCCAATAGTAGATATAGTTTCAAATCTTTTTCATATAAAGAACAACAATTATTTTCTTTCATCTGCTCATGTTGGAAGCATGGGAGGTATAATGGCATTGAAAGGTTCTGAAACCCATATAGCGCCTATTCATTTACTGGATATGGAGGATGGCAGCTATAATATATCTTATCTTAAAAAATATTTAGGGTATAAACCTATGGCATTAATTAAAGGTGTTAAAAGAATTCAGGGAATCATAGTTCCTAAAGGAAACCCAATGGATATTAAATCACTTAGGGATATAGCTATAAAGGGTAGAAAATTTGTTAATAGGCAAAGAGGTTCGGGTACAAGGTTATTTTTAGATTATAACCTAAAGAAATTTGATATTAATCCAAAAGATATATATGGCTATGAAAGAGAGGAATTCACTCATATTTCTGTTGCAGCTGTAGTTGCTTCAGGAGATGTTGATTGTGGACTTGGAGTTTATTCTGCAGCAAAACTCATGGACCTTGATTTTATACCGCTTGGAAATGAGGAATATGATTTTGCGGTGCCTGCTGAGTTTCTAAATATGGATATGGTACGCAAATTTGTAAAAGTAATTAGATGCGATGAGTTTAAAAGAGAACTCGATAACCTTGGTGGCTATGATTATTCCGAAATTGGGGAAATAATTGAAATTTAGGAGGGTATTTTATGAAAGATAGTTATGGAAGAAACATCAATTATTTAAGAATATCAGTAACTGATAGATGTAATTTAAGATGTATATATTGTATGCCGGAAGAGGGCATTAAAAGTTTAAGCCATGATGATATTCTGCGTTTTGAAGATACACTAAAAATTGTAAAGGCAGCTACCACACTAGGTATTAATAAAATAAGATATACTGGTGGAGAACCTCTTGTTATGAAAAATATAGACAAACTAATATATGAAACTTCCAAACTACCAGGAATAGATGATATTTCTATAACTACAAATGGTGTTTTACTATCAGATATGGCAGAGGATTTAAAAAAAGCAGGACTTAATAGGGTTAATATTAGCCTTGATACCCTTGATAGTGATAAATATAAACGTATAACAAGGATAGGAAGTTTAGATAAAGTAATGGTAAGCATAGATAAGTGTTTAACCCTTGGGATAAAACCTGTAAAAATAAATACGGTATTAATGAGAGGTATTAATGATACAGAGTTTGTAGACTTTTTAAACTTCATTCGTGAAGTACCAGTAGAAATAAGGTTTATAGAGCTTATGCCTATAGGTGAAGGTATTAAGATGTATGAAAAAAGTAAGTTAAGCTTTATGGAGTTATTAGAACTTCATCCTGAGTTAACTCAAATAAAGACGCCTAAAAGTAGCACCGCGGAGTTGTACAAGCTAGAAGGGGCAAAAGGAAAGATTGGTTTCATTAGTCCTGTAAGCTGTAAATTCTGCCTAGATTGTAATAAAATAAGGCTTACTTCAACAGGAACAATAAAACCATGTCTTCATTCAAAGGAAGAAATAAATCTTAGAGAATATCTAAATAACGAAGAGATGCTTACAGCCTCAATAAAATCAGCAATTTTTAATAAACCAGCTGAACATCATCTCCAGGAGGAAAGTGCTAGTAGGAGTATTAAGGGAATGTCTCAAATAGGCGGTTGATAAATAAAAAAGGAGATATATAATGGAACTTACTCATATAAATGACGAAGGAAGAGCTAAAATGGTGGATGTATCTGAAAAACTTGATACTGTTCGAACAGCTGTAGCAGTTGGATCAATTTCTATGAAAAGAGAAACTCTTGAAAGAATAAAAGAAGGATCTATTTCAAAAGGAGACGTACTAGCGGTAGCACAGGTGGGTGGAATTATGGGTGCAAAAGGCACTTCTCAAATAATACCAATGTGTCATGCTATAATGATATCGGGTTGCGATATTAGCTTTAATATTGACTTTGAAAACAATAAAATTAAAATAACCGCCACAACGAAGACAGTAGGAAAAACAGGTATCGAAATGGAAGCACTAACTGCAGTATCTGTTGCAGCACTAACTATATATGATATGTGCAAGGCAATTGATAGGGGAATGGTTATAAATAATATTATGCTCCTTAAAAAAAGCGGGGGAAAATCAGGAATATATGAAAGGAAGGGATTGTAATGGCAAAGGTAACTGCTGTAAATATAAGTGAGAAGAAAGGGGTAATAAAACACCCTATAGAGAGTGGATACTTTAAAATAGATCATGGAATTGTTGGAGATGCACATGCAGGAAATTGGCATAGACAGGTGAGCTTTCTCGGAGAAGAGAGTATTGATAAAATGAGAGCTTCTGGTGTAGAAGGATTATGTTCTGGAAAGTTTGCGGAGAATCTTACCACAGAGGGAATAGTTTTATATGAGCTTCCTGTGGGGACTAAACTTAAAATTGGAAAAGTAGTTTTAGAGGTAACTCAGATAGGAAAGGAATGCCATAAGGGCTGTGAAATCATGAAACTAGTTGGCGATTGTATAATGCCAAGAGAAGGTATATTTGCCAAAGTACTAGAAGAGGGGTATATCAAAGCTGGAGATGAAATTGTAGTGGAGGATTAAGGTATGGATGAATACATTGAAGCGTCACACATTAGATGTAAGATAATGGGATTATTGCCTGGGAATTTATTTAGCACCAAGGTGTTAGAAGGCATGGAATTACAGAAAAACCTAGACAAAAACAGTGAACTTATATTGACTGCAGCCACATTTATTAATCATTTATATGATTTTGTAAGAGGCTCTGAGTTTTTTGCACTACTGTGTGACGGTGAAGGATGCATTTTAAACGTAGTTGGAGATGAAAAAATACTATACGAGGCTTCTAAACTAAAAATGGTTACTGGTGCATATATGGATGAAGCTCATATTGGGACTAATGCAATGAGTCTTGTAATAACCGAAAGAAGGCCTTCTCAGGTGTCTGGTGAGGAACATTTTATTCATGTATATCATAAATGGACATGTTCTGCTGCTCCAATTAATGATGAGTTTGGTAATATAATTGGAATTATTAACTTAACTGGGTTTATAGAAAACGTTAATCCTCATACCTTAGGCATGGTAGTAGCTGCCGCCAATGCTATTGAAAGAATGCTTGAAAATAACAAATATAATTTGATGATTGAGCTTTGTAAAAAACGTCTAGAAACCACATTTGATTCCATTACTTCAGGAATTTTGACTTGTGATTTATTAGGGAATATTACAACAATGAATATGCAAGTTGCTAATATGTTTGGTTATAATGCAGGGGAAATGAAACATATGAAAATACCTGATTTAATTTATAACTTTAATGAAATAGTACAGCGGCTTAAGTCTAAGGAAACTTTTATGGATGAGGATATATATGTAAATACACCAGCAAATAAACTACAATTTACACTTACAGCATATCCTATTTATAGCCTGAATATGAAGATTGAAGAAATAACACTTGTATTTTATGAGATAAAAAAGAGTAGGAAGCTGGCAGGGAGAATTTTAAGCGGACAAGCAATCTATACTTTTGATAAAATAATAGGGGTAAATGAAAACTTTAATAAGCTTGTTCGATATGCAAAAAAGATAGCAGATAGTAAATCTACCATATTAATTACAGGCGAAAGTGGAACAGGGAAGGAAGTTTTTGCTCAAGCTATTCACAATTGCAGTAATCGATGTGAAGAGCCTTTTATAGCCGTAAACTGTGGGGCCATTCCAAGAACACTTATAGAATCTGAGCTTTTTGGGTATGAAGGGGGAGCATTTACTGGTGCAAAAAAAGCAGGTAATATAGGAAAGTTTGAAATTGCTGAGGGTGGCACGATTTTTCTTGATGAAATAGGAGAGATGCCTACTGATTTGCAAATCAGATTACTAAGAGTAATTGAGGAAGGTGTAATAAATAGAATAGGAAGTTCAAAACAAATAAATAGTGATGTAAGGGTCATGGCGGCTTCAAATAAGGATTTGAAACATGAGGTGGAGATAGGGAATTTTAGAAAAGATCTTTATTATAGACTAAATGTTCTTCCCCTATACTTACCACCCCTAAGAGAACGTAGGGATGATATTGCAGAACTCGTGAATTATTATATGAGTAAAACTTCTAAGAGACTTAATAAGCATAGTGTTGATATTTCAGAAGAATATATGGGTTATCTAAAAAATTATGATTGGCCTGGTAATATACGGGAATTGGAAAACGTAATTGAGCGCATTGTTAATTCTGAGGTAATTCAGATGAATTTATATAATGAAATAGTTGAAGAAGAGAGATCGATAGACTTGTATGTAGGGAATACCTTGGAACAAATGGAAAAACATCATATAAGTGAAGTCATCAAAGAAGTTAAAGGTAATATGACCTTAGCTGCAAAAATATTAGATATTGCAAGAAGTTCGTTATACAGAAAAGTTGAAAAATATAATATTGATTATCAAAAGATAGAAGGATAATTAATATGAAACGTTATTTTTCAATAAAACAACTGTTTGATTATGGTATAATTAAACAATTACAGACTGTCCTAAAATAAAACACTGTCCTAAAATCAATCGGTGTAAAACCGACGATGTGTTTTAAATTGGGACAGTCATTATTTTAAAAAAAATTAATTTATTTTATATGACTTAAATAACCCTAGAATGAACATTTTTAATAAATCTTATTTAGTTTTAACTTGGCATCAACCTTGCTCTGCATATATACATGTAGAATAAAATATGCGGAGGAGGGGTATTTATGTATGGTTATAATGGTAAAATATTAAGAGTAAATTTAAAAGAAAAGACTATTAAAGTTGAGGCGCTTGATTTAGAACAGGCTAAGAAATTTATTGGTGGTAGAGGACTTGGAACAAAGATATTTATGGATGAAGTAGATCCTATGGTCAATCCATTAAGCCCTGAAAATAAACTTATAATTGTTACAGGACCATTAACAGGTACACCGGTTCCAACTGGTGGAAGATATATGGTAGTTACAAAATCACCACAATCAGGTACAATCGCTTGTTCAAATTCAGGTGGCTTTTGGGGAGCTGAATTTAAAGCTTCCGGCTATGATGTAATTATTCTTGAAGATAAAGCCGATTCACCAGTTTATTTAACAATAATTGATGATAAAGTAGAAATAAAGGATGCTAGTAGTCTTTGGGGAAAGCTTGTCACAGAAACTACTGATTTAATAAAGAAGGAAATGCCAGATAAATCAAAAGTAATGACTATTGGACCTGCCGGTGAAAGATTATCTAAAATGGCTTCCATTATGAATGAGTATGACAGAGCAGCAGGTCGTTCTGGAGTTGGAGCTGTTATGGGTTCAAAGAATTTGAAAGCTATAGCGGTTAAGGGAAGTTCAAAACCACAAATAGCGGATCCAGAAAAATTAAAAGAGGTTTCAAAAGTTTGGATGAAGTCTATAAAAGATAATGGAGTTACAGGAGCAGGTCTTCCAACTTATGGTACTGCAGTTCTTGTAAATATACTTAATGAAAATGGTGTACACCCAACTAACAATTTTCAAAAATCCTATTTTGAGAAAGCCGATGACATTAGCGGTGAGACAATGACTAAAGATTACTTAGTAAGAAAAAATCCTTGTTTTAGATGCCCAATTGCTTGTGGTAGATTTGTAAAAATAGAGGATATGGGGTTAGAAGTTGGAGGCCCAGAATATGAAACACTATGGTCTTTTGGTTCAGATTGTGGAATAGCTGATATGAATGCAATTAACAAGGCGAACTATTGGTGTAATGAATATGGTATGGATACAATTTCTGTGGGAGCAACTATTGCAGCTGGAATGGAACTTTATCAAAAGGGGTACATTAAAGATGTGGAACTTGAAGGAACTCCATTAGAATTTGGTAATGTACAAGGAATGATTGATTGGACAATAAAAATTGGGAAATCAGAGGGACTTGGAGCAAAAATGGCTCAAGGTTCATATAGACTTTGTGATTTTTATGGTGCAGCCCAGCTTTCAATGACAGTTAAAAAACTTGAAATACCTGCTTATGACCCAAGAGGTATAATGGGTCAGGGGCTTTCATATGCTACTTCAAACAGAGGTGGGTGTCATGTAAGAGGATACATGATTTCCCCAGAAATATTAGGACTTCCACAAAAATTAGATAGATTTGCACTTGAGGGAAAAGCTACTTGGACTAAAATTTTCCAAGACTTAACCGCAGTTATAGATTCTCTTGGATTATGTTTATTTACTTCCTTTGCTATGGGGGCTCCAGATTATGCTGCACTATATAATGCAGTATGTGGAACAGAGCACACAGCAGCATCTATACTTGAAGCAGGAGATAGAATTTATAATATTGAAAGACAATTTAATTTAGCAGCTGGAATAGATGCATCTCAAGATACACTTCCAAAACGATTACTTGAAGAGCCAATTACAGAAGGACCTTCTAAGGGGAACGTTCACAGACTTTCAGAACTTCTTCCAGAATATTATATGGAGCGAGGCTGGGATGAAAAAGGTAATCCAACAAAAGAAAAATTAAAAGCATTGGGATTATAGTTTGTAGTTTTTAGAATTAAGGTAAATATTATCTAAGTTTTAAGTGGGAGGTGAAATTGTGAAAATTACAGTGAAATTGTTTGCTACATTTAGAGATGGGAGAGAGAAAATTCAATTTTTGGATGTTGAACAAGGTAAAACTACAGAAGATGTTATTACTATTTTAGGAATAGAAAAATCTGAGGTCGCAATATTACTCCTAAATGGACGTGATGAACAATTTGACAGGCCTCTTGTAGAAGGAGATTTAATAGCACTTTTCCCACCGGTTGGGGGAGGATAATAGCTGAACTTAATAAACCCTATGATTATAATTATTTACTCATAGGGTTTTGTTTTATGGAGGAAACAATTGGAGTTTATAGAAAAAAAACTAGAGATGCGAGGAATGAAAAGAATAGAAATAGTAAATTATTTTATTAGCATTGGCGGAGAAATTATAAGCGATGAGAACTTTATTGGAAATTGGTGGGAAGTAGACATAGCTAAGGAAAAAACAATTACACTTGGCTCGCTTAAGATACCAGCTACAATAGTTGTTTTGAGTTGTAGAGAAGACCTCCTAGATGGAATGATAGCTGATTTTCGGTTAAGATTCTTATCTGCCGGGGGATAAAAAAGTAGATGAGACATTAAAGGAATCAGTTTGTTTTTAACTGATTCCCTTAATGTTTTAATTATTTATGGACGTGATCATTAATTACTGGGTCAGCTAAATTATTAACCTCTTTTTTCGCATTTGAGCAACCTGTTAAGGTTATAATTAATGCGATTATAATACTTATTGGTTTTTTCACTTTTCATTCATCTCCTTATTGCTAGTTGTGTCGCAGGAATTATTATATTCAACAAGCGAAGTAATTGTTGGCTTTATACCACATAAGGTGCAGTTTGTAGACCTATTAATACTAATAGTATCAAAATCAGAATCTAATGCATCATAGTAGATTACCCTATTACATAAGGTGTCGCCTATGTCTAAGAGGAGCTTTACAACTTCAGTTGCTTGAAGAAATCCCATGACACCAGGTACCGGACCTAAAACACCTGCTTCAGAGCAACTAGTGCCAGGCTTTTGATTAGGAATTAGAGGGAATGCACAGCGATAACATGGACCCTTATTTGGAAGTATTGTCATAATTAATCCATGAAATCTTACAGCTGCTGCATCTACCAAGGGCCTATTAGCAAAAAAGCATGAGTCATTTAGAAGATATCGAGTTGGAAAATTATCAACTGCATCTATGATAACATCATAATCTTTAATTATATCTAATGCATTGTGGATGTTGAGGCTAGTGTTATAAGATACTACCTTCACATCTGGATTTAAGTCCCTTATGAAAACTTCTGCTGATTGCACCTTTGGCATGCCAATTCTAGAAGTGCAGTGGAGTATTTGGCGGTTAAGGTTACTTATTTCTACACTATCATAGTCAACAACACCAATGGTTCCTACACCTAGGCAGGATAGGGCATAAGCTACAGGAGAACCAAGTCCACCAGTACCTACAATTAAGACCTTACTATCTAATAACTTTTTAGTGTTATCATTGTTTTTTGAATTCTTAGGCACATTATTATTATTATTATTATTATTATTATTATTATTATTATTATTATAGGAAATATTTTTAGTGAAATCAGTTATTGATAAATCAAAGGTTTTATTATCTGATTTATGAAATTCCATAGATAAAAGGTCAAAGTATAATGCTTTATCTAATAGGGTTCCCAAATTTAAAGATAGTTTTACACACTCTACCGTAGTGAGTGCGGAAAGTAGGCAATTAGAAAGAACATTACTCTCTTTTTTATAGGAATTGTTTTGCTTTAAATTCGAATCTAAGGGTATAGGCCTTACAAGTAACTCATTAAAATCCTCCACATTACTAAAAGTTTGAAGATAGCCCCTCCAACCATTGTTAATAGTTAGAATAGTAGGAATGAAGATAGATAAGTGGTGGCTACAAGAAAAACTTATCAGATTATCTTGCAGGTCCACATATTTACTAATCAATATTCTAATTACAAAACTCTCACTAGAAACAGAGTCACTGTATACTACTGATACTTTATTATCAGCAAGCTCTATAATCACATCACAGTTTAGGTCTTTTATGTTTTTAAATAATTTTTCATATCCCAGGGAATCTTTAAAGTAACAAGAGATATAACCTATTCCAGAGGCTGCAAGATAATATATAAGAGAAGAGGCCTCTTGTACCGTAGATGCATATAAATAAATTTTAGACTCAGTTAATTTCTTTTGCCCTTTGCCACTAATTTCAGGGATAATTATATGTCTTAAATATCTATTTATTTGTTCTTTTGATAAAATCATTAAAATGCCCCCTTCATAAAAAAAGCACTATAGTTTGTAAATTATAATCATTGCCTTGATAAATAATCTTTTATTGCATTATGTAATGCATCAGCTGCTATATTTGAGCAAAGCAATTTTTCTATAGGTAATCCCCCCAAAGCTTCTGAGACATCTTTATTTTGTATATTTAAAGCATCCTCCAAGGTTGTATTAATTGCCAATACTGTAACCATAATACTTGCTGCAATTGCAGCGCCACAGCCAAAAGTCTTGAATTTAATATCCACCAATAGGTTGTTTATAACTTTTATATATATCTTTATTGTATCGCCATCTACTGTGTTACCTGTCTCGCCTATGCTATCTGAATCAAGCATTTCCCCAGCATTTCTTGGATCAGAAAAATGATCCATAACTATATCGTTATACATAGGTTACACCTCCCAAAATGGGTAAAGAAATATTTATGTAAAACGTCTACATATATTACTATCAATACCTTAAGTATATTATAATGCTTTTACATAATAGGTTCAATATGGTGTTACGTTTTTCAGTTCCCATAGTAACAGGATTTGGACAATACTTAACTTACATAGTAATTTTGAAATTGAGCTGAATTTTGAGGAAATTATTTTGACTATAATTTGGTAAAGGTGCTTTAAATAAAAATTAAATATGTTATAATATAAAAGGCAACTTAATATGTGGAGAGATGTCCGAGTGGCCGAAGGTACCTGCCTCGAAAACAGGCGAAGGGGTTATTCTCTTCCGAGAGTTCAAATCTCTCTCTCTCCGCCAATATCAAGGGCTCTAGCAGAAATGTTAGGGCTTATTTGTTTGGGTTTTTTGTTGAAAATAAGGTTTGTGGCACCCTTTTGACGACAAAATAGGAAAGACTAAACGAAAATGGATGAGAATTATCTTTGATGTTATCAAACGTAAACTACCAGTTTATGCTATGACCCCATGGCTACCAAGAATACTACAAAGTGGGAGTCCATATTTAAAGAGCTGATGATGACGGCGGATATGTTTCCGCGGACTGGACACGTGGAGTATGTGGTGAGGATAGAAAGGAGATCGAGCACCTCTGAATGTTTACTATAAAGTCGGAATATGTAGAAAAACATAAATAATAATCATAATTTGACTATAAACGACCTATTTCGATGTAATAGTATTTGACAAGTTAGCAATACAGCTGTAATATAATAATTGAAGATTTAGAACCACAAGAAAAAATTAGAAAGTTTTCTATAAAGATTATTAAATATATGGTTTGATTGGAAAGAAAGAGAAATCTTAGCTTTTTAATAAACTAGTACTTTGCGTATTTATACGCTTTGGGCTAGTTTTTTGTTTTTTGTAAATTTAATTATAAAATTGTATCAGAATTTAACGTAAAGAAAGGAAGGTAATGCTATGAACAGTATATTAACTACCTGTCCTTATTGTGGAACAGGATGTACTTTTTTCTTGAATGTAGAAGGTGAAAAAATTATTAGTGTAACTCCGAATGATCTAAATGCAGTAAACGAAGGAAAACTTTGTTCAAAAGGACATTTTGGTTTTGATTTCGTACAGCATAAAGAGCGTCTGACTAATCCTTTGATCAGAAAAGAAGGTAAGCTCGTTGAGGTTACCTGGGAAGAAACAATTCGTTTTGTTGCCTCTAAGATGAAAAAAACTATAAAGAAGTGTGGTGCTGACAGCATTGCAGGTTTTAGTTCTGCACGGTGCACTAATGAAGAAAACTATCTTATGCAAAAATTAATGCGCGCAGTGATTGGTACTAATAATGTTGATCATTGTGCCCGCCTTTGACATGCGCCTACCGTGTCTGGTCTAGGCACATCATTTGGTAATGGAGCTATGTCAAACTCAATCAATGAGATTGACGAAAGGGGATCTAAAGATGCTATTTTTGCAATTGGTACAAACACCACAGAATGCCATCCTATAATTGGTGTTAAAATGTTGAAAGCCAAAGCGCGTGGTACCAAATTGGTGGTGGCTGATCCCCGTGAAATTGATCTGGCACGGCATGCTGATGTTTGGTTGCGACTTAAACCAGGCACGGATGTAGCACTTTTGAATGGGCTGCTACATGTTATATTAACAGAAGGGTTGGCTGATGAAGAATTTATTACTGAAAGAACCGAAAATTTTGAAGATTTCAAGTCAGTTGTGATGAAATTTACCCCGGAATATACAGCTGCCATAACGGAGGTCTCAGTGGAAAAGATACGGCAAGGAGCAAGAATTATTGCTAAGGCTGAAAATACCGCTTTATACTATACTATGGGTATTACGCAGCATACTACGGGTGTTGATAATGTACTATCTGTAGCCAATCTTGCGATGCTTACTGGTAATATGGGTAAGTCTAAAGCTAGTGTTAACCCTCTGCGTGGGCAGAATAATGTACAAGGATCATGTGATATGGGGGCTCCACCCGATGTTTACCCAGGTTATCAAAAGGTAACTGATCCTGCTGTGAAAATGAAGTTTGAGAAAGCATGGAATACACAGTTAAGCGATAAAGTTGGGCTTACTATTCCATCTGTCTTGGATGCAATCGAAAAAGATAAGGTAAAAATATTGTATGTATTTGGTGAAAATCCAATGCGTAGTGATCCTGATATAAATCATGTCAAACACTGTTTAGAGCATGTGGATTGTTTGATTGTTCAAGATATCTTCTTGACTGAAACAGCTGAAATTGCTGACGTTGTTCTCACAGGTGTAACGTATGCCGAAAAAGACGGAACTTTTAGTAGCACTGAGCGTAGAGTGCAGCGTATTCGTAAGGCTATAGAACCAAAAGGTAATAGTCTTCCAGATTGGCAAATATTGCGAGATATTATAAGCGCAATGGGTTTTCCAGCGGATTATGCTTCTCATGAAGAAGTATTTGATGAAATGAGAGTTTTGACACCAAGTTATGCTGGTATTAGTTATAAACGGTTGGAGAATGGTGGAATTCAATGGCCATGTCCCAATGAGAGTCATCCTGGTACACCTATTTTGCATGTTGATAAGTTTATTCGCGGTTTAGGTAAGTTTTCTGCGGTGGAGTATCGAGAACCTGCGGAACTTCCTGATGAAGAATATCCACTGATTCTGACTACCGGGCGTGTTGTTTCTCACTATCATACAGGAACTATGACGAGACGTTGCTGGGGACTTAATGGTGCACATCCGGAAGAATCTCTGGAAATTAACCCTAAGGATGCAAGAAAACTTAATATTGCAGAGGGTGAGGAAATTCGTGTAACAACACGGCGGGGTTCATTAATTACAAAAGCACAAGTAACAACCAGAGTTCCAAAAGGGCTAACATTTATTACTTTCCATTTCACAGAGAGCCCAGGTAATATTTTGACTAATAGCGCGTCTGATTCTATAACACAAACACCTGAACTTAAAGTTTGTTCGGTAAAAGTAGAAAAAGTAAATTAAAAGGAGGCGCTTGCTTTGACAGTCAAGAGTGAAGGTTTTATTAATATTGATAAAGAGTTATGTACAGGATGTAGGCGATGTGCGAGTATTTGCCCTGTAGATGCCATAGAAGGCGAAAAAGGACAACCCCAAGTAATTAATGCTGAACGTTGTGTTTTGTGTGGTCAGTGTATACAAATTTGCAGTGCTTATGCATCTGCATTTGATGAGGAGATTGCTCACCGGGAGCAAAAGATGCAAGAACGTAATATGCTCTCTTCCGTTAAAGAACCATTATTTGCATCCTACTATACAGGCCATGCCTTAGTAGTAAAAGAGGCCTTAGCGAATCTGGATCTCTTTACCATGGTGCAGTGTGCACCGGCAGTTAGAGTAGCAATTGCTGAAGAATTTGGCATGCCGCTTGGAAGTTTAACACCAGGTAAAATGGCAGCTGCACTAAGAAAATTAGGTTTTAATAGAATTTATGACACGAATTTTGCTGCGGATCTTACTATTATAGAGGAAAGTAATGAACTTAACCAAATACACACCAAGGAGGTATTAAGATTGAATACATTCGTTGTTGCAAATCCTAATAAATGTATTGGTTGTAAGGCTTGTGAAATTGCGTGTGCGGTTGCACATTTAGATAGTAGTGTGGCTACTGCCGGGGTTATAAATGCTCCGTTTTTGCCTCGCATCAATCTGATACGGGCAGAACGTGTTACTATGCCGATACAATGCCGACAATGTGATGATGCACCCTGTGCAAATGCGTGTCCAGTAGCAGCAATTGTTCATCAAGATAATAGAATTGTTGTAAAACCAGAGTTATGTATCGGATGTAAGATATGTATGCTTGCTTGTCCGTTCGGTGCTATGGATATGGTTCCACAGTGCCAAAATGGCGAGGAACAAGTGCAGAGCAGCCTAAGTGTTATTAACCAAGAAGGCAAGCAGAGTAAAGAAGTTATGGTGGCACATAAATGTGATTTATGTGCAGGAAGACCTGGAGGCCCAGCATGTGTAGAGGTCTGCCCGGGGGATGCCTTTATCATAGTTAAACCTAAAGTTATAAGTGATAGTATCAAAAATAAGCGCCGAGCCAGTGCTTTAGGGATTATCAGAAAATAAAAATAAGTAATATGAAAATATATTACAATAGAGAGAGTAAAGTTTAATTGAATTTATTGAGTGAGGCGTATAATGGATAAATTTAAAACCGCAATAATACTTGCTGGTGGAAATAGCTCAAGAATGGGTTTTGATAAACAATTTCTAAATATAAATAAAAAAAGATTGATGGATAATCAAATTAATAAATTACGTCAAGAGTATAGTGAAATTATTGTGGTTTCAAACAAATTAAATCAATACAAAAATGTGAGTTATAAGGTTGTTTGTGACGAAATAATAGGGATTGGACCATTAGGTGGAATTCATGCAGGTCTTAAAAATAGTTCAAGTGAGTATGCTTATCTTATTGCGTGTGATATGCCTATTATTAATAACGACTATATAAGGTTTATGAAAGAGAAAGTAAATAATAATGCTTACGCATGTGCTTGTATTACGAAAAGAGGAGATAGAATAGAGCCTTTTAATGGTATCTATTCTACGTCTCTCATAGATAAAATTGAAGAAAATATTGCTAAAAAACATTATTCAATATTTACCTTACTTAATAATATAAATACTATTTATATTGAAGAAAACGAAGCTAAAAAATTTAATAGAAATTTAGATATGTTTATAAATTTAAACAATATTGAAGATTTAGCTATGTGCAAATACTCTTATCGAAGCTTTAATAAGGATTTTTAAAGACTGGGGTAAAAGGGTGGGGGTGCTAAAAATATATATTCTTAAAGCTGCATGCCGCTGGGTTACAGCTTTTTTATTTTTTTGAGGTACTGAATTATGTTTTTACAGACATTTTAATGCCTTCCTTCCATGATTTTTATCAGTATAAAGAAATATAATTCTAGATAATGTTAAATAAAGTGTTATAATTTAAAATACCAAAGTAAAAAAATAAAACAAAAAACTTCAAGTGATTTGTTTACAAAGGAAGTATATAATGGGAAAAATTATAAAAAAAAGATATCCAAAATATCTTAAAGAGTTTAAGTGTATAGCTGGAAAGTGTGAAGATAGCTGTTGTGTTGGATGGGATATTGATATTGATAAGATTACATTTAGACAGTATTATAAAGTTCAAGATAAAGAAATGAAGCGAATGTTTCAAAAAAATGTGCATAATAATGAAAATTATACAAGTAGTGATGTAGATTATGGGAAAGTTAAATTAACAAATAGAAAACGGTGTCCTTTTTTAGATGAAGAAAATTACTGTGTTATTTATTCTAAGCTTGGAGAAGAATATCTCTCAAATGTTTGTACATCTTTTCCTAGAATAATAAATAAAATAGATGGGATTTATGAAATGTCTCTTGATGTAGCTTGTCCTGAAGCTGCAAGAATTATTCTTCTAAAAGAAGAAGGTATTGAATTTGAAGATGGCGAAGAAGCTTTAGAAAAACACATAGTATTAAGTGATATTGATACCAAATCTAAAAAATTCAATAATTCACCTGTGAAATATTTTAAAGAAATCAGAGATTTGAGTATTAAAATAATAAAAAATAGAAAATTTGGTTTAAGCCAAAGACTTTATATATTAGGTGACTTTATAAATACATTAGAAAGTGAAATTAAACATAATTATAATAATGTATCTAGATTTATTACTAACTATGATATAAATTCAGTTAATAATGCTTATGAGACAAATCAGTCAAGTTATATTGCTGGGATGGCTTTTTCCAAAAGGATGATGGGATTCCTAAATGTATTCAAAGAAGTAGACAGTCCTTCTTTTGTGGAATATACTAAGCAAATTATAGTTGCATTCAAGTTTGAGGAATGCGAGGACATAAATAAACATTTTGAATTTTACATAAAAGCATTTGAAGATTATAATGAAAAATTTATAAATGATAATAGCTATATTTTTGAAAACTATTTAGTGAATTTTATTTATAATAATATGTTTCCATTTTCTGAAACAGAAGACATCTTTGATGGATATATTATGCTTCTAACAAGATATTCATTTATTAAATTTTATTTGGTTGGAAAATATATATATAGTAAACATGATCCTAAAGAAAATATAGTTGAATTTATTCAAGTTTTCTCGAAGGTCATAGGACATCATAAAACTTATACAGTTGATGTGCTAAATTATATAAAAGCAAATAAATTTGATAATATGGAATTTGCTAAAAAACTTTTGTTTGTTGGCTAATCATTTTTAATATAAACAAACATTAATATACTTGGATAGTTTAGTGAGAAATCAAATTCGTAATTTATATAGGAATAGTAAAGGGTTTTAGAAAATTATGGAGAATACATAAGAGAAAAGACACATACTTAATAACTGGTATAAGTAGCGATTTTACGATTGCTGGATGTGCATAGACTAAATATAGTGGAACAGATGGGTCATTTATAAAGTTTTATTTAGTGAAGATAGATGCTAAAATATTTTTATTGGAAAACATTGTGTATACCAAAAATTCATAATAAATGCTAAAATATTCTTAGTAAATACATACAATTAAGGAGTGATAAAATGCAAAGTAAAGTTTCTTTTAAGTGTTTGTTGTGTTCGGTCTTATTAGTATCATCAATTGTTTTAATGCCTTCAACTAAAGTATCTGCAGCCACTATACAAAGGCTTCAAGGTGCGGACAGGTATGCAACATCAATCTCAATTTCAAAGTCTGGATGGACAACTTCAGATAATGTTGTTTTAGCATCAGGTTATGATTTTCCAGATGCGCTTAGTGCTGCGCCTCTTGCTAAGCAGTTAAATGCACCTATTCTATTAATAGGGACAACCCTAGATACAGCAATTAATAATGAACTCACCAGACTACAAGTAAAAAATATATTTATTGTAGGTGGCGAGGGTGCTGTTTCTAAAAGCATAAAGGATCAGTTAAGTTTAAAGGGTATAACAGTAACCAGATTATCAGGTAATGACAGATATGAAACATCCTTAAGTATTGCAAATTATATTAAAGAGAAATTCAAGTTAGGCACTGAGATAGTTGTTGCAGCAGGTGGAGGATTTCCAGATGCTCTTTCAATAGCACCAATTGCCGCAAGCAAGGGTATGCCCATTATATTATCTCCAAAAAATGAGCTGCCTGCTAGTGTTAAAAAGTATATAACAGATAATAAAGTTACAAAAGCATTTGTTATTGGTGGTGCTGGTGTTGTAAGTGATAAAGTAATGCAGAGTCTTCCACTAGCAGAAAGGGTATCAGGTGACGATAGATATAAGACTAATATTGCAGTATTAAATAGATTTGTACTGGACTTAAGTTTTGACAATGTATACGTTGCAACAGGAATGGCTTTCCCTGATGCATTATCCGGTTCGGCACTTGCATCAAAAACATCATCGCCCATTGTATTAATGGATAAAAAATTATCTTTTTCAACCGTTGATTACATGGCTTTAAAATTATCTTCTATAAATAAACTGTGGGCTTTAGGTGGAGAAGATGTTGTGCCTCAGTCAGTTTTAACAAACAATATTTATGGAAATACACCAGGAAATATTACTAACTTTGCATTTGTAGCAAAGCAAGGTGATTGGATTTATTACAACAATGATACCTTGTATAAAATCAAAACTGATGGAACAGGCAAAAAAGAAGTGAACAAAGATATGCCTATGTTCATAAACGTAGTTGGTGAATGGATATATTATATTGATGTTTCAAATGATATAAACGAAATGTACAAAGTGAAGACTGATGGAACTAGTAGAACTAGATTGAGCGGTGATATATCCATGTATATGGTGGTTGCTCAGGATTGGATATACTATGCGAATTATTCAGATGAGGGAAAACTTTATAAGATGAAGACAGATGGAACCTCTAAGACTAAAATAGCCAATGAAACTGCATATGAAATTAATATATCAGGTGACTGGGTGTATTATACAATTACTGTGGGTCCAATTGAATCAAGCAAATCAGAAATTTATAAGGTAAAAAAAGATGGTACAGGATTAACCAAGTTATATAGAGCAACTAGTATAGCATATTTAAATGTTTCAGGAGAATATTTATACTTTGAAACAAGTGATTTAGATGGAGAAAATGGAAACATAATGAGAATGAAAAAGGATGGTACAAACCTCTCCAAAATCTGTGATGATACTGCAGAGTTTATAAATGTTTCTGGAGATTGGATTTACTATTCCAACGCATCTGATAGCTACAAGCTTTATAAGATTAAAATAGATGGCACTGGTAAAACTAAAATTAGTGATGATGATGGAATGTTTATTAATATTGTAGACGAGTGGATTTACTATGGAACAGGCTCTGATGAGGATACTATAAAAATTAAAACAGATGGAACTGAAAGACAGAAATTTAACTAGTTTAGTTTAAATCATATTTATAACATTATTAAAAACCCAGTAACCTTAACGGTTACTGGGTTTTTAATGTTCATAAAATCGGTTGTAAATATACTGTAAAATCATTTAAATAACAATATATTATTTAGTTATTTGTTGGTATAACAAATGTTACATGTGGGTAACCATCATCAGTCGAGTAACTCTTAGTTAAAGTCAGTCTATCTGTTGGGTTATGCACACCTACAAAAGTTTCAGCTGTGCAATAATTGCCGACATTAACCAATTCTTTTGGATCTTTAGATGGAGTGTTTGGATACCAATCTCCCATTTCACCATTACTATCTGCATAGCTATCAAAGTCATATATAGATAAACCCATGGATGTTTCTGTTCCCTTTGATAAAAGCTTGTAAGTGTAATTAATCTTATATACTTCAGCTGGAGTAGAGGCATCAAACTCATTTCTTTCTGCTGTTAGTTCTACACTATTTATAGTTAACTCGTATGTTCCAAAAAAAGTATCATGTATTGTAGCTGTTTTACCTAGCTGATAAGTTCCAGCGGGATAAGTTTGAAGGTTGTTAGCTGCTATATTTATATCACTCAGTGTTTTAGAAGTAATTACACCTGTACCACCTACTATGTTTACTGCAGTTTTAGGTGATAGAGATTTAATGTAAGCTATTCCAGTTGCAGTAGCTGATGAAGTTTCAGTGTCGATTAATATTAACGGTGATTTAGTAACTCCTGCTGCTGTTGCTCCAACCAATGCATCTGCAAAGCCTGCAGCTGTTGCAACATATATTGAGTCTTTATTTAGCAATGCATCAAAATAATTGTTTACAATCATATTAGTTGCATATCTGTTTGATCCACCATTAACCCTTGTAGCACCAAGTTCTGCAAGTTCTGAATCGCTTACAAGATTCTTAGTTCCTATTACTGTTACTGTTGAAGAATTATCTTTTACGAATTTGTTAGTTGCAGTATTTGCTGCTGCATTTCCATTGTTTACAAGTAATAAAATTTCTTGCTCTGCTGCAGCTACTGGAGCTACTGATAAAGCATCTGGGAAATTCATTCCACCTGTCATCAAAACTTTAGAGGGACTTAACCCTATTGTTTTTACCAAGTAATTAGCAACATTTACATTAGTGTCGTACCTGTCTTTTCCGCCTAATTCTACTAAATTATGTCCTGATTTTATTAAACCATCTCTTATAGGCTGTGAAACTGCTCCAATTCCACCCACGATGTAGATTGTTTTAGCTCCAAGTGTAACTAAAGCTGAAGCGGTACTTGGATCTAATTTTCCAGCTGGTGTTAGTAATATAGGAGCATTTAACTTACTAGCCAGTGCTGTTGCACTGAGTGCATCATATGCGGATTCTCCTGATACTAATATAACGGCGTCCATCTGTCTACCATCTGCTCTAGCAAGAGCTACTGAGGTTGCTGTTGAGTATCTAGTAGAACCACCTAATCTTGATACTGGAACTAATGTGTCTGCTAATACAGGTCTTACTGGTGAAATTACAGTCATTGAAAGAATTAAACTTACTGCTGCCACGATTGAAATCATCTTTTGTTTTTTCTTGTTCATATTATATGTCCCCCTTTATTTTGTCTATTTTAGATTGTACCATATATTAATTATATGTTGAGTAGAAAATACTGAAATTCATTTAATTTATTACCTGGTAATATATCCCAATAGAAAAACCCATAACTATTCAATTAGTTGTGGGTTTTGTGCTACTTTAATTTAGTTGAATTTGAATGAGGGAAAAAGTTATCCTACAACCGCATAAAAGATTTCTTATCATAAAAAATACTCATAATTAAAGTCCAGAGTACTATGTAAACTATTGAAAAATATGCTGAATCCAATATGTTTCCCGCCCAAGGGGTTATACAGTGGGTTGTAAGCCAAACATTTAAAGTTACTGTTTTCTTAGTAAGTGGGTCTAATATAGGGATGACCCACAGGGTCTTACGAATGATTTCTGATACTAGGTAAACAAATATTGCACTACTTCCAAGAGTTACAAATGGCTTGAATATTGAATCGTACTTTATTATATCCATCAATAAATAAAGTACAGAAGTAAGTAAAATACAGATTCCAGCTGTAAGTAAAACAAAAGAACTAGACCATAAATTTTTATTGAAAGGAAACCATATATTTGCTCGGTAAGCAAGTGCTAATGTTATTACTCCAAAAGTAAATACACATAGAAATTTGTATATTTTTTTATCAGTAGTGTATATAAGCATTTGTCCAGTTACCGCGCCTAATAATCCTGATGCGATTGCAGGGAATGTGCTTAAAATGCCTTCTGGGTCCCAGTTTGGTTTATATAAGTGGCCTTTTAGCCAGTGTAAATCTATATATTGAACTAAATTTCCATTCGGTTCTAGAATTCCCTTGCCAAACCCCGGAACAGTAACATGTTTCATTAATAAATAATAGACTATAATAATTGTAAAGGCCAGCCCCAGTTGTATGGATGCTTGAATCGCCTTATTTTTAACTAAATATAGTATTAATAATGTTATACTGCCTACTATTAGGTAGATAATAGCAATTCGCTGTAGTACACCAAGTATTCTTATGCTTGAAAAATTATAAAGAGGGAACCCATTTAAAAATAATCCTAGAAGGAAAATTCCTACACTCCGTGAGAGTATGTGTGCAAAAATATTTAATGGTGAAATACCTTTTTCTATTCTTCGGTTTAGGGCATAAGGTACAACCATACCCATTATGATGATAAAGAAAGGAAATCCTAAATCTGCAACTGTACATCCATTCCATTTTGCGTGTCTTAATTGGGGGTATATTCTAGCGGTGTTACCTGGATTATCACCTAGCAGCATTAATGCTACCGCCATTCCTCTAATTGCATCAATGCACTTTAGTCGACCTTTTTCACTATTATTATTTACTATGGTTTTTTGGTCCATTTTATTGCCCCCTTATTAAATGTCTGCTGTATTACAGGATTGAAATTTTTTTCAATCCTGTAATTATGTATATTCTATTAATATTAGATATTTCCTTCTAAAAACTTATAATTTAGATTAAATGATTATTATGTTTTTATTTATTATTTTTGATTTATCTATTGCTTTTTATTTTATATGGTGTTAATATATTGTTATATCGTAATATTACGATATATAAATGGAAATTTAATGATTTAAAATTATAAATTATATTTTGAAAGGGGATTATAAATTATGTTAAATGCAAAGATTAAAAATGTTACTGCGGAGGAGGCTTATAAGCTTTTAAGCGAGAATAAGGAATTCGTTATTTTAGATGTAAGAACTAGAGAGGAATATGAAGGCGGTCATATTCCAGGAGCAAAACTTATTCCAGTTGGCATTCTTCCAATGAAACTTGCTGAACTTGATAAATACAAAGATAAACCAGTACTCGTTTATTGTGCATCCGGTGGAAGAAGTCCAAGAGCAGTGGACACCTTGGCTAATAGTTCTTTTAAAAATATTTATCATCTAAATAGAGGAATATGTTCTTGGGGATACAGTATAACTAGATAATGAATAGATTAAAGTTTAGGAAAGAGGAATGGCTATGGATAAAGATTATATTAAATACAACGATATTGCAGAAGTTTTTAAAGTTTTAGCACACCCAATTAGGCTATGTATAGTAAAAAATCTATTGGAAAATGGTGAATGCAATGTTGGTTATATGCAGAACTGCCTAGAAATTCCTCAATCTACCGTCTCTCAGCATTTACAAAAGTTACGAGGCGCAGGAATAATTCAAGGTAGGCGACATGGACTTGAAATTAATTATAAAATTAAAGATCAACAAATGGGAAAATTAATAAATTCAATATTTAATATAGAGTAATAAAATATGAGGAGTGATTGTAGTGAATAAAAAAGTAATAATAGTAGGTGGTGTAGCTGGTGGTGCTTCAACAGCAGCCAGACTAAGACGACTAGATGAAAATGCCGAAATAATTATGTTTGAAAGAGATGAATATATTTCCTTTGCAAATTGTGGACTTCCTTATTATATTGGTGAGGTAATAAAAGATAGGGATAAACTTTTAGTACAAACTCCTGAGAGTATGAAGGCCAG
This sequence comes from Clostridium bowmanii, assembly GCF_018861315.1. Taxonomy (GTDB): domain Bacteria; phylum Bacillota; class Clostridia; order Clostridiales; family Clostridiaceae; genus Clostridium_AD; species Clostridium_AD bowmanii. The sequence goes on along the minus strand of NZ_JAHLDL010000022.1, from coordinate 6,904 downwards.
ATTTAATATAGATGTAAGAAATAATAGCGAAGTAGCTTATATTGACACTGTTAAAAAGACTGTAACAGTTAATAGTAAGGCTGATGGCACTTATGAGGAAAGTTATGATTATTTAGTTTTATCACCAGGAGCAAAAGCAATTAGGCCTAATATAGAAGGTATTAATAGTAAAAGAATATTTACATTAAGAAATATACCAGATACAGATAACATCAAAGCATATGTAGATAAAAAGGGTATTAATAATGCTGTAGTTATAGGTGGAGGATATGTAGGCGTGGAAATGGCTGAAAATTTAAAAGAAAGAGGACTCCATGTTACTATTGTAGAAGCAGCCCCTCACATAATGGCACCTTTTGATACAGATATTGTTTTATCCGTTGAAAAGGAAATTATAGATAATGGTGTAGGAATTATTTTGAATGATGGAGTAAAAGCTTTTAAGGACAATGAAGATAGCATTGAAATAACTTTAAATAGTGGTAAAAAATTGAACTCTGATATGATTATATTGGCAATAGGCGTAATTCCTGATACTGGGTTTGCAAGAGAAGCTGGTATTAAAACAGGAGCTAGAGGTCATATCATAGTAAATGATAAAATGGAAACTAGTGCAGAGGGTGTATTTGCAGTAGGTGATGCTGTTGAAGTTGTAGATTTTATAAACAAAACCAATACAGCAATACCACTAGCTGGTCCTGCAAATAAACAAGGTAGAATAGCTGCTGATAATATAGCAGGCCTTGAAACTACTTATAAGGGAACTCAAGGAACTTCAATCATTAAAGTGTTTGGCTTAACAGCTGCAAGTACAGGTAATAATGAAAGAACACTAACTAGACTTAACATTCCTCATAAAGTTATATTTGTTCACCCTGCAAGTCATGCTTCATATTACCCAGCGGCTCTTTCTATGACCTTAAAATTGATCTTCAACGATGAAGGTAAAATACTTGGAGCTCAAGGTGTAGGTTATGATGGAGTCGACAAGAGAATAGATGTGCTTGCTACAGTTATACGATTAGGAGGAACAGTTACTGATTTAACAGAGCTAGAACTCTCCTATGCACCACCATTCTCCTCAGCCAAGGATCCAGTAAATATGGCAGGGTTTGTAGCTGAAAATGTGTTAGCAGGAAGAATGGATGTATTAACTACAGATGAGTTTATGGCCTATGATAAAGAAAATGCAATAGTTCTTGATGTTCGTACTGAAATGGAATTTGATAATGGACATATTGTGGGTGCTATAAATATTCCAGTAGATAGTTTAAGAGAAAGAATTGGTGAACTCCATAAAAACAAAGAAATTCTTGAATATTGTCAGGTAGGACTCCGTGGATATGTAGCAGCAAGAATTTTAGAGCAAAAGGGATTTGTGGTTAAAAACTTAACTGGAGGATATAAATCATTTTCAATTTCAGACTTTGGCTCAAATAAAGTTGAAAAAAATGAAGCATCAAAAGGACAGGTATTAGATACTGATACTCAAGTTATAAAGAATGGAGTAGATAAAGGTGTTAATAATTATGATAAAAGTTTAGATGCTTGTGGATTATGTTGCCCAGGACCACTAGTTCAAGTTAAAGCTAGCATTGATGAACTAAATAGTGGCCAAATATTAAAAGTAACAGCTTCTGAGCTTGGTTTTTATGATGATATTAAAGCTTGGTGTAATAAAACAAACAATGAATTGTTAGACCTAAGAAGTGAAAAAGGTATGGTTTATGCATTTATAAAAAAACAATAAAAACACCAAAATGAGCATCAGTTGCTAAGTAAATAGCGGCTGATGCTCATTTTTTTATGGTAAGCGAAAAGTCCTTATAGATCCTTATTTAAATTAATAGTCTCATTTGCAGAGAGCGTATTAAGACGAGTATTTTCTATGTTCAGAGTATTTATTTCATTGCTCAAGGTATTATTTGTAGTGCCTAAAACTTCTACTTTACTTTCCATATCTTGCATTTTACCTTCCAAATCTTGTAGTTTAGTTTCTAGGGCTTCTGTTTTGTTTTTAAAAGTTTCATTTTCAATAGTTAAAGCTACATTATCATTTTTAGAGGTTTCAATTTCAGTTTGAAAATTCTTAGCTTTTTTTGTTAATTGTTTATTGCCACGACTCAGTGTAAACTCCTTTTGTAAACTTAATAAAGTCACAATTATAGCACCTATAATTACAGATATGAAAATTATAAGAGCTAGGGAAATATTAAATTTTGTAGAAAAGAAATTAATAGATATTATTGTAGAATTTTGAATACCAAATAAGGCTACTAAGATAGCAAAAATTAAAGAAATTATAAAACCAAATCTCATAGGATATTACCTCCTCAATCTACTTTGTTAATTGAATTATAGCATATTTATTTGGGTAAAAATAGCATGTTGTAATATTTATCAATATGCTGTAATTACATATTAAATGAAATAGTCTTGTACTTTTTAAACTTATAAGATAATGAGAATTATGTAAAGAATTGCAAAAATAACAAAAAGAGAATATGATTAACCTTATATGATGAAGTTGTACATTAGAGATGCTAATATTATGTTTATAATATAAAATAAAATAAATGTGAAAGGTTTGGTGATAGAATGCTTGAATTAAGCGATATTGCTATTAATAATGCTTCTGATATTGAGCAAAAGATATATACTAAGTGTTCACTTATTGCTATAAGTCATGGGCTTGAAGATATGGTGGCTGAGTTTAAATTAAAATCAGAAATTTTTGTGACATTTCAAAAGTTTCGATTCTTCTTGGCGGAAATAGAAAGATATAAAATTTTGGATAATCTATGTAAAAAAATGTATATATTTGCCCGAAATATCAATAAAGATATGGTAAAAGGTTTTAAAAATACTGTATTTATTGAAATTAATGAGAATGACCCCTTGGTGGACGAATGGGATATTATTATAAATCATCCCGAACATCCCGCTGTTTTTTTAAGTAAGGAAGTAATTTATTCTGAACCTGTAAAAGAAGATCAATTTAGAAAATTCAAGGGGTTTTTAAGTTTTTCTCAGGATATTTTGGCGGAAACATTAAAAGTGATGAAGAGTAAATTAATAGAATATGGTATTAATTATGATCTAGTAAACACACAATTTAAAAAAAGTGGACAAGATATTGAGAGTAGAAAAATGAGTTTTTTTCTAAATCGTACACTTAGCGAGATAGAAGACAAAAGTGCCCAATTAGTAGCCCAAAATACCTTGCTTGAAAATACACTTATTGAAAATGTTGAATTGTCAAACGAGATTATAAAGCGTTTATGCTATTCTGCTGAATACAAAGATGAAGATTCAGCATTACATATGATTCGAGTTAGTTTATATTCATCAATTTTATATGGAATGGTAGAAACCTGTGAAGAAAAAAGAAGGTTAATGAATTATGCAGCTTTAATGCATGATATAGGTAAGATAGGAATTGCTGATTCAATTCTCTTAAAGCCAGGTAAACTAACAATGGAGGAATTTGATATAATGAAAACTCATACAATTAATGGCGCAAGGATTCTTAGCAATTCAAAACGAGGTGTTATTAAAATGGGTTATGAAATAGCACTGAATCATCATGAAAAATGGGACGGCAGCGGTTACCCATCAGGTATTTCGGGTAAAAACATTCCATTGACTGCAAGAGTTGTAGCTATTGTAGATGTTTTTGATGCACTATCTACAAAGAGAGTTTATAAGAGTGCTTTTCCTATTGAAACCTGTATAGAAATATTAAAGGAGCAAAGAAATAAGCACTTTGATGGTGAAATATTAGATTTATTTTTAAATAGTATAGATGAAATATTAAGGTATAGGGATATGATTAATTTAAGGTTTAATGAACCAATAAATGAAGATATTTTCACATCGTTTTTTAATAATTCTATGAATTTTATTACCGAAGAATAGAAATAAAATATAAGTTTGCATTAACAATGTAATGAACAACTTATATTTGCTAACATTAATTAGTTTATGGTATATTAATCATATAATTAAAGCCTGCTAAATATGATAATAGTGCGCAAAGAAAAGAAGATCAGGAAGGAGCACTTTTAATGGAAGGAAATGTGAATCAAGAACTCTCTAATATATTTGTAATTTTCGGTGGAACTGGTGATCTTACAAAAAGAAAACTTATTCCTGCTATTTTCAGCTTAATGTATGAAGAAAAATTACCTGAAAATTTTATAATTGTAGCTATAGGAAGAAGAGTAAAGACAAATGAGGAATATAGAAAAGAAATGTATGAATATGTTGAAAAGTTTTCTCGGTTTCCCATAAATGACGAATTATGGATTCTCTTTAGTAAGAGGATTTTTTATAAAAACTTTGATTTTACTTCTGATAACCATGGATATAAAAAGCTAGATTCATTTTTGGAAACAATGGAGATGAAATATTCAACCATGGGTAATAGATTATATTATTTAGCCGTTGCACCAGAGTTTTTTGAAGGGATAATTAGAAATTTAAAGAATAATAGTATGGTTTGTAAGGATATTGGTTGGCAGAGAATAATGATTGAAAAGCCTTTTGGATCAAGCCTTGAAACGGCTAGGATTTTAAATCGTAATATTTCAAAGCTTATACCTGAAGAGGATATATTTAGAATAGATCACTATTTGGGAAAGGAAATGATTCAAAATATATTAGCAATCAGATTTGGTAATTCATTATTTGAACCGCAATGGAATGCAAATTATATTGATAACATTCAAATTACATCTAATGAACTTTTAGGCGTAGAGAGTAGAGGTGGATATTATGAAAATACTGGTATTTTAAAAGATATGCTTCAAAATCATATATTGCAAATGTTAACTCTTATCGCCATGGAACCTCCATTAGATTTGGAACCAGAATCTATAAGGGATGAAAAAGTCAAAGTTTTAAGGTCATTAAGAGTTTTTACAGCTGAATCTTTCAGAGAAGATGTTGTTATGGGTCAATATGGTACGGGTACTTATAATGATGTGGAAATGATAGGTTATAGGGAAGAAGATAGTGTATCAAAGGTGTCAAATACAGATACGTTTATAGCCCTTAAAACATATATTGATAATTTCCGCTGGGGAGGAGTTCCCATTTATATAAGAGCAGGAAAAAGAATGAACAATAAAAGTACTGTGATAGTAATTCAGTTTAAAAAGCTCCGTGGAATTAATTATTATAAGGAGTTTAAACACATTCCCAATAATCTTTTAGTTTTAAAGATCCAACCAGAAGAAGGCTTTTTCTTTCAGATAAATGCAAAAAAACCTGGTAGCGAGTTCAAAATGGAAAAGGTACAACTGGATTATTGTCAGAGTTGTAAGTATTTTAATGATTCACCTGAGGCCTATGAGAAATTAATACTTGAAGCCCTTAGAAATAACTCGTCACTATTTACTAGATGGGATGAACTTGAACATTCTTGGGAATTTATTGAAAGTATTGAAAAGCAATTTAAAGATAATATACCTAATTACCCTAACTATTCAGCAGGAACACAAGGTCCAGAGGCTGCAATAGATTTAATTAAAAAGGATGGCAGGCAGTGGTGGAATGCAACACCAAATTAAGGAGAGAAAACATGATTATTTATGATGTGTCTATGACTATAGAAAAAAGTATGGGAGTATACAAGAATATAGAGGAAAAAAGACCAGTAATTAAATTTGACAGGAAAATTCCAAAGGATAGCATTAATGAATCTAGCATGTGTATGAATTTGCATACAGGAACACATATTGATGCCCCATATCATGTAGATGATATGGGTGCTACTATTGATGCTATTGATTTAAATAAATTGATTACAAAGTGTAGGGTAATAGATCTAACAAAGATAGTAGGTGGAATAACAAAAGAAGATCTTATTGATAAAAACATTGAAGAGGGTGAATTTTTATTATTTAAAACTAAAAATTCCTTTTCAGAAGAATTTCAGTCCGATTTTGTTTATGTTGAAAAGAGTGGAGCAGAGTATTTAGCAGCAAAAGGAATAATTGGAGTAGCAATAGATTCCTTTGGAATTGAGAGAGCTCAGCCAGGGCATGAAACTCATAAAATTCTTTTTAATAAGGGAATAACTATCATAGAAGGTGTTAGATTAAAAGAAATAAATGAGGATGAATATCTAATGTGCGCTTTGCCACTTAAAATTAAAGGAGCAGATGGCGCTCCTGCTAGAGTGGTTTTAATAAAAGACTTTATATAATAAGCCAATCTCTTTATGCTATAACATAGTGGATAATAGAAAATATTGTAAATGAATATTTAAAATGTAATGAGGTGAATATAATGGATGTGGGAATGATGATACTGAAGGATAAAGACAAGGATATTATAGAAGAACTTTTAATTAGAAAGGTAAAACCATTTCTTATATATATATTTGAATCATGTGCAAAAGGAACTTCTCATAAAAATAGTGATATTGATATAGCATTTTTAAGTGATGAAGATTTTACTGAATATGATATATTTATGATTGCACAAGAGCTAGCAACTTTACTTAATATAGAAATTGATTTGGTAGATTTAAAAAAATCATCCACAGTTTTTAAAGCTCAAGTAGTAGGAACAGGTAAAACAATTTATTGTAATAATGATACGAGAAGAATGTATTTTGAGATGGATACATTTAAAGAATATGCATTATTAAATGAAGAAAGAGCTGCTATATTAGAAAACATAAAAAAGAGAGGAAATATATATGGGGAATGATGTAATTTATAATAAGGTTGAAATTATTGAAAGAGATGGAAAACATGTTCATGTTAATACTAGTGATAGTATTTGTCCAAAGTGTGAATATAACTTATATTCCGCTGAATGAATTTAGAAACTAATTATTTACTTAAAAGATATTTATTTACAATTATTTACAAAAAGGAATTTTTAGTTTTAT
>NZ_JAHLDL010000021.1 GCF_018861315.1 Clostridium bowmanii | reverse complement strand
GAATTATTGAGAAAGCTATATATGTGTATTTTAATTATAATATTTGGGCTAAATTTCTTAAAATTACGTCTCAGCCGGTATTTAATGACAGAATATATAGTACCTTTGGAAACCCTAATGTAGCGGGTAACTGGTTTGCCATAATGATTCTTTTAGGGCTTTATTTCTGTAGCACTACATATAAAACCACAAAATTATTTTATCAAATAGCAACATTTTTTTTCGTGATTGCATTGTATTTGACGGGATCGCGTGGTGCTTTTATGGGACTGTTATTTGGACTTTTTATTTTTTATCTTGTTAAAGGTAATAAAAAAGATATGTGGCCTTTTATAACAATTTTTATAATTACAGCTGTAGTTACATTTATGCCCTCACAAATTTTAGAAAATGTAATTGGCCATAATTTTGATGGTTCATTTACAAGTCGTTTTGGAATATGGAATGGATGTTTAAAAATGATAAAACTTAGACCTATTACAGGCTGGGGACTTATGGGAATTACCGACCATGGAGCATATTTTATGAAAGGCTACTATTATGCAACCTTATACCATGGTCATAATATATGGATTACTGTTATGACGTCACTTGGCACTGTTGGGCTTTTCATATATGCTTATATGAAAATTAATTTATTCCGGAACTTAAAGATGCTTCATAAACAAAAGTGTAGATTAGTTCCAATGCTAGCAAGTATTCAAGCTGTAATAATTGGTCATGGATTAGTTGATTTTACAATGATTGCACCGCAAACGGGATTATTATTTATAGCTAGTTCAGCCATAATAACTGCCCTTGTAACACAATATAATAGTTCAATTAGTAATGGTTATTAAGTGTCGACAACTTCGCAAGAAATAAGTGAGTCTATACATAAAATTCCACAGTCAGCGGAGGTTGTTGATTCATCCTATCAAGAAATGATTGAAAAAGTAAGTAGATTCAAAATTTAATAAATGAATGCAAAAAAATGCTTGGAATAGTTACCAAGCATTTTTTTATTATTCTAAAAATAATCTGATCTTAATCTAGATTTAATATTTCTAATAGATAATAAGAAATAGTTAAATAAAAAGTGCTAAGTCAAATTTAAAATTGGAGTTGAAAAATTATGCAACATATAATTGGATTATTAAATAACTATGGGAATATTGTTTTACCTATATCTTTAATATTAGAGCTTATAGCCTTACCTTTGCCAGGAGAGGCCATACTGACTTACTGTGGGGTTCTTGTTAATCAAGGTAAAATGAACTGGATTTTAAGCATTTTTGTGGCCTTAATTGGAGCCATTATAGGGGTTACCTTATCCTATTTCATTGGTGGGATTTTAGGCACAACATTCATTGAAAAGTATGGTCACTATGTTCATATGGATAAAAAGAACTTAGATAAAGTATCTGTATGGTTTGAAAAATATGGCAATAGATTGTTAGTTGTAACATATTTTATTCCTGGTGTTAGGCATATTACAGAATATTTTTCAGGAATAACCAAGATTTCCTATAAAAAATTTGCATTATATTCTTATGTAGGAGCTATCATATGGACAAGTACCTTTATTTCATTAGGGTCTTTATTTGGAGCAAATTGGGATAAATATCATGGATTAGTAACAGCTTTTTTGGTAAGAGGCGGGGTAGCTATTTTTCTAATAGCAATAGCAATTCACATTCTAATCAAATATAAGTTTTATTTAAATGAAGTTAGTAAAGAAATTTATAGAAAAATAGCAAATACATTTAATTCAATTGTTAATGTAAGTAATAGACCTATAGGTATGACAGTATCTATTTTGGTTCTTTCCGTTGTTATAATTGGTTTTGTAGAATAAATATGATGGACGAGAAGGTCTTAATATAGCAGAGAATAATGAGTATGATTTAATACTCATTGATATTATGATACCAGGGCTTAATGGAATAGAAGTTTGTAGAAGAATACGACAATCATCTAGAGTACCTATTATTATGCTTACTGCAAAAAGTGATATATCGTACAGTGTTTTAGGACTAGATGTAGGTGCAAATGATTATCTTACGAAACCATTTGCAATAGAGGAACTATTAGCAAGGATAAGGGTGTATGAAAGAAATAAATCCATAAGTAATAAGTCAGATCACAACTAAACAGAAAGAACCTTACTTTGCTGATCGTTGGTGATGGACCGGATCGCAAATCTTTAGAGCAATATGCAAAAGAGCTTGATATTGCGGATCGGGTAATTTTTACAGGTGTGATTTCTCCATACGACATTGGAGCATATTACCAGATAGGAGATGTGTTTGTAAGCGCATCAAACAGTGAAACACAAGGACTAACCTATATTGAGGCGTTAGCAAATGGTGTTCCTACAATCTGTCGAAAAGATCCGTGTCTTGAAAATGTAGTAAAGAATGGTGTGAATGGTTGGCAATATGAAACCTTTGAGCAGTTTAATGATGAATTGTACTTTACAATCAGTAGAGATAATGATGATCTGAGGAAAAACGCAATAGAAAGTGCTTACAAAGACTTTTCGTCTGATATGTTTGCAAAAAAAATCGAACATATATATCAGGACACAATCAGTGCTTATAAAAAAAATTACAGGATTAAAACTTTGTCTGTGTTGGATTATACGGAGGTGGTTAAACGATGAAAAATTTAGTAATACGCAAAGCAACGAATATAATCATGGCTGTTGTCACAGTTGTATCCTTGATCTTTGTTATTTATGGCCTCAAGACAAATCTATTTTCTTCACAATTAGAATTGGAAGCTTTTCTTAACATATTTGGTATATGGGCTCCTATAATCTTTATTTTGTTCCAGGGAATACAAGTTGTATTCCCTATTTTACCAGGTGGAATTGGGCTGCTTGGTGGAGTATTAATTTTTGGTCCGTTGACTGGTTTTCTTTATAACTATATTGGTATATGCCTCGGTTCAATTGCAGCCTTTTTATTGGCAAAACATTACGGTACACCCATTATTGAATCACTGTTTAGTCCAAAGCTAAAAGAAAAATATATGAAATGGGCTGATAACAAGAAATTTTCAAAATTATTTACCCTTGCAATTTTTATGCCGGTTGCACCTGATGATTTTTTATGCTACCTGGCAGGTACAACAAATATGTCGTTTGGAAGATTTACGACAATTATTTTGCTTGGAAAGCCCATGGCAATTGCAGCCTATAGCTTTGGTCTGAATGTCGCTCTCCAACATTTAACTGTTTTGGCTCATTAAATAATGTTGCAATCTATGAAATCTGTATACTCTTATAAGTCTCACATACCTTCGTAACATTCCCGTCCTTAATCCAATATGCTTCTCCATATAATACGGATCTATTGTCATCCACAAAAATAAATGCACCGTCAACTAACGCATAAACTATTGCACAAAATAATTGTTATATTTAACATCTAGATCTAAGAATTGTCTGCTTTATAGGTGCTTTTTTATAAAATCATCTAATCTTTAAACTAAACCTAAGACTATCTTAATCTGTTATTCATATTACAAATATATAATATAAATATTGGAAAGTATATAAAAGGTACAATGGCAGCAGTATTATAAAAATATTTCAAACACTATGTACTTGGGTTTTTAAGTCTAGCAGCTTTAATAGGCTTTTCAAGATTATATTTATATGTTAATTATCCAACTGATGTTTTATTAGGCGTATTTTTAGCGTCTTTATGAAGTGGAATAATAATTTACTCATTTAATAAAGTAGGCATATAGAGAAAAGGATGAAAGGGGTATTAGGGTGTATCATAATATTGGAAAAACAATAAATAAGTTTGATAATTATATTCTATTTATTATTAAAAAGTATGGTCACAATAAATATTTAGATATTATAATGCCCATAGCTACATTTGCAGGAAATTTGGGTTTTATTTGGATTATAATAGCTATTGCTTTAATTTTGAATAAACCATATAGAGTAATTGGGAATTCAGTAATTCTAACATTGATTATAAGTACAATTGTTGGGGAAGGAATAGTAAAACATATAATAAGACGAGTTAGACCTTGCAATACACAAGATAACATTAGTCCACAAAGTTTAAAACCAATATCTTATTCCTTTCCTTCAGGACACACTTTATCATCCTTTGCAGTTGCGGAAATGCTGTCTATGTATTTTGCACAATATAAATTTGTATTTATGTCAATAGCATTTCTGATAGCCTTATCAAGATTATATTTATATGTACATTACCCAACAGATGTTATAGCAGGATTTATAATTGGGGTATTATGTTCGAAAGTAATCTTTATTATTTTACATTCGTTTTGGTGATACTTAATTAAGTTTTAAAATATAGAGGAATTTTTTAAGACAAATCTAAGAGCTTTTTAATGTGAATTTAATCTTGAATATCTATAATGTAATTGTAATGAAATCTGTTCATTATCCAGACAGAGGTTATAGCAGGAGCTATAATTGCAATATTATCATCTAAAATAATCTTTATAATTTTATAGAAAGGATATGTGACAAAGGTTACTATTTTTTATTGAAATATATTATAGAAGGGATAGTTAAAAATGAATATGGAATTTTTTAGAATAATAAATAATTTAGCAAATAAAAACATAATTTTAGATAAGACAATGATTTTCTTTTCCCAATATGTACCTTATATATTCATGGCAGTTATTGTAATAGTATATATTTTAGGAATTAAACAAAAAAAATATGAATATAGAAAAATTGCTTTTAGTACTGTTGTTATAACAGCTATAAATTTAATTATAAATTTAATCACTAGAAGTATATTTTATGTAGACAGACCTTTTGTTAATAATAAGGTGAATTTATTATTGCCTCACGATACAGCTTCATCCTTTCCAAGTAACCATGCTACGGGAACAATGAGTATAGCTTTAGGTTTAGGAAAATACAATAGAATACTTGGAATAATAATGACAATGCTATCAATAATTGTAAGTTTTTCAAGAGTGTATGTTGGACACCACTATCCTCTTGATATTGTAGGAGCATATATAATTGTTTTTGCAACAAGCTACATTTATAATTTGAAATTAAGAAGTAAAGTTGAGCATCTATATGAAATAGTTGAAAAGAAAATAGCTACAATATTAAGGCTTAAATCATTATAGAACGAGGATTAATGACATGAACAAAATTTTGAGATCATGTTATTTGAATTTAATCTTTATTTCTTCTTAATCTAATATATGTACAATATGAATAATGAAATAAGAAGGTACAAGATTTTAATTAAAGCAGAAAATCTTATAACAACATATAAAAATGGGTTTGTTTTATTAAGAAATTTAAATTTAAATGTACCAAAAGGTTATACTTTTAATATTGTCTTATTAGAAAAAATATAAAATTTATATGTATAGCGCCTACACAATGAAGCATGAGAAACTACAGTAGGATTTATGGAGCCTATAATATAGACTTGCCAGGCATGGAAAATCAGAAAGTGCAGAAGACTTTAATTCTGGGTTTGTGGTTCAAAGTAAAAAAATCTATGAAAGATACCAAAATGAAGTAATGTCTGGTGTTGAAATAGCGAATGATTAACTTTTACATATGTTATAAAAAGTGGATATGAATTCTCATTTGATGTCGATAAGATAAATGAAAAAATTAATAAACCTTCTCTTATATTATTAGGAAAACAAGACGATTGTGTAGGATATAAGGATGCTTGGAACATATTAGAGAATTTTCCAAGAGCAACTTTTGCTGTATCGGATAGAGCAGGGCATAATTTGCAGATTGAACAGTGCGAACTATTTAATTCGTTAGTTAATGAATGGAATGGATAACAAGTGTTGAAGAGTCGTAATTTTCTTATATATCGTAACATGTAACCCCATATATAATTAATGATGTGGGGCTTAATACATTTAAAGCAAATAACCTTAAAAATAAGATTAGTATTAGAAATCTGGTATCCACACTATTTTTAGAAATATTTGCATTTATTCTCATCAACTATTGCTAAAAACCGATTTTCATAAAAATTTAATGATATAGATTGTTTTACTTTTACTTGTTTACTTATACCTTCATAATTGTCGAATAATAGTTCAACAATACGTTTATCCAATAATTTTTCATCTGTTTGTTTTTTTATAACCTTATAAATATCATTCTTATCCATTCCTTTTCTATAAGGTCTATCCTCAGATAGTGCAGTAAATATATCAGCAACGGTCATTATTCTAGATCCCGTTCCAATTTCCTCTTTTGTAAAATGGAATGGATAACCGCTTCCATCTAATTTTTCATGATGATAGGCTGCCCACTCAGCTATTCGTTGTAATCCACCAATTGAGTCTAACGTTCTGAATGTATAATATGTATGGCATCTTATAATTGAGTACTCATCAGCAGTTAATTTTCCGGGCTTCTCAAGAATACTGTTTGGTATTGTTAATTTCCCTATATCATGAAAATTTCCTGCTATCTTAATTGACTTTATATCTAACTCAGCCAGGCCAAATAATTCAGATAACTTTACTGCACATTCTGATACACCTGATGTATGGGTAGCCGTAAATCTCGATTTAAAATCTATAAGATCTCGATATAGGTTCGATATTAATGATATATCCATCAATCCTATTTGTATGTTTTCAAATGGTCCATTATCCAATAACAACGAATACAGTCGTGAAGAAGTTAAATCTAACCAAAAATCCTCTCTTTTAGATAAGTCAACAAACCAAGATACAATATTTTTATTGAGAACTGTATCCGACAATTTTTTTATCGTTTCGACTATGTCATTACTTTGGTGTAAAATATATTTATTTCTATCTATTAATCTCTCCACATAATCAGATAACAGGATGATTTGAGAAGATAGAATTATCGGGTTTTCTATGCCTTCTTCCCAATCATTCCAATTTCTATGATGATTTCTTACTATCTTTGAAATTTTTTTTAACCATGGTATTTGTTCTAATAATAATTCTCCTCTTATTGTATGAATATTTTCATTTGTATTTTTAAAATTGTGAAGAGATATTTTTTCTTCCGCTGTTATTGCACCAATATCATGTAATAATGCAGCCGTGAAAATGTTTTCAGTAATTTCTGGTTCTAAATTTGCATTCTTAGCTATTTCAAGTGCAATAAACGCTGTTCTATGTTGATGTTGCGCAATCAGAGGATTTGATAAATCTGATACTTCTGATAACGATAATAGCAAATTACCCAAATTCACTAACAACTGTTTTTTCATAAGTCCATCTCCTTTTTTATACAATAATAATGATAATATTAACAAATATTGAAGATATCATATTGTTTATATTAGTACTTACATATGGAACAGGTGAGTATCTTACATTTACATTTGTTCTCCGCTCAACTCAGGTGGAGTGGCTGTATTGTAAACTAAACAATAGATTATGTAGTGCTGATTTCATTAAGATACTAGTTGATTGCTCATAATTCAATCTTTTTAGTTCAGGAGTCACTTTAAGTCTTTTTCTCCAGCTAGTTTTAGCTCGTACCATTTTGACTGAATTTTAATGTTAGCATGAGTTCCCTTATTAATCTTATAATTTTAAAAAACCACCCCAATCTTCTTCAATACCATTTACTCTATCTTTTCTGAGTCACAAGCAATATCTTTTTATACTATATCCGTAAAAAATAATATTTATGATTTACTGCCAATGATTCTCTCTGTATACATAGTAATAATAAGATACTATATACTTTCATTAAATTATACCACAACATGGTATTTTTTTGCATTAAAAGAACTGAATTGAAAGTTACTTAATTCGCAGTTTTTAATAGCTGCTTGCATATATTATATATTCCATACAATAATTTAAATTAACGACAAACTTGTAACAATGTTATAAATAATGTTGCAAGGTTTTGAGCTTGATAAAGTTCCATGTTGGCAGATTTGTTAGCAAAATTATAAGTCTTGTACGACTTTCAGTAATTATATAAAACCTATGAATGCTTTAACACCAGCCTATAGGAACTTGTACAATTCTAACAAAACCTCAAAATTATTTAAGTATAATAACTACGAACCAGTTGGGCTAAAGTTTGCAATTTATAATTATTATAAAATATGATTAGATATAATCAAATAATTTTAGTGCTTAAAAATTATTATATACCTCATATATGTTATACTATAAATGCTCACAGAGTACTATAAAATATATTATTTTTGAATTTAATCAAAAAATGTACCCTTTTTTATTTGAATTGCATATAAAGTAATATAAATTCAAATGAAGGGGGTATGTGCATGTCAGAAATACTTATAGAATATGTGTTAATACTACTTTTGGTATCAGGACTTGGCTATTTAGTTTACTTATTAAAGGATAACGATGTAAATTTTAGGGAAGACTATTATGGTCTTGAATATATAATCTTGGGCTCTTTATCTGCAGAGGAAGCTACACCTGAAAATATAAAAAAAATTCTTAGAATTGTTTCAGATGGAGTTCAATATGTGGAAATTAACTATAAGAATAGCGCAAATACTGTTAAAGAACAAGAAGCTATTGTGAAGTCCAAGGATGCTATTAGTTTAATTGGTTTTAAAAGTAACATAGATAATGATAGTCTAAAATATCTTACAAGATTAGCTGTGGCATTATTGCCACCAACTAATAAATTGGAAAAGTAAGTACCGGCAAAATTAAAGCTAATCACAGTGTTAACCGGCAGGAGTATTTAGTTCTGTCGGTTAATGTTTTGATAAATGATATTAGATTTCACAGTTGTCAGTGGTAAGTTTATTGCTGCGTGTTAACTATACATATGATGAGCAAAATAACAAGGAGGAAAATTAATGCTAAAGACCATAGAATATGGAGAACTTGAAGGAAATTATATATTAGTTGACGTAAGAAGCCCAGGAGAATTTCTCGATTCAACTATAAAAGGGGCAATTAATATACCTTTATTTGACGACGAAGAAAGAAAAGTTATTGGAACCATTTATACAAGGGAAAGTGTTGAAAAAGCAAAAAGACTTGGGCTAGAAATAGCATCTGGAAAATTACTCCGTATTTATGATGAAATTAAAGAACTTTATAGTAAGTGTGATAAAATTGTACTGTTTTGTGCTAGAGGTGGAATGAGAAGTGGTGTACTTGGGATGCTACTTAGTTCGCTAGGAATAAACATAGAGCGAATAAGTGAGGGCTATAAGGGATATAGAAGGTATGTAAATGAAAATTTATCACTACTTAATGATAGGGTTCAATATATTGTTTTACATGGTAACACTGGTGTTGGAAAGACTGAAATACTTAAACAATTAGAATGTGATGGATTTGATGTTTTAGATTTAGAAGGTTTTGCCAATCATAGAGGATCACTTTTAGGTACAGTAGGACTTGGAAAAACAACTAGTCAAAAATCATTTGAATCTAAAATATTTCATATGTTAAAGGGCTGTAAAAGTTCATATGTGTTTATTGAAGCTGAAAGCAAACGTATAGGAAATGCTACTATACCTGATTTTATATTTGATAAAATGAAAGTTGGAATACATATATTTGTGGATGCAGATATTGAGTTTAGGACAGATCTTATTATTAAAGAATATACACAATATGAAAACTGCAACGAGGAAATAATTAATTGTTTAAAAAGGCTGGAAAAATATCTTGGAGAAAAAAATGTTGACAGATACTGTGATTCTGTTTTAAAATCGGAATATGAGGTAGCAGTAAGTGAGCTTATGATAAAACATTATGACCCAATGTATATGCATTCGTCCAATAAATATAATTATGAATTAAAAATCAAAGTAGAAGACATAAAGAGTGCCACAAGTGAAATAGAAAATTGGGCAAAATTTATATAAAAGAATATAAATACCAAAAAACAGAAACTAATGTTCTGTTTTTTTAGTTAAAATCCTTTACCTTTTGCATATAAACATATAAAATAACAAATGTACAATAAATTTTACTGGAGGATTTTTTATGAGTTTAGAAAATGAAGAACTTCAAACCTATGATGTAACGGACTTAACTTCACTAGAAAAACTAGAGTCTGTAAGAATAAGACCTGGTATGTACATAGGTTCTACTGGGAGCAAAGGGTTACATCATTGTATATGGGAAATTTTAGATAATTCTATAGATGAGATAGCAAATGGTTTTGGGGATAAAGCTACCCTAATATTAAATAAAGATAAAAGTGTTACTATTGTAGATAATGGTAGGGGTATTCCTACAGGAATACATCCTATAAAACATAAATCTGGTGTGGAAATGGTCTTTACTGAACTTCACACTGGTGGAAAGTTTAATAATAAGAATTACAAAACCTCTGGTGGATTACATGGTGTTGGAGCTGCAGTTGTAAATGCGTTATCAGAATGGCTAGTAGTTGAAATCAAACAAAAGGGTGAAATTTTCACTCAAAGATTCGAATATTCTTATGACAATGATTTAAAAAGACTTATGCCAGGAACACCGGTAAATAAGCTTTGCGTAGTGGGTGTATCAAAAGATACGGGTAGTAAAGTTACTTTTATGCCAGATAAGAATGTATTCACTACCTTGGAATTTAAATATGATGTCATTGATGAAAGACTACAAGAACTAGCTTTTCAAAATAAAGGAATTACCTTAGTATTTATAGATAAAAGAAAAGAAGGAGTTCCTGTGAAGGAATATCATTCAGAAAGGGGTCTGCTTGATTTTATTGATTATCTAAATGAAAGCAAGACACTACTTCACAAGGAACCCATATTTTTTCAAGGTGAAAAAGAAATAAATAGTTTACAATTGTACGGAGAAGTATGCATACAATTTACTGATTCTACTACAGAGTATATTGCTAGCTATGTTAACAACATACCAACTACAGAATCTGGAACGCACGAAACTGGATTTAAAACTGGCATGACAAGGGCGTTTAAAGAGGGAGCTAAAAAGCTTAATCTTTTAAAAGATAAAGATAAAGACTTTGAAGGTGACGATTTAAGAGAAGGCATGACGGCAATAGTTAGAATTAAAATAAGTAACCCAATTTTCGAAGGTCAGACTAAAAGCAAACTAGGAAATAATGAAGCCTTCAGCATGATGAATGAATTGTGCTATGTTAAAATTTTAGAATGGATAGAAGATAATAAAGAAATTGCCACTAATTTGATAAACAATGCTATTTCGGCTGCATCTAGGCGCGATAAAATAAAGAAAATTAATGATGCTGAAAGAAAAAAAGTTGGTAAGGGAGCATCTCCTCTTGCAGGCAAGATTGCAGTATGCACAATAAAGGATTCGGATTTTACAGAGTTTATAGTGGTAGAAGGAGACTCAGCTGGTGGAAGTGCAAAGCAAGCGAGAGACAGAAGATTTCAAGCTATAATGCCTTCTAAAGGTAAAATTATGAATACTGAAAAGCAAAAGTTAGAAAATGTACTAGCTAGTGAAGAACTTAAATTATTCAACACTGCCATTGGAACAGGAGTTTTAGATAATTATCATGAAAAAGATTTAAAATATGGTAAGATAATTATATTAAGTGATGCGGATGTTGATGGGTATCACATTAGAACCTTATGGATGACTTTTATTTATAGGTATATGAGACCGCTCATCGCAAATGGACATCTTTATATGGGAATGCCTCCACTTTATAAGGTTTATAGAAGCAGTAAAAATGGTGAAGTGGTTAAGTATGCATATAGTGATGAGGAATTAGTTAATACTAAAAAAGAAATTGGGAAAGGTGCACTTATCCAGAGGTATAAGGGTCTTGGAGAAATGAATCCAGATCAACTTTGGGAAACTACACTAAATCCAAATACTAGGACCTTGCAGCAAGTTACTATAGAAGATGCAGCAAAGGCAGAAAAGATGGTTTCACTTTTAATGGGTGATGTAGTTGCACCTAGAAAAAATTACATGTACAAATATGCTGAGTTCTAACGACACTTTTGAAAGTCGTTAGCATCACATTGTGTGATGAACATCACCCTAGGTGATGATTAAGGGGGATTTATTAAATGGCAAAAAAAATTGACATACCTAAAGATAATAATATAATAATGACTCCAATAGAGGAAGCAATGCCAGATAATTACCTTCCATATGCCGTGGAGGTTGCTAGAGAGAGGGCACTTCCAGATGTACGCGATGGCTTAAAACCAGTACATAGAAGGATTCTTTATGGAGCATATATGCTAAGGGCATTTCCAGACAAGCCTTATTTCAAATCAGCCAGAATAGTCGGAGATATTCTGGGTAAATATCATCCTCATGGAGATAGTTCTGTTTATGGTGCCATGGTAATATTAGCTCAAGATTTTGCCACAAGAAAACCACTTATAGATGGTCACGGAAATTGGGGAAGCCAAGATGGGGATAATGCAGCTGCTATGCGTTATACAGAAGCGAGGCTTTCACCTATTGCTCTTGAAATGATAAGGGATATTGACAAGGGTGTTGTGGAGATGGTAGACAACTATTCTGATACAGAGAAGGAACCTTCAGTTTTGCCTTCAAGATATCCTAATTTGCTGGTAAATGGAACCTTTGGTATAGCAGTAGGAATAGCAACAAACATACCACCTCATAATTTGGGGGAGGTAATTGATGGTCTGCTTGCTTATGCTGATAATACGGACATTACAACAAAACAGCTTATGGAGTATATCAAAGGACCAGATTTACCAACCGGAGGTATATTAATTGGTAAGAATGCTATACAATCTGCCTATGAGAGTGGCGAAGGTAAGGTAACCCTTCGTTCTAAAGTTAAAATTGAAACTTTAGAAAATGGGAAACTTGGCATAGTTATTACAGAGTTTCCATATAGAAAAAATAAGGCTAAATTACTTCAATCTATTTCTGATATGACAGCAGACAAAAAACATGCAAAGGCACTTGAGTCTATTATAGATATTAGAGATGAATCAGATAGAACTGGTCTTAGATCTGTAATTGAATTTAAAAAGTCCACAGATAAGGACACTGCCTCCAAGGTTCTTAAATATTTATTGAAGAAAACAGAACTTCAATGTAATATACCTTTTAACATGGTAGCGCTGGCTAATGGAAAACCTCAAACTATGGGGCTTAAAACTATATTAATGCACTATCTAAATCATCAAAAGGATGTTGTTACTAGAAGGACTCAAAATGAACTTGCAGTTGCAGAAAATAGATTTCATATTGTAGAAGGATTTATTAAGGCTGTAGATGTTATGGATGAAATTATAGTAATAATTAGAGCCTCAAATTCTAAAAAGCATGCAGGTGAAAATCTTATAGCTAAGTTTAATTTTTCAGTTATCCAGACTGAAGCAATACTTGAACTTATGTTATATAAGCTAACGGGTCTTGAAATAAAGATATTCTTAAAAGAATATAAAAAGTTAGAAGCACTAATTAAGGGATATAAAAAAATTCTTGAAAATGAAAAGGAACTTCTTAAAGTGATAAAAGCAGAGATTTTAGAAATTAAAGAAAAATATAATGACCCAAGAAGAACGGAAATTATTGAAGATGATAACGAAGCTAAGATAGACGTGGAAGAATTAATCGTGGTAGAGGATGTTATGATAACATTGTCTAATGAGGGTTACATAAAGAGAGTGCCAATGAAATCTTATAATAGGGCTAACGTTAACATAGATGATATAGAGTATAGAGAGGGAGATTTTAATACATATTTAATCGCAGCAAATACCAAAGATACGTTAATGATCTTTACTGACGCAGGAAATATGTATCAACTAAGAGGAGATTTAGTTCCGGAATATAAGTGGAAGGAAAAGGGTGAAAGACTAGATACCCTACTTCGAGGAATAGATTTAACAAAAGAAAGAGTTGTTGCTACTTTTACAACTGAAAATTTATCCGCTAATGTGGAATTTATGCTTTTTACTAATAAAGGGAATATAAAGAAAACAGACTTAGAAAAATTCATCACAAATTATAGTAAGCTATCTGCTTTGAAGTTAAGAGAAAATGAAAAACTCCTAAGTGTTAGCTTAATAGATACAGAAAGGCAAGAAAACTTTATTAAGGTTACCACTAAAGAGGGGTTAGAATTTTCTGTAGAAGAACCAGTGCTTCAGAGCATTGATAGAAATACACTGGGTACTCAACTATTTAATCTTACGGCTGTTGACGAAGTGGTAAATATAGAATTTACGCAGGATTATGATTATAAGGAATTCTATATTAGCATAAATGCAAAAGGGTCCATAAAAGTATCTAGTAAAAAAACTCATACGCATTTGAGTACTTATACTAAAGCTACTTCTACACTGCTGGTATTCACAGAAAAAGGTACAGTTCATAAATTACCTAGCTACATGATGCAAAACATGGGCAAAAGTGGTACGGGAATTACTACCTTGCTTGATAATTTTGACCTTGATGATAAAATAGTAGACCTTATATCTGTTGATGATTTTAGTGAAGAAGCAAGTATATATTTCTTTACAAGAAAAGGATTTACTAAACGGACTAAGCTTTGTGAACTTCAGGGGGATTTCTTCTGGGCTTTGGTTTATAAACTTAAAACAGAAGAAGATAAATTAACCGTTGTAAAAATTAACAGGGATAATGAAGATAGAGATGTACTAATGGTAACAAAAAAGGCCATGTGCATAAGATTTAATGTAACTGCTATTAATTTCATGGGAAAAGTTGCATCTGGTGTAACAGGAATAAGTTTAAAAGATGATGAAGACGAAGTTATATTCGTAGATTTGGTAAAGGCAGTAACAAAAAAATCTGAGGAGCCTAACGGAAAAGAAGGTTCTAATGAGATAGCTGTAACTTTTGAGGAGAATTTATGCTTAACAGTTAGCTCCTTTAAAGGTGAAAAAAAGACTATAAGACTACAAGACATAAATGTTCAAAATAGAGCAGGTAGAGGAAAAAACTTAACTAATGCGCTAGTAGATGATTATGTAGAGGAAGTTATCTTAGCACCTGAAAATAAATAGATTTGTTAGGAAATGCAAGATGCCTTTAATAGAAATATAAAAAAGACACGCAATAAAAGTTAAATAAAACTTTATTTCAGCGTGTCTTCTTTTTATTAAAAACAAAAGTCTTATTAACTAAAAATCCAAGAAAACCTATAGTCATAGAATCTATTAGGATACACATATTAAACCAAATGTGGTTTAACCTCTTTATATTTACACCCCTATGCATATGATGGATTAGTGGATTGTGACTTGTTAATAGGATTAACATAAAGCTGTTTAAAATCATACTAAAAAAAAGTACAGAGGCATATTGAATATAAGCTTTTTTCTGTGAAGTTCCTCTAAAAGTAAACTTATTATTTAATTTATAGCCACAAAATGAATAAACGCAGAAGGCAATTACATTAAAAACAAATAACATTTTTCCACTAGTAATGCCTGTAGTGTAGGAAAGAATGTTTAATATGATAATATCTATTATAATGTTAGTAGCACCAACTAGTGAATACTTAATAAATTGGGTTAAGGATTTTAATGTTTTATTTTTATTACTCATATAATATTTTTCTTAAATAAAATAATTTTAAGAAATTAGTCACCACCCTTTTAATGAAAAGAATATAATAATTTGTCACAAACAACAGTGTACAACAAAAGAATAAAAAATAATACAGAAATATTTATAACATAAGTAAAATAAGAAAATGAAGGTGAACTAGTGGAAAAAATAATATATAAAAATGGAGTAAAGCTACTATATAAGAGTGCAGAGAATAATTTAACTTCTTTTACCATAGGATATAATGCAGGGGCAAACGTAGAGGAAAATAGTGAACTTGGAATTGCTCACGTGGTGGAACATATGCTATTTAAGGGAACATCATCTCGCACGGAATACGAGATAAATAAATTATGTGATGAAACCTTTGGGTTTTGTAATGCTATGACTAATTATCCATACGCAGTATATTACGGCACTACCTTAGATGAAGATTTTGAAAAGGGCTTTGAAATCTACTCAGATATTCTTTTGAATCCTACCTTTCCAAAACATGGATTTAAAGAAGAAATAGGGGTGATTTGCGAAGAACTGAAAGAATGGAAGGATGATTCCTCACAATTTTGTGAAGACTCATTATTTTATAATGCCTTTGAAAGGCGAAGAATAAAGAATTTAATTATAGGAACGGAGGAGTGCATTCGTTCCATAACCATAGAGCAGATTGTGAATTTTTATAGGAGGTATTATAGATCAAATAATTGTATAGTCTGCGTAATATCCTCATTGAGCTTTAAAGATGTTTCAGAAATAGTAGAAAAGTATTTTTGTAATTCTAGTCCTGAACTTGCTAATGAAAATCAGCCTAATGAAGGCATAGCTCCGTATATCTACGAAAATAACAAGCCAGGCACACACTTTCAATATAGAGAGGATGTACAAGGGGCCAAAATTCAATACTGTTTTTCAATTCATGATTTAAATGCTAGGCAGATTAGTGCACTAAAACTATTTAATTTAGTATTCGGAGAGGGTACAAGTAGTATACTATATGATGAAATCAGGACTAAGAGAGGCCTTGTATATGATATAGGAAGTAAAATTAAAAATGAAACAGGGATAAAACTTTTTACTATCTCGCTTGGGACTTCCTATGAAAATGTGGATAAAACTATAGAAATCATTAACAATGAAATTGAAAAAGTTAAAAAGTTAGATGTTTTTTTTGATCATCAGTGTATTTTGAAACTATGTAAAAGTTACAAATTAAGACTAATGCTAGCCTTAGAAAAATCTATTCAAACTAGTGTGAGTTTATGTGCATATGAAATTATGTACGGGGATGGCTCAGTAATCTTTTCTGAATTTGAAAAAATGGAAAATATAAGTGACGAGGAAATAATGGAAGTAGTAAAGAGTGTCTTAGTAAATGCTACTATTCAAGTACTAACCACAAAAGTGAAAAAATAATTTGTAGTAATGCAGTTCTAATAATAGGTAAATGGGAGATAATTATGGAGAAAAAGTGGTTAATAAAAAGTACCTCGAGTGATATTAGTGGCTTAGCAAAAGGCTCAGGTGTAAGTGAGGTTATAGCTAAGATTTTAATTAATAGAGGATTTCACAAAGCAATAGACATAAAAAAATTTATGAGAGCTAGTATAGAGGACCTATATGATCCTTTTTTAATGAAGGATATGGAAAAGGCTACAGAGATAATTAAACAAGCCATTGAAAACAAGAAAAAAATAGTAGTCTATGGAGATTACGATGTATAGTTACTTGTATATATGTATATATTTAATAACACTCTCTTAGTAAGAGGTATTATTTTTTAATTGTATAATGATGATACAGTGATTAAAAGAATTGTCTAAAATATAGGTATGTTACATGGTTATGTATATAAAATTAAATATATAAGTTATAGTAGGGGTGGGGAATTACTAAAGGAACATACTTTATAAATATTAGTTGAGGGTATCTGTTCTTTAAGTAGTTATCAAATTATTAAAAACAGACAAAAGTAAAAATAACAAGGTCATATTGAATTAGATTGAGTAAATCTTAAAAACACGATAGACAAGCGTTTGTAGAAAATTATGCAGTAAAGTTATTTATGTAGTTTGTAGACATAACAAAGCAATTACTGACAGGAAAAGTTATTAAAATGTTGCTATGCTATTATCACAAGGAGATGATGAAATGGAATGGATAAAATCCCTAAGTAAAGCAATTGATTATATAGAGGATAATTTATTGCAAAACATAACTTGTGATAAGATGGCTAAACATATTTATATTTCCACTTTTCATTTTCAAAGAACATTTAGTATATTAACAAATCTTACAACTGGCGAGTATATCCGAAATAGACGTCTTTCTCTCGCAGGTCAAGAGTTGACAAAAGAAAATGTTTATATACGGTAGATAACGGTTGATAACGGGAAGTAGCATGTATAAAGTCATACCTAAGAAAAATTCTTAAATATGCCTATTTATCTGGGTTGTCTCGCATAGAATTTAAAATGTTTTTATGTTCATAAGGTACATAATAATTAGCCCCTGAAATAACATTAATTTTAGCAAAGAAAATAGCAGGAGTAATAATAACTTCTGCTACTTTCTTTTTTATTAATTCATTCGATTTACAAGAAAATTTTACATTAATTTAATATACCCCTTGTATATTTACGCTATGGAATTTATGCCTAAATATTCATTCAAACTTATTGAGTAGAATAACTCACCTTCATATGAACTATCTTTAGTATCTTCATCATCAATAATCTTTTCATAATTCATACCAGCCTTTATTAATATCTTTATTGATATATCGTTACCTTCATTTACTGTTGCTACCATTTTGCTTAGTTTCATATATTCCATTCCGTATTTAACCATAGACTTGGCAATTTCAGTTCCATAGCCTTTTCCCCAGTATTCTTTAAATAGTCCATAGAATAACTCATTCTCTGTTTTATCATAGGTTAGTGGACACAATCCCACAAAACCAACAACTTTGTTAGTTTCTTTACATGTTACTAACAAAATAAATCCAACAAAGTTCTCTGGTGTACTTTCTTTATATCTTTTCATCATAATATTATGTAAAAGGTTCTCACATTCTACTATTTTCCTTGACTTGGTAAAAGGTACATATTCCATTATCTCTTCTGCATTGACTATATTATATAAATCTTGAAGGTCATCATTCATAAAATTTCTAATAATTAATTGTTCTGTTTCTATTCTTATATTATTATACATTTTAAAACTCCTTAATTTACAAATTCTACATTTGACTTAATAAAACCAAATATTTTTATACAATTACTGTTCTTCTCTAAATTATGTACTACAGCCCCATTGGATATTATTTAGTAAAATATTACATACTCACAATTTTATAATATCATCTTTCAGGTGGATTTTCAATGAGACAATTCAATATTTATGTTAAATAAGTTGAATAATACTGTATCTTCAATGGTGTACTACCATCAACCGATTATTACCGTATATAAAGAAAATGTAAAAGTTATTGACATTGCTCTCAAATATGGCTATGAAACTCCTGAAAGTTTTTCAAAAGCATTTAGCAGATTTCATGGGATTACACCAAAACAAGCTAAAAAAGAAGGAGCAAATCTAAAATCATTTAATCGCCTTGTGATTAAAATTAAATTGGAAGGGGGTAATACTATGGATTACAAAATTGTTAAGAAAGAAGCATTTAATGTAGTTGTAAAAACAAGGGAATTTACTGATAAAAACAGTACCACGGGAATACCTGCATTTTGGAGTGAATATTTTTCGATTGGACTGCATGAAAGAGTATGTGGAGCAATAGGTATTTGTATTCAAGAAAATAAAGGATGTAAAGAATTTAAATATGGAATTGGTTGTATTGATAAATACACAAAAGAGATACCATTTGATTTTGAGGTTTTGGAAATTCCCACATATACTTGGGCTATTTTTAAATGTGTTGGTCCTATGCCAAATGCAATACAAGATATGTGGAAAAGAATTTACAGTGAATGGCTTCCACAGGCAGAATATGAGTTAATTTCAGATTATGATATTGAAGCTTATACAGAAGGAGATTTACAATCTAAAGATTATATAAGTGAGATTTGGATTCCTGTGAAAGAAAAACAATTAACCAATAACTAATGGTCATAATTTACTCAATATTCTTAAATAATAAATCAAGGGAACTTCAATTTGGAGTTCCCTTGATTTTTTTTATTAAAAACAAAGAGACACTGTTTTTAATTATTTAGTCACCTATAAGTATTTAAATCACTTTTCACAACACTCCCATTACTATCAAAGAACCTATATATATACTTACTCCATCAAAACACATAATTAGAAGCCTTACAGTGGATTTTAAGAGTGCCATTTTAATTGAAAAGGGTTTATAACCCAGAGTAAAAGAATGTATTAGACGCCCCAGTACACATCTTATGTGCTATTCATTTTATCAAGGGATTTAATTTAAAATCCAATTTGCTTTGTTAAAAATGCGTATATATCTAATTAGACAGTTATTTTTAGTATAAATCACTAATTATCATTTAATTAAAATACCTTTTTTTAAAGTTATTGTTTCCCTATAAATGAAATAGTGTGATACAATGAGAATGTGAAAGTAATAAGGAGATAAAACACTCTAATAACGCGTTGACAATATATAACGCATAATATAAGCATTGACTATATGAAATGAATGTATTTTAGAAACTTTTACACTGATTATCAACTTGCAATCAAATTAGATGGGAGGATAAAGTATGTTTTTGATACAAGAAAAAAATGAGGATGGTTGTATATCTTACATTAAAAAGTATGTAGGGTTAAAAAAAGAAAATAATTATGATATAGAGATAAAGTTCAGTAGCGTAACAATGAGTGAAAATGGAGTAGATAATATATTGCTTTATGATTTGGATATGAATGTTATTAGACCTGCTTACGAATATTTAAATGTAAAATGTGGAAATATGTCAATAAATACAAGATATAAGGTTACATCAGCACTTAGAATATTATATTCTTTTTTGAAAATTTTTAATGTAAAATTGGAAGATATTAAAAAAGATGATTTTTCAAAGCTGAAAGATTTTCTATATGGAGATGGTAAGAAGGGGGAAAGATTTGAATTTGAATTTATGACGGTTAGAAGTAGCGATACAATAAATCAGTATTTTTCGGTTTACAGAAATTATCTAAACTTTCTGGGTATTGATAATAAAATATTAAATGCTAAAGCAGTTGCCCAGGTTATTAAAGATAGTGATGGGTTACTTGGACACACCAGAGAAAAAGCCACTGAACGCTATATAATAAGCGAGAAATCTATGCAAAACAAGCTTACTGTTCCTATGTATATAAGACCTAATGAATACTTGCGAATTATTTCTGTAATTCAAAAGGAGTATTCATTACGAGAGGAAATATTAGTTATGTTAATGTATGAGAATGGGGTGAGGTTAGGTGAAGGATTAGGATTAACATTAGAGGATATAGAAGATTCTAAAATTATTATAAGAAATCGAGTTTCTGATAAATTTGACCAACACGCTAAGACATGTATGAGACCTGAAAGTTATTTGAAATATAAAAGTGAGGCTTATAAAAAATGGAAAGTTGGGTATCAAATAGTAAAGCCAACATATGACGTTTTAGATAAAATTGAACAGTATATTGATATTATCCATGGAAGAATGGGCAAAACAAATAGATTAAACTATATAAATTTTGCGATAGCAGATAGAATATCAGATGGGGGTACGCTTGAAGGAGAAAATTTTTATTTGTTTTTGAATAAAAATGGGAAACCATTACATGCAGGTGGTTGGAATAAAGTGCTGAGAGTAATTTTTACTAAAGCAGGGTTAACTATTGATAAAGATGTAAAAAAACACAATTTATCCCATAGACTACGTCATGGGTTTGCGATGAAGAGAATAAAAGAAGGAGCAACGCAATTACAATTAGTTGATGATTTAAGACATTCTGGCCCGTCAAGTGTAATGAAATACTTTAGAGCCACAGAAGAGGATTGTTATAATGCAAATACACTGGGGGCAAAAAAAATGATTACTGATAATCCAAAGTTAGAAATATAAGTGGAAGAGGGTAAGACATGAAGAATGAACATTATGAAGAACTTTTGAATATTAAGGTTAAAGATAAGATGTTAAATAAAGTTTTAAATGACTATATTACCTTAAAATATAATGAAAGCTTTAAACAATACATTAATATATTGATTAATTCTTTTCAGGACATAGAAATTAAAGATTTATCCTGGGCTTTATTGTGTAATCAGATTTTTGTATTAAATAGAGGGATAAAGGTATTAATTATATTTTATGGATATATGCTAAAAGAGGGTATTGATTTAGGAGAACACACAATATTTTTAAAAGAAAACATCTGGATATTACTTGGTGATGACGAAAAAGACTATAAAATTTCTAATTATAAAGAGATTTATTCTCTTGGAAGTAGTCCATTAGGTATTATTATGGTGAAAACCAACAAAAATAAATTCGTTCTTAATTTAAATTTTTATGATATATTTTTGTTGAATATTGCGAGAACATTTATAAAATATCTTGAAACTGAGAATATAACTTATGAAGGAGACAGAATTGAAGAGTTTATTTGTGATTTTGAAAATAGTCTTGAAAAGTTGGGGAAGCTTCCAAATGTTATAGAAGAATTCGGTAATGATACGTTTTTAATACAGTTCCAATACTATCAATTAAAAGTGAAAAAAACATTTGCACTTAGAAATCTCAAAAGTTTTTATATATTTTTAATGGATTATTTTGAAAATAGTAACCCACAACATAAAGTATTTAGCAAGAAAAGCGGTATTGATAGAAATTTTCTTTATAGAGATAACTTTAACATATTGTTTGGTAAAGGCTATAGAGTTGTATATTTAAATAAATATGATGAAATACCGCAAAATGATAAATGGCTATTAGCTCCAAATGGATATGAAAGATACACAACAACTTTAAAAGGAAATGAATATATTCCATTAGATTTTTCAAGAGTGGGAGACAGCTTTCTACGGAACAAGATGAAAAAATGGTTTGTAAAATCGAGAAATTGTCTTAAAACTTTAAGAGCCTCAATTAATAATTTATTTATATTCTTTGAATTTATAGAAGGTGAAACAACAAAACAAATTAGCGGAAAGGTTGTTAATTTAAATGAATATGCACCTAATAATAAAAGCAATTTACTTATAAGCGAACATAATATATTGATTTTTAGAGAATATCTAAAGCAAAAATATGACAATGTAAATACAATTAATGGTTACGTATCTTCAATAAGCTCATTTATAAAATTCCTTGATGACGAAGTAGATTATTTTATAAATCCTATCATATACGATTATTTAAGAATAAAGTCAACAGAAAGCCTTAATAGTAAAATTATTTTACAAGAAGATTTGGATAAAATTTTAGAAACATTTAAAAATAGAATGCTAAATGGTAGTTATTTTGATAAAATGTTTTTTATTTTCCTTCATCTTTTGCTTACAACTAATTATAGACCGAATGAAATTCTAAATTTAAAAATAAATTGTATTAAAGATGGTATGAAAGAAGGTGAATATAAAATTGATTATCATTGTAAAGAAGATAGTGCGACATTAGAAATGCAAACGAAAACTTCACAGGGAAGAGATGTGGATGTAAACCCATCTGAATATACAATTCGTGCAATTAATGAAGGGACTCGCGTTTCCAGAGAACTATTACAAGAAGAACAACAAGAGCAAGAGCAAGAGCAAGAGCAAGGGCAAGAGCAAGAGCAAGAGCAAGAAGAAGAAGTAGTAAAAAATTATATCTTTATTTATAAGAGTAGGAATAAGCAAATTGAAGGAATAAAAGTGGATAAGTTTTACAGACACTTTGTAGATATTACTGGTAAATTGGATTTGAAAGGTGGTCCGTATTCGTTATACGATTGTAGGACGACATATATGACAAAGCTCTTTGAAAATGCTGTAAAAGAAGGTAACGTTTATAAAGCTATTATTGCTACTGGTCATAAAGATGTTTTTACAACAATTAAACATTATATAAAACCTGATGTTAGAAGTTATTTAGAGGCATTTTATAATATAAAATTAGGAAATGTTACTTTGCAAGGGCGTATAGTTTCTGAACTAAGTGAGGTGGATTTAGATTTTTCACATGATATTAAAGAGATAACAGTAAAACAAGGCTGTGGTTTTTGTGGTGGAACTTGTAACGGAAATAAAAAAATAGATTGTTTAATTTGTAGAAATTTTATTGTTACTTTGGATAGAATACCATACTTTGAAGAAAGCATAGATAAAATTAATGAAGTTATAAAGAATGAAAATATATTCCATGAAAAAGAACATTTAGTTTCTATTAAAAAATTATATGTAAGTTATTTAGGTCAGTTATATATATTAAAAAACAAGCTTATTTAATTATTGAAAAGCACTGCACTTTATAACTCAATTATATTTCTGCCTAATTACAATTTAAAAAGTATATATTTTTTGGACAGGCCTACAATTTAAATTAAAAGTGCCTTAGCTACACATAAATTAATAAATCCATTATTTATAATGGGTTTATTAATATCAATATACGAGCATTATTAATTGATATTAAGGTGGGGAGTTTTTTAGAATTTAAATACAGATTAAATATTAAATAAAAAATAGGGAGAAAAACGAAATGGATAATTATATTCTGAAAATTAACGCAATTAAATTGATAGAAATAGCAAATCTTGCGGATGAAGAAAATAAATTAATAACAACATTAGATATTGGCAGATTGCCTTTTTTTGATGTGGAAATATATTTCTCGGATGATATTTGGGACTTTGGCAATTTTGACCCTGAAAAGGGTCCGTATAGAAATAAATATGATTTTAGCAATATACATTATGTATATCAGAAGTATATTAAAAAGTTCGTTTTAGAATCATTAATTAACCATAAAGCCATAAGTAGCATAAAAAAGTACATGGGATATATGGAGAAAATATGCAAATATTTATCTGGAAAATATATTTATGATTGTACTCTTATAACTTTAAAGTGTGTACAAAAATATAATGAGTTATTATATATAGACTATAAATCTGAAAATGAAAGAATTCATCATAGGAGATTATTCAAGAAACTATTGAAGTATATTGAGATACAGGAAAAAATTGATTATTCAAAAGCAAGAAAAGAATTATCAAATAACGACACGTCTTTATTAAAAGCACAGATAGAAGATGGAAAGACTCCTAATATACCTCAAAAGATATATGACAAAATAATTTCATTATGCTTAAAAGAAATATACTCAAATAAAACTAATATAATGGAGAAAATGGAGGCAAGTTCTATATTGCTTTTATCACAAGTTGGTATGAGAATTTATGAATTAAGTTTAATTAAAGCGGAAAAAAAGAAGTCTGTTGAGTGCTTTGATAGTACGAAAAAAGTTTCATATTTAGAGTTTTTAACCATGAAAACAATAAAAAACAAAAAACATTCCCAGATTACTAAAACATTTTTAACGGATAAAGCCGAATTAGCATATGATACACTTGAAAAATTAACTACAGAAATAAGATTAAAAAATAATACGGATTATATTTTTATAAATGGAGATAATGAAAATCCAATTGGAACAGCAACATTAAGAACATGGTTAGTAAGATTCATAGTAAGAAATTCTGTGGAGCTTGGAGTAATAAATGCGGAATGCGAAGGATTCCGTATATTTACTATGGAATTTAATGAAAAATACAAATTGGTTAAAAAAGAATATTGTAATCATTTAAAAACTTCTGATTCAGTATCAATACCAAATCCACACCAATTTCGGGTTGCAGTATGTAACGAACTTATCCGCCAAGGGGTTGAAATAGGGTGGATTTCTCAGCATATGAATCATTTGACTGTCGAGATGACAATGCACTACCAGAGGATTGAAAATGAAGAGGGTAGAGAGGTAGCAAAAAGTGTTTTAGAAGGATTAGTTACTGGGGAGTTTAACTTAATAGGAGAAGAGGCTGATTTACTTATTAAAAAAATTAATGAGTTCATTGAGCATAATAAGTATAATATAAAAACTGATTTGAAAGAGATTATTAATGAACTGGTAATTAAAGTTCCTATTAGAGAAAAGAGAGAAGGATTTTGCATTAAAAGTGCTTTCGGTAAAAAATGTAAGCTCAATGAATTTATGTGTGCATTTGATATGTGTCCTAATCATTGTACAGTTTATATTTTTGTGGATATTACTTATAAAAGGTTTAAAGATAAATTAAAGGTTATAGAATATAATAAAATAAATAATTTTGTTTCCGAAGCTAATATTGAAACAATTAAGTTAAAAAAATTAGCAAAATCTTTTTTATTTAAAGAACTTCAAGAATTAAAATTTGAGATAGAAAAACAGGGCAGTAATAAGATAATAGAAAAACATCCTAAGCTTGAATATATTACAAAAAATCTATGTGGTATAATGGAAGAGGTTGAAATGTGGATATAAAATTAAATACTATTGAAATCATAAAAGGTAAACTAATAAAATATGAAATGTGTCAATATTCAAGTTTAAAACCAAGCATTAGGGAATATTTATTTAAGATTGAAACAGAAATACAATATATAAATCAAGAGAGAAAAACAGCAATAGAAATATATAAATCAAATAAGGTTAATGTATCAAATATTGTAAAAAAAATTGGAATAGCAAGACAAACTGTTTATAATAAAAATAATAGGTACATACTTGAACCTTATATATTAAAAAGTCAAGAGGAAACTGAAAAGAATGATGTATTTAAATTTGTAGAAGGACTCAATGAAAAAATTAATTTATTAAATAAAACAATACTAAAACTACAAAAAAAAGACTTGAATGACCAAATATGTTTGAATATAATTGGGACCTTAGAAAATGAGAACAGTAGTCTTATTAGCGAAGTTGAGAAACTTGATGAAATCAATATACAAAATATAAAAATGATAAAAAAATTAGAACAAAAAATAAATAAGGGCGGACCAAACCTATTAGATAATAATGTAATAAAATATGATTGCATAAACTATAATGATAAAAAATGATTAAGGGGATGTACAGTTGGAAAAGTGGCTTTTGAAGAATAATAAAGTTGATTTTAAACAAATGTCTCAAAGATTAAATATAAGTGAGATATTATGTAGGATACTAATAAATAGGGGGGTAACAGACGATGAAAGTGTTGTTAGCTTCGTAAATTCAAATATAAATGGACTAACTAATCCAATTTTGATGAAAGATTTAGAAATTGGAATAAAAATAATAAAGCTTAAAATAAACGAAAACAAAAAAATTAGAATAGTAGGAGATTTCGATGTTGATGGAATAATTAGCACATATTTATTATATAAAGGTCTTACGGAGTGTGGTGCTAATGTTGATTATGAAATACCACATAGGATTTCAGATGGATATGGAATTAACAAAAATATTATAGAGATTGCTAAAAATGATGGTATTGATACAATAATTACTTGTGATAATGGTATATCTGCAATTGAACAAATTGCTTATGCTAAAAGTTTAGGTATGACGTGTATTATTACTGACCACCATGATGTACCATTTAAAGAAGATAGTGATGGTAGTAGGACTTTAATTATTCCTAATGCTGATTCGATAATTAATTGCAAACAGATTGATTGTGAGTATCCATTTAAACTATTATGTGGAGCAGGGGTTGCTTTTAAGTTCCTTCAAGCATTATATGAAGAAATGGGACAAGGTAAGGACAAAGTTAATGCTTTAATAGAATACGTTGCTATCGCAACTGTTTGTGATGTAGTAGATTTAATTGGTGAAAATAGGATAATTGTACAAGAGGGGTTAAAGCTTCTTAACAATACACAGAATATGGGACTTAAAGCACTTATAAGTGAAACTGGAATAGAGGGAAAAAAAATAGGCGTGTACCATTTAGGCTTTGTTATAGGTCCTTGCCTAAATGCTTCTGGAAGATTGGATTCTGCTAAGAAAGGATTAAAATTATTACTATCGGAAGATTATGAAGAAGCTAAGTGCTTAGCGAAAGAGCTTTTTGAGTTAAATAAGGAAAGAAAGGAAATGACACTTAAAGGTGTTGAAGACGCTATTGAAATAATAGAAAAGCAGGGGATAAGAAAAGATAAAATATTAGTTGTCTACAATGCCGACCTCCATGAAAGTATAGCAGGAATAATTGCAGGTAAGATAAGAGAAAAATATCATTCACCAACATTTGTTCTTACGGACGCTGAACATGGAATTAAGGGGTCAGGTAGGTCCATAGAACAGTACAATATGTTTGAGGGACTGTTTATGTGTAAAGACTTACTCCTTCGATTTGGAGGACATCCTATGGCCGCAGGTTTATCTATGGAACCAGAAAATTTAGAGAAGTTCAGGGTATGTTTAAATACACAAACTACCTTAACAGATGAAGATTTAATACCTAAAGTGTATATAGATATGCAATTACCGTTTAATAATATTTCCATTAGTTTAGTAGAAGAAATAGAAACATTAGAACCTTATGGTAAGGGCAATCATAAGCCCATATTTGCGGAAAAGAATATTAAAATTGCTAAGGCTACTATTTTGGGAGCTAAAAAAAATGTTTTAAAATTTAAATTCTTATCAACTTATGGGAAAACTATTGAAGGCATTTATTTTGGAGATATAGATAAATTTAAATGCTATTTAATAAATAAATTTGGAGATGAGGAAACAATGAAAATGTTTAATGGAGTTTCTAATAATATTAGAATTGACATAACTTTCACTGTTTCTATAAATGAATATATGGGAAATAGAAGTGTTCAAGTTGTTATTGGAAATTACAGATAAATATTACGTATGGAACTCATTACAAATACGTTTATTATTGTCATGTTATTAACATATTTTTCAATGTGCCATCTATTTATGTCCATCTATTCGGAGCTGTAAATGAGGATTATTAATCCTCATCAGCTTCGGGATAATCATATAAATAGTGCGTTGCTATCATGTTCAAATTATTACTAATCTCTTTAAATATCTCTAAGAAGTTTTCCAAATCAATTACTACATTATCTAATTCGTCTATATAAAAATGATTAATATACTTCTGGCTAAAAGGGTATCTTGAAAAGTCCATATTGTCTTTATGTTTTCCACATGATTCGGGTTCAATTTTTTTATATAATTCATCAAGATATTCCTTTAAATTCAGGGTTATTTTTTTAAATTCATCTCTGTTTTCTTTTTCTTTTTCAAATTTATTTACTAATGAACATACAATGGTGAATATCTGCTTTATATTATGGTTTCCCTCTATCTTAACATCGTTTTTTAATAAAACATTTAATGACCATGTAATTGCTTTCAAGTATAGCTCTATTCCATGATTAGCGTTAAACAATATTGGGAAAATAATAATATCTGCTTTCTTATCTCTATTATCATTCAATGACTGTTCAGTTAAAAGTATGGAAGACTTCATAAATCCTTCCGCAATAGTTATCATATTATCAATATATGAATGTTTTTCAGTTCTCCAATTCAAATAGGCATTTTTATGAATATCTTTGTTATAAGAAAATACATCTTTCATATATAATTCCTCCTTAAAATTAATTATTTTATAAAAATGGTTCTACTAATATTATATCAACACTTTATTGTTAAAAAAACCTATATTTTTTAAATTAAAGACTTTTTTCAAATTTAATTAAGATTATATAGATAAATGGTATAATATTGTTATATATGTCGACTATAAATTTTATTAGGAAGGTGTTTATAAATTATATGAATTTTACGGATTACCTTTTAGGTCAATATAAGGCTATTGAAGAATATGATTTTGATGAAGAAATAACACAGAAAGTCTGGGACCTGTTTGATGAAAAGCTACCAGAGTTAGGATTTGAATTAAGAGAAGGGCAAGAAAATATGGCATATGATATATCAGAAGCTATAAGAGACAACCACCATATTATAATAGAAGCAGGTGTCGGCATAGGAAAATCCTATGCTTATTTAGCTCCATTGATGTATTACAATAGTTTAACAAGTAGTCCTGTAATTGTTTCAACTTCTACTATTTTATTACAGGAACAGCTAATAATAGATATTGACAAGTTATCAAGTATAATAAGAGTTTATCCAGAGGTTATACTTGATAAAGGAATGTCACATTTTATCTGTAGTAATAATAATCATTATTTATACCTCTATGAAAAGCTATTGGGGGTAATGATGAAGTAGGAAGCTTTTTTAGTCGAAGTAATTTTACGGGACTTCATAATATTAAAATTGTGGCAGGTGATAATAGCACAGTTTATCATATTGACAGTTCAATTATACAGGTTGAGGACGATAAGCCTTATGTTAGAATAGTACCCTTTAAAAATGGTGGGTATTTATATTTTAAGAGTGAAGAGCCAATTGATTATGCTCATTTTGTGAATTTATCAGACCAAGATGGAAAGTTTTGGTCAGCACGATTATCTAAATAAACAATATAGTAGTCCCTTAAACAACCATCTTTAAAAGATTACTATAAATGAAAACTACACCTTTATTAATTATGATGGATTAGCACTATTTAATGGGAAAACATTCCAATATATGAATATATTATAAAATTAGGTTCTTGCAAATTTAAAGGAGATAAGCTATGAATTATGTTAAGAATATAAATGATATGCGTAAACATTTAGGCTCTCAAATATTTTTTTTAAAAAATTCAATTAGTTCATATGATTCAGGATTTGAAGATGAAGGTCAGAGAATTGCTACAACTATTAGAATTTTATTACATGACACAGATAACTCAACATCTTTGTTTAAACACCTTGATATGAAAACACACATGCTTTTTCTTTCTACTGCCTTGCCATATATACCTGCGAACATGCTGAGTTATGAAGGATTATTAGCAACATCAACTATTGGGATATACATTCCTCATTGTTTAAGTGACAATAAAATACAAGGATTATGTTTAGTATTTGAAGACTGGTGGAATGAAATAATTTTAGATGATAAAATAAATGTATTCAGTAGAAAAGATATTGCATTGTATGTGGCTAATAAAGATGGAGGGGCCCATATTGATAAGAATTTAAATGAAGCATATACAAATCTAACCAAGAATAACTCATTATCAGGATATTTGTTAGTAAATAATGAAAAAAAACCACTTTATAATAGTCCTGTTTACGCCTGTATTCGACAAATTGCATTTGAATTATTGTATTCAATTGATTATTCAAAAAATGTAAAATCATTTACAAGAAGAAAGGATAATAATGATAAATTTATAGCAACTTATGTTAAAGAAAAAATATATTTCAAACCAGATAAATCTCTAAATAATTTATTTTATGAAGATTGCAGAATATCTAAAAGTGAAGAAAGAAAGAACTATATAGATAAAGTCATTTTTATTAGCGGTAAAATAAGTGAAAGATACGTGATTTTAAAATAATTATATTGAAAAAGAGATTTAGTTATTATTTATTTTCATTGCTATTTTATAGGTTTAAAGGTATAATGACTATCAATGTTATGCCATTTAAAAGCATAATGTATCAACAAATAAAAAATTAGTATATAAAAATTGAATATTGATGGAAGGAGTCCATTGCTATGAGCAAATTTAAACATTTGTTTCTAAAAATAGTAGCAACAGGATTGATTTTTATATTAATTACGAATCTTATTTTATTAGATTTATATTAATATAATATCCTGGTTGTTTGCCTATAAAGGTGAACAATTGGACCGTTGAATAAATTAAAATAGTATATTGTATTTTTACTATATATGAGTTTCTTTCCATTAAATATTATTAATTTAAAAAGGAGAAGCTATTTTTGGGCTTCTCCTGTTGTGGTTTCTTACTTTATTTTGATTTATTGACCCATTGATATAACTATGTTAATCAATAATGATTGCCTTCAAAATTGACTAATTAAATTTAACACGATTATTAGATGATAAATAAAATAAATTAAAATGAATTATTATTAAATTATTAAAAATAAACTCTAATAGATAATGTTGAGGATATAAGCATATAAAAACCGACTATCAATTAAAGAAAGTCAGTTTTTATATGCTTTATTTAACTATACTTTTAACAATAGTATTTTTATAAGGAACACCTGATTTATTTATAATATTCATAAATCGTAAAATAAAACAATTGTGTCTTAAATTATAGTTATTTGTACACTTATAACATGAAATTTAAGAAAACCACCATTCATTATGACGACCATTCTTATCTATAATGGCAATTCAACATAGCAGACAAGATAATAGTATTAATATTATTGTAATTACGGGAAGTATATACTTTAAATTCTTAAAAATAGCATTTATTTTTTATTGATTTCACCCTCTATTTTTTCTATATCTTCAATGCTTAATTCAGTTAAATCCGAAATAAGTTGTAGATTTAATATCTTTAGCTTGATTGCTCTCTTTGCAATTTTTACCTTTGTATCTTTATTAGCTTTCTCATACACTTCATTAAAATCTTTGTAGTCATAAATCGCTTTATTTAGTATTTCATCAACCGTTTGACAATCGTTACATTTTGTTGTGTTTTGTAATGCTCCTTTTATTTGGTTTAAAGTTAGTTTTTCAAGTTTCCTTTCATCATCTACGGTAATAAAATTCAAAATGCCGACAACAACATCTTTTAATGCTTCTCTTTTTCATTATTCAAATGTATCCACATTTTCCTCCAATCATATATCATATTGCTTAACATATCCTTTTGAACACCTGTATTCTCTTGGTATTTATCGTCTCAAAATCAACTAATGTGTCATTATAATTTAAAACAACTTGTACTGGTGTCCATTAAGCATATGTTTTACAATAGTAAGTCTTTTAGTGCCTACTCTTTGAATAATAGTAGGGTTAAAGTCATAAGAACCATTGAACATTTTCTCACCAACATTATCAGCCCATGTCCATATAATATTTTTCAATTCATTCTCATTAATTCTACGGGCAATATAATCATCACAAGCTCTCTTAATCTCCTCAATTAGTATTTTTGTTGTTGGAGGATATTTAATATAATCAGGATTTTTCATATAAGCCTCCTTGTGTCTGTATTCTTTTTGTATTATTTGTATTGATTTTGTATTAGTTTTGTAATGTTAATATAGGTTATAATTCAAGAGTGTGCCAAATACATTTAGGTGGTTTTATATAGATGGAAACAGGAAATATTCTTTTTACCTTGTTTATCCAATAATATTTTATGAATTAATTTCCATTTAGATATTTACTTATATCTTCTTCTTTATGAAAAAATCTTGATGTATATTTTTTGTTTTTAATATCCTTTTCTTTCCTAATTATATTAATCCTAATTTGTTTGCTTGTATAAATGCTCAATATTTTTTGGTATTTAGATTTTAAATCATCAATTTCTCGTTTTTTTATTAATAATTCCTTTAAGATTTTGCAGTAGTTATAAGCTTCGGCAGAATTAAAGTTATCATTTTCGATTACCATAAGAAGCTTCTTTATTAGGTCATCTATGGTAGTACCTTTTTTTAGATAACCATTATATTGAATTTCTAACTCTTGAAACAATATTTCTAACTTATTTAAGACTTTTAAAACTTCCATAATTCAAGCTTTTACTAACTCTTTATAAAGAACTTAGTAGCTTTTTCCTCGCCTCCTTAGTGGAAAACATCTGTTTATGCTTTAATGATTCACAATAGTTTTGACTTTCTTGCAAATTAAAGAACATATCTAAAGTATTGAGTAAATATCCAAGTGGGGGAGAAAAGTATCCTAAGACCTCTATCTCATTTTTTAGTTCTCTCCGCTTTTTTCTAATTTTTTTTATGGTATCCATATACTCAATTTTCTTAGCTCTATCAAGTTCAGCAAATTCGATGAAATGTAAAATATCTTGAATGGCCATATTGTATTTAGAAAGACTTTTATAATATTCTTCATTCATCCCTTGGGATTTTCTAATAGTTAAATACAACATAATTATAAATTTATAAAACTTACTATAATCCTCTACAACCGTACCCCGCAATAATTGTTCATCAAAATCTTCACGAAAGGTAATGCCCATATTTTTTACACTATCAGCAATCTGCTTATATAAACCATTCATAGAACAATCTAAATTTGCTCTTTTAGTCTCGGATGTTAAATCGTTAATCAGCTCTTCATTATTAATAATAAAGACTACGTTTTTATCTGCTAAACAGCTCGTATATTCTGTTTCAAGCTTCAATATAATTCTATTTATTAATTTAATTAATGCTTCATACTCGTTGGTAGCCTCAAATCTTTTGATTTTCTCTAATATAAAAATTTCGTTGACTGTATAGATTAAATAACTGGTATAGTATATGTTTCGAAAAAAATCGCAAAAGCATTGGCAGTAAAGCGTTTCCATGTAAAACTACATCTCCTTTTTTAAGAAAATAGTAAATAAAAAAAGTTGGTGTAGATTATAGTCAATAGATATTTGACTAACACTACACCAACTTCAAAAAGTTGCATTTTTTATATTTACTTTTCAATCGAATAAATATTTTGGATGAATACATGTGGATTCCTCCTATTAAATTAATTATGATATTATAAATTATATCATAATTTATAATATTTATACATAAAAAGAAAAATAGTAAATGATAGGCGTTAATTAATGTTTTCGGAAACCAAATATTAAAGTTGGTTTCCAAATTTTATAAAAAATATTTGTTGAATATTTACTCTAATTATATTCTAAGGGTGTATTTTAGTTATTTACTATTTACTATTTACTAAAATACTACGGTTGTTATCTATTTATATAACAAGTTGCACAAAAAACAAACTCCGTCCAAAACATGAAGAAAGTGCAGAAATAATACCTCGACTACATTTTTTATTAATATTAGGCATTTATATGACTTTAACCTAATTACTATAGACAAAAAAATACAAAATTGTGGTAAACTAAAATAGATAGATTATTAAAAGGAATATATAAAAATACTGAATATAGATTGACAAGGAGAGAGAATGATGGAGAAGCTGACATTACAAAATTTAGAGGGTGTATTATGGTCATGTGCGGATATTTTGAGGGGAGAATTATCGGCCGCTGAATATAAGGACTATATATTTGGATTATTATTCTTAAAAAGATTAAATGATGAATTTTATGAAGAAAGAGGATTTAGAGAAAAGGAATTTATTGAGCAGGGAATGGTTGCAGAAGAAGTTAATATGCTGTTAAATGACAGCTCTGTATATGAAACCTTTTATGTGCCTGAAAGTGCAAGATGGGATAAGCTTAAAAACTTGAATTTAAATATAGGACCCGAGTTAGACAAAGCTTTTAAAGCATTAGAGGATGAACCTAAAAATGCAGAACTTATTGGTGTTCTTACTACAGCTAATTATAATGATAAAGAGCGTGTACCTGATAAGAAGCTCTCACAGCTCCTTTTGGTTCTGGATACTATTAACCTTGCAAACTCAAATCTGGAATCGCAGGACATATTAGGTGACGCATATCAGTATTTGATAAAACAATTTGCAGATGAAGGCGGAAAAAAAGGTGGGGAATTTTACACACCAACAGAGATTGTAAGAATAATGGTGAATGTGTTGAAGCCACAAGAGGGCGATAGAATTTATGACCCAACTGCGGGTTCGGGCGGTATGTTAATACAGTCATTACAATATATAAAGAACCAAGGTGGAAACTATAGGAACATATCTTTATTTGGACAAGAAATTAATCTTTCAACATGGGCTATATGTAAGATGAATATGTTATTTCATGGAGCTAAAGGTGCAGACATACAAAAGGGAGATACAATTCGTGAACCAAAACATACAGAAGGTGGAGTTTTGAAGACTTACGACAAAGTCCTTGCCAATCCCCCGTTTTCTTTAAGCAACTGGGGCCTGGAAGAAGCGAGTGCTGACCAGTTTCACAGGTTTCCATATGGAATACCACCTAAATCTTATGGAGACTTAGCCTTTGTTTGTCACATGGTAGCAAGTTTAAATGTAAGAGGCAAAATGGCTTCGGTAGTTCCTCATGGGGTTTTATTTAGAGGCGGGTCAGAAAGAAAGATAAGAGAAGGCTTCATTAAAGATGATTTAGTTGAATCTGTAATAGGACTTCCCCAAAATATATTTTACGGTACAGGTATTCCTGCGGCCATACTTGTGATAAATAAAAATAAGCCAGAAGATAGAAGAAATAAGGTTTTATTTATAGATGGAAGCAATCATTTTGTTAAAGACGGAAATAAGAATAGAGTAAGAGATGAAGACATTGATAA
The DNA here is from genome assembly GCF_018861315.1 of Clostridium bowmanii. Lineage (GTDB taxonomy): Bacteria > Bacillota > Clostridia > Clostridiales > Clostridiaceae > Clostridium_AD > Clostridium_AD bowmanii. The sequence continues at coordinate 49,661 of NZ_JAHLDL010000021.1, read as the reverse complement.
AATTGTAAAAGCTTTTGATGAATATATAGATGTAGAAAAATATGCAAATGTAGTTGATATAGAAGGTATAAAGGAAAATGATTATAACCTCAATATCAGCAGATATGTTGATACAAGTGAAGAAGAGGAAGAAGTAGATATAGGGTTGGTTATTGAGGAAATTAATAAGTTAGGAATTAATGAAAAAGAGATAGGATTGAGGTTAAATGGGTATTTGAAGGAATTGGGGTTTGAGGAGATAGAATAAGATTAAGGATGTAGGGGTTAGATGGATATATGAATAGTACAGATATAAGTAAGATGTTCTATGAACCATTATTAAATGGAATGTTAATGGCATTTAAGATATTATGGGCCACTAATGAATTTAAATCTGCTGTAATTGGAGTTCCAGTATCAATAATAACATACAGAATTGTTGGAAGAATTTTTAGTTATGGTAGAACAAATGACATATGGTTTGGAAGTATAGGCGGGAAAATACTTTATTACTTGATTAATACTTTTCTTGTTTGGTTAGTTATGAAGATAATATAGAGGTAGAGGTGGCATAACAGTGAAAGAAGTTAGAGAAGGATATAAGATGACAGAGGTAGGTGAAATACCTAATAAGTGGGAGATAAAGAGACTATGTGATATATCTGAGATAAACCCTAAAAAAGAAATTATTGAAGATGATAAAGATGTATCCTTTATAGCTATGGAGGATGTATCAAATCAGGGAGGTATTATTAAGGACAATGTACGGACATATGGCGAGGTGAAAAAGGGATATACAGCATTTAAAAATAATGATGTTTTACTTGCTAAAATTACTCCTTGCTTTGAAAATGGTAAAAAAGCAATAGCAACTCAATTAATTAATGAAGTGGGTTTTGGAAGCACAGAATTCCATGTATTAAGAGCAAAGAAGACCGAAAGTATACCATTATATATTTATTATACAATATCATCAAATAATTTTATTCAACAAGCGAAGGCTAATATGACTGGTTCAGCGGGTCAAAGAAGGGTGCCAACAGGGTTTTTAAAAGAATATATAATTACAACACCACCACTGGAAGAACAACAAAATATATCATTAATACTATCCTCCGTAGATGAAAAAATAGAAAATACTGATAAACTTATAGAAAAGACAAAGGAACTTAGAAAAGGGCTTATGCAGAAGCTTCTTACAAAAGGAATTGGACATGATAGGTTTAAGGATACGGAGCTTGGAATGATACCAGAAGAATGGGAAATAAAGAGGCTGATTGATATAGTTGACAAATCTGATAGGTATTCTTTTACAGGAGGACCTTTTGGTTCAAATTTAAAGTCATGTGATTACACAGAAGTAGGAGTAAGAGTAATACAATTACAGAATATAGGGGATGGATATTTTAATAATGAATCTACTATTTACACATCAGTAAAAAAGGCTGATGAACTAAGGAGTTGCAATATATATCCAGGAGATATTTTAATTGCAAAAATGGCAGAACCAGTGGCAAGAGCTTGTAAGATACCTTGCAATGAAGAAAGATATTTAATGTGTTCCGATGGTATCAGAATATCTGTAGATAAAAGTGAAAATAATGTGGATTATATAAAGTATTCAATTAATTCTAAGTATTTTAGAAGTAATGCAATTGCGAATAGCACAGGCTCAACAAGATTGAGAATTGCATTGAATGAGCTAAGAAACTTACCCGTTATAATTCCTTCATTATGTGAGCAAGGTAAGATTGCTTCAATCCTATCCTCTATAGATGAAAAAATAGAAAAATATGAGTCTAAAAAGGAAAAATTTCAGGAGCTTAAAAAGGGACTTATGCATAAGCTTATGACAGGGAAGATTAGAGTAAGGTAAGGGTAAGGTGAATTTATGGGGATATTTAATAATAATTTAGAAATTGACATAGATAATCCATTTAAAAATGATAAGTTACATAGAGAAGTGGAGGTCAAGAATCTTACAGCGATATTTGATATTGTAGATAATCAAATGGTTTTAGCAGTAAATTCTCAATGGGGTACAGGGAAAACTTCATTTTTAAAAATGTGGAATCAATATTTAATAAATGAAGGATATAAGACAATATTCTTTAATGCTTGGGAAAATGATTATGTTGAAGAGCCATTCATCGCTTTTGTAGATGAAATAAGAGAAAGTATAAATGATGATAACAAGATAAGAGGGTTTATTGAGAAAGCTAAAGATGTTGGGTTAGCATTAGTTAAGCAAACACCTAAAATGGCTTCTAAAATGATTAGAGAAAAGACTGGTTTTGATAGTGAAGTCATAGTTTCAAATGATGAATTAGCACAAATGGTATCAGCTAAAATAGAAAATTATAAAAAAGACAAGAATTCTGTTGAAAAGTTTAAAATAGAATTGGAGAAAGTAGCTAATAAACAATTTGAAGAAAGTAATAAACCTTTTGTTATATTCGTTGATGAATTAGATAGGTGTAGACCAGATTATGCTATAAGTTTATTAGAAAGAATAAAGCACTTTTTCAATGGCAATAACATAATTTTTGTTTTAGGAATAGATAAAGAAGCATTATCTAATGCTGTTAGGGTTATATATGGAGAACAAACAGATACTAATGGGTACTTAACCAGATTTATAGACTTAGAGTATAGACTTAAAGAGAGTAATAAGGAAGAGTATGTGAAATATTTATTGAGTAAGTATGAGTTTGATAAAATATTTAAAAACAGAAACTTTACAAATACAGCAGTGGTTGAGTATGGATATAATGATTTTTCTAAAGTAGTGATACAGGTAGTTCTTGGTTTTAAGCTATCATTAAGAGACATAGAGAAATTTGTTGTTGAGGTTTACATGATACTGAAAGCAAATATAAATGAATATGTATATCCTTATGCGTTGCTGATATTATGTGCAATAAAGAGAATTGATAGAAAATTGTATAATAAGATTAAGTTTAGTCAACCATCTATAGGACAGATTATAGATAACTTAGAAAAGCAAAATGAAGGTATTATTGAATGGCTTGAAGATAGAAAAACTTGTATGTTCAAAGCATACTTAATTTGGCTATTAAATGACAGCAATGAGATTAATAGATTAAAAGAAAATGTAGAAAAGGTAGAAGAAACTCAACGTAATACGGATAAAGATGTTAGATGTTTGCAAAATTACGAGCGGATAGGTAATGGAATGGGATATTGGATGGATAATGAGGATGAAAAAAGAGTTAGAGAACGCATATTTGTAATGGTAGAATTATATGATAATTTTACTGTGATTAAGGGTGAATAAATAGGGGGATAGTAGTATGTCTTATTTAGGGAATGAAGAGACCTTAGTAGAATTACCTTCAATAAAGTATTTAATAGATAATTTAAAATATGTTTTTATTCATGGTAAAGAACTCATTCCAGAAAGAGGAGAAAGAGATTCTTTAACAGAAGTAATCCTTGTAAAAAGGTTTGGAAAAGCTTTGAAAAGATTAAATCCATGGATGGATGAAGAAAATATAAACAAAACCATTAGATATTTAAGCAGACCAGAAAACTTAGGTGCAAGCCTCTTAGAGATAAATGAGAAGCTCTATGACGCTATTGTGGATTTAAACTATACAGTAGATAAAGATATATATGGTAATGGTCAAAAGAAACCTCAAACAGTACATTTCATTGATTGGGATAATGTAGATAATAATGATTTTTTAGTTACACGCCAGTTTGAAGTTAAAACTATTTTAGGAAAATCAATTTACCCTGATATAGTCATATTTGTTAATGGAATACCAGTTGTGGTATTAGAATGTAAATCACCGTTCTTAGAAAAAACAAAGAATGAAAAAATAGGTAAAAGTGAAGCCTTTAAGCAACTTAGAAGATATATGAATGAAAGAGATGGTAACATTTTAGAGGGAAATCCAAGACTTTTTTATACGAATTTCTTTACGGGAATAATGAATAAGTATCATGCCTATCTGGGGACAATTAGCTCTAAGTATAATCATTATTTAGAATGGAAAGACAGCTATCCAGTTGCAAAGGATAAGGTTCCAGGAGTAGAGGATAATGGTCAGAATCTATTTATTCAAGGATTATTAGAGAAGAATAATCTCCTCGATATTATGAGGAACTTTGTATTGTTTGAAACCGATAATGGAGCTACAGTAAAAAAGATATGTAGATACCAACAGTTCAGAGCGGTTAATAAAGCTATTAGTAGATTGAACCAAGGCAAAGATTGCTTATCAAGGGGTGGAGTTGTATGGCATACTCAGGGTTCAGGAAAATCTTTGACAATGGTAATGTTGGCAAGGAAGATAAAGAGAACTAAAGAGCTTTCTGACGCTACTATAGTGGTAGTAACTGATAGAATTGATTTGGATAAGCAAATATATGCTACTTTCATAAGGACTTTATCAAAAATAACTACACCAGTAAGAGCTAATAAAATTTCTGTAATGAAGGATTTACTAACACAGGCACAATCTAAGGTTATTATGACTACTATTCAGAAATTTGAAAGCGAAATAGAGGAAAGAGAAGTAACTGAAAATGGTAAGAAGGTTATGAAAAAGTTTAGTCTTCCTTATCAAGTATTGACGACAAAGTCTAATGTGATTGTACTCACAGATGAAGCACATAGGAGCCAATACAAGGATACTGCATTAAATATGCGTACAGCTTTACCTAATGCAACTTTTATAGGCTTTACTGGTACTCCTATTGATAAGGATGATAAGTCTACGCCAAGAACCTTTGGTGGATATATTGATAAGTATGGTATTAAGGAAGCTGTGGATGATGGGGCTACTGTAAAGATAGTATATGAAGGCAGACGGTCAGAACTTCATATCAAAGGCGACAGTTTAGATGAATTATTTAATGAGGCCTTTAAGGAGAAGAATGATGAAGAAAGAGAGGCTATAAAACAGAGATATGCCAATAAGAAAACAATAATTGAAGCTGATGATAGAATTAAGGATATAGCAATAGATATGTTGAAGCATTATAGGGACAATATATTACCTAATGGTTTTAAGGCACAGGTTGTCTGCGTAAGCAGAGTGGCATGTGTAAAATATTATAATGCTTTAAAGAAATACATGAAAGAAATTATAGGAGAAGAGTTAGACTGTAAAGTCATTTTTTCTGGTAATTTAAATGAAGAAATTTTTTTAAAGGAACATTTTACTACAAAGTCGGAGCAAGAGGTAATAATAGATAGATTTAAGCAACCAGTTGAAAAAGACAAGCTATGTTTCCTTATAGTAAAAGATATGCTTCTAACTGGTTTTGACGCACCTATAGAGCAAGTAATGTATCTTGATAGACCATTAAAAGAGCATAATTTATTACAGGCCATTGCCAGGGTAAATAGAACTTGCACTACAGATATTATGCGTAATGTTGAAGATGGAAAAATTGAGACGGATAGCATAGTAAAGCAATGTGGATTTGTTGTGGATTATTATGGTGTATCGGATTATTTAGAGGAAGCACTGGCTATATTCGATAAGGAAGATTTAGGACAGCCAATGCAACCATTAAATGAGTTATATAAAGAAATGCTTTCATATAGAGAAGACGTTATGAATATGTTCAAGGGAAAAGATAAAAGCAATCTTGATGAATTAATTAATGTCTTAGAACCGCAGGATATAAGAGCAGAATTTGAAATAGGATATAAGCGTTTTTCAAGTGCTGTAGAAGCACTACTACCATCTCATGTAGGAACTGATATTATAAACGATGTAAAGTGGCTTGTGTATATACGAGCGGGAGCGAAAGCGAAATACACCCCCCAGGACGAATTAGATATAAGTGATTGTGGAGAAAAGGTAAGAGAAATAATAGAGAAGCATTTGAAATCTCTTGGTGTTTTCCAGTGGATAGAGCCAATAACTTTATTTGGCGATGATTTTAAGGGTAAGATTAACACGTTAAAATCAGATGAAGCCCAGGCTTCTGCCATGGAACATGCTGTAAAACATGCTATAAGTGTAAAAATGGATGATAACCCTGTGTTTTTCACAAGTCTTTTAGAAAAACTTCAAAAAATACTTGATGAAACTAAGAACAATTGGATAGAGAGAAAAAAGAAGCTTGAAGAGTTTATTGAAAATGAGGTTGAAAAAGGTACAAGACTGCAATCTGAAAGCTTAGGGTTAACAGAGAAGGAGTTTGCTTTCTTTGAGGTTGTAAAAAAATATATCTTAGAAGATAATGAGGTAAAAGAGAATAAGGTTTCTGAGGAAGGCGAAATCTATATTAGTGAAGATATTATTGAGTTATCTAAAGAAATAGCAAAGGATATGGCACAAATTATCCAAGAAAACTATTGTGTAGATTGGGTTACTAATAATTCCAAAACATCAGATGTTGAGAGAGCAATTTTTATGATACTTAATAAAAAATACTTTAAAAAGATTAAATTCGATGTAAGGAAGCAGATGGTCCAGCCATTATTAAACTTAGCTAAGAAGCATTTTTCTGTCATTTAAGAATTAATATATTTAAAAATTAGAAAGTTAGAATTAGGGTTTTAAATTTCCCCTAAAGCTAATAAATGAGGTATTGTATGAAGCTTTCCTTTAAATATGGAACAACAAATATAGCATTTAATGTAGAATATAAAAATAGAAAGACAATGGAAATTGCAGTTGAAGCACCCAATATAATTACAGTTATTGCTCCAATGGGAACATCAGAGGAGAAAATAGTTAAAAAGGTGAAAAGTAAAGCAAATTGGATTATACAGAAGATTTATTCTTATAAACATATGCACTATGAACCTATTAATCGAGAGTTTGTTAATGGGGAATCCTTTATGTATCTGGGAAGGAACTACTCTTTGCAAATAGAATTAAATTTAACTATCAAGAATCCAGATGTAAAACTTTATCGGGGTAAATTTATTGTTACAGCACCTAATAAGGATGAAGAAGATATTAGGAACGCCATGGAGCAGTGGTACAGAAATAAGGCTAAGCAAGTTATATCAGATAGGATTAAGTATTATCAGAAGTTCTTTAATATTGTTCCTACTGTTGTAAAGGTTAAAGAGCAAAAGAAGAGATGGGGGAGCTGTACATCTAAAAACCAACTATTATTTAATTGGAGATGTATTATGGCAAAGGCTAATGCAATGGACTACATAATAGTGCATGAGATGTGCCACATGTACCACAAAAATCATTCAAAGGAGTTTTGGGAACTTGTAGCTTCTGTACTTCCTGACTATGAGATAAGAAAAGAGTGGTTGAAAAATTATGGCGTTAGGATGGATTTATAAGTTTGAGATAAAAAATATTTCAAGCTATTATAGTGATAACATTATAGTTTAAATAGTAGAATTTAATTATGGAAGGATGAAGTAATTTGAATAATTGTTTTGTAATACAACCTTTTGATAAGGGAAAATTTGATAGTAGATATGAAGATACTTTTGAACCTGCAATAAACGCATGTAAATTAAAAGCTTATAGAATTGATAAAGACCCAAGTGTTAATATTTTGATAGAAGATATAGAGGCGAATATTAAAAATTCAACAATTTGCTTTGCAGAGATTACTACTGATAACCCTAATGTATGGTATGAATTAGGATATGCTATAGCTTGTAATAAAGAAGTTGTCATGGTCTGTTCTGATGAACGCCAGAGTAACTTTCCTTTTGATGTTACTCATAGGAACATCATCCAATATAAAACAGGCTCAGCAAGAGATTATGAGCAGTTAAAGAATAATATTACAAATAGAATTAAAGCAATTATAAAAAAACAAAATGCCTTACAACAATTCTCACAATCTGTAATTAAGGAAACAGAAGGCTTGTCAAACCATGAAATTACAGCCCTTGTTTCCATAATGTCAAATCAACGTTCTGATAATGAATGTGTATGGGGAAATACGTTACAACAGGATATGAGTAAAAATGGATATAATGAACTTGCAGTAAGTATTGCAATAAGAAAGCTTAAATCTAAAGAATATATTGAAATAGGTTCAGAACAAGATATTAATGGTAATGCTGAGGCATATTTCAGAATAACAGAAAATGGACAAGAATGGATTATTAATAATGAAAATAAACTCCAATTAAAAATAGAGAATGATTAAGGTACATAGTAAAATTATTTTTGGATTATATTTTTAAAAGAATGTAATATTTGTTATATGTATAAAATAAAATAAAGCGGTATTACAGAATAGATTAAGTATGGGAAATTTGATAAAAGAAAATTCCTCATACTTTTATTTTTTTTAAATCAATATTTATATAGTTTTGAACTCGTAAAATCAGTTTTTTTTGGCACAGGTAAAAATATATTTTTAATTTTTTTCCGTTATATCATCATATATTTATTACATATTTTAAAACTCTCAATAAACCTTTCCCTAATTCAAACATCTTATCATGCAAAAATCATGTATTTCTAATTGTAATAAGCTACATATTCATTATTCATAATAAATCTATTGACAAATACGATACATAATACACTTTTCATTGACAATATGACATGATTTGACATTTTTAGAGCTTATATGGTATCATTATAGCGATATAATAATTTTATATACAGGAAGTGATTATAATGAAAAATAAAAAAGGCATTGAAATTGCACCTGCTGAAATCTCAACTATTTTTGAAAAAATAGTAAGTGAAGACAAATCCTATGGGTTATTAGTTAAGGTCATGTTTGAAAGTGGTTTAAGATGTAACGAAGCATTGTCTCTTTTACAATAGAAGCTGAGATATAAATGACTATGATATTGATAAGCTCATTAAATTAGAATCATAATTTAGAAAAGGAGATGAAATTGTGAGTAGATACAATAAGGAGAATATTACCAAGATAATAGAAACTGCTAAAACAATTCCAGATAACATACTTACCATACTGTCAGTTTTAAGAGATAGTGATATAAGGCTTAATGAGGCATTATCTTTAGATAAGGGCTGTATGAAAGATAGTGAAGAAACCTATTATTTATACTATCAAAGCCGTAAGGACTTAAAATTGAATGGTTTAAAAACAAATAGTAAAGATATTGTAGTTAATATAAGTAGGGAAACCTTTGAACTATTAACTAAACAAAAAAATGAAACTGATAAGATGTACCCGCTAAACAAATATTTATTTGGTACGGATGATAATAAAAACTACAGCAATATTAAATTTATGATTGACATCAAGAAATTACTTAAATCAAATAATATGGAGGATATTCAAATTAGTAATATGAGAAATCATTTGGTTAATAGTGGTAGTTGTCAATCTGAGTGTACCCACGAAATACCAGAGGATTGTATTCTATGTAAAAATTATATAATTGATACTGATAAGTTACCGATTTAAAAAATATCAATAATTATATCTTAACTGCTGTGGTAAATTACCATAGCAGTTTTCAACGTTACAATGGACATGAGTGTGTAATAAATACAATAATTGAGGCAAAGATGTCATCTCTGAATAAAATAGGGTATTATAAATATAGCCATACTTAAAGATTTTAGAGGTGAATTATTTTATACATTTTTGTAGCATATTCTATATAACCTTTAGCTATATTTATAGCTGTATCTATTGTTATATCATTGTTTTCCAACATTGATATTTCAGTGAATATCTTAGGACTGTTAGGGGTTATACTGATTGAGTTCCCTATTTCCTCAGACATATCTGCCATATAATCCTTAAATATACTAAATACATTAAGTCTTTGTGCAAAATCTAATTCAACCCTTATTTTATCAATTTCACAGTAGATATTAAGCATAATATCTGATGTTCCAGTACCTATTTTTATTATATTCTTTGCCAAATTCTTGTACCTATGTACTGCTAAGTGCCAATATAGTTCCTCTCTTAACCCTTTCAGAACAGCCTTAGAAATAGTATTCCCACATTTTTCATTATTAAGAGTAAATGCAAACATATTATGTGAATTTACTGCTCTTGAAGTAATTTTAATAGATTTATTAACAATGGGATTATTATATATAAATCTATTTTTTTTGCTAAATCCGATATTTATATGGTTTTGCAATGCCCATATAAGTTCCATTGGGATATATACAAAATATATCTGTACATTATAAGAAGCTATTAATTCTTCTATATTCTTTATATCTTCATTCAAAAAATTTGGCGACATTAATACTATATGTGCAAATTTATCCTTACCGATAAATTCTAAAATTTCAATTAATTGATTTCTGTGCGTCACAAAATCTTTTACGCAACTATCTCTGATGGAAACTTCTACAAGTACCAGTGACCCGTTTCCTGCCTCACCAATTAAATCAACTCTAATCTTATTTTTATTAAGTCTAACTTCCGAATGAATGTTATTAATACTACTCTCAATAATTTTCTTGAATACCTCCTTATCATTTTTAAAAATTTCAACTATATAACCCTCTTTATCACAATACTTTTTTAACCCTTGGATTTTCATATTCCATTCTCAGCTCCTTCATAGTTTTTTTACTCACTTTTAATTCAATTAGTGCGTCATAAATCTTATTGAAATTTTGTTTGCCGAAATTACGTTGGTCATTTCTATATCTGCTTATTGTAGTAGTATGAATACTTGTAACTTTACTGAGTAAAACATTGCTTATCCTGTTTTTATTCATTATTATGTCAAAAACTTCATTTGCTATCATTATTTTAGCCTCCCTTTCAGAAAAATAATAAATGTTCGATTATCGCACTTTTATTGTATGCTATTTGTTGAAATATATACATCCATATATAGACAACTGTGATATATTATATTAACGACAATATGTTATAATAAATTTAAGAGAAATTAAAAGTTGATATGGGGGGGTGGTTCTCCTATTTGAGTGAGAAACAGGAGGAGAATAATAATATTTAATTAGGCCATAAATATGAAATGCTATAATCCTTTTAATCATTAAAAAAAAATATAAGGTGTGCGATTATCGAACACGTTGATATTAGAGGGTGATTAAATGGGAAAAGACATTAGTAATATATTAGGACCCACAATTAAATCTTACAGAGAAAGATTAGGAATTTCGCAAGGGTGTCTTGCAGAACGTTTAAATAGTGAAGGTGTAAATATAGATAGGACTATGATAGTAAAAATTGAAAGTCAGACGAGAAGAGTTTCTGATTATGAATTATTAGCAATTACTAAAATTTTAAAAATAAAGCATAAGAACATATTTAAGGACATATCCAAGTAGAAATATAATTTATGATTAGATTCTTAGTTTTGACCACAGTTAACTAAACAACATATTGTCTAATTATCTAAAAAGGTTAGACTTGTTAATTAAAACACTGTAAAATTTATAAACGAATTTTATGGTGTTTTAGTATTATATATAGGATAAAGGGCTATAAAAAAATATAGATGTAATGGATAACTACTCATAATTTATTTTAATGAAAGCTTCGACTTCATAAAACCAATATTTTTATTAAAGTTGTTTGAACTTAATATAATTAATATAGGAATAAATTATGGAGGCGAAAAATTGAGATTAAATGAAATTGAAAATTTATCAGATGAAATAGTGAGGTCTAATTTGAAACAAACATTATTAGAAGAATATGATTTACAAGTTCTATGTACTAACTTTATTAGACTTATAAGCTTGAAGAATGAGTTTTTATTATGTAATATGAAAAACTATAGTACAGATGATATTGAGACAGTAAGATTCAAATTAGTAGAATGTATTATGAATACTAAAATTTTAATTAAAGAATTGAAGGGAATAAATACCTTAGATGAAATAGACGAACTTAAAAAGCTATTTTTGATGGAGGTTGATTAATTTAAGTTATACCATATTGAGTAATACCTTAATAACGAAATGTGAATATTTCATAATAATATTTTAAAATAAGAACTTATTATCAATGATAAATTGTCTAATTTTATTTATGAAAATAACATTTAGAACACAATTATTAATAAATCAAAAATAACTTAATAGCTAAATACTAAATTTTTATTGTCTAAATTTAATATTATCATTATAACAGGGGAAAAGCTTGTAAAATCAACTGGTTTACTATCCTGTACAATAATGCAAGTAACTATTCTATGATGCAGATGGTGTTACTAGTACTGTTATAATGTATAAAGCATTAAAACAGTGTGGTTCAGAGGTAGAATATTATGTGCCAGACAGGGAACATGAAGGCTATGGCATAAATAGTGATAGGATAAGAAAACTGAATGAGCAAGGCTTTCAAGTGGTTTTAACTTGTGATAATGGAATAGCAGCAACGCAGCAGGTTAAATTGGCAAAAGAATTAGGAATGACTGTTATAGTAACAGACCACCATGAACTACCCTTTGATGAGGATAGTAGTGGCCTTCGAACTTTCAAGATTCCACCGGCGGATGCAGTTATTAACCCAAAACAAGTAGAATGTAATTATCCTTTTAAACAATTGTGTGGTGCAGGCATTGCACTTAAATTTGTACATGCACTCTATATAAAACTTGGAATTAATGTGGAGGCTTTAAAGGAATTTATAGAAATAGCAGGCATAGGAACAATTTGTGATGTGGTAGATTTGGTAGATGAGAATAGAATAATTGCTAAAAATGCCTTGGGGATGTTGACAAATACAAAAAATCTTGGACTAAAAGCACTAAAGGAAATTTTAGCTATTAATGATAAAGAGATAAAATCCTATCATGTGGGATTCCAAATAGGACCTTGCATAAATGCTACTGGAAGACTAGAGTCCGCAGCTATTTCAGTGGAATTACTTATATGTGAAGATGAAACTCGTGCAGCCCAGCTAGCTAAAATATTATTTGATCTTAATAAGAAAAGACAAGACATGACAACGGAAAATGTGGAAGAGGTAATAGAGCTTATTCAGCATTCTACTTATTTGAATGATAAAGTATTAGTAATTTATAAAGATACTATTCATGAAAGTATAGCGGGGATTGTAGCAGGCCGTGTTAGAGAAACTTTTAATGTGCCAACAATAATATTAACTAAAGGTAAAGAAAACCCCAAAGGCTCGGCAAGATCTATTGAGGAATACAATTTGTTTGAGGAATTAATAAAATGTGAAGAGTTACTTTTAAAATTTGGAGGACATCCAATGGCTGCAGGTCTTTCTATAAAAGAAGAAAATATAGAGAAATTAAGACTGAAATTAAATAAACTTTGTAAGTTAACGGATGAAGATATTATTCCTAAAGTAAGAATAGACCAGAGAATGCCACTTAATAAATTGAATTATGAACTAATCAATGAATTAGAGATGTTGGAGCCCTTTGGTAAAGGTAATTCATCGCCATTATTGGCTGAAAAAAATATTTCTGTTCTAAAAATAGATGTATTAGGAAAAAAAGCTAATACAATAAAAATAAGATTTTTGATGCCAGGCTCAAATAAAACAATAGATGGAATATTTTTTAATAGAGTAGATGAATTCATGGAAATGTTAAAGGATGCTTACGGCGAAAACTATATGAGCTACCTTCAAAGCCCAAGAGGAATGAAACTAGACTTAATTTTTTCTCCTCAAATTAATGAGTACAATGGGAGGCAATCTATTCAATTAAAAATTATAGAATTTAAACTCTGTAAATAAAAAAGTATATATTACGCGTATTGCAATACGATTAATGCATTCACTTCGCTAAGAACTACTAATTTTATTTTTAATTAATCTGCTAAAAAATATAAACTCGCTTTCGCTCAAACATATATTTTTCTTGATGCATATCAATCAAAAATAAAATAAGAAGTTCTAAAGCTCGCTACAATGCATTATACGTAATATATACTTTTTTTTGCGTATAAAAACATTCGTTAGAAAAATGAAAATTTCTAAGTGTTATTTTAATTCTCATCTATAGAAAACTTATCCACATTGTTTTCCGCAATCTGTTTTCTACATAATAAAAATATATATCTTAAACTTTATTAAATCAGTAAGGGTACATAGATTTGATCTCTATGTACCCTCATTATATTTTAATTAATATTATAAATTCTGTTCGTATTGTTGTACCATTTTTTTAACCATTTCCCCACCAACAGATCCACACTCTCTTGAAGTAAGATTACCGTTATAATCTGTAAAGTTAACACCTAGTTCTTTTGCAGTTTCCATCTTAAATGAGTTTAAACCAGCCTTAGCTTGAGGTACTAATTTTCTGTTTGACATTTGTTAATCACTCCTTTTGTGTTTTATTTTTGTTATGATAGTATCTTGTGCAGAAATATTAAATATATAATAGAATCTTAGTGGAAAATAAGTCAAGTAGAACATTTCAATATAATAATAGGAACAAAGAGATAAATTTAGACTAAATGTATACAATGTCCTATCATATAAAAAGTTAAGAGGTATATGGCTAGCATATACCTCTTAACTAATCTTAAATCTTAAAACCTAAATCTTAAATCTTAAATTTTAAATTATAGGTTTTTTTCGTATTGTTCAACCATTTTTTTAACCATCTGTCCGCCTACAGAACCGTTTTGTCTAGAAGTAAGATCTCCATTGTAACCATTCTTTAAACTAACTCCAACTTCTTGAGCAGCTTCCATTTTAAATTTATTAAGTCCCTCTCTAGCTTGTGGTACCAATGTTCTGTTTGCCATAATTAAAAACCTCCTTTTAAATTTGTGATTATTTTATAATAGTAGTTTATCCCCAAATTACGTTTTTATATTAGTGAGTTGAAGGATAGTTTTGAAAATTATATACTGTTTAGTAAATTATGGACATTACAATTTTTAATAAATAGTAGAACTTTTTATTAAAATTGGTATATAATAATGTAGAATAAACTGAGTAAAGCATGGGTTTTATGATTAGTAAATCATGTTTTTTAAAAGGAGTGTTAAAGTGGAAAAGCACAAAATAATAATGACTGGTGGCGGTTCAGCAGGACACGTAACACCAAATCTTGCACTTGTACCTAAACTTAAAACCTTAGGATATGAAATACAATATATTGGAACGGAAGCAGGTATTGAAAGAAAAATAATAGAGGGCGAAAATATAAAATATTATCCTATTTCAAGTGGTAAACTTAGAAGATATTTCGATATGAAAAATTTTACTGACCCACTGAAAGTAATAAAAGGAATTTTTCAGGCAAAAAAAATAATGAAAATTGTAAAACCTGATATAGTTTTTTCAAAGGGTGGATTTGTTTCTGTGCCTGTAGTACTGGCGGCTTACTTTAGTAAGATTCCAGTAATAGCACATGAGTGTGACATTACTCCGGGACTTGCTAATAAACTTGCAGCTCCTTATTGTACAAAAGTATGTGTAACTTTCCCAGAGGCCTTAAATGAAATAAAAAATGGAAAAGGTGTAGTAACTGGTAATCCTATACGTAAGGAATTATTTAAGGGAAGTAAATTAAAAGGCAAGGAAATATGTGGTTTTAAAAATGAAAAACCAATACTATTGGTTATTGGTGGTAGCTTAGGCTCTAAAGTTATAAATGAAGCCATAAGAACGAAACTTGAAAAACTGCTACTTCAATATAATATCATTCATATTTGTGGCAAAGATAACTTAGATAAATTACTCCAAAAGAAAAATGGTTATGCACAGTTTGAGTATGTAAAGGATGAATTACCTCACTTACTGGCTTGTGCAGATCTTGTTGTATCAAGGGCCGGAGCGAATGTAATATTTGAACTTTTGGCACTAAGAAAGCCGAATTTGTTAATTCCACTATCAGCCAGTGTTAGCAGAGGTGATCAAATTCTTAATGCTAGATCTTTTGAAAAAAGTGGATATAGTATGGTTATACAAGATGAGGAATTATCACCTGAATACTTAGAGATGAAAATTAACGAGTTGTATAGGGATTCATCCCAATATGTTAAGAAAATGAAAAGCAATAGCACTGAAAATAGTATTGATTTAATAGTAGATTTAATAGAAAAATATAGGAAAAGATGAAGAAAGTAAAATTTCTTCATCTTTTTTTCTTTCTAATAATATATTTTAGATAAAAAAGCCCAAAACGGTGTAAACTGTAATAATAAGAAAATATATTTGCACATTATAATAGAAATTAATTATGTGAAAAGAATGAATTATGAAAAAAGATGAATAATATACATTGAAGGAGTGAGAAAAATGGAACTTCAATTTTTAGGGGCGACGCAGTGTGTTACTGGGTCATGTCATTTGTTAAAGATAGGTGGCAAGACTATTTTATTGGATTGTGGATTATACCAAGGTAGTGATGGAGATGGAGGTAAAAACGAAAGATTTGAATTTAATCCAAAAGATTTAGATTTAGTAATACTATCACATGCTCACATAGATCATAGTGGCAGACTTCCACTCTTATATAAGAGTGGATTTAAAGGCGATATTTTATGCACAAAAGCTACAAAAGAGCTATGCCAGGTGATGCTTCCAGATAGTGGCCATATTCAAGAGATGGAAGTGCAGTGGAAAAACAAAAAGCTTAAAAGAAAAGGCCTATCGCCAATAGAGCCCTTATATTCTTCGGAAATTGCAGCGGAATGTTTAAAACTTTTTAAAAGTTATTCCTATAATGAAGAAATAAAACCCTTTGATGGTTTATCAATTGTTTTTAAGGATGCAGGTCATTTGCTTGGGTCAGCTATTACAGAACTTACAGTGGAAGAAGGAGGTTCAACGGTAAAACTTGTTTATAGTGGAGACCTAGGCAATGTGGAGATTCCACTTATAAATAATCCTACATTTATAAATAGTGCAGACTATGTAATTATAGAAACAACCTATGGGGATAAAGTACATAGCAATTTTAGAGATGTATTAAAGGAACTTGCCAATATAGTACGTGAAACTTTTGAGAGAGGAGGTAATGTACTCATTCCATCATTTGCCGTAGGTAGAACCCAAGAGGTTATATATGCACTGAATAATTACTTTGAAAAGGATATGCTTAAAAACCTTACAGTATATGTGGATAGCCCTCTTGCAGAGAAAGCAACAAGGATTTTTGAAAATAACAGAGAATTTTTTGATGATGAAGCAAAAGAGATGGAGAAACATGATAATAATATATTGGGTTTTGAGGGACTTGTGTTTACCCATTCAGCAGAGGATTCTATGAAATTAAATGATATTAATAAGGGGATGATAATAATATCAACGTCTGGAATGTGTGATGCTGGTAGAATAAAACATCACTTAAAGCATGGTTTATGGAAAAAGGAAAATTCTGTAGTATTTGTAGGATATCAAGCTGAGGGGACCTTAGGTAGACAGATATTAGATGGAAATAAGATGGTTAAAATTTTTGGAGAAGATATTGCGGTTAGCGCATCAATATATAATTTGCAAGGTCTTTCTGGCCATGCAGATAGACAGGGATTAATTAATTGGATAGACCATATGAAAACGAAACCTAAAGAGATTTTTCTTGTACATGGGGATATGGATGCTCAAAAGAGTTTTAAGGAATTATTAGATTCAAAAGAGTACACATCCGTGATAGTAAAAAGTGGAGAAATGTTTAAAATAAGAGAAAATTAGCGAAACTTAGTTATATTATACTTTTTTAAGGAGTTATTAAAGTATAATGCAATATTTATGCATTATTCATAACAAAGAACTTGAATATTTTTCATTTTGATGTATACTTAAAGGGTAAGAATAACTATCTATTAATATGAAAGTATGGGGTGATAGTAATGAAAAAATTAACAATAATTTATTGGAGCAATAATGGAAATGTTGAAGTTCTAGCGAGTCACATAGCTAAAGGTGCAAAAGACGCAGGAGCAGAAGTACTAGTTAAACTAGTTAGTGAAGCTTCCGTAGAAGATGTAACAGGAGCAGATGCAGTTGCTTTCGGAAGTCCATCAATGGACAACAACAGAATAGAACAAAAAGAAATGCAACCTTTTATTGATAAGTTCAAACTAATTCCACTTAATAATAAAGTTACCGCTTTATTTGGATCTTATGGTTGGGATGATGGAGCATTTATGAATAAATGGGAAATTCAAATGAAGGATTATGAGTTTAATGTTATACAAAAATTAACCGTTAATGAAGCGCCAACTAATGAGCAATTAGCTCAAGCAGAACAAATGGGAAAAAATTTAGTCAAATAACATTTAATTATAATAATCTGTAATGCTAAGTAGTAAAAAATAGTTTACAAATTACATAGCATATTTTTGAATATAAGCAGTTTTTATAGTCAAACTAAACAGAGAAACTTAAGAAAAAATGCTTTATGAAGCTTTTAAATGCTTTTTATAATATTTATGAAAGAAGGTTTATTAATGAGGAAAATGAAAACAATGGATGGTAATACAGCAGCAGCACACGTTGCGTATGCTTTTACAGACGTGGCAGCAATTTATCCAATAACACCATCTTCAACAATGCCAGAATATTGTGATGAACTAGCAGCAAAAGGAACAAAAAATGTATTTGGTCAAAAAGTTAAAATTACTGAAATGCAATCAGAAGCAGGAGCTGCAGGAGCAGTTCATGGTTCACTTCAAACAGGAGCATTAACTACAACATTTACATCTTCTCAAGGTTTGTTATTAATGATTCCAAATATGTATAAAATTGCTGGAGAACTTTTACCAGGAGTAATTCATGTAGCAGCTAGATCACTTGCTACTCATGCACTTAATATTTTTGGAGATCATCAAGATGTAATGGCAACTAGAGCAACAGGATTTGCATTACTTGCATCAGGCAGTGTTCAAGAAGTAATGGATCTTTCACCAGTTGCGCATTTAACAGCTATTGAAGGAAAAATTCCTTTTGTAAACTTCTTTGATGGATTTAGAACTTCTCATGAAATACAAAAAATTGAAACTTGGGATTATGATACTCTAGGAAGTCTTGTAAATCAGGAAGCACTAGAATCATTTAGAAGCCATGCAATGAACCCAGAGCATCCTGTAACTCGTGGAACAGCTCAAAATCCAGATATATATTTCCAAGGAAGAGAAGCTTCAAACTCATACTATGATGCTCTTCCAGCTAAAGTTGAAACATATATGGGAAAAATTAATTCATTAATCGGTACTGACTACCATTTATTTAATTATTATGGTGCACCAGATGCTGATAGAATAATAATAGCAATGGGATCAGTTTGTGACACTATTGAAGAAACTATAGATTATTTAAATGGAAAAGGAGAAAAGGTTGGAGTACTTAAAGTTCATCTTTACAGACCTTTCTCACTAGACCATTTCTTCAAATTTATACCTTCTACAGTTAAAAAAATATCAGTACTCGATAGAACTAAAGAACCAGGATCAATTGGAGAACCATTATTCCAAGATGTTAGAAATGCTTATTTTGAAAAAGAAAACAGACCAGTTATAATTGGTGGAAGATATGGACTAGGATCAAAAGATACTACTCCAGCTCAAATTGTTTCTGTATTTGAAAACTTAAAAGCAGCTTCTCCTAAAAAAGGATTTACTTTAGGAATAGTTGATGATGTTACTAATAAATCACTTGTGACTGGACCTGAAATAACAACAACTCCTGAAGGAACTAAAGAATGTAAATTCTGGGGACTAGGATCAGATGGTACTGTTGGAGCTAACAAGAGTGCAATAAAAATCATAGGAAACCATACAAATATGTATGCTCAAGCTTACTTTGCATATGATTCTAAAAAATCAGGTGGAATAACAGTTTCTCACTTAAGATTTGGTAAGAAAGCTATAAAATCACCTTATTTAATTAATGCAGCAAACTATGTTGCTTGTGGTAATCAATCTTATGTATATAAATATGATGTTTTAAAAGGAATTAAGGACAATGGAACATTCCTATTAAACTGCATATGGAGTATGGAAGATTTAGAAAAAAACTTACCAGCATCAATGAAGCAATATATTGCTAAGCACAATATCAACTTCAACACTATCGATGCAGTTGGAATAGCTCAATCAATAGGTCTTGGCGGAAGAACAAACATGATAATGCAATCTGCTTTCTTTAAACTTGCAGACATTATCCCTGTAGAAGATGCAGTTAAGTACCTTAAAGAAGCAGTTATTACATCATACGGTAAAAAAGGTGAAAAAGTTATTAACATGAACAATGCTGCAATAGATAGAGGAATTGAATCAGTTGTTCATATTAATGTACCAGAAAGCTGGAAACAAGCTAAAGATGAAAATGAAACTTCAAAAGAAGCTAGACCAGATTTCATTAAAAATATAGCTGATGTAATGAACAGACAAGAGGGAGACTCTTTACCTGTAAGTGCATTTGTTGGAATAGAAGATGGATCACTAGTACCTGGAACAGCTGCTTTCGAAAAAAGAGGTATTGCTGTTAATGTACCAGAATGGCAAGTAGATAAATGTATACAATGTAATCAATGTGCATATGTCTGTCCACATGCTGTAATTAGACCATTCTTAGCAACAGACGCAGAACTTAAGAATGCTCCAGAAAGTTATATAAGTAAAAAAGCTGCTGGTGGAAAGAACTTTGAAGGTCTTAATTTCACTATTGGTATAAGTTTAGAGGATTGTACTGGTTGTGGTAACTGTGCAGAAGTATGTCCAGCAAAAGAAAAAGCACTAATTATGAAACCATATGCAACACAAGAATCAAAAATAAAGAATTGGAAATTCGAACAATCATTGTCTAAAAAAGAAAATCCAATGGGAACTGCAACTGTAAAAGGAAGCCAATTTGAAAAACCATTAATGGAATTCAGTGGAGCTTGCGCAGGATGTGGAGAAACACCATATGCTAGACTTATAACTCAATTATTTGGAGACAGAATGTTAATAGCTAATGCTACAGGATGTTCTTCAATATGGGGAGGAAGTTCACCAGCATCACCATATACAGTTAATGAATGTGGTCATGGTCCAGCTTGGGCTAACTCATTATTTGAAGATAATGCTGAATTTGGACTTGGAATGTTCCTTGGAACTAGCCAATTAAGAGATAGGGTAGAATTATCAGCTACTGAGGCCTTAACTTTAAACACAAGCGATGCATTAAAAGCAGCTCTTAGTGAATGGATTGAAAATAAGCAAGATGCAGAGGGTTCAAAAGCTGCAACAGCTAAGATATTACCATTATTAACAGCTGAAAAAGATAATAATAAAGCATTAAAAGATATATTTAGTAAAAAAGATCAATTAGTTAAAAAGTCTCAATGGATATTTGGTGGAGACGGTTGGGCTTATGATATAGGATTTGGTGGAGTTGACCATGTACTTGCATCTGGCGAAGATGTAAATATTTTCGTAATGGATACGGAAGTATATTCTAATACTGGTGGTCAATCTTCAAAATCTACTCCAACTGCAGCTATAGCTAAATTTGCTGCAACAGGAAAGAAAACTAAGAAAAAAGATTTAGGTATGATGGCAATGAGTTATGGTTATGTTTATGTTGCTCAAATAGCAATGGGTGCTGATAAAAATCAAACACTAAAAGCTATAAAAGAAGCAGAAGCTTATAAAGGACCATCACTTATAATTGCTTATGCACCATGTATCAATCATGGTATAAGAGTTGGAATGGGATGTACACAATTAGAAACTAAGAGAGCCGTTGAATCAGGATATTGGGGTATGTTTAGATTTAATCCAGAATTAAAAGAAGCAGGAAAGAATCCATTTATACTAGACTCTAAAGAACCAACTACTTCATTTAGAGATTACTTAATGGGCGAAGTAAGATATTCTTCATTAGCTAAAATGTATCCAGAAACAGCTGAAGAATTATTCGTTAAAACAGAAAAAGATGCTATGAATAGATTAGCTGGTTACAAAAAACTTGCTGAAGATAAATAGTATTTAAACAATATTTAAAGTTTTAAAATTAAAAGAAGATGAATTAAATTTCATCTTCTTTTAATTTTTTTCAATAATAAATAAAAAAATATAAAATAGTATATACTATGTATAAGTAGTAAATACCAAGTTTTATAGGGAAATAAAATACTTAACAATAAATTAACAAGAAAATATAAAAAAAACCTTTTAATATTTCACGATTAAGGTTAGAATTAGAACATACTGAATGTAGGAGGTAATACATTATGAATGAAGATAAAAAAACTTCTTGCGGATGCGAGGAAAATGATGGTTGCGGATGTGGTTCAAACGAACATAACCATGAAAACGAAGGTTGCGGTTGCGGAGGTCATGATCATGAACATGAGAGTGATGGCTGTGGATGCGGCTGTGGAGAAGGCGAAGGAGAAGCACTAACTGTAGATTTAGAAGATGAAAATGGTAATGTAGTTCCATGTGAAATAGTAGATGGATTTACTTTTAAAGATAATGAATATGCATTAGTTCAAAATCCAGAAGACGATTCAATATATCTTTTCAAAGTAGTTGGAGATGACGAAACTGGTGAATTAATTATCCCAGAGGATGAAGAATTCGCAGAAGTAACTGCATATTATGAAGAAATGATTAAAACAGAGAAATAATTTTACCAAAAGAGTCGTTGCTTATGCAGCGGCTTTTTTTAAATTTTAAATAGTGGAATGTAAATTAACCTTATGGTAACAATAATAATAGTAATTTTCTTGTGATAAGAGTACCATGGAAGTAACACATTCGTAGTTACTCAGACTTTTCTATGATCAATGAACTCAACTACATTATATGAAGAGGGAGGATAACCAATGAAGGAGAAATTAGCTATATTTGATGTTGATTACACACTAACAAAAAGAGAGACATTAGTAGAATTCTATTTTTTTATGATGAGAAAGAATCCTAAATTATTAAAATATCTACCTAAAAGTATATACTCATCTATTTTTTACCTGTTGAAGCTCCATGATGCTCCTACAGTAAAGAAAACCTTTATACGATTTATTGATGGTTTAGAGGAAAATGATATGAAAAAAATTGTGAAAGAATTTTATGAAAAACGTTTAAGCAAAATATTATACAAAGACGCAATTGTAATGATAAAAAAAATGAAGGCAGAGGGCTATAAAATCTATTTGATTTCAGCTTCTGCTGAATTCTATTTAAACGAGCTGTACAAAATACAAGAAGTGGATAAGGTAATAGGAACTCGCTTTGTTCTGGAAAATGGATTACATAGAAATCAAATTATGGGTGAAAATTGTAAAGGTGAAGAAAAAGTAAAAAGACTAATGGAAGTTTTAAAAAAAGAAAAAATTGAAGTGGATTTCGAAGAATCTTATATGTTTTCTGATTCACTGTCAGATTTGCCACTTTTTAATTTAGTGGGACACCCTTACTTAATAAATTTCAGGAAAACACATGATAAGATTGAAATCTTAAAATGGAAATAAACAAAAAACTTCAAGGAGGAAATAGATATGGACAAATGCATGAATGAATACTTTTTATTTGGGGACGAATTTAAGAGAAGCGAAGAGTTTGGGAATTATGACATGAGTGTAGGTAAATCACTTTATGAAGTTATAAGGGTAAGTGAGGGCCTACCAATTTTTCTCATGGAACACTTAAATAGATTAGAAAATTCTGCTGATATAATGAAATATACTATGAGAGTTACAAGGGACCAAATTATAAATGGAATTATTATGCTAATAGATAAGAATAAAATTTGTAACGGAAATGTAAAATTAGTTGTAAATTATGACCCTAATAAGGGAAGTGGTGAAAATAATAGTTTATTAAATGAAAGATTTTTAATTTATTTCATACCCCATTCATACCCTACTGAGCAGCAATACAATGAGGGCGTAAAAACTATTACGTATCATGGAGAACGTATTAATCCAAATGCTAAGGTCATAAATAGCGATTTTAGAGAAAAAGTAAATCAGCAAATTGCAAATAGTGGAGTTTACGAGGCAATTTTAGTGGACGATAACGGCTTTATTACTGAGGGTAGTAAATCAAATATTTTTATGGTTATAGGTTCCACAGTTGTAACCTCAAAAGTTGAAAATGTTTTGCCTGGCATTACAAGGCAGTTTATTATAAAATCTTGCCAAAATTTAAATATAGACTTCCAGGAAAGAAATATTTATGAAAAAGATATTGAATCCTTAACGGGACTTTTTATTTCAGGAACCTCACCAGAGGTGCTACCAATACAGTGTGTAGATTCATTTTTCTTCAATTCCTCAAAAAATTCAATAATAAATTCCATAATGGTTGAATATCAAAGAGAATTAGACAATAATAAACAGAAATTTGTAAAGTTTCTTAAAAATAGAACGATAAATTAGTAAAACATTATAAATAAAAGTAAAAGAAATAAAAAGTAAAAAAATACAGGAATTATGGTATAATTTCTCTATATGAAAGAGGTGGTATAATTGGTAACTAAAGCATGTGGTGAAAAATTTAAAGGGGTTAATGTTGATGAATGTTTACAAAGCGCAAGTTTTAGTTTGGGGGTACCCATAGAAAAGTTTAAATATTCAATACTTGAGGAGAAAAATGGATTTTTTAAGAAACATGCTGTAATTTCTGTTGATACTATAGAAGGTGACCTTGAGGAAGACAATAATAAGCAAGATGGTCTTGCACAAGATTATGCTAAAGTGAATGAGTTAAAAGAAGATGTTCTTAAAAAAGACACTCAAAGGGAAGAGATAAATGGAACTATAGAAATTCAGAAGGGTAGAATTATTATAAAAAATCCTAAAGAGGGTGGAAAGCCAGCGGTAATTTCTACTAATAGTGATATCACAGTAATTATAGATGGCGAAAATGTTCGTGGGGGCGCCGCCTTATATGAGGAAAGTAATATTGAAACTGTTTTTAAAGAAGTTGTGGCTAAGAGGCAAATGAATTTAAGTACAAGTTCAGACAAGATGGAGGCTTATATTAGTATATCGTATAGTCCGAGTACTATTTATAAACTAAAAGATGTTGAGCCCAAAAACTCACTTAAACTAGAAATAGATGTAAAAGAAGAAATTATGCCACCCAAATTTACTGAATCAGAAATTAAAGATGAACTAAGAAATCAGAATATTAAATATGGTGTTTTGAAGATGACTCTTATAAAATGTGTAAAAGCTGAGAAAATTGACACATTGCTTATTGCATCTGGAAAGAAAACTATAGAGGCAATAGATGATAGTTTGGACATCAAATACAAGGATGCACAGGGTAAGCTGGATAAAGTATACGACAATGCAGAAATGATTGACTACAAGGCGATAGGTAGTGTAAAAGGTGTAGAAAAAGGACAAGTTCTAGCTGTATTAACTCCAGGTAAAATAGGTGAGGATGGAATAGACATTACGGGTAAGATTATAAGAGTTAAAACTTCGAAAAAAATAGTATTAGGTGCAGGAGAAGGCTGCACTATGATGGATGAATTTACTGTAGTGGCTACAGCCGAAGGTAGACCATCAAATAGGGGCAATACTTTTTTCGTTTATAAGATTTATGAGATAAATGGAGATGTGGAATTAAAAACAGGAAACATTAAATTTGTAGGGGATATAGTTATAAGTGGAAGTGTAAGAGAAGGTATGAAAGTAGAATCAGGCAATTGTATTTTAATTAAAAACAATGTTGCAGAAGCAGAAATTACTGCGAGTGGTGATGTTGTGATAAAAGGTAATGTAATTCATTCAAATGTTGCAGCTGGAAAAGAAGATGTATTAACATTAGAATATTTAAGTGACTTAAAAAATATGAAGAATGATCTCAGTAAATTAATATCTTCAATAACGCAATTAAAAGATATGAACCTTTTAGATAGAAATACTAGTGATGGTGAACTTGTTAAAATTTTATTAGAAACTAAATTTAAAAAAATCCCACTACATGCAATTAAGATACATGAGAGAATATTGAAAGAGGAGAATACAGAGGATGAATTACTATTTATAATTAAAAATAGAATACTAAATTTGGCCCCTCTTAATATTGGGCATTATGAGGAATTAAATGATGCAATAACAATTATTGACAATAAAATATCCTTGCTTGAGATGGATTTGACTCTTCCCGTGGATGTATTGCTAGATTACTGTCAAGACTCAATAATTAAGAGTTCTGGTAATATTATCTTTAGTGGTAAAGGACAATATGTGTCACAAATAGAGGCAAGTGACAGTGTGATTTTTCAAAAGGATAAAAGTGTAGCTAGAGGTGGAATTATAAAAGCAGGAAAAGAAATTAAATGCAAAATAGTTGGAGGACTTGGGGGAGTGGCAACAAGGCTTATTGTAGAAAGCCACCATGGCCACATATGGGCAGAAGTTGCTTATCCCAATACTAGATTTATTATAGGGGCTAAAGAATACATTTTAGATAATTCTAGTAAAAATATCCATGCATTTATAGATGAAAACAGAGATTTAATTGTAGATAAATTACAATTGTAGGGGGATGTAATATGAAGCAGCAAGAAATTAAAATTTTGATTTTTAGCATAAATAATGAGTACTATGCTACCAGTATTATGGAAGTTGAAAGAATACTGGAATACGAAGAAGCGACTAAAATCCCGGATTCTCCTAAATTTGTGGAAGGTGTTATAAATTACGAAGATAAGATTTTACCAGTTATAACACTATCAAAAAGATTTAATTTGCAGAAAACTGAAATTGGAGCGGAATCTAAGATAATAGTTGCGAAGCAAGACCATAGTAAAATAGGTATAATAGTTGATTTTGTTTCTGAAGTTAAGGATGTCAAGATAGATAGTATAGAAGATTCACCAGAAATCATTTCTGGAATATCCAGAAGATATATTAAAGGACTCATTAAGATTGATGGTAGAATAATAATATATTTGAATCTTGAAGGCATATTAACCGAAGAAGAAAAAAATGAAATATTATAAAATAGGGTGTAATTATGGAATATAGTGAAATAAAAGTTGGAATAGCAGATCTAAATGTAGCCTTTGCCCCTAATAGATTAATAACTGTAGGTCTTGGATCTTGTGTGGGTATAGCAATTTTTGATAAGGGTTTAGGAATTGGAGGATTGGCACACATAATGCTTCCAGATAGTCTTCAATTTAATAAAATAACCAACGAAATGAAATTTGCAGATTTAGCTATTCCTATACTCGTAGAAAATATGATAAAAAAGGGTGCAAAGCTTAAAAATATGAGAGCTAAAATAGCGGGAGGAGCATCCATGTTTAACTTCCCGGATAAAAGTATAGTTATGGACATTGGAAGCCGAAATGGTATTGCGGTAAAAAATGCACTGAAAATTTTATCTATTCCAATATTATCTGAAGATATTGGTGGTAATAAAGGCAGAACATTAATATTTGATACTACAAATGGATTACTATCTATTAGAACAGTAGGTATGGGAACGGTGGAAATTTAGTATAATTGCGTAGTTATTGGGGTGATATATATTGTTAAAGAAAATCAAAGTAATTGTAGTGGATGATTCAGCATTAATGAGGAAAATTGTTTCTGATATGATTAATGCTGAGGCAGAAATGGAAGTTATAGATACAGCAAGAAATGGTGAAGAACTGCTGGCAAAAATAAGGTATAAAATGCCTGATATAATAACTTTAGATATTGAAATGCCTAAAATGGATGGTATAGTAACCCTTAAACAAATGAAAAAGAACAATATAAATATACCAGTTATTATGCTCAGTAGTATTTCTAAGACTGGCACGGAATTAACTATGGAATGTCTTGAGCTAGGAGCTTTTGATTTTATAGCAAAACCTTCTGGAGCAATATCTCTGGACATTAATAAGGTTAAAGAAGAATTGGTGGAAAAAATAAAATTGGCTTTTATGCAAAGTGAGGGTAAAAATACAATAATGTATCAAAAAAACGTTAAAACACAAGTAGCACATAAGCTAGAGGCTGTAGTTATTGGAGCTTCCACAGGTGGGCCAAAAGCCTTATATAAGGTGATAACAGCGCTGCCTGATAACTTAGGAGTCCCAGTCCTTGTGGTGCAACATATGCCCACGGGATTTACAAAGGCCTTTGCCGATAGACTGAATCTGAACAGTAAATTAACGGTTGTTGAGGCTCAGGATGGAGACAAGGTTGAAAAAAATACAGTTTATATTGCTCCTGGTGGATTTCATATGGAGATAGGTCAAGACAAAAAAATACACCTAAATACAGAGCCAACAATTTGGGGAGTAAGGCCAGCAGTGGATAAACTATTTTTATCCGCCACAACAGTTTATGGAGCGAGGCTATTAAGTGTTATACTTACTGGAATGGGACACGATGGTGCCAGTGGCACAGTGGCTGTTAAAGATAATGGTGGGATTACTATAGCTGAGCACCAATCTACTTGCATAATATATGGTATGCCAAAAGCAGCTTTTGAAACAGGCAAAGTAGATGAAGTTATTCCCCTTGATAATGTTGCACAGGAAATTAATAGACTTATAATGGGGAGATGAGCATAACTAATGGATTTAATATATTTTCAGCAGTGGGTTTTAAAAGAATATAAAATAGATTTAGCAGCTTATAAATCCAATCAGTTACATAGACGAATTTTAAGTTTAATGTCAAGAGTTGGAGTGAAAACAGTTGAAGAGTACATTAAGCTACTTACGAGTGATCCCCTTCAAAAACAGAAATTTTTAGATTTTATAACAATTAATGTAACGGAATTTTTCAGAAACCCTGAAATATTCCAGGAACTTTCAAACAAAATCAAATCTGAACTGAACTATAACTCAGGGCTTAAAATTTGGAGTGCAGCTTGCTCTGTTGGGGCTGAACCTTATTCCTTAGCTATGATTGTGGACGACTTATCTTCAAGAACTAATCATAGAATTGTGGCTACAGATATAGACAGTACAATACTTCAAAAGGCGAAAAATGGTGAATATGTTTATTCGGAAATTAAAAATGTATCAAAACAATTTTTGGATAAATATTTCACGGTTAAAGATGATAAATATTGCATTAATTCAGGAATTAAGAAAATGGTGGAGTTTAAGAAACATGATCTTATTTTAGATAATTTTGAAAGCAATTTTGATTTAATAGTCTGTCGAAATGTGGTTATTTATTTCAATGCGGATATTAAGGATAAAATATACAAGAAATTTAGTGAGTCATTAAAAAAGGGTGGATTACTTTTTGTTGGGGCCACTGAAAGTATATATAATTATAAAGAGTATGGATTTGAAAAGGCATCTACATTTATCTATAAAAAAGTATAAGGGCAGGTATTATTTAAAGGGGAGGGGAAAAAATGGATACATCACAATATATGTCAATGTTCTTAGAAGAATCTATGGAAAACTTACAGACATTGAATGAAGCACTTCTTACATTAGAACAACAACCAGAAAATATGGATAAGCTTAACGAAATATTTAGGGTAGCTCATACAATAAAAGGTATGGCTGCAACTATGGGCTTTAGTCAAATGGCTGAATTAACACACAAAATGGAAGACGTTCTATCTAAATTTAGAGAGGGCAAACTTAAGGTAACAGAAAAAGTGGTAACTGTTTTATTTACATGTCTAGATACCTTAGAAAAGATGGTAAATAATATTTCAGAGGGCAATTCGCAGGAACTTCCCATTGAGCATATAATAGCGGACCTACATTCCATAGCAGAAGGACATGGCACCCTTGAAGACAAGGAAATAGAAACTGCGGTGACTACGGATAGTACTTATAATCACATTGAGCGAATTAATCTTAATGAATATGACATTGATGTTGTTAAGCAAGCCAAAGAAAAAATGTTCAATGTCTATGAAATAAAGATTCTACTAAGTGAAAATACTCTACTTAAGGCAGCGAGAGCATTTCTAATTTTTAAAAGCTTAGAGGATTACGGTGAAATAATAAAATCCATACCAGGAGCTGAGGACCTAGAGAATGAGAACTTTGAGTTTGAAATAAATTTAATTTATATTACTAATAAACTAAAAGAAGAAGTTAATGATATTTTGCTTAATATTTCTGAGGTAGAAAAAGTAATTGTATATGATGTAGAAGATAAGAAAGGCAAAGAGGATTTTTCTGATAACCCAGGAGATTTTAAAACAATTGAGCAGTCTCCAGAAGTTGCTAGTGAAGCAGTAAAAAATGTGGCCACCCCAGAGAATAAAAATGAGGATAAGAAAGAAGCTGTAGTTCATAAAAAAGCTCATCAATCTGTGAGAGTTGAACTTGATAGATTAGATAAATTTATGAATATGGTGTCTGAACTTGTAATCCATAGAACAAGACTAGAACAGATAAGCAGTGTTCATAAATTAACTGATTTAAATGAAACACTAGAACAAGTAGCAAGAGCTACCTCAGAGCTGCAAGATTTAGTTATGAAGATTAGAATGCTACCCCTCGAAGTAGTATTCAATAGATTTCCAAGGATGATAAGAGACTTGTCCAAAGACTTAAACAAAGAAATGGAACTAGTAATACAAGGACAGGAGACAGAGCTTGATAGGACAGTTATAGATGAAATAGGAGAACCATTACTACATTTACTTCGAAATGCTGCAGATCATGGTATAGAACCTGCTGCGGATCGAATTTCTAAAGGGAAAAATCCTATTGGTCGAATTAAACTTATAGCCTATGCTGAGGGCACTAAAGCCATAATAAAGGTGGAAGATGATGGTAAAGGGCTGGATGTTGATAAAATCAAAACAAAAGCTAATCAAGTTGGTATAAATACTGATGGTATGTCAGAAGCGGATATAAAGAACTTGATTTTTGCACAAGGCTTTAGCACTAATGAGAAAGTAACAGATATTTCTGGACGTGGAGTAGGCATGGATGTTGTTAAAACTAAAATTGCTGCTTTGGGTGGAACTGTAGATGCAATAAGCGAAATTGACAAAGGTACCTCATTTATTATAAGATTACCATTGACACTACAAATTATTCAAGCGCTACTAGTAAAAATTGGTGATGAAACTATGGCAATTTCTCTTGGATACATTGATAGAGTAATAGATTATAAGGACAACCTAATTAAGAAAACTAATAATAAAGAAGTTATTGTTTACAATGATAGTGTGATTCCTTTAGTAAGGATAAACAAGAAATTGCAAATAGAAACTAGTGACAGCAAAAAGAAATATATTGTTATTGTAAAAGTGGGAGAAAAAATAGTAGGACTTTTAGTAGATTCACTCCTGGGGCAGCAAGAAATAGTAATAAAACCTCTAGGAAAAACCTTGCAGGGATTAAAAGAATATATAGGAGCAACTATTTTAGGAGATGGATTAGTTACGTTGATACTAGATGTTGCTGCTTTAGTATAAGGAGGACATAATATGGATTATTCTGAGCTTAGTGCTATGCAGTTAGATGTGCTACAAGAAGTAGGTAATATTGGTGCAGGAAATGCAGCTACATCATTATCGGAGCTACTTAATGAAAAAGTAGATATGGCAGTGCCATCAGTAAATATTATTCCTTTTGATGATATTTTTTCTGAAATAGGAGTTGAAGAAGTAGTAATTGGTGTAATTGTAAGAGTCCTTGGAGATATCCCAGGAAATATATTGTTTACTTTTGAAAAGGAAGCTGCACTAAAAATAATATCCACGTTAATGGGCGAAAAGCAAGAACAGATAACGGAGATTGGAAGTTCAGCATTGTGTGAAATAGGAAATATTATTTCCAGTTCCTACATGAATGCCATATCAAAACTTACGAATCTTACACTTTTACCATCTGTGCCAGCAGTTGCACTCGATATGATGGGAGCAATACTATCAACTACTTTTATTGAGTCAGGTCAATTCGATGAGTATGTACTTGATTTAGAAACACAGTTTTTACAAGAAAATCAAAAGGTGAGTGGGCATTTTTATTATATACCGATGCCTGGATCATTAGAGAAAATACTAAATTCATTAGGTGTAAATTAATTGGAGGTAATATAAATGGCTAAAGTACTAATTGTTGATGACGCAGCATTTATGCGAATGATGATAAAAGATATATTGGAAAAAAATGGGTTTGAGGTTGTAGGGGAAGCAAGCAATGGAATAAAAGCTGTGGAACTATATAAAGTAGAAAAACCAGATGTTGTTACTATGGATATAACAATGCCTGATATGGATGGAATTGAAGCTGTAAAAGCAATTAAAGCTTTCGATCCTGCTGCAAAAATAATTATGTGTAGCGCTATGGGTCAACAGAGCATGGTTATGGATGCAATAAGAGCTGGCGCAAAAGATTTTATTGTTAAGCCATTTCAAGCAGATAGGGTACTTGAAGCAATAAAAAAAGTTGTAGGCTAGGAGGGGAATATTATGCAAGTAGTAGTATTTAAAGTTAATGAAGAACAATTTGCAGTGGAAACAGCTAAAGTTCAAAGCATTAATGATATGATGGAGATAACAAAGGTACCTAAGTCTCCAGATTACATAAAAGGTTTAATTAATCTAAGAGGTAATATAATTTCTCTATTAGATATAAATCTCCTTTTAGACATTGAAAAAGGTGAAGGCAGTCAAGAAAATATTATTATATTAAACCTAGGCGATGAATCTGTTGGTGTAACTGTAGACCAAGTTGATGAAGTATTAGAAATTGATGAAAAACAAATTGAAAAAATTGAAACTGATAGAAATAAAACCTATATTAAAGGGGTAATAAACTTTAATGATAGAATAATTACGTTAATTGATATTAGTAAACTTATCGAAAGATAAGAGCTTATCAAAAGATAAATAGTATTCATATGTTATACAGAGAAATGAGGTAGGAATATGGCAGAAGTATTATCACAAAGTGAAATAGATTCACTTTTATCTGCCCTTTCTTCTGGGGAAATAGAACCAGATCAGCTCCCGGGTGAAGAGGAAAAACATAGAATTAAATTATATGATTTTAGAAGCCCTCAAAAATTCTCAAAAGATCATCTGAGAACTCTTGAGCTAATTCACGACAATTACGGAAGAATAATATCAAGTTATTTATCAGCACAGCTAAGAAACAATGTAAAGGTTAAAATTGAAAGTATTCAACAAATAACCTATGAGGAATTTATTCATTCAATACCTAACCCTACTATTTTAACTATATTCAAAATGCCACCGCTAAGTGGGTCTATATTATTTGAGACTAATCCTCAATTCTCATATCAAGTAATTGATATACTACTCGGAGGAATGGGTGCTAGAAAGGTCAAACTCAAAGAATTTTCTGATATAGATAAAAATATATTAAGAAATGTTAATGCAGGGCTTATAGCTAATTTGAAACTTGCTTGGGAAGATGTTTTAGATGTGCAGCCAGAAATTGAGACATTGGAAACCAATCCTGCACTTAATCAAACCCTAGCGCCCAATGAGCCTGTTGCCCTAATTACTTTTTCAGTAGAACTATGTAATAATAGTACATTTATAAATATTTGTATACCTTATTTAAGCATTGAAAAAGTATTAGATAAACTAGTGGTTCAATATTGGTTTAGAGAAAATGATGAAGAAATTGTAAGTGAATCC
The DNA here is from genome assembly GCF_018861315.1 of Clostridium bowmanii. Classification (GTDB taxonomy): domain Bacteria; phylum Bacillota; class Clostridia; order Clostridiales; family Clostridiaceae; genus Clostridium_AD; species Clostridium_AD bowmanii. Next base: position 16,287 of record NZ_JAHLDL010000021.1, on the reverse strand, counting down.
AGAGACAAATTAAAGAGTAGGTTAAATATAGTAAGTGTTCCAATGACAGGAGTGCTAGGTTCGACAAATATTACTGTAAATGAATTTCTACAATTAACGGAAGGGGACGTAATTACATTGGATAATACAAGTGACAGCCCAGTTAAAGTATTTGTAGAGGGACAATTATGTTATACAGGTATTCCTGGTACTATAGGTAAAAACAAAGGGATTCAGATATTAGATATAATAGATAAGGATGTGGAAAATTATGAGTAACGGCTTTCTTTCACAAGAAGAAATCGACGCTCTCCTAAATGGAAGTGATATGAGCCCTACAGAAGAAACGAGTTCTGAACCTATAGGACAATTTGAACTTTCTGAAATTGAGAGCGATTTGCTAGGTGAGGTTGGAAATATTTCTATGGGCTCAGCATCAACAGCTCTTTCCACTATAGTAGGTCAACCAGTAAATATAGCAACTCCAGTGGTTTCAGTAACTACACTTAAAGAGTTAAGAGGTAATTATGAACTTCCTAATATTGCACTAGACGTTAAGTTTACAAGTGGTATTGCAGGGGGAAATCTTTTAGTAATGAAGACTTCTGATGCTGCAGTTATTGCAAGCCTCATGATGGGTGGGGATGGCAAACTAGAAGGTGCAGTTGCGCTTTCAGAAATTGAAATTAGTGCTGTTTCAGAAGCTATGAATCAGATGATTGGATCTGCTGCAACTTCTATGGCAACAATGTTTGCTAGAGAAGTAAATATTTCTCCACCTCAATCTAAGATATGGGATGATACTACCTCCCCTTTAAGTGATAGTATAGATGACGACGAACAAGTTGTTCAGGTTGCTTTTAAAATTGCTATTGGTGATTTAGTTGATAGTGTTATAATGCAAGTACTTCCTATTAAGACAGCTAAAAAAATAGTAGATATTATGATGGGTACAGAAGAGCCTTTAGAGGTTCCAAAAGAAATTATCCCACAAACTACAACGGTAGAACCAAAACAAGAACAGGTGGAGCAAAAAATATCAGCGCAGCAGGAAGCAGCTTATACCAGTGCACAAACTGAGCCGGAGTATCGTGCTAAACCTATTGAAAGGCAAGAGCCACAAGTAGAAGTTAAGCAAGCATCCTTTAAACCATTAACAAATGCTCCTGTTTATAATTCACCTAGGAATATTGACTTAATATTAGATGTTCCATTAGAAATCTCCGTAGTACTTGGAAAAACTAAAAAGAACATTCGTGATATTTTAAATTTGGGAACTGGATCTTTAATAGAGCTGGATAAGTTAGCAGAAGAACCAGTGGATATATTAGTAAACGGTAAAAAAGTAGCTTACGGTGAGGTAGTAGTTGTAGATGAAAATTTTGGTGTTAGAATTACTAGTATAATTAGTGGAGAAGAAAGGGTTAAGGCATTAGTGGAATAAAAAAAATTACATATTATATAAAAAGGAATAAAGAAAATTTATTCCTTTTTATTTTTTTATGTGAAATTAAATGAATTAAATATATTTAGTAAACAAAATATTAATATTAGACTAATAGTTAAATCAGTATAAACTTTGATGGATTATATACGATAATAGAAATAGATAGAACAATGGAAAAGTTAGTATAGGATTAAAGTTATAAAAAGCAAGGAGTGATTAAGATTGAAAATAGATGGAGTAAAGAATAACGTGGTTAACTTTTATAAAAAGAATACACCTAAAGCAGAATCAAAGGTGACTACACCAAAAAAAGATACTATAGAATTATCAACAGCGGGGAAAAGCTTAAGTGCAATGTCATTAGATAGTAAACCAGTTAATTCTAAAGAAAAAATAGAAGCTATTAGAAATCAAGTAATGCAAGGTACTTACAAAATGGATCCAAAATTAACAGCTACTAGAATGATGGATATTATGAAAGGGAGAGATATTTAGTTATGAAAGATAAACTAAATAAAATCATAATACAGGAAATAGAAACTATTGGGATTCTTCTATTAGCGCTTGAAGAGCAGCACAAATGTGTAGTTGAAAATGATATTTTTGGAATGGAAGCTTGCGTGGACAAGATTAAAAAAGCTAATAAAAACATAGCTCATAGTGAAGTTGAAAGGCGAAGGATTACGGAAAATAGAGCTATGACAGAACTTCTTCAAGAAGCCAATGACCAGGAGCTAACTAACAATTACTATAAAATCAAGCGGTTATTACAAGAAGTGGTACTTCAAAAAGACACAAATGAAATGCTTATAAAACAAGGACTTAGTTTTACAAATAGGATATTAAATGTATTAAATCCAGTAAGAGAATCAAAAACTTATAATGCATATGGTAAAGTAAAAAAATAGTATGAGGCTGGGGTGAATGAAATGTCAGGATTATATTCAACTTTAAATGTAGCTGTGCGAGGTATGACTGCTCAACAAAAGGCATTAGATGTAACAAGTCACAACATAGCTAATGCTGGTACAGAAGGTTATTCAAGACAAAGGGCTACCATGGAAACTACAAGGCCATTTGGTATGCCTAGCATGAACAATGCTATAGGGGCAGGACAATTAGGCACTGGTGTACAAGTTTCCTCTATAACAAGAATTAGGGATAGCTATTTAGATTATCAGGTAAGAACTGAAAATGGTACTATGGGATTATACGAGGGACGTGAGAAATTTTTAACAGAGGTTGAAAGTATTTTTAATGAAGTTAGTGATACGGGTGTGTCAAGTATGCTAGGTGAAGTCTTTAATTCCTGGTCATCGCTTTCCACAAGCCAAAATTCCAATACTAGAACTGTAGTGGCACAAAAATCTAAAGCATTAACAGATCAGCTGAATAGTACGTATAATCTCTTATCAAAACTAAAAGAGAATTGTCAACAGGTTATTCAGAAGGATGTAGTGGATGTAAATGGTATGATCGATCAGATAGATGAATTGAACCAACAGGTTAGAGCGGTGAAAATTGGTGGCAATGAGCCTAATGATTTAATGGATAAAAGGGACTTATTAGTAGATCAACTAAGCACTAAATTTGGTATTAGTATAGATAAGAAAGCATTGGCGGGGGAGGATTTAAAGGCTACTGATAATGTTGGGGGACCGGTTCCTGGTGATGATTTATACTTTGTAAGAAGTGATTCAAAAGATGACGTAAGCAGATTTTCTTATGTTAGTAAGATTGAAAAAAATACAGCTGGAAAATATGATGTTACTTATTACAAAAATGGGGATATATCATCGGATAAGAATAAAGTTACAATAACCATGGATTTAACTGATACTCAATATACAGATTTAGACCAAAACAGAGTTCTTTGGGCGGATAAGGAAGGGTATGCGATAGATAAAGACAAAAATAGAATTGCAGGGACGGACTCCAAGGGTGCTGTTACAACAATTACTGATGGATCAGTAGTAGCGACGGAGACTGATTATCAAATATTTAAGCCTATAACGGGAGAATTAAATGGGTATATGTCTGTACAAGCTGATATAGACAAATATATAGGGGAGTTAAATAATCTAGCTAAGGCTATTGCTTTTTCTGTAAATGCTGTGCATAGTGGTGAAAGCGATGCAACGAATGATACACTTAAGTTTTTTGTTAATAGCGATGTGGGTGGTTTAGAGGATAAAATAACAGCAGGAAATATTTCAGTTAATAAAAAAATTCTTGATGATGTTATGCTTATTAATGTTGGAGTTGGTGTTACTACGGGAACGTCAGATGGAAAGAGGGCATTAGCTATTTCACAGCTTAGAGATGTGAAATTGGAAATTCAAAGTATTGGTGAGGTGACAACGAGAGATGATCTTCTAACGAATAGATTTAGTGTAGATACTACTTTAGGATTTAACACTGTTAAGTCTAGTTCAAATGGAATGACTATTAGTGGCTATTTTACAGATACCGTGACTAGATTAGCCGACCAAACCCAATACGCAAAAAAAACTGTAAAAAATCATACAACACTACTTGCAGGATTAAACGAATCAAGGACTTCCATATCTAGTGTATCATTAGATGAAGAAATGGCTAATATGATTCAATTTCAACATGCTTATCAAGCTAATGCAAAGATAATTTCAACTGTTGATGAACTTTTGGATTTGGTTATAAATGGATTGAAAAAATAAGTGATTAAATACTGCAGGTGATGATTTATCTGTACTAATTAAGGGGTGAATATATGAGAGTAACAAATCAAATGTTATCAAATAATTTTTTGAGAGATATGAGAACAAATTTAAGTAATTTGAGCACAATACAAAATCAAATGGCTTCTGGTAAACAAATAAATAAACCTTCAGATGACCCTGCTAAGGCTTCTAAGATAATGCAAATGTATTCAGAGATAGATGCAAACAAACAATATAATAGCAATATAAAGAATACAGCAAATTGGCTTGATGTAACAGATACAACCCTAGATCATATAGGAAAAGTAATTGGAAGAATTGATGAACTTTTAGTATCTACGGGAGGTTCTGCCAGTGATCCTAATTCAAGAAAAGCAATTAAGGATGAAATAAATCAGAGGGTCCAAGAGCTTTCACAATTGATAAATACAAGCTTTGATGGAAAGTATATATTTGGGGGAACAGACGGAGCAAGTAAACCAGTAGGAACAAATACTGTAGATGGAAATAGTGAGTTAGTTTCAAATGCAAAATTAAAAGTAGTTGCGGAACTTACAAATTTAAATGCTTATGGAGGTGCAACAGTAGCGGCAGGGACTAAATTTGATATATCCTTAAATGGAGTAGCAATGGAAGTAACAACAACCGCAGAGATTACAAGTGGAGGCACTATGGTAGTTACAGCTAAAACTATTGAAGATAGTATTAATAATGCTATAACAACTGCTAATGGTGCGAAATTATTAGGAGAAGCTGGGTATATTGAATTAGCTAAAGTTACAAGAACCACTGATGGAAGATTTGAAATCAATAGCCCATCAGGAGCTATAACATTTTCTGATACCACTGAAACTAAAGAGTTAGGATTAAGACCTGGACCAGACATGTTATTGGTGGAAGTATCACAAGGAGTAACTATGGATTATAATATTACAGCTTCGCAAGTTTTAAACTATGGAACGGGCGCTGGTGAGAATCTTATGAAATTATTGGAAGGTATTACTAGTCATCTTGACTCTACAAAGCCTGAAGATATTAAATCTTTGACCAATGGAGATTTGAAAGGTATTCAAGACGTTATGACCAATGTGTTAAAGCTACGTTCAGAAGTTGGTGCTAAGCAAAATAGAATGGAAAGCGCTGAAAGTAGGAATACAGATCAGAATTTAAATATGACAGAAATCTTGTCAGCAACAGAAGATATAGATATTACAGAAACAGCAATGCAATATGCAACTATGCAAACCATATATATGGCATCACTTCAAACCAGTGCTAAGGTGCTTCAGCCTTCATTACTTGATTATCTAAGATAGAATAATTTATGATTGAAGATTGAAGGTGGAGAACTAAAAACTTATTGTGAAAAATTATAACAAGAGAAAAATGATTTTTACTAAAGGAGTTGATTTGTGATATGGAGCTAATTACTAAGTATCATGGAGTTAGAGAATACAGTAATGACGATATCATCGTATTTAAAAAAGGGTTACCGGGATTTAAAGATTTAAAAAACTTTATTATTTTTCCCTTAGAAAGTAATGAAGTTTTTAGTATATTACACTCAATTGAGGCTACTGAGGTTGGTTTAGTTTTGGTATCACCATTTACACTAGTTTCTGATTATGAATTTAAAATACCAGACCCTGATATAAAAGAACTACAAATAGCTAAACCTGAACAAGTATTAGTATTAACTACAGTAACACTAGATTCAAATATTGAGAATATGACAACTAATTTAAAAGCTCCCATAATTATTAATATAAAAGAGAAATTAGGGGAACAATTAATATTGGATAATGATAAATATAAAATAAAACAACCTCTATTTAAAAGAAATGACAATTTATAATTGTTATTTACGCCAAAGAGAAGCAAGGGGATGTATAAATGTTAGTAATAGGTAGAAAAAAAGGTGAATCCCTGTTAATAGGTGACGACGTAGAAATAACTATAGTTAAAATTGAAAATGGCTCTGTAAAAATTGCTATAAATGCACCTAGAGAAATTAGCATTTTAAGATCAGAACTTTATAAAGAAGTGACGGATGAAAACCAAAGAGCTGTTATTTTTGATGCATCTTCACTAGAGAAATTAAAAAAATAAATATGGGAGGGAAAGAATGGAAATCAGAGGTGTTAGTGGAAACAAATCTATGGATTTTGTTAAAACTCATAAAGTAACAGAAAATGTTTCTGTATCAAAGTCTGCTGAAAATGAAAATTCACTAAGTGAAAAAGATAAGGGTGAAAAAGAAATTAAAAATGCAGTAAGTAAAATAAATAAATTGTTAGAGGGCGAAGGCACCCACTTGCAATATAAAAAGCATGATAAGCTAAATCAAATGATTGTAAGCGTAATTGATAACAATACAAATGAAATAATAAATGAAATTCCAAATGAAAAGATACTGGATATGGTAGCTGAAATGTGTGAAATGGCTGGTGTTTTAGTAGATAAAAAGGCATAGGTTTTAAGAGTAAAATTCGTAACCCACTAGGATAAAGATGGGAGGAGTATTATGGAATTTAAATTAAATAAAATTGATGTTGAAATACGAAAACGAGTTAAAGACACAACCAAGTCTGGTATAATTCACAGAAAAAATGAAATAACTGTAAATAAAGACAGAAATCCCAGAGATAACTCAAGTTCTTACGAAGATTATAAGTACAAACTTTCAAAATATAAGAAACATCACAAAATAACAGTAGGAGCATACAAAACTAATCAATATGATGTAGAGGTTTTTAAAGAAGCACTAGAAAAAGAGCAAAAGATAATGGGAAATTTTATAGATACTAAAAAGTAGAGGTGGTGATTATGGCAATGAACGCTTATGGAAACGCATTTAATACTTATAAAAGCAATAGTGTGAATTTTGCATCAAAGGATCAATTGCTTTTGATGCTAGTAGATGGTGCTGCAAAATTTTCAAAAATAGGTAGACAAGCCATGGTAGATAAAGACGTTAAAAAAGCTCATGAAAACATTGTAAAAACTCAGAATATATTTTATGAATTAATGGCAACTTTAGATGTGGCAAAAGGTGGGGAATGGGCGGAAAGTTTAATGCAGGTTTATGACTTTATTGCACGTAGACTTACGGAGGCTAATATTAAGAAAAGTGAAGAAATAATGAATGAAATAATTCCGCTGATTGAAGATGTTAGGGATACTTGGAATGAGGCTTATAAAAAATCTAAAGGCGGAAAATAAAATAGGTGGTGATTATGTATGACAAGCATTTATCCAACAGGTGCTACTAGTGGAACTAAATCAAGTGCTAATATGTTAAGAATATCGGGTATGGCATCTGGTATTGATACAGATGCACTGGTTAAATCTATGGTTTCAAATTATCAATCGAAGATTGATAAAGCAAATGCGGCAAAGCAGACAGTTCAGTGGCAGCAAGAAGGGTATAGGGAAATTATTAAAGGTGTGAAGGGATTACAGGATTATTTTGATCCGCTTTCAAGTAAGTATATGATGTCGGGGAATTCTTTTAACATTAATACAGCTACAAGTGATGGCACATCTGTAGTTATGGCAACATCGGCGTCAACTGCTAAGGCTGGAACATATAAGGTGAATGTTACACAGTTGGCACAGCAAGCGGAGATTGAGGGAGATAATAATAATTCAATGATTAAGGTAACAGATTTATCAAATTGGAGTGGGAAAACTTTAAATTTTGATGGTTGGGCAAGCATTAGCTTAAGTGCTTTAACGGATACTACTCCAACAAATGCCAATATGTCTAAGTTGGCAGAGGATATAAATAAAAAAATTGCGCTATCTGTGACGACAACAAGTCCTGAAAAAACTTCTTTGAAAGGTAAAATTTCTGCTTCTTATGTAAATGATGAAACTGGTAGTTACATTAAATTTACAAAGTTGGATGCTACAACTAGCATTACATTAGAGAGTACCGCTCATGGAAGCTCTGTTCTTGGAATAACTGATGATTTAGTTATTAATAGCGGAATATCTTCAAGTTCAAAATTAGTTTCAGATTTCAAGTTCACCACAGGAACTGCTGGAAATCTAAAATTCACTTTGAAAAGTGGAACTACTGATTACCCAGTTTCGCTTACAGTAAATGACACTACTACCATCCAGAATTTGATGGATGCAGTGAATAGTGCGACCGGTGGGCAAATTACAATGAATATAGACGATACAACGGGGAAAATTTCGTTTAAATCTAAGGGTGATGGGTCTAATTCAAATATTAGCATAACCAATGGATCAACAGGTGATAGTGTAATAGCTAAATTAGGCATATCCAGCACTGAAACTACAATTATAGATATAGGTGAAGATGCTATAGTTGCTATAACAGCTCCAGGACAAACAGCTACAACAACCACTCAAAGTTCTAATAAATTTACAGTAAATGGAGTTAATTATAATCTTGTAGGAGTTAGTAAAACAGGTGAATCTTCAAATGTAACGGTGACAGCAAATTCAGATACTGTTGTTACTAATGTGAAAAAATTTATTGAGGATTATAATACTATAGTATCAACGATAAATACAAAATTAACAGAAAAAAAAGATAAGGACTTTGCTCCATTAACTGACGATCAAAGAACAAGTATGAGTGAAGACCAAATTAAGACATGGGAAGCTAAAGCTAAGGTTGGATTACTTAGAAAAGATGATTATTTAAGTAGTTTGTTGACGCAACTTAGAGGAGTACTTTATGCACCTGTTTACAGTGCTTATGATAGTGCAGATACTAGCGCTGGAAAAGTATCTTTAAGTTTTGGTAGCTATGGAAGTGGGGCTATAGGCTTAGGAACATCAGAGGATCTTTCAGATGGTGGTAAACTTGTAATTAAGGATGGGGATGAGGCAAAATTTAAAAATGCTATTGAAAATCATATGGATGACTTTAAAAAATTATTTATTGGGTCTTCTAGCAGCACTTTAGATTCAAATACAGCTTATATAGGTTCAAAAAAATACAATGAGGATGGAATATTCAAAAGAATGGACAACATAATAAGAGATTATGTTGCATCACCTGGGGTAGGTAAAGATGGTAAGTATACTACAGCCGGATATATGAATATATTCGTAAATAAGCAATATGATAACAGTAGTTTAGGTACTTCTGGAAAAAATACACTCCCTGATCAAGTCTATAGTAAGGTTTTAAGTGTTAGTAGATTTCAAACTCAACTTCAGGCTGCGCAAACTAGGTATTATGCTAAATTTACAGCATTAGAAACAGCTATGAATGCTTTGAATTCGCAACAGAGTTCACTTGCATCTATGCTTGGGACAAGTTCTTAAATGTAAGTGGTATCTGACAATAGTAAAAGTGATTCTAATTTAAATAAAGCGGGTGATAAATTGAATTTAGAGGAAAATCTTATTAAATATAAAAATATCACTTTGACTATTATTGAAATAGTTAATGCAGAGAAATATGAGAAACTAGGAGAGATATTTCAACAAAGGCAGTTAATTTTAGACGATATTAATAAAAATAATTATTTAAAAGAGGAACTGAAGAAATTCTATGTCAAATATGGAATAGAAAATTTAGAGCAGGTATTAGCATCTGAAATGAAAGTTAGAAAAAGTGATTTATTGAAAAAAATAAAACAAAACGAGAAAAGGCATGTTGGAATGGCGGGGTATAATAAATTATCTGCTAAAGCAGTGTTTTTGAGCAGAGAAATTTGATGAAAAGTTTTTTTGAAAAATGTTGTAAAAAACTATAAAGTTTCTATTTATAGTAGCGATATATATAATAGGAACAAAAACAAACTAGAAAATAACATCAATAAATTAGTTAGTATGGCTCAAAGAGCTTAACTATAAAAACAAATAGAGGACAAGGATGTCCTACTAAAAATTCAAGGAGGAATTTATTATGATAATCAATCACAATTTAGCAGCAATGAACGCAAACAGAAACATGAACATTAATTCAGGTGCAGCAGGTAAATCAATGCAGAAACTTTCTTCAGGTCTTAGAATCAATACAGCTGGAGATGACGCAGCAGGTCTTGCTATATCAGAAAAAATGAGAGGCCAAATCAGAGGACTTGATCAAGCTTCATCAAATGCTCAAGATGGTATTTCAATGGTTCAAACAGCTGAGGGTGCATTAAATGAAACTACCGCAATTCTTCAAAGAATGAGAGAACTTGCAGTGCAAGCAGGAACAGATACAAATACAACTGAGGATAGAGGAGCAATTCAAAAAGAAGTGAATGCTTTAACATCAGAAATTAATAGAATTGGTAACACAACAGAATTTAATACACAAAAGCTTATTAATGGTAATAAGTCTAGTGCATCAGGTGCAAGCGGAGATGGTGTAGCGACACTTCAAATAGGTGCTAATTCAAATCAACAGTTCACTGTTGATATTGGTGATATGCGTTCTACAAAATTAGGTATTGCTGGAGCTTCTGGTGCTACAAGTTTTTCTACTGGGGCTAGTAATGCATTATCTGATAAGAGTGATTTAACTTCTGGATCTGCTGCTGAGTATGCATTAGATGTTACAAGTGCAACTTTAGCTACAACAGCAATAACTACAATTAGTACTGCTATAACTACAGTTTCATCAGAAAGAGCAAAACTTGGTGCTTATACTAATAGATTAGAGCACACTATAGCTAATTTAGGAACAACATCAGAAAATATGACATCAGCTGAATCAAGAATAAGAGACGTAGATATGGCAAAAGAAATGTCAACATTCTCAAAGAATAATATTCTTTCTCAGGCTGCTCAGGCTATGCTTGCACAAGCAAACCAACAGCCACAACAAGTTCTTCAGCTATTAAGATAATGTTGAGGAAAATTGATTGATATTTAAGATTATGACCATAAAAAGCTTATTATAAATATAGTGGAACAGGGATGTCCACTTAAAAATCAAGGAGGAATTTATTATGATAATCAATCACAATTTAGCAGCAATGAACGCAAACAGAAACATGAACATTAATTCAGGTGCAGCAGGTAAATCAATGCAGAAACTTTCTTCAGGTCTTAGGATAAATGCAGCTGGTGATGATGCAGCAGGTCTTGCAATCTCTGAAAAAATGAGAGGCCAAATCAGAGGTCTTGATCAAGCTTCATCAAATGCTCAAGATGGTATTTCAATGGTTCAAACAGCTGAAGGTGCATTAAATGAAACTACTGCAATTCTTCAAAGAATGAGGGAACTTGCAGTACAAGCAGGTACAGATACAAATACAACTGAGGATAGAGGAGCAATTCAAAAGGAAGTAAATGCTTTAACATCAGAAATCAATAGAATTGGTAACACAACAGAATTCAATACACAAAAGCTTATTAATGGTAATAAGACTGGTACAGCTGTAACTACAGGAGTAATTACTGATGGTGCGGCGACACTTCAAATAGGTGCTAATTCTAATCAACAGTTCACGGTTGATATTGGTGATATGCGTTCTAAATCTTTAAAACTTTCAGGCACAACTGCAGCAACAGGCGGATTTGCTGCTGCTGGTGCTACGGGCGCTTCGAATGCATTATCAGATTTAAGTGCTTCTGGTGTTTCAGAGTATGCATTAGATGTTACAACAGCAAGTTTGGCTACAGTAGCAATAACAACGATTAGTACGGCTATTACTACTGTTTCATCTGAAAGAGCAAAACTTGGTGCTTATACAAATAGATTAGAGCATACAATAGCTAATTTAGGAACAACATCAGAAAATATGACATCTGCTGAATCAAGAATAAGAGATGTAGATATGGCAAAAGAAATGTCAACATTCTCAAAAAATAACATTCTTTCTCAGGCTGCTCAGGCTATGCTTGCACAAGCAAACCAACAGCCACAACAAGTTCTTCAACTATTAAGATAATTTTAAATAGAAAAATTGATTGATATTTAAGACTATAACAATATAAAGCTTACTGTAAATACAGTGGAACATGGATGTCCACTTAAAAATCAAGGAGGAATTTATTATGATAATTAATCACAATTTAGCAGCAATGAACGCAAATAGAAACATGAACATTAATTCAGGTGCAGCAGGTAAATCAATGCAAAAATTATCATCAGGTCTTAGAATCAATACAGCTGGTGATGATGCAGCTGGTCTTGCTATATCAGAAAAAATGAGAGGCCAGATTAGAGGACTTGATCAAGCTTCATCAAATGCCCAAGATGGTATTTCAATGGTTCAAACAGCTGAGGGTGCATTAAATGAAACTACTGCGATTCTTCAAAGAATGAGAGAACTCGCAGTACAAGCAGGTACAGATACAAATACAACTGAGGATAGAGGAGCAATTCAAAAGGAAGTAAATGCTTTAACATCAGAAATTAATAGAATTGGTAACACAACAGAATTCAATACACAAAAGCTTATCAATGGTAATAAGACTGGTACAGCTGCAGTGGGAGTAGATGGAGCAGCAACTCTTCAAATAGGAGCTAATTCTAATCAACAGTTCACAGTTGATATTGGTGATATGCGTTCTACAAAATTAGGTGTTGCAGGAGTTTCGGGGGGGACAGGTATAGCTACTGGAAGTAGCAATGAATTATCTGATAAGAGTAATTTAGCGAGTGCAGCAGCAGCTGAGTATGCATTAGATGTTACAAGTGCAACTTTAGCTACAGCAGCAATAACTACAATTAGTACTGCTATTACTACCGTTTCATCTGAAAGAGCAAAACTTGGTGCTTATACAAATAGATTAGAGCATACTATAGCTAATTTAGGAACAACATCAGAAAATATGACTTCGGCTGAATCAAGAATAAGAGATGTAGATATGGCAAAAGAAATGTCAACATTCTCAAAGAATAATATTCTTTCTCAGGCTGCTCAGGCTATGCTTGCACAAGCAAATCAACAGCCACAACAAGTACTTCAGCTATTAAGATAATTTTAAAAAAAAAGAGCGAAACTGCATTAAAATGGGTTCTTACTAAACTTTGGGTGTATAGAAGAAAATGCGGGTTTATAATTATCAATACCTAATTGATAAAAACACTGTGGAATAAGACAAGAGCCATATTATACATGTATAATATGAGCTCTTGTCTTATTTTTCATGCTTTATTAATTACAAGTATTTTTCTTACTTGCTCACCAATATCTTGATCTGTGTATTCATAGTAATGTCCAGCTTCATCAGGTTCAGGTTCTTTGCCAAGATTCTCAAGAATAATATTCTTCATGTTCTCTGATATATTTAAGAATGATTTATTACTTAAATTTTGTATATATTTTTTTGTAATAATCATAATTTATCTTTAATAAAGAAACTATATAAACTCATTAAAGATCCACCTCATTCCTTCATTATTTCTTTATATACATATCATATCTACTGACAATTATATGCTTTTATATATCTCTCCATAATTAATTTTAACTTGTTCTTTTATTTGCTTATTTTCTTCACCAAGTTTTTTAATCTTCCTTTTAAGACTTGCAATTATTGCATCTTTATTATTTTCATCCATTCCTCTTTTAACTTGAGCTGGAGTGGGTACTTGAGCTTGTTGATTTCTTAAAGTTTCAATTCTTTCTCTAATATCAGCATTATTATATAAAGTTGCTTTGGTTAATCCTGCTTCCTGCGATACACTATTAAAATTTATAGTCTTATTTATTCTTATAAGTAGTTTTATAGCCTCATCAACTTTTTTGCGAGTATTAGCCTTCCTTGCAGCATGAAGTTGTTCTAAGTGCTTTTTACGGTCATATTCGCTCATATGTATCACCTCACTAAATTAATCTTTCTAATCTACCATATACAGTATTCCCATTTTTTATTGTATTAAATATTTCTTCATAAATATTTAAAAGATCTTCATTTTCTTTTACCATATATTTACGATTAAATTTTTTAGCCTGTTCTATAAGAGCCTTTGTAGAGTTAATATGAATCTCATATTTATTAACATCACCTTCAAAAATACCTACTCCCAAGTCTTTACAAGGCTTACCTGCATTACAAGTTAAACATGGAGGTTGTTTTGCAAAAGTACATTTACCTTTACTTCGTTGAAAACAAGTACCGTAAGGAGTGTCTATAGCATTTAGTTTATGATTTGCCCAAAGCATATCAAGTATGTCCTTAGGTATCTCTCCATTTGTTTCTTCACTGAGTTTGCCATCTACATTAAAACTAAAAACTCCTTGCTTTATTACATTATCAAATACTTTTCTTTTATTATCATCAAGAAGTTTTGCGTATCTCATAGTCATTTCTGGTGAGGCATGAGCTAATAATTCTTGGACAGTTAATATGTCAGCGCCACCATTCAGCATTTTTATAGCATAAGTATGCCTAAATGCATGGTTTTTGAAGTGATAGAGATTTCCTAGTTCATCTGTTATATTATATTTTCTAGCAAAAGCATTAAGATTATCTTGTATCCATGTTTGCGAGTAAGGCCTACCTTTTCTAATACCTGTATATCTATTAAAAATAAAAAATTGGGGGTTATTATCTTGATTACTGTTTTGCTTTGAGGTATGGATTAAAAATGCTAATATATCTGCAAGTGCATCATCAATAGGTATTCTGTGACCTTTAACATAAGTCTTTTCTATATCAGCTTCTACCCAAAACTTATTGTTAATTTTAATTAAACAATCTTGTTTTAATCCTAAAACATCAGATATACGAAGCCCTGTTTTATACATTACCCATACTACAGGAACTATTTCGTTATTAAGGTTATTTATATTGTTGAATAATTGTTCTAAAACATAATCTGGAACATAGTCTATTTGGTCATAAGGCTTTTTCTTTATAGTTGGTTTATCTTCTGGGTAAATAAGTATTCTTACATTTTTAACAGGAGCAATTTCATATTCTCTTATTTGAATATCTGATAAGAATTTTAGAATACAATTCAAAGCTTTTAGTTTATATCCCAGTGGATCTGCATTTTTTTGATTCAAATTATTTTTCGTATAAGAATTCAACCATTCAATATACATTTCTATATGTTTTCTTTCTAAATTCTTAAAATCATTCCAAGTAGGTTCTAATTGTGATATGTAGTTTATAAAGTCACACAAATAATTTAAAACAAACACTGCATTTCCAGTTGAGAATTTATTATTACATAACAATCTTTGTTTAAAATATCTCTTAACTTCTTTTCTAATGTTCTTATTTTTTATTGAAGTAAAAGTTATAAAATAATGGGTTTTTGATTTATTAAAACCTATACCATATTGTTCGAGATTTCTTACATCCCAAATGTCTTTATGCCACTCTTCTCTTGTATCGGCAAGGCTTACTAACTCCTTATAAACTTGGTTTAATAAGTTTGATATCCACATTTTATGTGAATATTCTTTACCATTGCATTTAGAAATGGCATTGCATATTGTTTTAGTTCCATTATTTACAAGCCAATCTACCCATTCAAAATTGGCTTTATCTTTATCTAAATTTAAAATAGAATTTAGCGTGGGATACTTCTCATTTATAAAGTTTGATAATTGTTTAAACATAGTATTGTTTACAAAAGCAGTAGCGAAAGACCATTCATTATTAAAAACCTTATGATAGAATATAAATTTAATTTCCGTATTAATATTAGGATTGTTAAATTTAAAATATATATTCTTGTTTGTGTACTTATACCTTTGGCATTGCTTTTTAAACTGCTCTATACCATCAAAGAAATCCATATTCCATTTATCATTATCTATAAAATATGATGTGCTAACTTTCTTATAATTTACTGAACCATCAGCATTAATAAACTTTTCTGTATAAATTGATAGTTCTTCTTCGATTTTTTGTTGGTATTCTGTTACTGTATTGTATCCAAGTATGGTTAATGCATTTATCATTTGTAGGCATCCCCACTATTTTCAATAGTGCTAATTTTGAAAGCTGATTGTGCTATTTCCCACCCTGCCCTTATATCTTCATCCGAAGGGTGTAAATACATATTTATTGTTGTTTGTATTTGAGAATGTCCTAATCTCTCCTGCACTTGTTTTATATCTTTTGTTTGTCTGTAATAGATAGTTGCATGAGCGTGTCTAAAATGGGGAGCTCCCCATTTTCGCCATTATGGTGAGTGTTTTAAAATGGTGAGTGAGTCAACTTATTCTTGAGTTTGAGCCAGTCTTTGTATGAATCACTCACCATAATAACTTC